>NZ_CBYL010000043.1 GCF_000577335.1 Faecalispora jeddahensis | reverse complement strand
TCGCAAAGAAAGGAAGCAAAGATTCGCCAAGGGGGGAGTTTCGATTCTCTCCCCCTTGGACCCCCCACTCAACGACCAAAGGCGCTGCCTTTGGAAACCGGGAGAAGCTCCCGCTCTGGTGCTGTTTCACGCACAGGCATGGCCTGCGCGTGAAGTGGGTGCATAAGGGAAGCTTTAGCATCCGCAAAAGGGTATGAAAAGCCGCTGTGCTGAAAAACGTCTTCTGCAAACTGACAAATCAAAACTACCGTCAGGCAGCCCTACTGCGAGCTGACGAGAGCGCTCTGAAAATGCCCGCCGACGGACGAAAGCGCCAAGCTTTTGATTTGTAGCAGCTAGGAGAGTGGGCATTTTCATTGGAGCGCCTTACGGATGGCTTTCGTTGGTGTGTTCAGGAACCGTTCCCCAAACGGATTCCAAAGGTGTCCTTTGGAAGGCCTTTGCTTACTTTCGTCCTTTCACGAAAGTAAGTGCCCGCCCCGGCACGAGGGGCAAAGCTCTGCGCCAGCAGAAATTTCATGTGAGGCCATTCACGGAAAAAACTATTTTACCATCGAAAAGAAAGAAAAAAATTCTACCCTGACCGGGGGGCAAACTGGCAAAAAAAGAATTTTCCCCGCGGCAAAGCCGCACGAAGAAAAGCCCAAAATGGAACCGAACGAAACAAATACTCTTTTCCGGCATAAGGGACAAGCTCGTGTCAGCAGAACTTCCTGTGTGGGAAGCGCGTAAAAAATAATCTATTCTTCCGTGGAAAAAATATGGTATAATAGCCGCAAATGGCTATTATACCATCGATTGATCAATATACCACAACGGCGCTCTGCGCCTGTGGTATATGATGCGTCATGAAAAGGTGCGGGGTTCTGATTTGTGGATTGAGGGGCGCTTTTTTCTGCTCGGACAAAAAGTTGCCGGTAATTGGGAGGAGCTATGTATCACAAGAAGAAAAAAAGCGAGCTGGAACGCATGCTGTACCGGGGGTTCATGCTGATTTCCACTCTGGTGATCCTGCTTTCACTGGGCGGAACGCTGTATTTTGATATTGTCCGCCAGCAAAAAGAAATGGATACTATGATCAGCGGTATCGCGGCTTATATATCGGAGGGAACAGATGTGGTGACTATGCTGGAAAGCGGTTATCCCTCGCCTTATGTCAAGCAGTCTCTGGATGCGCTGTATGCGACGATCCCCAATATCAGCGTTGCTGAGGTCTGCAATAAGGACGGAGTCCGGTTTTACCATACCGACCGGCAAAGTACGGGCGAATCTTATGTGGATGGGGAAGAGATTCCCATTCTTCAGGGCAGCAAGCCGTATATCACTATCGGGTACGGCACAAAGGGCGCTCAGCGGCGGGCGTTTCATGCCGTTCACAACGCCAAGGGAGAAATCATCGGCTTTGTGATGGTATCGGTGTTTATCGGAGTCATTTCCGCCCGTGTGCAGAGCATTGCGCTGGTGCATCTGATGATCCTGGGCGTGATGCTGATCATCGGCTTTTTCCTGAGCCATGCCATTCTTCGGATCATGAGAAAGACCCTGATGGGTTTCCAGCCGGAAGAGCTGCTGCGCCGTTACCTGCGTCAGGATGTTGTCCTCAGCGCGGTGTCGGAAGGGCTGGTCGCCACCGATACGGCGGGGACGGTGCTGTTTGTCAATTCGGCGGCCCGCAGTCTGCTTGGGGAAGATCAGATGCTGGAGGGGCGGCCTGTTTCGGAATTGCTGCCGGACACCCGTCAGGACACTGTGGTGCGCACCGGCCAGCCGGAGGAACGCCGCTCCTGGATCGTCGGAGGGCATTCGGTGCTGGTCAACGAGGTACCCATCCGCAAGGATAATAATTCCCCCGCGGAGGGCGTTCTGACGGTTCTGTACGACCGCACCGAAATGCTGCATATGTCGGACGAGCTGTTTGGCGCCCGCAGCATGATCGACGCGCTGCGTTCGTATAACCATGAGTTTTCGAACCGCCTCCACGTGATTTTAGGGTATCTGGAAACAGGGCAGATCGAGAAGGCGATCGGATTTATCATGAACAGCAACCTGATTACCGGTCAGGTGATTTGCCAAACGGCAGATCAGATCCGTGTGTCGGAGCTTTGCGCGCTTGTCGTGGGCAAAATGATGCACGCGGCGGAACAGGGAATCCAGCTCAAGTTGATGGGGGACAGCTGCTGCATTGAGCAGGATCTTCTGATTCCCGTGGACGACATGACGACGATCGTCGGGAATCTGCTGGAAAACGCTATCGAAGACCTGAACCTCCACGAATCCGAGCTTCGGGAGATCAAGTTTGGCCTGTACTGCCGGCCGGATTGCAATATTCTGGTCTGCGAGGATACCGGCCGGGGCATTTCCCACGAGGTGATGGAGCATATGTTTGAAAAGGGCTTTTCCACCAAGGGGAAATACCGTGGAACCGGTCTGTATTTGGTGCGCCGCATCGTCCGGCAGTATGGCGGCCGGATCGACGTAGAGACAGAAGGGGGCGAAGGCACCGTCTTTACCATTACTTTCACCAGAGAGGAGCAGAAGGATGTATCAGGTAATCATTATTGAGGATGATTCCATGGTGGCGGATATCAACTGCAGATATATTGAAAATACTCCCGGCTTTGCGGTGCAGGCGGTTTTTCAGAATGGCGCGCAGGCGCTGGAATATTTGAAAGGGCACGATGTGCCTTTGATTATTCTGGACTACTATACTCCCGTCATGAATGGAATGGAGTTCGTGGACCGACTGCACGGAATGGGAAAGGCTCCCGATATTATCATGGTTACCTCGGCCAGCGACGCTCAGATCGTCTGCCAGATGGTTTCGCGCGGTATTCTGGATTATCTGGTCAAGCCGTTTGAATACCATCGCTTCCGCGAAGCTTTGGATAAGTTCCGCCAGTCCCATGAGCGCTGGCATACCCATGACGGCGCCCTCCGGCAGGAAGAAATCGATGAAATGCTTTGTTCCAGTGCGGGCAAAACGGCGCCGTCCCAAATTCTGGCCAAGGGTCTGAACGACAGCACCATGAATATGATCCGCCGTTTTTTGATGGAAAACAGCTCGTCCATGTTCACCAGTGAAGAGATCGCCGAGAGGGTGCACCTTTCGCGGATCACGGTGCGCCGCTATATGAGCTTCATGGTAGAAACGAATGAAATCACCAGTACAATCGATTATCAGACAGGGGGAAGACCGGCAATCAAGTATTCTTTTAGTAAAATGAAATAAAATTTTAGATGTATTTGTTGCAATATGTTCAAGTAGCACAATTACTTTAGCTACAAAAGAATTACGATAGTTACTTAAAATTGAAATAATTCTTTTCTCTCCTTATACTCAAACTATATTCGAGGTGGCCGGGGAAGCTTCCGAGAAAACAAAGAAAGGTGGGTGAGCTTTTTAGCAGAGACCTCGGTTTTTTTGGAAACCACACACACCATGACAGAACGGGACGGCGGTCCCGTTCCAGTTTAAGTACCTACATAAGGGAGAGGATTTTGTGGTAGAAATTTCTTTTGACGTAATGCAAAGCTGTGCAATCGCAGCTTTGGTCGTTCTGGTTGGTCGCTGGCTTGTCAAACGAGTCAAGTTTTTGCGTACCTACTGTATCCCGGGCGTTGTCGTATGTGGCTTGATTGTCAGCATCGTTCTTTCACTGCTGAAAAACGGCGGTGTTCTTACCATCAATTTTGATGTTAAGGTGCTCAAAGAATTCTTTATGGACATCTTCTTTACCGCCATTGGCTTGACCGCGTCGGCCAAGCTGATCAAAAATGCCGGCGGAAAGCTCCTGATCGGTATTACGATCACAACGATCGGTTCCATTCTGATTCAAAACGTGGTAGGCGTTCTTTTGACAAAGCCCTTTGGCCTGCATCCGCTGCTCGGCCTGGGTCTCGGCTCCCTGTCTCTGATGGGCGGCGTAGGCACCTCTGGTGCGATCGCTCCTCTGTATGAAGAGCTCGGCGCGGCCAATGCGGTTGTTATCAGCGTTATGGGTGCCACCTTCGGCATGATCTTTGCCAGCCTGGTGGGCGGCCCTGTTGCACGCTGGCTGATTAAGCGCAACAACCTGAAGGCCAATGCCAATGAAGTGGATGCCAGCAAGCAGGCCGATAATGAGGTTACCCCTCTGAACACCAAGAGCCTGATGGGCAGCGTATGCCTGGTTGTTATTTCCGCAGGTATCGGCTCTTATATCGCGATTGCGGCCGGCAAAGTCCCCGCTATTGAATTCCCCTATTTCGTAGGCTGTATGCTGGGTGCTGTTATCATCCGCAACATTCTGGATGCCGCGAAGTTTGAGGTTAACGAAGTTGAGATTGATACCGTTGGATCAATTACTCTGGATCTGTTCATCGCGATGACCATGATGACCATCGATGTTACAAAGCTGGCCGATGTGGCTGGTCCCTTCGTCATCATTCTGGCCTGCCAGATCGTTGTTATGATTCTGTGGGTTGCTTTGGTCACCTACAACGTATGCGGCAGAGATTACAACGCGGCTGTTATGACAGCGGCTCATGTGGGTATCGGCCTTGGTTCCGGCCCCAACGCCATGACAAATATGCGCGCGGTTATTTCGGAATATGGCCCTGCCAACGTTGCGTGGGTCGTCTTCACTCCCTTCGCACTCATTGTCCTGGATATTGTCAATCCGATTCTCTGCAGTGTGATTGCACCCTGGGTTGCTACTTTGTGAGTAACCGCTTCCTAAATTTTGATTACGGGTTCATTACCGTTTGAGTAGGCTTTTACTAGATCCTACATCAAACAATAGTTATTTGGTTTGTAAAAGGCAGGTTCTTTTGGAACCTGCCTTTTGCATTTTTTAAAAATACAATAAAATACAAAAACGGCGGTTCGGCAGAATGTTTGATTTTTTCCGTCTGAAATTTACTTGGAAATCCATGGCCTGCCATGGTATAATATACAAAAGCATATATTATATATAATTTTATAAATATATCATAACGGTGTTTTTCCATCTCCAGTATGAAACTCACTCAGCTGAAGAAAGGTTTGGGTCAGCTAAATCATCAACTCGTTAATTCCGAAAATATGGGCGCGGCTTTCGTGTTTGATGATTTATGATATAATAACCTCACACTACAAGCAAAAGCAGAGCTTTTGGCGGCTGAGAGCATGGAATCATCAGTTTGGTGGTTGCGGTACTTGCGCAATCCTGTTTTGGAAAGCGGCCTCAAACTTATGATAATAAATTGGAAACAAGCATGCGGCGTTTGTTCCAGTCATTTTATAACAGGGGAGGGCGATGTCAATGAGTACAGGCAGTTGTTTTAAAAAATTGGCTGCAGTATTGTGTCTTCTTGGTTTAACGGCTTCGGGGTGCCAGCCGGCGGACAGCGGCTCATCGGCCGCCGTTACGCAGAAGGAACAGCCCATTCAGGTGCTGACCATCGGTACTGCAGACAGCGGCGGTACTATGTACCCGGTAGGCCGTGCCATTGCACAGGTCATCAATGAGAACATACCCCAAATGAAAATCAACATTGGCGCATCAAACGGTTCTCTTTCCAATGTGGAAGGCCTGCGGGGCGGGCAGATTGATCTTGCTCTGGTCAGTGCGGATGTGGCATACTGCGCTTACCGGGGCGAGGATGAATTTTCGGGGAAGCCAATGAAAAATCTGCGCGCGATCGGTGCGGTGTATTTCAGCTGCTCCAACTGGATTACGAAAGATTCCCTGAATGCTGTCTATGTACATGATCTGTTGGGGAAGCGGGTTGCTGTGGGGCCGGAGAATTCCACCACGGATCTTTCCGCTAGAATTGCCCTGCAGGTTGTCGGAATCAATTCGAACAATACAAAGCTGGAAAATTACGGCCTTGGCTCCGGCAGCAAAGCGTTGGGCGAAGGAAAGCTCGATGCCGTACATGGAATGGCCGGCGTCCCCATCAAGGCGATGCAGGATTTGGCGAAGAGTGTTCCCTGCCACCTGCTGCGCTACACCGATGAAGAACTGAATGAGATACTGGATGACAACGACCAGTATCGCAAAGCGGTGATTCCCGCCGGCACCTATTACGGTCAAAAAGAAGACGTGCCCACCTTCGGCGTGAAGTGTGTGCTCTGCGTCAATGAAGATATGGACGAGGAGCTGGTCTATACGATCACAAAAATTTTGCGCGAGTCTGTAGAGGATTTGGATGAGCTCCATTACTCCATGGAGAGTATGAAGGATCTCGATTTTGTTACAAAGGATCTTCCGGTTCCGCTTCATCCCGGCGCAGAACGTTTTTACAACGAGAATTCTACCTCTCAACCTTGACAGGCGACAGGGTCTAAGGCTTTATCTGTCTTAGGTTTCAAAGTTCTTTCAGCCGTTGGCGCCTTGTTGCTGTGCACGACGTAAAGTCCTTAATAAAGAAGTCGGTTCGAACTGAAAAAGAGTCCGAATGCTTAAGCATTCGGACTCTTTTTTTGCCGTCTTGCTTTTTTCAAAGTTTACAGTCAAAAATCGAACCAATATCTAAATGGTGTATTTTGACCGATCAGGCAGTTTTCGCCGCATCGCGGCGGAACGCAAGCGCCCCATTTTCCTGTCCTGGACTCAAAAATGAATTATTCCAATCGCAGTTATGCAAAAGGCAAAATCAAAAAAATGCAGAAGATTTTTGAATTTCTGCAAAAATAATAAAATTAAATTGCAATATTTGGCAGTTAATCATAAAAATGTAAAAATCCGCATCCTTTTTTCCTTGTTTTTTCAGCTGAAATTGGATAAATTAAATAAAAGTGAAATCTGACGACAGAATTTTAATTTGACAATAATTTCATGGTTGAATATAATTGTACTAACAACTTAGTATTGCATTAAGAGTTGTTACTATACGGGCGTTTTTAGATAAACATAATAAAGGCTTGATTCAATACGAATTGGGGGATGAGCAGAAATGACAAAGGTTGAAATCAAAAACTTGTATAAGATATTCGGTGCCACCCCGAAAAAGATGATCCCGTTTTTGCAGGAGGGTGAAACAAAAGAGTCCGTTTTAAAGAAGTACAAGCACAGTGTTGGTGTGAACGATGCTTCCTTTGCGGTGGAAGAGGGCGAAATCTTTGTGGTCATGGGTCTTTCCGGCAGCGGAAAATCAACGCTGATCCGTTGTTTGAACCGATTGATCGAACCCACCTCCGGTCAGGTGATGATCGATGGGGAAAATATCGTAGAGTTTGATGCAGAGAAGCTGCGGGCGGTTCGCAGAAAAAAGATCGCGATGGTTTTTCAGAATTTTGCGCTTTTGCCGCACCGCACCGTAGCGGAAAACGTGGCCTTCGGCCTTGAGATTCAGAAAGAGGACGAAGCGGTCCGCCGGAAAAAGGCGGTGGATATGCTCGAGATCGTCGGACTGAAAGGGTACGAAAACTCCTATCCGTCTCAGCTTTCCGGCGGTATGCAGCAGCGTGTGGGACTGGCGCGGGCACTGGCTACCTCGCCGGATGTTCTGCTGATGGATGAGGCGTTCAGCGCGCTGGACCCGCTGATCCGTAAGGGAATGCAGAACGAATTGATCAGTCTGCAGCGCAGGCTGAAAAAGACGATCATTTTTATCACGCATGATCTCGATGAAGCCCTGAAGCTGGGCGACCGCATCGCCATCATGAAAGACGGCGTGATCGTACAGATCGGTACTCCGGAAGAAATTCTGAGCAATCCGGCGAACGAATATGTCCGCAAGTTTGTGCAGGGGGTCAATCGTTCCAAGGTTCTGACCGCGTCGTCGATCATGAGAGATACGGATACGGTAATAACGGTAACCGGCGGTGCCCGTTTGGCACTGCGCCAAATGCGCGAAGCGGCAATTTCGAGCGTTTATGTTACCGATAAGCAGGGCCGGCTGCTCGGCCTGGTCACGATCGACGATGTCACCCAGCTGATCCGGGAGGGGAAAGATGACCTTTCCGGTATTTTGGAAAAAGAAATCTGCACCGTCGGGCCGGACGTTCTTGTGGAAGAGATTCTGCCCCTGTTTTTAAAGACAAAATATCCGGTGGCCGTAGTCGACAGCGAAAACACGCTGCTGGGGCTGATTTTCAAGGTTTCGGCTCTGGCCGGAATCGTAGGGGAGGGAAATGGGAATGATTAGATTGCCGATCGGAGATTATGTGGAGAGAGGTATCGATTGGCTTACAGTCAATCTGGCTCCGTTTTTTACCGGAATCAAGGAAGGGCTTTCGGGTATTATCAACGGCTTTGATTTTATCTTCAATGGGATTCCGTTTTTTATTACAATCGCGATTCTCGCAGTGATCGCCTGGCGGCTGGCCGGGCGCGGGACGGCAATTTTTACAGTGATAGGGCTTTTGCTCATCGTTTCGATGAATCTGTGGAAGCAGACGATGGAAACCTTAGCGCTGGTCGTTACCGCAACTCTGATCGCGCTGCTGCTGGGACTGCCGCTTGGCATTTGGATGTCCCGCAGCGATAAAGCAAACGGCACGATTCGCCCGATTCTGGATTTCATGCAGACCATGCCCGCGTTTGTGTACTTAATCCCCGCCGTGTATTTCTTTGATTTGGGCGAGGTACCCGGCGCGGTGGCAACCGTTATTTTCGCAATGCCTCCGGTGGTTCGTCTGACCAGCCTCGGCATTCGCCAGGTGCCGGTCGATGTGGTGGAGGCCTCCAAGGCGTTCGGCGCCACCTCCGGCCAGCTGCTGTGGAAGGTGCAAATCCCCATGGCGATGCCGACCATTCTGGCCGGATTGAACCAGACGATCCTGCTTTCGCTGTCCATGGTCGTTATTTCGGCTATGATCGGAGCCGGCGGGCTGGGCAACGTGGTGCTTCAGGGCATCACACAGATGAAGATGGGCCAGGGCTTTGAGGGCGGCCTCGCGGTTGTGATTCTGGCCATGGTGATCGACCGCATCACCCAGAGCCTGGGCAAAGCAAGAAAGAAAGGCTGATCCGCCGCATTTGGAAATACGGCATTGAAAATAAACAAGATCGAAGGAGGATGACAATGAAAAAAGCAGTAGCAATTGGAATGAGCGTCGTAATGCTTCTGGGCGCGATGGCGGGCTGCAGTCCGTCGGGCAGCAGCTCGGGCGCGTCTGAAAAGAAAACGGTAAAACTTGGTTATGTCAACTGGTCCGAGGGAATCGCGATGACCAATCTGGCCGCCGCGGTTCTGGAGGATGAAATGGGCTACAAGGTAGAGCTGACGATGGCGGATGTCGCGCCGGTCTTTACTTCCGTGGCCAGCGGAAATACAGATGCCTTTATGGATGTTTGGCTCCCGGTAACGCATGAGGATTATATGAAGGAATACGGCGATAAGCTGGATGATCTGGGCGTCAGCTATGAAAACGCGCTGATCGGCCTTGCAGTGCCGAGCTATGTGTCGATCAACAGCATCGAAGAGCTGAACGCCAATAAAGATCAGTTTGGCGGCGAGATCATCGGCATCGATTCCGGCGCGGGAATCATGAAGGCGACGGACAAGGCGATTGCCGACTACGGTCTGGATTACAAGGTCCTGCCCGGCAGCGGCCCTACCATGACGGCGGCGCTGAAAAAGGCGATCGATGCGAACAAGCCGATCGTGGTGACCGGATGGAAGCCTCACTGGATGTTCGCCCGCTGGGATCTGAAGGTTCTGGAGGATCCGAAGGGTGTTTATGGGGCCGCGGAAAATATTCACATTGTTGCCCGCAAAGACCTTTCCAAGGATATGCCGGAGGTTGTGGATTTCCTGAAAAACTTTAAAATGAGCGAGCAGGAGCTCGGCGAACTGATGGGCGCAATCGAGGACAAGGGCGGCGAGCCGCTGGATGTCGCGAGAGAATGGGCCAAAGAACACCAGGATTTGATCAAAGGCTGGATTCCCGCAAAATAATTGCCGGTAAGCAAATAGAAACTGTTGCACAGCGGAGGCTTGCAGCAGTTTCTATCTTTATACGCAGAAGGCTTTGATATCGGTTTGCAGGAAAGCTTGAGATGTATTTTCGGGCAGACCTTCTTCAGGGGAGGAAAAAGCGGATCCGCCGCATGATCGAAGCAGGGTATGTCCGGTTATAACGGCAGTTGATTTTATGCTCTTGGAGGGAAAGAAATCCACAGCCTCTTTCATTGGGGCGTGATGATTCAGAGAAAAATCAAAGGAGGAAGGTTATGAAAAAGGCAGCAGCAATTGGAATGAGCGTGGTCATGCTTCTGGGTGCGATGGCGGGCTGCAGTCCGTCGGGCAGCAGCCCGGGCGCGTCTGAGAACAAGACGGTAAAATTAGGGTATGTCAACTGGTCCGAGGGAATCGCGATGACAAATCTGGCCGCCGCGGTTCTGGAGGATGAAATGGGCTATAAGGTAGAGCTGACGATGGCGGATATCGCGCCCGTCTTTACTTCAGTGGCCAGCGGAAATACGGATGCCTTTATGGATGTTTGGCTTCCCGTAACGCATGAGGACTATATGAAGAAATACGGCGATAAGATGGATGATTTGGGTGTATGCTACGAAAACGCCATGATCGGCCTTACGGTGCCAAGCTATGTTCCGGTCAACAGTATTGAAGAGCTGAACGCCAATAAAGAGCTGTTTGGCGGTGAAATCATTGGCATCGATTCCGGTTCAGCAACTATGAAGGCTACATATAAGTTGATTGACGACTACGCCTTGGATTATAAGCTTCTGCCCGGCAGCGGCCCCACCATGACGGCGGCGCTGAAAAAGGCGATCGATGCGAACAAGCCGATCGTAGTAGTCGGGTGGAAGCCTCACTGGAAGTTTGCCCGTTGGGATTTGAAGGTTCTGGAGGATCCCAAAAAAATTTATGGCACTTCGGAGAATATTCACATTGTCTCACGGAAAGGCCTTTCCAAGGATATGCCGGAAGTGGTGGATTTCCTGAAAAACTTTAAAATGAACGAGCAGGAGATCGGCGACCTGATGGGTGTGATTGAAGAGAAAGGCGGCGATCCGCTGGATGTCGCGAGAGAATGGGCCAAGGAGCATCAGGATTTGATCAAGGGCTGGATTCCCGCAAAATAATCCTGCCATAAACAAAAAGGAACCGGCTGCCCGTATGATGCGGGCGGCCGGCTTTTGCGGTGCGAATTCATTCCGGCAGAAGCCGGTATTTCTGGAATAAAAAAGCGTTGATGGCCTCATCAGAGGATTCCGACAGGAGAAACCGAATTTCAGATTCGCTGAACTCCGGAATCGAAAAGCTGCGCAGATATTTTTTCTGGTAGCATTTGTAGTCGCCCTTCAGGCAATAGCTGACACGCGAAACATAGTATTCCATCACATCAGAGTTGAGAATTTTCGCCAGCACCTCCAAGGGGTACCGGCCACCCTGCGTAATGGCGTAGCCGTTGCAGAATAGGATTTCTCCATCCGGCTCCGGTAAAAATTTTGGCCGGCGGCTGAACATGGGGAACAGCAGCTTTGGGCCGCGGCAGTTCAGCCCTTGGCTTCTGCCGTATGCGTACCATGCCACCGGATTCGGCTTTCCCTTGTCCCGTGCGGCGAGCACGGGGCGGCAGTCGATCAGATATTGATAGCATAGTGGGAATTTGAACGCCAACTGTTCTTCCTCCAGAATTCGGTACGGCATTTTGGGGTCGGGTTCGCCGGTATATGGAAAAAGGATATGCTTCCGTTCCCCCGGCATGGCCGCTTCATCCGAAATTTCGGATATTTTATCGATCGCCCGCACCGCGCCCGGTTCGATCCAATAGCGCAGACTGCCGCGCTCTTTGTAGAAAAGACCGGCCTGCGGATCAAAGCCGTCCAGAAAATAAACATTATCGCGCAGGGTGGCGACGCCGATTTTGATTTGATTGCCGATGGACTGACCGGCCTCTTCGATCCTTTTGATGTTCTGCCGCTCGGTTTCGGACAAAAACTTCCACCCGGCAGGGTTCAGGTGTTCCGCGTCTGTGTGACAAGGGACGGTACAGCGCAGCGCCGCAGGAAGATCGTCGCTTTTCTCCAGCATGGAATAGGCGATAGTATGGTTTTCACGCCGATTCAAAAACAGCAGAGAGCTGTAAGTCCGAACCGGCTCGAACACCAGATTTTCGCCGAAATCGATCACCATAGAGACAGCGCGGCGCTCATTGAGCAGCCGCCGCAGCTCCTCCGCAGACGAAATGGACAGATAGTTGTTGGGAACAATAAAGCCGAGGGCACCCCGTTCCGAAAGAAAGCGGAGGCTCTGCTCAATGAAAGCGTAAAACAGATTAAAGGTACCCCGGCGCGTCGTGTGAAAATTCTTTTTCAGCCGTTCGGTATCCTTTTTGGAAATGGCGTGTGTGTTCAGGTAAGGCGGATTGCCTGCAATATAGTCAAAATCCGGGCAGCCGAACAAATCCGTCCAGCTGCAGGCCAGGGAATCTGCGGTCGCTACGTGAAAGGACAGTCTGTCAGCGGTACCGTCGGTCAGCAGGGCCAGCAGGGTCAAAAGAACCCTGGTGCGCCGGGTCTGATCCTCGCTGATGTCGATCCCGTACAGGTGCTGCGAAATGATTTCCCGCATCGGCTTCCCGCTGATGCGGTGCAGGTACTCCGCCGCAGGGAGCAGAAATGAGCCGCTGCCGCACGCCGGGTCGATCACCCGGGCGTTTGGGGGGCAGGGGGATGCAATCGTATGTTCCAGTATGTAATCGGCAATGTAATCGGGGGTGAAAACAACGCCGTTTTTGCCTCTTTCCTGCAGGTCGACCATTTCCTCCAATACGGATTTCAGGAAAGGGAGCGTCAGAGAAGCTTTGGTATGCAGAAGCTGACAGATTTCCGGCACAGCCTTTTCCTGCAGCTCGCTCAGCATCGTGCCGGCGGCAGCGTGAGAAAGCCCGTTTTGTTCCAGAAACACCCGGATCAGACTGGCTTCCGTTTGCAGGTCGGAATACTTTTTGGGAATCAGGCGCAGCAGTTCTTTTGCGTTCATTTTTTTCACCCAGACCAGTATACCTGATTTTGTGGAAAACGAAAAGGAAAGATTCTGAATAAAAATAATTTCCTTCCTCTGCCGGAAGCAAGGGAAGGAAATCAGCTGTATTCAGATTGATTTTTTCTGCGGAATCAATACTGCTCTACCCGGCGATGACGGCGCAGCTCGTTGCGGCGCTCGCCGGCTTTCCAGTCGGCCTCTTCCTCGTCTGATTCAAGCATCAGCGGGGGTACCGGAGTGGGGTGGTCGCTTTCGTTCAGTGCTACCATCACAAAATAGGCAGTGTTTACCAGCTTGCGGTCGCCGTCCAGGTGTTCCACATAAGTATCGACCCGTATCTCCATCGAGGTTTTGCCAACATAAGTGACCTTGCCGAACAGGACAAGAGTATTGTTGAGATATACAGGCTCTTTAAATTGCAGATTATCTATGGAGGCAGTGGTGGTATTGTGATTTGAGTGTCTGCGGGCTACGACGCCTGCCACGATGTCGATCCATTCCATCAGCTGTCCACCGAACAGTCGTCCGGCACCATTAATATGACTGCTCAGTACAATCTGAATCTGTTCCACACGGGAATCGGCTACTCGTTTTGGTGTTAATTCCTTCACAAAACATCACTCCTTTTTTTGTCTGTTTTGACGATTCAATCTTACCTTATTTTGACGAAAATTGCAATCAAAATCTTTGTAAACAAACTTGGTTCAAAATATGAATTTACTCTAAATTCTAGATGAAGTAACAGCTTTGTAATTGCCATGCCACTCAATCCATACTATAATAAAACAAAAGGAGCCGCACGGCCCCTTTGTTTTGTGAGGAAAGACGGGTGAAGCGATTGAGAGAAAACAACCGCTGCTGCGCCATTGTGGTTGCGGCTGGCAGCTCCAGCCGAATGAAATGCTCGGGTTCTAAAATATGGATTCCGCTTTCAGGCGTTCCGGCGATTGTCCGAACGCTTTTTGCATTTGAACAGGCTCAAACCATAGACTGCGTGGTCGTTGTCTGCCGCGCGTGCGATACACAGGCGATGGAACGGCTGCGTATCGAATATTCACTGAGCAAGCTGTGCCGGGTGGTGCCGGGGGCGGATACCCGGCAGGCCTCTGTGGCGTGCGGCGTGGCCGCCGTTCCGGAGGACTGCGCCTATCTGGCTATTCACGACGGCGCCCGGCCTCTGATCCGGCCGGAGCTGATCGACCGTGTGGTGCTGGACGCCCACAGGTATGGCGCGGCTTCCCTGGCGATTCCGGCACGGGATACGATGAAAAGGGCAGATGCGCAGGGCTTTGTTGTGGAAACCCTGCCGCGCGAGCAGCTCTGGAGCGTGCAGACGCCTCAAGTATTTCAGCGGGAGCTGTACGAATCGGCCCTGCAGGCGGCGCAGCGGGAATATACCGACGACTGCCAGCTGATCGAGCAGACCGGCGGCCGGGTTCATCTGTGCGAGGGCTCGCCGGAAAACGCAAAGCTGACGACCCCCGAGGACATATTATTTGCCGAGGCAGTGCTTCGCGGCAGAGAGGATGGTTCAAAATGAGAATTGGGCATGGGTATGACGTGCATCGCTTGGTGCCGGATCGCCCCCTGGTCATCGGCGGAGTACAAATTCCGTATGAGCGCGGCCTTCTCGGCCACTCCGACGCCGACGTGCTGTCTCACGCGGTGGCGGATGCTCTGCTTGGGGCTGCCGCTTTGGGCGATCTGGGTGCCTGGTTCCCCGATACCGATCCCGAATGGGCGGGTGCGGACAGCCTGAAGCTGCTGCGCCGCGTCTGCGAGCTGGTGGGGGAGAAAGGATATCAGATTGAAAATATTGACGCCACGGTGGTGGCACAAGCCCCGAAACTCCGCCCCTATATCGCACAAATGAGAGAATGCCTGGCTTTGGCATGCGGTATCAAGACAGATGCCGTGAGCGTAAAAGCCACTACAGAAGAGCATCTCGGCTTCACAGGAGAGGGACAAGGAATTGCCGCACACGCAGTTTGTCTGCTAAAGTAGAAAAACAGGTTATCAACCCATCTTCCCATCGCATATTCTGTTAATAAAAACAGAGAGGTGATGTATGTGGGCAAGCCTGTTATTTTGCTTGGTTCCATCACTTATGCGATGAAAAGCCGGGACATTTTGTTCCGTTATGGAATTAAATCGTATGTGGAGAGAACACCGCGCACGCAGGACCGGCTCGGGTGCGGATATGGAATTTACGTGCCGGATCGTACCGATCAGGCGGAAGATATTTTGATACACTCAGGCATCCGTGTTTTGGGAAGATCCGAGAGAGCGGGTGCCGTATGATTTATTTAGACAATGCGGCCACCACGTACCCCAAACCGCCGCGCGTGATCACCGCTATGGCGGATGCACAGAGGACAAAAGGAGCAAATCCGGGGCGCAGCGGGCATAAGCTGTCTCTCCTTGCCGCGCAGGAGGTTTATGACTGCCGGCAGACGGCGGCGGAGCTGTTTTCTGCTCCCGGGCCGGAATGTATCGCATTTACTCTGAACTGTACCATGGCGCTGAACATGGTCATCAAGGGCGTTTTAAAGCCCGGGGATCATGTGGTAACGTCGAATCTGGAGCACAATGCAGTCATGCGTCCGCTTCAGGCTCTGGCAGATCAGGATATCACATTTACGCAGGCGCAGGTGGTCCCCGGGAACAACAACGCGACCGTGGATCATTTTCGCCAGGCCCTGCAGCCCAACACGAAGCTGATCGTGTGCATGCACGCCTCCAATGTATGGGGAATCCGGTTGCCGGTGGAGCGCATTGCCGCGCTCGGCCGGGAATATGAGATTCCGACTGCGGTAGACTGCGCGCAGGGCGGGGGAGTGCTGCCGATCAATATGGAAGACAGCGGCATCGATTACCTTTGCCTGGCCGGGCACAAAGGGCTTTACGGCCCGATGGGAACCGGAATGCTGATCTGCAAAAACGCTTCGCTTCCCAAAACGATTCTGGAGGGCGGAACCGGCACCTCATCCTTTTCCTTCCTGCAGCCGGATCAGATGCCGGAGCAGGCGGAGAGCGGAACGCCGAATCTGCCGGGTATTGCCGGACTCAGAGCCGGAATGGAATTTGTACGCGCAAAGACGCAGCAAACCATTTTTTCTCATGAAATGCGTCTGGTGCAGCAGCTTTACGACGGGCTTTCCCAGATTCGCGGCGTGCGTCTTTACACGCAGCGGCCGGAGGAGATGTATTTTGCGCCCGTCCTTTCTTTTAATATGGAAGGGTTGTCCAGCGAGCAGGTGGCCGGGAAGCTGGACGCCGTCGGGATCGCCGTGCGCCCCGGCCTGCACTGTGCGCCGGCCGCGCATCAGTGTATGGGAACGTTGGAGCAGGGCGCGGTTCGGGTATCGCCGTCTGCTTTCAATCATAGAAATGAAATAGAGCGATTTCTCATGACAATCCGTAAAATCAAAGCGGATTCCTGAATAAAATGTTGCATATCGCTGGTTATATGGTAAAATAAATAAAAAGAGGCAGCGTTGCGGGCAGGTTTGCTGCGAGTCTGCTACGGAGAGGAAAAACATGGAGCTTCTCGTAAACGGTTGGGGTAATATTGTCGGCTTGGTAAAATCGTTTCAGCTGACAGATGGCCTGGATGTCTTGGTCATATCCTTCATCATATATAGCGGGATCAAGCTGGTTCGGGAAACGCGGGCTGAGCAGCTGGTCAAGGGTTTATTGATTCTGCTGCTTGTCTGGGGCGTATCCTATTATTTGAACCTGCATATGGTTGGCGCGCTGCTGAACTATTTCTTCCAGTTCAGCGTGTTCGCGCTGCTGGTGGTGTTTCAGCCCGAAATGCGCCGCGCTTTGGAGCAGATTGGCCGAAGCGGGCTTGGCAGCAATGCCAAGGGCTGGCTGTTCACCGGCGTAAAGGATGACGCCGACCTGCGCCAGAAGCTCACCCGTGGAATCAACGCGGTAGTAGAAGCCGTGGTGGTTCTGCAAAAGCAGAGAATGGGCGCTCTGATTGTGTTTGAGCGCCAGACAAAGCTGGGAGATATCGCAGACACCGGTACGGTGATCAACGCGGACCCTTCGGCTCAGCTGATCGGCAACGTATTCTTTAATAAGGCACCTTTGCACGACGGCGCAATGATTATCCGCGACGGCATGGTGTACGCGGCGGGCTGTATCCTGCCGCTGACAAAGAGCGATAAGGTCAGCCTGGATCTGGGAACGCGCCACCGTGCCGCGATCGGCATCAGCGAAAACTCCGATGCAGTCGTTGTAGTGGTTTCGGAAGAAACCGCGCAGATTTCCATTGCCGTCAACGGCGTTTTGACCCGCAACTATACGAGAGAGACCCTGAGAAGCGAATTGGAAAATTTGATCATCCCGGAGCAGGAATCCAGTGAAAAGCGGTCGCGCAAGATTCCTTCCATCAGGAGGGCAAAAAAAGATGAAGAATAAAAAGCTGGATCTTTCCGTTCTGTTTTATAATGATCGCTTTGTGCTGGCCTTCTCCGTCCTTACGGCAATTGTGCTGTGGTTTATCATGGCGACGGTCAATACGCAGGAGCGGCCGCGCATCATTTACGATGTGCCGGTCACCGTCAAGCTTTCTGAAACCAGCCAGGAGCAGGGGCTCAAGGTATTTGAGCAGAGCGTAAAAACGGCGAAGGTGTCCATCCGCGGCAACAGCATCGTCGTCAACCGCATCAAGCCCGAAAACATTCAGGTGGTGGCGACGCTGGCGTCGTCGATCACCCAGCCCGGCAGCTACCCGCTCCCCTTAACAGCACAGAAGGTCGGCTCGCTGGCCGATTACGAGATTGTGTCCATCGAGCCAAGCACCATCATTACCAATGTGGATGTTTATAAGGAAGTCACCTTCCCGATTCAGGACGATGTCACCTATAAAGCCGATCCCGATTATTTTGTCAGCGCTCCTTCCTTCTCCTCGGATACAGTCGTGATTTCCGGCCCGGAGAAGGAGATCGCGAAGATCAAAAAGGTTTCGGCGGAATACGATGTGAAGGAAACCCTGACACAGAGTAAAAACTTTACGACCGATTTGGTGCTGTATGACGCATATGGAGAAAAGCTTTCAGCCGATAAGCTGAACATGAGTATCAAGTCTGTGGATGTGAATATTACGGTGCTGGCCAGAAAGGTCATGAAGCTGAGTCCGACCTTCACCGGCAAGCCTGTGGGACTGGCCCTCTCCTCCGCGGTGCAGAAGATCGACCCAGAAACCGTTGAGGTGGCCGGGCCGGAGGATGTGCTGGCCAACGTGAATGAGCTGAGTCTGGAGGCAATCGATTTTTCAAAGCTTTCCATCAGTAATCAGAACCTGCAGGTAGATATCACGCTCCCGCCGGGCTGCAAGAACCTCAGCAACATTTATACGGCCTCCGTTACGCTGGATTTCAGCGGCTTTAAGAGCAAAAAGATCAATGTGACGGATTTCCAGATCAAGAATCTGGCGGCGAGCAAATCAGCGCAGGTGTTTACAAAGAGCCTGGCAATGACGCTGATCGGCCCGGCCAAGCAGATTGATGCCATCACCGCCGCCGATGTTTACGCGCAGATCGATATGACAGGCAAAGAAAGCTTTACCGGGCATTCGGAATTCCCCGTCACCCTGGTCGCAAAAAGCCATACCAGTGTTTGGGCCTATGGGGAGTATAAGGCGAATGTGAGCGTTACGGAAAAAAACGGATGATCGATTGATGATCCAATATTTACAGACGAAAGGGATGCAATATCACATCCCTTTTTTTGGTAATTATTGTATTTTGATGAAAAGAGAGGGATGTTACTTGACATAATCTGGTAGGAGAAATATAATAAACTTAATTGCTGTGTTTTCCGCGTTATTTTAGGGATGGAATTGCCGGCAAAAATCATTTTGTGGGAGGAATCGGATTGAAAAAAAGATTGGGGTCATTTTTTCTGGTTTTCGCGATGTTGATGACGCTGTTTTTGCCGGCGTATGCAGATACATACACAACCGATTTTATGATCAGCTCCACCTTTGCCCAGATGAAAAAGGGTGATACCATGCAGCTTAGGGTATACAGCGGAACTTCAGAAGTGACGCAGGTAACCTGGGCTTCCAGTAATCCCGCTGTGGTACAGGTGAACAGTACGGGAGTTGTGACTGCGCTTTCGATCGGCCAGGCGACTGTTACAGCGACTTCGGCTTCTGGGGTTACTGTCAGCTGTTCCGTCAGCTGCTCGGTCAATGTCGGTATTCCCGGAATTGATGTTTCTCAGCATCGAGGAGTCATCGACTGGCAAAAGGTAAAGGCTGCCGGTGTTCAGTTTGCCATGATCCGTACCGGGTACGGAAACGAAAACTGGGCCCAGCAGACGGATACTCAGTTTGAGAACAATTACAAAGGCGCAACTGCGAACGGCATTGCGGTAGGCGCTTATCATTACAGCTATGCGACGAATGTGACCATGGCGACGCAGGAAGCGGAAATGTGCCTGAGCATCCTCAAGGGCCGCGCTCTGCAGTACCCTGTTGTATTCGATGTGGAAGATAAAGTACATAATTCGCTTTCTGCCGATCAGATGGGGCAGATCGTGAATGCATTCTGCAGCAGGATTCAGCAGGCCGGTTACAAAACGGCGGTTTACAGCTATGTGAACTTCTACAACGCGCGCCTGACCAGCCCGCTGGTGGCGCAGTACGATACCTGGATCGCCCACTGGGGCGTCAGCCAGCCGAACTTCAACCGCCCGTACACCATGTGGCAGTATGCGGCGCAGAGCATTCCCGGAGTCAGCGGTCTCTGCGATGTGAACTACAGCTACTATGATTACGCCGGAACAGCGGCTCAGCAGCCGACAAAGCCCACAGACCCGAACGTCTTTACCAGCAGCGCGCTGAGTACGTATGCGTTCACCGATCAGAGCCAGGATTATTTCTACCGTATTACTACGGCGGATGCTGTGGCGCCCACGGCGGTTTCTTCTGATCCGAACGTTGCGGAAGTCAAATTCTCTCAGCAGTCGGCAGACGGATACATTTTCCAGGTCATCCATAAGGGTGAGGGCCAGGCGACCATTACCACCACCTCCGCTGTGACAGGCGCTTCCACTTCCTTTACAGTGACGGGCAACGCCCTGCCGAAGGTTGTGTATTTTACGGATCTCGGCTCCAGCTTTACTCTCCAGAAGGGCCAGACCTATTCTCTGCGTGTAATGCCCACAGTGATTTCCACTAATGTGAAATTCCTGATCGGGAATCCGGCCGTTTTAACCGGCGGAACAGAGCAGCCCACCGCAGGCGGCTGGTATTATCCCATTACTGCGGCTGGCAGCGGTACCACACCGATCTATGCACAGGTAGGCGGCCGTGCCCCGGTTCTGGTTGCGACGGTTACTGTATCCTGAGTTGAAAATTGCATTTTATTTGCAAAAACATTCATTGTAAAAAAAGTCCGGCCTGATCGATGGCCGGACTTTTTTCGTGCATTTTACAGAACTGTTTTATCAGTTTGTATTTGTAATTGTCAGGGGATCATGGCGGGAGCTCCCTTTCTGCAGGGGGCTGATTTATCTGGGAGATAGCTTAAAAGCCTTGCTTTTTTGCCGGAAATACCGCAAATAAAGTATGCAGAGATTGCTTTGACCCGCTGTTCAGCCCGGCAGGTCTTACTCGTTAAATATGCCTCTCAGCCAGACAAAAAGCGCACAAACGAAAAAATGCATCCTGTTTTACAGGATGCATTTTTTGTGGTGGACGATACAGGACTTGAACCTGTGACCCTTCGCACGTCAAGCGAATGCTCTAGCCAGCTGAGCTAATCGTCCATTTGTTTCCGGCGCTTTTTGAACGCTTGGTTATTATATCTTATTTTTTATCAGAAATCAACCCCTAAAACAAATAATTTTTTATTTTTTCGGTTAGATTTTTGAAAAATATGCAGAGAAAAAGAATTTTTTATAAATTTAAGCTTTTTTACCAAGATATTGTAGATTTCTGCCGATATACATAATAAGAGTTTCTGATTCTTCAGCAATCGTCAAACTCAAGGAGGATACAGAGTGGATATTTCAACAATCATTGGAGTAGTTGTCGCGTTTGGCTCTATTATCGGAGGCTATCTGCTGGAGCATGGAGTATTAAGTTCCTTATTTTTACTCTCTCCATTTTTGATCGTTTTTGGGGGAACGTGGGGAGCTACGATTCTTTCTTTTGGATTCGGGGAAATTTTGGCTGCCCTGAAATTTTTTGTTGGTACTGTATTTACCAAACATTCGCCGAACCCCGAAAAGCTGATTCAGAAGATGAGAGAAATGGCGGATGCCTGCCGTAAGGAAGGCCTTTTAAAGCTGCAGACCATGCTGGATGATTCCGACATCAGCGATGACAGTTTTCTGCCGCTGAAAGAGGGGATGATCCTCACTCTCGATATGAAGCCTGCCGAAGAAATCGCGTCCACCATGACGGCGGATCTCGATACTTACATGGTGAAAAAGAATATGGAGATTGAGGTTTTCATGGCCGCCGGCGGCTTTTCGCCAACGCTGGGCATTATCGGTACGGTTATGGGTCTGATCCAGGTGCTTTCCAACATGACGGACGCGGCCGCGCTGATGGCGTCGATCGCGGTGGCCTTTTTGGCGACCCTGTACGGTATTCTGTTCGCCAACCTCTTGTATTTCCCTATGGCCAACCGAATGAAGGCAGACCTGAAACGCCAGAAGGTGTACCGTGAAATGATGATTGAAGGCATGTGTCTGATCGCCAGCGGCAAATCTGCGCGCGACGTGGAAAACCAGCTTTCCCTTTATTATCATGTGTTCAAGAACGGCCAGAAGAAGTATAAAGAAGGCATCAATAATTAATTGTCTGGAGATTAAACTGCTATGGCAAGAAGAAAAAAGAGGGGCGAGGCAGAAACCCCGGAAAATCATGAAAGATGGCTTCTGACCTATTCGGACATGATCACGCTGCTATTGGCCCTATTTATGATCCTGTATTCCATGAGCACCATCGACGCGAAAAAATTCGCGAACATGGCGGAGCAGGCCGGGTATCAAATGGGTGCTGTCAGCAATTCTGCGGCTGCAGGCGGCGGTACCGGTAACGGAAACGGTACGGGCACAGGAAGCGGAGAAACGACCACAAATGCCGGTAATCTTAACAGCACGATGGATGCTCTGGATGAAGTATATGCGATTCTTCAGTCTTATGTGGAAAAGAATCATCTTGAGGATCAGATCGGTCTCGTCAATACCAATACTTACGTTAAAATTCATTTGAAAGACAAAATGATGTTCGTGCCCGACAGCTCGCGGATGCTGCCGGAAAGCGAGCCTGTTCTGAAAGAGGTTGCCGAAGCCATCTCGAAGGTGTATGACCGGGTAGATCACATCACGTTCAGCGGGCATACGGCAGACGTAGGGCCGCATACGCTTTCCGGTGATCAGACCTCCTGGCGGCTTTCCACGGAACGCGCCGTCACGGTTCTGACCAAAATGATCGGGTATGGAATGAAGCAGGACAAGGTTTCGATCGAGGGTTATGCGCATTTTTCACCGGTCGCGAACAATAATAATGAAGAGGGCCGCGCCAAGAACCGGCGTGTGGAAATCACGATTCTGAGAAATCCACCGATTATTCCGGCGGATATTTCGAAGCCTTCTCCGGATTCTGCGACTTCTTCCGCCGCTGCATCCGGTCAATCCGAGTCCAGCAAGGCCGCGCATTGACAGAGAATGGAACTTTTTAATACAGGCTGCCGAAACGGGCGGCCTGTCCTTTTTTTCGGGCTTTGCCTGCCGGTACGGGTCGAATCCGGGCATCTGCTTGAAATCTATCCGTAAAATGGTATAATAGGAAAAAGATACTGACATACTGATGTTCAAAACCGCCTGCGGCATGGGCGGCAGGGCTGATCGGAGAATTCTCTGAAAAGCGCACTGAATTTGTTAAAGGGATGGATTCTATGGAAAAAAAGACATTTTATATCACCACTCCGATTTATTACCCCTCCGGGCAGCCGCATATCGGGCACAGCTACTGCACCGTGGCCAGCGACGCGATTGCCCGTTATAAGCGCCTGCAGGGGTATGACGTGATGTTCCTGACCGGCACGGACGAGCACGGCCAGAAAATTGAGAACAATGCGAAAAAAGAGGGTGTTACCCCCAAGGAATATGTAGATAAGGTGGTAGAAGGCTTCCGCAACCTTTGGAAGCTTCTGGATATCAGCAACGACCGTTTTATCCGCACCACGGATGATTACCACGAGAAAGCCGTGCAGAAGATTTTCCGCGCGCTTTACGATAAGGGTGAAATCTACAAGGGCAAATACGAAGGCTGGTACTGTACCCCCTGTGAGGCTTTCTGGACGGAAACGCAGCTCAAAGACGGCAAATGCCCCGACTGCGGCCGCGAGGTCAAGTGGGCGGAGGAGGAAGCTTATTTCTTCCGCCTTTCCAACTATGCGGACAAGCTCCTCAAGCTGTATGAGGACCAGCCGGACTTCATTCAGCCCGAAAGCCGCAAAAACGAGATGATCCAGTTCATCAAGAGCGGTCTAAACGACCTGTGTGTTTCCCGCACCAGCTTTTCCTGGGGAATCCCCGTGGACTTTGACCCCAAGCACGTTGTGTATGTGTGGCTGGACGCGCTGACCAATTATATCACCGCCATGGGCTACGGCTCCGACGACGATTCGGATTACCGCAAGTACTGGCCCGCGGATGTTCACTTTGTCGGCAAGGAGATCGTGCGTTTCCATACGATCATCTGGCCCGCCATTTTGATGGCGATGGATCTTCCCCTGCCGAAGCAGGTGTACGGCCACGGCTGGCTGCTGTTCGGCGACGGAAGCAAGATGAGCAAGAGCAAGGGCAACGTGGTTGACCCTGTGGTTCTGTGCGACCGCTACGGCGTGGATGCCATCCGGTACTTCCTGCTGCGTGAAATCCCGTTTGGAGCCGACGGCAACTTTACCAACGAGGCTCTGATCAGCCGCATCAATTCCGATCTGGCCAACGATCTGGGCAATCTGGTTTCCCGCACCACCGCCATGGTGGGCAAATATTTCGGCGGAGTGATTCCCGCCGAGCAGGAAAAGGCCCCCATCGACGACGAGCTCGAGCAGGCGGTGATCACCCTGCGCGAAAAATGCGATAAGGCGATCGATTCCTATCAGTTCTCCAATGCGCTGACGGAAATCTGGAAGGTCATCGCGCGCACCAATAAATATATTGACGAGACCGCGCCTTGGGTGCTCGGCAAGGACGAAAACCAAAAGGCAAGGCTGGCTTCTGTGATGTACCATCTGTGTGAGGCGTTGCGCGTCATCTCCATTCTCATCACCCCGTTTGTGCCGAACACCGCTCCCAAGATTCAGGAGCAGCTCGGTGCAGGTACAGCGGTTCTGGGGTATGAGAACGCGGCCACATGGGGCCTTCTGCCGTCAGATGCCGTCATTACAAAAGGCGAAACGCTGTTCCCGCGCATCGATGTGGATAAGGAGATCGAAGAGCTGAATCAGCTGATTCCCTCTACGGTTCCGGCGCAGGGAGAGAAAAAGGACGAAGAAACGGCAGCGCAGGCTCCCGAGGGAATCGCGCAGATCACGATCGACGATTTCATGAAGGTGGAGCTGGTGGTCGCGAAGGTGCTCAGCTGCGAGCACATCAAGCGCGCGAAGAAGCTGCTCAAATTCACGCTGGACGACGGAACCGGCGAGCGCACGGTGGTATCCGGCATTGCCAAATGGTATCAGCCGGAGGATCTGATCGGTCACAGCATCGTTTTGGTCAAAAATCTGAAGCCCGTCGTGCTGTGCGGCGTGGAAAGCCAGGGGATGATCCTTTCGGCGGACTGCGGCGAGGATACGGTTCGTGTACTGCTGATGGACGGCATTCCGGCAGGCTCCAGGATTCATTAAAGGACAGGTTATATCGTGAAACGATTCATATTTGATTCCCATGCTCATTATGACGACGAAGCGTTTGATGCTGACCGCGAAGAGCTGCTGCAGCGTCTTCCGGAGCAGGGCGTGTGTAACGTGGTGAGCATGGGGGCGGATTACGACGGATGCAGGGGAGCGCTTGAGCTCGCTTCCCGGTATTCCTATATTTATGCGGCGGTGGGAATCCACCCGGAAAACGCGGCAGGCCTTCCCGAGGATTATCTCAGCCAGATCGAGGAGTGGTCAAACGCTCCCAAGGTGGTGGCGATCGGGGAAATCGGCCTGGATTACCATTATGAGGACATGGCCCCCCGAGAGGTGCAGCGAAAGGTATTTGAAGACCAGATTCTGCTTGCAAAGCGCCGGAACCTGCCGATTGTGGTACACGACCGCGAGGCTCATGGCGACACGATGGAGATTCTGCATCGCCACCGCCCAAGAGGTGTGGTTCACTGCTTTTCCGGCAGTGTGGAAATGATGTGCGAAGTGGTCAAGCTCGGCATGTATATCGGCCTTGGCGGCGTTGTTACCTTTAAAAACGCCCGGGTTGCCGTAGAGGTGGCCCGCGAGATTCCGCTCGACCGCCTTTTGACGGAAACCGACGCGCCCTATCTGGCGCCGGAGCCGTTCCGGGGCAAGCGGTGCGATTCCTCCATGATCCGTTATGTCGCGCAGCGCATTGCGGAAATCCGCGGAATCACCGCCGACGAAGTGCTTGCGGCCGGGCGGCGCAACGCAGAAGTGCTTTTTGATATCATCGCTGAGGGGTAATGTAATTTGACAATCACCTATGTTGTAGAGAAAGATCACTTGTACGTAAACATGACGAACCGCTGTCCCAATGCCTGTGGATTTTGTGTGAGGTCTTTCAATGAGCGGAAAGAGGGCGAAGCCGATCTCTGGCTGGAGCGCGAGCCTACGCGCGAAGAAATCCTCGAACAGCTGAAAAGCAAGGATCTGGACAGCTACCGCGAACTGATCTTCTGCGGTTACGGCGAGCCGACCTGCCGTTTTGACGATCTGGTCTGGCTGTGTCAGCAGGTGCGTCAGATGAGCTGTGTGAACATCCGTCTGAACACCAACGGCCTTTCCGATCTGATCAACGGGCGCTCCACCGCGCCGGAGCTGGACGGTCTTCTGGACAGTGTTTCCATCAGCCTCAATGCTTCCACACCGGAAAAGTACCAGGAAATCTGCCATTCCAAGTTTGGGCTCGAGGCGCTTCCCGCCATTTTGAAGTTTACAAAAACAGTTGGATTGTATGTACCGAAGGTTTACATGACGGTCGTGGATAACATGCCGCGCGAAGAAATTTCTGCCTGTGAAAAACTGTGCCGTGAAACGGGAGCAACCTTCCGTGTGCGTGAATTTCTCGATCACCAGTCGTACGTAGAAAAGTAACATATGCGCTTCCTCTGCCTTGGCCGGAGGGAGCGCATCCTGTTTTCGGGCAGGGAAGATTTTGTGAACGGTAAGGGGAAGAAACGATGACTTCTGTACTCTTCATTTTCCTGATTGCAATCGTCGCAGGCTTTCTGGGTTCGCTTCTCGGGCTTGGCGGTGGAATCATCATGACCCCCGCGCTGACGCTGCTGTTTCATGTCGACATCCGGTATGCCATCGGTGCGAGCATCATTTCCGTGATCGCCACGTCCAGCGGCGCGGCGATCACTTACCTGAAAGATCACCTGACAAATGTGCGCATCGGCATGTTTCTCGAAATCGGCACCACACTCGGGGCCATTACCGGCGCGTTTCTCAGCGGAGTGGTCGATACGCGGTATCTGTACCTGGTTTTCGGCCTGCTGATGCTGTATTCCGCGGTTATGATGCTCCGCAAAGCGGGCAGTGATCTTCCGCGCGATGTGGTGACACACCCGGCGGCGGAACGCCTGCGCCTGAACAGCTCCTACTACGACAAAAGCCTTGACCAGGAGGTGCCGTACCAGGTGGCCGGCGTTTACGGCGGCCTGGGGATGATGTACGTGGCCGGTACGATCTCTGGCCTCTTAGGGATCGGCAGCGGCGCCTTTAAGGTGATGGGGATGGACCTGTTCATGAAGCTGCCCATGAAGGTGTCGAGCGCCACGAGCAATTTCATGATCGGAGTGACCGCGGCAGCCAGCGCCGGTGTCTATTTCTTCCGCGGAGACATCAACCCCGGCATTGCGGCTCCGGTCGCGCTGGGCGTTCTGATGGGCGCCGTAGTCGGCACGCGCGTGATGCAGCGCATGAAGAGCCGGGTCATCCGGCTGGTCTTTGTGCCGGTGCTGGTGATCGTTTCCGTACAGATGATCGTGAAAGGGGTGCTGATGGGATGAAGCAGGATGCCGAATCGATGGAGCTTTGGCTGGCAAAGCTCCTGAAACTGGGGGTGCTGTTCAGCGCTGCGGTGATCGCCCTGGGGGTTTTGCTGTTTCTGTTTACCGGGCAGAGCGGATACGCCGACGGGGTATTCCCGACCAGCCCCGGGGAAATCTGGGCCGGGCTTCTCGTGCTGAAGCCGTTTGCCGTTATGCTGACGGGGCTGTTTCTTTTGATCCTTACGCCGATCCTGCGTGTAGGCAGTTCGATCCTGCTCTTTTGGCGGCAGGGCGACCGGCTGTATGTTGTGATCACGGCGTCCGTCTTTTTGATTTTGATCATCAGTCTGTTTCTCGGTAAGGTAGAGTAATAGGGAGGAAGGTTTATGAGCATGCAAAGCATAGAAAGCAGAAGGAGCATCCGAAAGTTCCGGGAAGATATGATTCCGATGGAACTGATCGATCAGGTGCTCGCGGCCGGAATCAAAGCGCCCTCCAGCAAAAACAAACAGCCGTGGCGGTTTGTTGTGGTCGGCGGCAAGGCCAAGGAGGAAATGCTCGGGCTGTTTGAGGCCGGTCTTACCCGGGAGCAGAACGGGCAGGCTCTTTTGCCGAAGAACAGAAACGCTCTGCCCGACGCCTGGAACACGCTGAAGGTGATGAAACAGGCGCCGGTCATCATTATGGTGCTGAACGAGGAATCCGGCTCGCCGTTTGAAGCCGTCAGCAACGAAGACCGGGTAGCGGAGATCGCGAATACGCAGTCGATCGGCGCGGCCATCGAAAACATCATTCTGGCCGCGGCAGAGCTGGACCTTGGCACGCTCTGGATTTGCAATACCTTTTTTGTGTATACCGAGCTTTGCGAGTGGCTCTATACCGATCGTCAGCTCGCCGCAGCGATTGCGCTCGGCTATCCCGATGAAGCGCCGCCGCCGCGCCCCAGAAAGAAGTTTCAGGATGTGGTGACTTACCGGTTTGAATAATACTTCCGCCCGGCTGGTAAAGTGAATGCCCTTTTTCTGATTCGATAACCCAATCAAAAAGGCCGAATCCCGTAAATGGGATTCGGCCTTTGCTGTGTTGCTGAATTTCGGTTTGCTCCGGACTCAATCCTTTTTCCAGGTCATGAACAGCTCCTGCTCGCAGGTATCCGAATTGGTCAGCTCGCGCTCGATGACAAAACCGTGCTTCGTGTAGAAATGTACGGTGTTTTCGCTCTTTTTATAAACATTGACTTCCAAATGAGAATACTTCTCCTGGCACCAACGAATCAGCTTTGTGCCGATGCCGTGGTTCCAGTTGTCTGCGTCCACAAACAGAGCGGCGATAAAGCTGCCCTCCAGAATGCTGACAAAGCCCTTCAAACGGCCGTGCTCACCATAAACAAAGGTTTCGGCCATAGAGAGGTGCTCGTTGCGGACAATTCTATATTGGTTCAGCCAATGCTCTCTCGGAATGAACGGGTGTGCTTTTGTAATGGCGTTCATCCACAGCTGCATCACGGCGTCTAATTCATCTTTATGAAACTCTCTGATCATAGGTATTAACTCCAATCTTTCAATTTCTTCTGCCCTGCATCCCTGAAAACCCGGGAACGGTTTGACGAACGGTATTATGATAGAAAAGGGAGGACTTGGTTATATTATACAATTATACACCATCAAAGTTAAATTGAAAAGGTGAAGATGAAAATAATCTATGAAAAAAGCGCACAGTTTCCACAACTGAGCGCCCTTCCCCCTTGAATCAGCTTAAAATTTATTATACGCATTGCACGGCAAAAATGCAAGGGTAAACTTTTTGAGCGGGCCGAATTCTCCTGCTAAGATTCCGATTGATTTTTTTGCAAAGATTGTGCATGCTGCATATTTGGGTACACCTGCTTTAAGTACTCGTCGGTATAGTTTCGGTCAAGCCACTGGCTGACCGGGTTCGATGCAGGGACGCCTTCCTGCCGCAGGCTCTGGCGCTTCA
>NZ_CBYL010000042.1 GCF_000577335.1 Faecalispora jeddahensis | reverse complement strand
ACATGGGCTATAACTCAAGTCAGCGCTGCGGAAGCACAGGCCGGAATTGGAGCTGTGTTAATAACGCCTTTATTCTTCCCTTATTTCTAATTCGGGCGGTGACATAAATTGAATGATATTCTTCGTGACAGTATCGCAAACATATTCTCTGGTATTTCAAAAAACCTGGTGGACATAACCCACCAGGTTACCATGTCGCCAGCTGAAGCGTTTGGCGATTCGTTCTGGATAACCATATTAAATCTTGGGGCTACAATAGTAATGCCCTTTGCTATTTCCATTCTCGCGTATTTTATGGCCGCAGAACTGTATCAGGTGTATTGCAAAGCGAATGCGGAACTCGATTTACAGCTAGTTTCTACGACAGTATTGAAATTTGTCTTCCCATTCATTTTTATCACTAAAACTTATGATCTTCTAAAAATTCTGTTTTTACAAATTAACGGCTTGATTCTGAGAATTGGTGAGAAGGTAGGTCTTGAAGCACAGAACGGATCTACCGATTATAATTCCTGGTACAATCAAATTGACGGAATGTCCTTTCTCGATAAACTGGCCTATCTGATTCAACTCCAGCCACTTGTTTTTATTATGAGGGGTATGGGTGTGATTATAATGGTAATTGTCTACGGCAGGCTTTTTGAGATTATGCTCTACTGGGTATTTGCCCCTATTCCCTTTGCAACCTTAATTCATAGTGAGTACAGTCAGATTGGAAAAAACTTTATAAAACTCTTTGCAGCCGTCCTTTTACAGGGCGGCTTTATTATTCTTTGCGTGGTGTTTTACACTGAACTGATCAAGACCGTTGCAATCCAGGCAAACATGGATGGAGCTTGGCAAATGCTCGGTTTTTCCTTACTCTTAGTCTTTATGTTAACAAAAACAGGCACCCTATCGAAGAAATTGCTGGCTACCTATTAGGAGGCACTTATGATTATTAGAAATCTTGATGACATTTACGAGTATGAAAACAAGGTGTGGGGGAATTTTTCTTCACGTATGCTCATTTGTTTCCTTATTGCAATTGCTGTGGCCGCTCTTGTGTTTGCAGGTCTATTCCTACCTACCGGCAGCGTTGACCTGGCTTCAACTGTCGCTGGCATCTGCTGCTTGCCCGTGATGTGGTTCGGTATATATAAAAAAGACGGCCAACACCTTGAACAAATCTTAAAATATAAATATTTGGCGAAGTTTAAATACACTCGAAAGAGAAAGTTTGTAATGACGAATCTATACGAGATCATCGAGAATAACCAAAAGGAGTGGAAAACTGCAAATGAACAGCTTGAAAATGCAATCGCGCAAGAAGGTCAAAAAACAAATCACAAGAAGCTCTTTCCCTTGGGAAAAAAGGGACACCGCACAAAATAGCATTCCTTTTGAAGTCATGTATGATGATGGTATATGTTATCTCGGAAACAATCGATATAGCGCCACATTTTCTTTTGAGGATACCAATTACAGCAACACTCAGGAGTCCTCACGATACGGTATCTTCGAGAAATATTGTGAATTTTTGAATGCCTTTGATGATACGATGCTATTTCAAGTGCATATACTGACGAAACAATTATCTCGCACTAATATCGATTTGTACATTCATGCGCCCGAAGATGCTTCTGAAGATTTGAAGCAATGTGTGGACGAATACAATCAAATGCTGAAAAACCGAATGAATGGAAACAACTCATATATCCAGCAAAAGTATATTACTGTTACCATCCAGGACAACGACCATACCGGCGCTGCTGTTCGATTTGATAGAATCGATAACGAAATTATTCAACAGTTACGCCTAATTGGCTGCGCTACGAAACGGCTGAACAAATTGGAAAGATTGTCATTTCTGCGTGAAATCTATCGCCCAGATGATACAACCGCATTGAGCTATCAAAAAATGGCATCTACCGGAGTGATAGATAAAGACCTCATTGCTCCTTATTCTATGAATACAGACCATGATGATTACATCAAGCTGGGAGACTATTATACACAGACTTTATTTCTGGCAGAACTTCCAAAGGATTTATCAGATGAATTGGTAAAAGACATCACCACCATTGACGATAGCATTCTGCTTACCGTCAATGTATTGCCTCAAAACCCTAGAGAATCTATCGATGAGGTTAGAACCAGACTTAAGCATTTGGAAAAAGAAAAAGAGGACAATCGGTCACGACAAGTCAAATACGGTATCCTGATCCCTGAACCGCCCAGAGATTTGAAGAAGGCCATCGATAATACTCAAGCTTTCTTATCAGATCTGGAAACCCGAAACGAGAAAATGTTTATAGCTAATGTGCTAATTCATATCCGTGCCAAATCGCTGGAGGAGCTATCTTTTATTGCCGACAATATAAACAGCAAAGTATACAAATCTGGGTACACATTGCGACCTTTCACCTTTGCACAAGAAGATGGATTTAATTCAGTACTTCCATTAGGGCGCAACGATACTTTTATCAAAAGAGTGTTTAAGACCTCTTCACTGGCCTCATTTATTCCCTTTAATGTAGTTGAAGTCGTCCACACCGGCGGCTTGTTTTACGGTAAGAATAAACTCAGTAATAATATCATTCTTATGAACCGGAAGTTGTATAACAACGCACATGGCTTCTATTTTGGTGCATCCGGTTCCGGCAAGTCAATGGGAGGTAAGGACGAAATATGGGAATGCTACTGGCGCACAAACGATGATATTCTAATTATTGACCCGGACGGCGAATTCACTAAGCTGGTGGAGCTTCTGGGCGGACAAGTAATCGAGGTATCCAACAATTCAACAACCAAATTTAATCCATTTGACATCAATGAATTCTATGGTGGTGAAGATGAACCAAATCCCATTCCCTTTAAATCAGACTTCATTATTTCTTTAATAGAAGTTACTCTAAACAATAGCAAAGGAATATCTGATATTGCACGGTCTATAATAGATCGCTGCATCCGTCACATCTACAGATCATATCAGGAAGATCCTTGCGAAGAGAATGTTCCAACCTTTATGGATTTTTATGAGCATCTAAAAAAACAAAATGAAAAGGAAGCAAAAGACCTTGTGAGCGCCTTAGAGATATACGTTGAAGGAACTTTGAATATCTTTGCCGGCAAAACAAATGTTGATTTGAATAACCGTATTCTTTGCTTTAACACAAAGAAATTAGGAAAACAGCTAAAAATTATGGGTATGACCATTATTCAAGACTTCTGCTGGAATTTGATCTCAAAGAATCAGGCGTTAAATAAGACCACTTGGCTTTGGAACGATGAAATTCACCACAGTCTAAAGAATCCCAGTACAGGAGATTGGCTGATCAATTCCTGGAAGCGCGGCAGAAAGTATGGCCTTATTGCTACCGGCATGACTCAGGAAGTTCGTGATGTAATTCGCAGCGAGGAAGCAAAGGCGTTACTCTCCAACTCCGAATTTGTAATGTTGTTCCGTCAGAAGAATGATATGATCGGTGACATCGCTCAGGTAATGAACCTTTCGGATCAGCAGATCCACAAATTGCTGACCTGCGAAAAAGGAACTGGTCTGTTTAAGGCCGGAAACAGTATCGTAGAATTCAACAACATTATTGAACCTGGTAAGCTTTTTGACATATTCATGACTGATGTTGGTAAACCACATCAGGCCGGGTGATTCATTATGTTGGAAAAAGAGGTCATAAAATACACTCGTGACGGCATCCAGAAGCAAAACCTCGCAACTGGCGCCACTGAAATGCTAACACAAAGTGATTTTGCAAAGCAGATACATTACAATCGCCCCGGGGTGTCTCGATACTCCCGAAAACAGTCCGACGAGCTCTCTGAGAAACAGATCCATCTGGGGCCATTATCTCGTACTTACATCAAAAAAGAATCTATAAAATCTGTAACTTCTTTCTCCCCCGACACTGGCGATAAAATGGAGATTGATGCTATCGATATGGTGCGACCGGCCGCTTATAAAAAAATCGGTGGCCAGGAGATTAGCAAAGCGATCATCCCCCATTCAATCTCATCTCTTTCTACACAATCTGCGCAGCAGCGTGTTCCATTTATCTCTATTCCCTATTGGCAGCGCACAAAAAATGCGGTCGGCCGGGATCAAATTCAGCGTTTTGGTCGCTATCTGATAAGAGATGTGTCACGAGAATTGAAAGAAAGCGACAGCGTCGGCCTGCAGGCGGCCGGAGAGTATACTCAAGATGTACAATCTGCTGTACAAGCCTTTCAGGATGTCCGGCGATTTGCCCGACGAAAAGGTTACCGCATTAAAGATAAGCCGTCACCCCCTGATGAAGTGCGGGCGGCTGCCGCCAGAAATGCAGCAGCCCGTCGAATAGCATATCAGAAAACAAAAGCCATTCCGGCTCCAAGCGAAACTGCTTCTTTTCCCCATACAATTTTAAAAGCAATATTTCAGGGAGCAAAAGACCTGATTGTCGGTTCCGGGACCAAGGTTTTTCTTGTAGCCGCAGTGCTGATAGTAATGTCCATTACAGGATTAAACCAATCTACCGGTGCTTTTGCCAACTCATTTATTGGCTCAACAATTGACCATCCGGAGCTAACTGAGTATGTAGCGCAGCTGGATCAGGATTTTCAGCAGGAAGTCAATGATGAGAAAGAAAAGTACAGTGACAAACCAAATACAACCGTCAAAATTGAATGGAATGGTTTTGTCGACACAGATGCAAACGTACTGGCCATCCTAGTCACAAAAGACTGGACTGTTCTTAATCTAAATTCAGAAAATAGAGCAGCACTGAAAAAATTCCATTCTGCTCTTAATACCTATACCGTGGAGAAGAAGAGCGATACCGAGCAAACGGTAACCGACAATGGAGAAGTCAAGGAGGAAAGCACACGCAAAATTACAATTCGGGTACACCTATACACAGCGGAAGAAATAATCGATTCCTTGGGCTTTACAGGAACAGAAAAGAATCATATTCTCGAAATGCTGGATGTATTGAAGCAGATTACTGATTCTTCTTCGCCAACGACCGGTATTATTATTACGGATGGCGATGGGCTATTTACCTGGCCAACACCTGGGGTAACAACGATCACCAGTCCATTCGGAGCGCGCTGGGGTAAGATGCACAAGGGTATCGACATCTCCGGTTATGAAGCATATGGAAAGGTAATCGTCGCTACCGCTGATGGTGTTGTTACTCAGGCTGTTCACAGCGGCTGGGGCGGCGGGTACGGTCTATGTGTCTATATAGATCATAGTAACGGCTATTCTTCCCGGTATGGCCATTGTAGTAAAGTTCTGGTCAACAAGGGTGATCATGTCCAAAAAGGACAGATCATTGCGTACATTGGCTCCAGCGGAGATTCGACCGGCCCGCACCTTCATTTCGAGATTCGAAAGAATGGTGTTCCAATAAATCCACAGCAGTTCTTTAAATAGCGGCAGGATAGGAGCTACTCCTTTCCTGCCTACAAATTTTTTAGGAGGTAAAAATGAACGAGAAAATTGAAAAGCTGAAACAATCGATTCAAAAGGATCGGGACCGGCTGCAGAAGTTACAACAACATCTCAAAGAGAAGGAGGACAAGCTGCACGAATTAGAGCGATCTGAGCTGCTCTGCAGCTTAAACAGTATTGTTGTCGAAGGGTTTGATGCCACTGAAATCATTCAGGCAATCAAAAACAGAGACACTGGACGCCTGTATGCTTTAATCAACCATCAGAAGGAGGAAGAAAAATGAACGTTTTAGAGGCACTAACAAAATCAGGTTATGAAGTTAATAGCATTGGAAGTGATGTCTTTCCAGCCGCGCTGGTATTCGAGGGAAATCCTTGTGGTTTTATTCTTCCGGATCTCTCCGTCAGTTTAATTCCTGAGCATGAAGCAAAACGCACAGCATTAGATCAGGTTATTCTTCACGCTATCAATATTCAAGGGTTGGAAGAAATCAGCGGTGAAGCAAAACTCTCCCAGTATGAGAACACCATTCTAACCGTCACCTACGACTTTTATGAAAATAGAGAGATCTTTCATATCAGTGCTCTTGAGGACGATGGTCAGATGGTTCTCGTCGACACTTGTTATGAAAAGTCTGAGGCTACACAAAAGTTCGCCGCACGTTCGGGACTTGTCGGCAATATGCCCACTTCCGCATATCAAAAGAATCGAATCCAGCGTTTTATGGACTCCATCCGAAAGCGCGGATACAATTTGATTGCTTCAAGCCAAAAAGACTCTTTCCGAACATATGACATAACCGATTCTGACGGAAATATCGTCGGTTACATTGGAAAGAATGACTTAGTCACCATCACAAGTGACGATAGGAGACATAACAGTAATTTGCGCGGTGCCTACCAGGAAACTGGAGGAGATACACCCACGCTGCCAGCTTTTTTCGAGAAGTTAAAGCAACTATTAAAAGGAATTGGTATGGCCCTGAAAGTATCCTTCACTCCCTCTGGGCGGCACTATGCTATTCAAGACAAGCATGTTCAGGTTGCGACTATTAATGATAAACAGGAAATCACCTATACTCCGCAAGCTACAGAAACCCAAATGAGAAAGATCGATGCAGTTGTCAAACAGGCTAGGGAGGAATATAAGGGCGAAATTGGCGTAGATCAGGAGAAAAACCGTGAAGCTCAGTATAAATCTTCCCTGCCAGATGAAGCCCCGCAAACCGGAAGCGCTTCCGATTTAGTACAGAGAAAAGATGAAAAAAACGATCGGCAGAGCGATCCTGAGCTGACCACTTCTGATATAAAAGCTCTGGCCGTAGCGGTCCTTTCTAACGAAGCCTTGAGTTCGCAGCTCAACAAAGAACTTCTCGGAAAAATCGCTTCCTTCTCTCAAAATCAGAATTCAGTTTCGCAAGACACATTCTCCCCCACTCCGAACCAGGAACTCTTAATACAAGATTTCAATGAATACATTGATTTACTTAAAACACTGGATGGGTTTAACCCGGAAGAGAAAGAGAGTTTACGTCAGGAGATCATTGCAAAATTTGGTACTGCTTCTCTGGACGAATTCATGGCCAACATGAAATCAGGGAAATACGACGATATGGAAACCATTGAAAGCAGACTCGAATACTCACAAAAACAAGCAGCTGTGCAGAACTCCGGCCGAGATAATCCGCAGCGTGAGCAGGGAAAGGAAATGGTGGGATAAATGGAAAAGCTGGTTTCATATCTGGAGACATTAGGCTACACGGTAGAAGAGCAGGGTAGAATTCAAAAATTCCTGATTGTCTTTTATCAGGGGCTTCCCGTAGGATTCATTCTTCCGGATTTCTCTGTTCGTCTGGTAACCGATGCAGATGGAGTGCAGAGAGAATCCCTGGGGAAAATCGTTGCTTTCTTTCAGGAACACAATAACCTACCCTCCGTTGGCTCTGGTGAATTCATGATTCTTAATTATCGCGGCAACCAGCTCACAGTGTTTTTTCATCCGAAACATCAAAGGATACAATATGCTTCCTATACTGTTTCTCCCGAAACTGGTGAGACTCAAAGAAATCTATATATGAACTACGATACTGCTATTCACCATTTTATTGAACAAACCCACATGATTAATTTGCATGAGCCATATTCACTCCCCCGGAAAACCCTAAGTGAACGATTTAGTGAATGGCTGCTGCAGTACCTGTTGAAAAAATCCCAAGAGAAGCTAGAGCAGAGTTAATCTGTTCCAGCTTTTTCTTTTCAGAAAGGATGTGTTCGTTATATGGATGTTAAAAAACAGCGCCTTTTTGTAGACATGGATGGAACCCTCGCGGTATTTACCCCGATTCTTGAAATGGAAACTTTGTATGAGAAAGAATACTTCCTAAATCTTTCCCCACAAACCAATGTCGTTGAAGCTATCCGGGTAATCATTCGTGATTACCCGGATATTGAAGTGAATATCCTTTCGGCTTATCTCACTGACAGCCAATACGCACTACCAGAAAAAAACGCCTGGCTTGATCAGTATTTGCCCGAAATTGATCAGGCCCACCGGACTTTTTTACCCTGTGGAAGCGATAAAAAGGATTACATCGATGGAGGTGTAAGGCCCAATGATTTTCTTCTGGACGACTACACCAAAAATCTTACAGACTGGCAGCCACCGGCAAAAGGAATCAAACTACTAAACGATATCAATCATACCCGGGGAACCTGGGCATATGATCGACTCAGATTTGATAAATCCCCCACCGTTCTTGCAGCAAACATAGTGGATATCATGCGTTTCGGGATTGAGATTTGTGATGATGCCCCACAAAGGAGATCTGTCCAGGTTGAGCAGAATTCACCTTCATTGCAGAGTCGGTACAGCGAGGCCCTTCAAAACACATCCCCTGCCATTACATCAACCGCACGCGATAGAGAGCGATAGGAAAGGAAGTGATGACATGTCGGTTAGCAGAAGCGGAGAACTGTATTACACAGAAGAAGAAAAGGAAGCTGCTTTGAATAACAACAACGCTCTGCAATATGCTTTATCAAGAGGTTACCACCTGGTGCGTTCAGGCAACGAATTCCATCTAAAAGAGCACGATAGCATGGTTTTTAAAGCTGACGGCCGTTGGTATTGGAATTCTCAATCACTCAAAGGAAGAGCACTGGATTTTATACAGCACTATGAAAACAGGGAGTACAAAGAAGCCATCTGCATTCTCGCTGGTACGATCAATCAGTCTGCTCCAATAGGGCCTGTAAAGCACGTTGAGATCCCCGATGTCGAGAAGAAAGAAATGATCCTACCCGAAAGAGCAGCGAAATACAACTCTCTCTTTTTCTATCTTTGCAATTTTAGAGGGATCGATGAACTGCTTGTAAAACAAATGGTCGCAGAGCGCAAAGTGTACCAGGCAATTACTTACAATAAGATAGTTATTGCCGGTTACGATAAAGACGGCCGCGCCCGATATAAAGTAAAAGAAAAATTCAAAGATGAGCTGCTAAACATTCCATCGGAAACGACATCTCTCAGCATTGACGGAAAATCAGACTCCCCAATCTTTCAGGAAAAATGCCTGACGATCGATTCTATTCAACAATTGATAAAGAAGAAAAAGATTTTCAAATTCAACGTTGTATGCATGGTTGGATACGATGAAAACGGTAAGGCAAAATACGCTTCCATTCGATCTATGAATACCAAGGAAGGTTCAAAATCTCTGAAAGTAGACGTCGAAGGCTCTGATAAAAGCTATCCTTTTCAGATAGACGGATCTCCGGATTCAAATACTGTTTGCGTCCTGGAGAGTCCGATCGAAGGGATGAGCTATTGGAGCATGTGCCATGAAACGAAAAGTGATCGCCAGGATTGCTATATGATTGGACTTGGCGGAGCTTCCGTTTTACAGGCCCTTGATCGATTCCTTAAAGATCACCCACAAATAGATACCATTGTAAGCGGCTTGAATAATGATGATGAACAGTCTGGTCATAAAATAAATGCCGGTCTGAACGGAACAAATCGTATCATTGAGAAATACAGTAAGCTGTACACTGTTAATGTCCATAAGCCACATTTGAATGACTGGAACAATGTCCTCACAAATTACCGAAAGCACCTACGGAGTAAAATGGCGCTACACCAGCGAAACAATCCTTTACATCAGAAACGCCCTAACAGAACAGATGCTCTTACAATCTGAATTCTGAATGTTGATCAAGGCCGAAAGTAATTTCGGCCTTATCTATTTTTCGAGGCTTAATTGATGGTATAAATTTATTAAATTGTTGAATAAAGCCACTTTTCATTGTAGAATAGACAAAAGGATATCCACGATATATCCATATAATGGAGAGTGATGAGTGAAATGGCTGGTAAATTTCTTTGGAAATCTTTCTCTAGTGTAAATCTGGATGACCCATTTTTTAATTCTCTCAAAAATGATTACCCTGAATTTTCTGACTGGTTTGCTAAAAAAGCAATCAATGGTGAACAAGCGCTTGTCTTCGATGATGAAGAGGGAATCGGCGCTTTTGTTTATCTAAAGGAAGAAAATGAACCTTTGGAACTAGCTAACGAAACTTTACCGGCTGAACCAAGATTAAAGATAGGCACACTAAGACTTGCAGAAAGATACAGAGGTATAAGGCTCGGTGAAGGAGCTTTAGGTGTTTGTTTATGGCGGTGGCAGGACAAGCGGTTGCCACAAATATACGTTACCGTATTTGAACAACATCGTGAGCTTATTCAACTATTCGAGCGATTCGGATTTGTACGTATCGGAAAAAACCATCGAGGTGAATGCGTGTACTTAAAAAGCAGAATCTCTATTGATTATACTGATCCATACAAAGCTTTCCCTTTCGTACGTCCAGATTTTGATAAGGCTGGGCTACTACCTATTAATGACTTTTTTCATGATCAACTTTTCCCTTATTCAGAGTTGAAAGGAAACAAACTGGAGGTTGAGGAAGAAATCGCCGGCAACGGTATTACCAAAGTCTTTATTGCGACACCTTACTCTCCTATGTGTTATTCTCCTAATCAGCCAGTCAGTATTTATCGTATCTTTACAGGACAAGGTTCTAAGCAATATAAATCTGTCATAACTTCTTACTGTACGATTACGAAAGTAACACCAGTCAAAGAAAAACACCGTGTTCTATTAGACATAAGAGATTTTGTAAGATGTGCAGGGAATAAGACCATTTTTTCTATCGATGATTTAAAAAAACTTCATGCTCAACAGGCTAACATCATTATTTTGGAATTAATATACAACGGGTTTTATGGAAAAGGTCATAACGTAACATATAAAGAGTTAAAAGACCGAAACCTTTTTCCGGCCCATCCTTACCAGATAACATACAATAGAACGCAATTCATTGAAATATTAGAATTAGGTGATGTAGATGTGCAAAATGTTATTATCGATTAATCCTGAGCATGTAGAAAATATCATGCTCGGCACTAAACGTTTTGAATTTAGAAAGGTGCGTTGTAAAGCTGAAATTGATAAAATTATTATCTATTCTACAGCGCCGATACAGCAAGTCGTAGCTGAGGCTGAAGTCAAGGAAATTTTTGAAGGGTCTCCTGAAGAAATTTGGAAAAAGACCTCTGAGTTTGCAGGGATTAGCAAACAGTTTTTCGATAAATATTATGAAGGACGCAGCAGAGCTGTTGCATATGAGTTTGGTACTATAATAAGATATAATACGCCTAAACCACTGTCAGCGTTTGGTGTTAGCAATGCACCTCAGTCATTTGTATATGTATAATTCTTAGAGGCTTTTCAATAAAAAGGAAAGCCTCTTTATTGTTTATATGACAACTCATTTTTCTAAGTAAATAAGCCATAGACTGAGCACAGATTGATACTCATCAATCTGTGCTTTTTAATTTAGGAGGATCTATTATAATGAACAATTTCTATTTATGCAATTCTGCAGCACTACAACTGAAACTCTCTAAAATGGCATTTATAGTCTACAGTTTTCTGTCCTCAGGCGCAAATAATCAGACACGCTCTTGCTTTCATAGTAAGGATACCATTGCAAAAGGCTGCAGCATTAGTTCTTCCAGCGTTATCAGAGCCACGAGAGAGTTATGCGCTAAAGGTCTTTTGGAGATCCAGAGCAGGTTTCGGCCAAATGGCAGACAGACGTCGAACCTCTACATATTAGTGGACGAACCGCAAACAAAAATGCCCTCTATACCCCCCGTTGAGAGCAAAAACGACAAAGAAGCATCTGCGGATGATTCGTATAAAAAAGTAGCTCCTGCGAAGCAACAGAAGCCAATACGTTTCTTCTCTTGCTCACCAGCAGCTTTCCAAATGAAACTATCCCCGGTGGAGCTGAAAATCCATCATTATCTGGTTTACCGCGCCGGTAAAGATCAAGCTTGCAAGCCCTCCAAGAAAGAAATCGCATCAGATTGCAACGTCAGCCTGTCGACCGTGTTTCGCGCTATTAAGAAGCTCTGTGCCTGCGGTCTACTGGATGTGCAAAAGCTGACCCGTAGGGAGATTTATGGTAATAACGGAACCAGCGTCAATCTGTATCGCTTAAAGAAACCAGTTATATCTCCCCCTTCCCCGCAAAAACACGACTGGAAGATCAAACGGCTTTTCTACGCCTTATTATCTCGTTTGACACCCTCCCTGATGTCATGGGTGACACCCCTAAGAACTATCTCCAGAAGAAAGGTTACGTATACCCTAAGAGATAAAGGGATTAGCTCTCAGGTAGCTAAGAGAAATACAGTACATAAACATTCATTTTGTGAAAGTCAAAGAAGATTGGCTGCAAAAAGGCCGCATAAAAAAAACTCGCAACGTCCTAAAAGTCTGTCAGTCCGTCCCTTTCCCTACCGTATCTTTTCATTCAGGCAAAAACACAAAATCGGAAGCACTTCCGATTTTACCTTTGCTGGCAGTCATTTTTACGTTCCGCCTTGTTTGTTCCAAGGAGTTGGGCGGCTTTTGTTTGAGCCTTTTCAAAACGCTCCGCCATACTCCCCGATTCAACGGGCTGCTCTTCCATCGAATTCATCTGTAGTAAATACTGTGTGTAGACGGACTCCAGCCTGTCAAAATCACAGCAATTCTTTTTTAAAAGAGCATCCGATCCGTCTTTGACGGTTTGATATATGTACAGCGCTTTTTTCACAATCTTATGGGAATTTTTGTTGCAGAAATCCAGTTCCTCCATGAGAAGTCTTCTATACCGATACTCTTCCTTGGAGAAGTCCTTCACTCTTACCAGCTGATCCGGAATTGGGAACATGAAGGAAAGTCTGACGCTGCTAATAATTTTTCCCGAAGCACTTTTGATCAGCACGTTTGTCTTTTGCTGCTTTGTAAAAGAAGAAATAGGTGCAAAATATTTCATCCCATTTATAACAAAAAGAACACCACAGACGAACTTATCATTTGTATCATAGGAAATGTTCGGGATTTTCCCCTCATACTTTTGCAGAAATTTGACGTACTCTTTGTCAACTTCATAGAACTTAAACTGACTCATAAACCCTCCAATACGAAAAGAAAGGCACGGTCAAGTTTCCTCAACCGTACCTTTCCCATTAAAAGTCACTCTTGACGGTGGTGAAACACCTTGCATAAACGAGCCACACTTAACGGCGGTGGAACGCCTTGCATAAACGAGCCACGCTTAACGGCGGTGGAACGCCCTGTAAGAGGTAGAATACTACCCTGTACTATTATAATACTCATTTCATGAAAATATGTCAAGCTCTCCGAATGTTAAAAAGCGGAAGCACTTCCGCTTTTTCAGATACCTACATTTTCACAATGCGATAAAGAAAACTTTTTCACGGTATATTTTTAAATCGCATTACCGGAAGCGATTCACGTTCTCACAGCCTATTTATTCCTCGCATGGCTGCCAGCGAGCTACTTGTATAACCCAAATTGATATATATACTATAACCATTTTCGCATCAGAATGTCAACAAAAAAGAATTCGTTCAAAACCGGAAGTGCTTCCGGTTTTCACACGTAAACTTAAACAAATATTAATAACGAATAGTATTATCCGATGATATTCATGGAAGATATTTAAGGAGGAAGCGTAAAATGCACATTACATTAAACGAATGGTTAGACACTTGGATTGAGGCCTATGTAAAGAACAGCAAATCAGAAAATACATATCGCTGTTACAAAGATTCTATCCGCAGAATAAGAAAGGCCGAAGCGCCTTTTCTAAATAGCGACTTGAGGGACATCAATGAAATCGAAATTCAGGCATTCATTAATTCACTTGGAAAAAAGTATGCCAAATCTACATTAAACCACATTCGTGTGGTGATAGATCAGGCCTTTGCTACGGGGATTGTAAACGGCTATTGCGAAAGGAATCCTATCCACAAACTGACATTGCCAACTGATGCAGGTGAAAAAGAGGTACGAGCGCTTACACAACACGAACAAGAGATCGTTGAAGCAGCTGCTCAAACTGATCCGCTGGGACATATCGTTTTGTTTTTCCTTTACACAGGCCTTCGTACACATGAGCTTTGCAATCTAAAGTGGGTGGACTATAACAAGAAATCGAAATATATTATTATCAAAAAAAGCAAGACCAAGGCTGGCATGCGTATAGTCCCTCTGATCGACGAAGCTGCTGATATACTAGATTCTCTTACGCACTACAATGATTACATCTTCAATAATACCAGGAAACAACCTGTTTCTGAAACCGTGCTTAAAAAGGTCTATCTACGACTACGTAGAAAAACCGGGATAGATTTTGTTACCAATCACGTTTACCGGCACAGTTTTGCCACGAGACTAGTCGAAAACGGTGTGGATTACAAAGCATTGTCTTCTTTGATGGGACACACGGACGTCAGTTTCACCCTCCGGCGATACGCCACAACAGAATATGATTTTCTTCGCCAACAGATTAACCTGCTGCATAAAGATCATTTATAATAATTACAAGTGTACTCATTGCTAATTAAGATGAAATGGTGTATTATAATATTAATTAATTTAATAGGCCTCTTCAATTCCACAACATCTAGTGTCCAATTTCTTTGTCAACACAATTTTTAAAATTATTGTACATTTATTTTGACAAAACCGGTTTACTTATTCCGAGAGTTGCGTAAAATAAGTAGTAACAGTACCCGACACGCCTCTCAACGATGCGGACCACGTCGGGTTTTTTTAATTTATTTAGGATGTGTGATAATGCCTCCCTACACCGCCCCTAACTTAAAAGAACATCAACCTCCATTAGATATTGAAGGACAAATATCCAATTTAAAATCAAATGGATTGAATATTGAGGATGAAGAATATGCCAGGAATTTTCTTAACGATGTGTCATATTTTCGACTAATAAAAGCATATAGTCTGGGGTTAAAACCAAAGAACAGTAAATATTATTGCAACATTACTTTTAATCAAATCGTTGAATTGTATTTATTCAATTGCAATTTTAGACAAATTCTTTTTCCAATAATCGAGCAAATAGAAGTCAATTTAAGGTGTAGAGTTGCTAATTACTTTTCAAGCAAGTACGGTTGTTTAGGATATGAAGATTTCAGTAATTTTAACTTTAAAGATACATCTGATTACGACTTCTTTATAGAAGAGATTCAGAGTGAAATTAAGCGAAATTCAAAATCTCCGTTTGTCACTAATTTTAAACATAATTATTGTGATGGTAAATTACCTTTTTATGCTCTAATTGAGATAATGAGTTTTGGAAAATTATCAAAGTTTTTTAAGAACTTGAAAAGTGAAGATAAAAAAGAAATAGCAAAAACATATCGGATAGGTTATACATATTTAGAAAGTTGGATTGAAAGCATTGCATACGTCCGAAATGTATGTGCGCATTATGAAAGATTATATAATAGTACGATAGTAAAAGCTCCGATGTTATATAAAGAATACAGTCAGATAAGTAATAACAAAATCTATGGGGTCCTTCTCTGCATGAAACACATATTTCTTAATGATAAAAAAGATGCATGGATTCAATTTTGTGATACACTGGAACTATATATTGAGAAATACCCACATGTTAAAATTAAATATATGGGTTTTCCTGAACAAGATTGGAAAGCTCTATTAACAGAAATAAAATCCGACTAATAGTAGCGATGAGATTTAATATTAAAATCTCATCGCTACTATTTTAAGATTGAAGATTGAATATTTAAGGCTAATGTAACAAAAACTCATCACTCATAAAGACCTAATTTATAAAGCTTGTCCTCATCAAAGGACTCCAAAGGTTGCCACCCCGTGAAACGCTCAAAAAACATTTGCTTCGAAATTTCAAGGAACTCTTTTCTAATAGTATAAGGGAGCAGGCGTTTCGTTATACTATTAAAATTTGAGATAACGTATTGGTTCCCCCGAATAATATAAACTTGCTTGGTATCATCATCAAACAAAAATTTATAATTACCACGATACTGCGTATTTAGAACTTCAATTAAGCCAGTAATTTCCGGCTCATCTAACGTTAAAATATTCCTCAGACAATAACCAACATCAATATTTGCCGGATTTGGAATAAATACTTGCTTTCCGAATTGCTCCATAAAAACCTTAGGGGAACAAAAAAACACCAAATCTTTTAATTTTTTCTCATCGAGAGTCACATAAATTCTACCATTATACAACTCTATGGTCAAAAATAAACTTTCCAATTGTTTTCTTAAAAAGGGGAGCTGTTTCTCCACAAAGCTTGTCTCATAAATCTTATTGATTATTAATATATCTATGCGGGAGTTGTTATTACGGATCGTCTCAATAATTGCTGTTTCCTTTTGATTCTCAAGCCAAGTGGTAAGCTGAATATCGCACAGCAACTTATTCTCAGAATCTTGTTCTTTTAGCCAGTGCAGCACATAATTTTCCACATAATTTTCACATAATTCTAGAATGACTTTAAGTTTACTTAGATCACTTTTTGGGATTTTCCCTGACAGATAATCTCTTTCAAAATTCGATATTGATTCAATATACCTAGATAAGGCCCCATAGTAAGGTTCTGGCAAAAGAAACTCTGATCTGTCTAATATTTTACGGTAGCGAGAGAGTACCTTTTCTAAGTCTTTATATTCCAGCCTAAAATCAGTTTTTCTATTGATTAAATCTTGACTCCGTAGAATACGAGATCTAATCTTTGCTATACTCTCGCCAGTATTCGCATCTCTCAGGTTACTAAAATGAGTGATGCAGGATGAACCCACATTAAGTGTGTTGCCATTAAATTTATTTCTTATGAAAAATATAAGCTTGTTTGGCTGATTGCATAGAGAGCAATTTGTATTACCCTCCGTATTCTCACGAACAGATTCCCATTCCTGCCTTGCAATATTATATATTTCCATAAAAGCATTTCGTATAATATCTTTTGTTCTCTGATCAATGCTATCATCACATTCAAGAATTTTGTCAGTAATTGTTTCATATTTTTCGAGCACTGATCTTAATGGAGCATGTTCTGGCTCTTGAATAACCGAACTATGTAATACAATTTGACGTTGTTCTCTACTTACTATAGTCTTATTGCTTGGCATATCCGCACCACCTTTATGAACAAACCGTAAATATTGCTTGCAAATTTCCAAAAGTTGGTATATAATCGCTATGTGGATAAAAAAAGACATCCACAGGTGACCAACTGCGACCAACAGTTAGCCACCATGCGCCATAAGGGTTTCATGGACCGCTTATGACTTGTGAATGCCGTTTGTGCGTCGCCATTGTAGCACGCATTTCGGATACATGTCAAGGTCTGCACCCTTATTGAGCAGTGAGGGTGCAGACTTTCTTTTTAATGAGGTTTGTTTCGCACTCTTCCTGAGGTACAAGCTGTAGAAGCCTGCGGAGGCTACCGATGCTGAAAGTGTAACATTCCCAACTTTCAAGAAAAGAATGTTAAGGCTCCTATTCGGCAATATGGTTCTCACTCAGAGCACCTTGACAATACTAATAAGCCAAGACCAACATTTGAACTCGCACTTCAAATGCTTGTGTCAACTTATTGTAATAGCTTGCGGGAATGGATACAAAAATTATATCAGTATGGCCTTGCCTACCTCTGATTTTTGAAATACGTGGAGGAACACATTCGCACAAAAGCTGGTGTGCCACAGGAACGGGTTCCTATAAGGTAAGCATTCTACGAGATCCACTGCTGCGAAGTAGAGGCTTCATCGTAGAATTATATTCTCAAAAGAGTTTAAGAATATAATTCTACGATGAATAAAGAAATTGTATCATGCGCTTATGTATTTATTATGTCTAAATATATAAGCGTATGATAACAAGGGCATTTCTGCCCATGTTATCCGCTTTTGGTGGAGGAGGGTGGATTCGAACCACCGAAACGTAACGTAACAGATTTACAGTCTGCCCCCTTTGGCCACTCGGGAACTCCTCCATATTTACTTTTATCAAGAACAGATGCGGCAGTTTGTCCGGTTCAGCTGAACGCCGAAGCGTGGAGCTGGTGGACGGATTCGAACCCCCGACCTGCTGATTACAAATCAGCTGCTCTACCAACTGAGCTACACCAGCATGACTCAAAAATCGAGTGCTTGAATAATATATCATTTTTACAGGACTTTGTCAATATGAATTTTGCAAAATTCGGTGTTTCGGTGTTTTGAACCATCCGGTAACGAACGCACGGCCGGCAGGGCCGCTTGCCCGAGGCAAAAAACGTCAACACCGGTCGCTTGATCCGAGTTACAATGGATCGAAGTGTAAAAACAGTCTTTCCCCGATTCTTGACTTTCACGATAATTTGATATTATAATATATTGTATTACAAATTATATCGATTAAATGCTTTTTAGATAGAAGAGGGTATATGGAAAAAATCACAGTAGTACCAACGAGGGTACATATTGCCGCAACACTGCGAAAGTCAATTCTAAACGGGGAAATCAAGGCCGGCGGAGAGCTTTCTCTTACCGACGTCGCCGCAAAGCTGGGTGTGTCCAGAACACCAGTACGCGAGGCCTTTCAAGTTCTTTCAGAAGAAGGCTTGATTCAATTACGAATGAACCGCAGCGCCATTGTTATGCCGCTTGATGAAAATTATATTATTGACCATTTTGAAACCCGCGCTTTATTAGAGGGAGAGGCGGCGGCCAGAGCGATCCGGGTCGGCATGGATCCCGCCCCGCTGGAACAGCTGCAAAAAAAAATTCTGGAAACATCACTGGAGGAAAGGGCAAAAATATATTCTGATTATAATCAGTCCTTTCACCTGAACATCTGGTGTGCAACCAACAGTCCACGTTTAGTTTCTTTTATTGAAACCATATGGAATGGCCCCTCTTACAGCTGCAGTATAGCGGATGACGAACACCAACGCCTCTCCATTGCGGAGCATCAGCGCATTATAGAGACTATTCGCAGCGGGGATATAGAAGGCGGGCGTGAGGCCATGCGGGCGCATATACTGCGCGGTCTCGAAAATTTTTTAGAAGGCTATCGAATGGGCAAAGCGATTACCCCATAACAAATTAACAGAATTCTTTTCCCACAATTAGCAATCTCAACAAAATTGTTGAGATTGCTAATTTTTTTCTGCAATTTATTGACAATAGAAGTGCGATCTGCTATGTTTATTGTATATTAAATATTGTATACAATATTTAATATACAATAAACGATCTGAAGAAGGTGTTTCTATGCATGCATTGGAAAAAATTATGGCTAAAGCTTCCGGCAAAGCCCGTGTATCCCCGGGAGAAATTGTGACAGCAAAGATCGATTTTGCTGAAATCAATGATCTGTACCTGCAAACCGTTTATTCTTTTTACGAAATGGGAGGGGAACGAATCTGGGATAAGAATCGTGCCGCTTTTGTATTCGATCATTACGCGCCCTGCCCAACAATTGAATCTGCACGAAACCATGCGGAAATGCGTACTTTTGCGCAAAAGAACGACCTGACTTACCATTTTGATATTTCGTGCGGCGTTTGCCATCAGGTAATGCCGGAGCATGGCCTGGTCTACCCGGGAATGATTGTGGTGGCCACTGATTCGCATACTACAACCCACGGTGCGTTTGGTGCCCTGGGAACCGGTGTGGGAGCAACCGATATGGCGTGCGTTCTGATTACCGGCGAGCTTTGGATGAGAGTTCCGCAAATCATCAATATCCGTTTGGAGGGTGAGCCGCCGGCCGGAGTTTTCGCGAAGGATGTAATCTTAAATGTCATTGGCGCGCTTCGGGCAGACGGCGCCGTATACAAAGGAGTGGAGTTTACCGGTAGCTATGTGGATTCTTTAGGGGTAAGCGAACGCATGGTGCTGTGTAATATGGCTCTTGAAATGGGCGCAAAAACAGCTTATATCCAGCCAAATCAGCAGGTGATTGATTATGTAACCGCACGTGCGGTGCGCCCTTTCGAAGTGGAAAGAACCGACCCGGGGTTCACGTATGCTGAAGAGCATGTTTTTGAATTGGATCGGCTGACACCCCAGCTTGCTTTCCCGAACAGTGTGGATAATGTCTACGCACTGGAAAAGGGAGCGGGCGTTAAAATTGACCAGGGACTCATCGGCACCTGCACCGGCGGACGTGTGGAAGATATTGCTGTGGCTGCGGAAATACTGAACGGCAAAAAAATAGCCGATTGGGTGCGCCTGCTTATAATCCCGGCCAGCAAAGAAGTGATGCGCATCTGTATGGAACGCCATTACATACAGAGCCTGATGGATGCGGGCGCCACAATCGCTTCTCCCGGCTGCGGCCCGTGCCTGGGCGCACATGAGGGCGTGCTGGCAGCGGGAGAGGTGTGTATTACTGCTTCTAACCGCAATTTCCCCGGCAGAATGGGAAGCTCCGATTCCAAATTGTATCTTGCTTCTCCGGCCTCCGTGGCTGCTTCCGTCTTGAAAGGCGTCATTACAGACCCAAGAGAATTTTTAGGAGGTAATACATGATGGAAAGGTTGTTGCATGGGCAAGCAGTGCTTTTGGGAAAAAATGTTGATACCGACCAGATTTACCCCGGCCGCTATCTCGCCTTGGTTGAGCCAAAAGAAGTGGGCGAGCATTGCCTTGAGGGAGTTAATGAAGAAATCAGGAAAAGAGCGCCGGGAAACATATTGGTGGCCGGCACGAATTTCGGGTGCGGCTCCAGCAGGGAGCACGCTGTTATTTCCCTGCTGAACGCCGGAATCAAAGCGGTTGTTGCGGAATCTTTTGCAAGAATTTTTTTCCGCAATGCCATTAATCTTGGACTTCCCGTTTTGATCTGCTCCAAGGTAGCACAGCAGGTTGCTGACGATGACGAGCTTCGCATTGATTTGCAAACTGGGAAAATACAAAATGTCACACAAGAGATTGAACTCATCAGTGAACCGCTGGGCGAGCATATTCTGCGCATTGTAGAAGCCGGAGGAATCAAGCCGTTGCTCCGGAAAAAGATGGGAAAGGAGTAAGAAACGGAAAGAGAGGAGTTGATCGGAAAGGCTTTTCGGGAACGTACTCTTTCAAAAATTGGTTGAATTGAAGAGGAGGAATAACAATGGTGCAAGTCAAATCCCAAGCGACAGAAGCAGGCCAGCAGGAACTGGGCATCCCCCCTGCAGCCGTTACCCCTCTAACGATTATTGGAATGAAGCCGCTTTTGTTCGGTATATTTACTCTCATTGTGTTCACAAGTATGTTTTTAGGCGCACTGCCGGGAGGGCTGACCGGAGCTTTTGCTGTATGCATCGCGCTGGCGGCAATCCTGAGCTTTATCGGGGAGCACCTGCCGATTATCCGCAGTTATCTGGGCGGCGGCGCCTTTGTGTGCATTTTCGGGTCCTCTGCCCTGGTTTTTTTTCATCTGATTCCGGAAGAAACAGTCGATGCAATTACCAAGTTTACAGTTTCCCCGACCAATTTTTTAGACTATGGTATCGTCGTCCTGATTGCCGGCAGTCTTTTGGGTGTGGACCGCAGCACTCTGAAATCTGCAATTGTACGCTATATGCCCTGTGTGCTCGCCTGTCAGGTAGGCGCGGTTATCGTGGTGAGCCTGCTGTCTTTTCTGATCGGATATGATATTAAAGAAGCAATCTTTTTTGTGGCTCTTCCGGTATTGGGCGGAGGCATTGGCGCCGGAGCGATCCCGATGAGCAAAATTGTGGGTGAAGCATGGAGCACAGATACCGCTACATTGCTTGCACAGATGGTTCCCAGCATTGCTTTGGCGAACGCCTTTGCGATTATCGGCGGAGGCCTGATGAACCGCCTTGGCAAGGCAAAGCCTTCCTGGAGCGGTGATGGGAAGCTGATTGCAAAAAGCAAACTGAAGGTCAGTGACGACAAGATGCCAAAACGCACGGATGATTTTACCAAGCTGGGGATCGGTCTGTTTACTGCGGTGGTCTTGATGTGCGTGGGAAGTATTATCAACCATTTTCTCCCGATCATCCATTCCTTCGCCTGGATGATCATCATCTGCTGCATTATTAAAATTACCGCTGTTCTTCCCACTTTTATTGAAGAAGCATGCTACCAATGGTCCCAACTGTTCATTAAGAATTTCGGCAACATCATTCTGGTGATTCTGGGTATTTCGCAAATTAAGCTGGACGAGGTCTTTTCGGCGGTTACGCCGGTACGCTTAGTTCTCATTTTTGGCGCCGTGTTCGCAGGCTGCGTGTTTTCTATGATCGCCGGCAAATTAATCGGTTTTTATCCCATCGAATCGGGGATCACCACCGGACTTTGCGCTACCGACATGGGGGGCACCGGAGATATTGCTATTCTGGGAGCTGCCCGCCGGTTGGAGCTGCTGCCTTATTCGGCCATTTCCACCCGCATTGGCGGAGCAGTCATTCTGATTTTGTCCGGCTTTTTGGCAAGACTTTTGACTTAATGCCAAATCTGATGAAAACCTGGTATCTACCTGTCATTCTCTGGTTACATACCGCGATTTAGAAAGGAAAGTACGATGAAAATCACAAATCTGGAACCCCTTTTGGTCAACAGCTTTCTTTATGTGCGCATTGAGACAGACGAAGGCATTTACGGGATAGGGGAATCTGGTGCATGGGGCTTTTTAAACGCATCTGCGCAGGCCATCGAAACATTTAAAACTTACTTAATCGGGAAAGACCCGCTGCAGATCGAGCATCACTGGCAGTATATGTACCGGTGCTTCCATTTCCGCGGCGCGGCGATCATGGGCGCCTTGAGCGCGATTGATATTGCCCTGTGGGATATTGCCGGCAAGTATTATCATGTGCCGGTTTACCAGCTTCTGGGCGGGCGCTGCCGCGACAAGGTGCGCACCTATTATCATGTGAGCGGCTCAACAACAGAAGAGCTGATACAGAACTGCATCAAGGCACAACAGCTTGGTTACAATGCAGTCGGTCATCTTTCCCCCTTTTTGGATGAGCCCCGCAGCCAGCCTTACTATGAGAGCTACAGCAACATGATCTCGAAAGCGGCGGATCGCGTGCGTCAGCTTAGAGAGGCGGTCGGTGACGATATGGATCTTTGCCTTGAGCTGCATCGCAGAATGAAGCCGGGCGAAGCGATTACCTTCGCGGAAAAGGTGGCACCGTACACCCCGTTCTTCCTGGAGGACCCGATTACGCCGGATAATTTTGACGCAATGGGGTTAATCGCCGAGAGAACCACAGTGCCCATTGCCACTGGCGAGCGGATTCATACGATACAGGAGTTCGAAATGCTGTTTGCCCGCAAAGCCATGGCCTATGCCCGCACGAGCGTCTGCCTCTGCGGCGGAATCTCCGGCGCGCGCAAGATCGCTCATATCGCCGAAGCACATGGCGTGCAAATTGTACCGCACAATCCCCTGAGCCCTATCAGCACGGCGGCCTGCATGCAGGTGGCCGCTTCGGTGGAAAACTTTGCCCTTCAGGAATTGCCCGATCACGAGGGTATTTCAGCCACCGAGCGCTATACAAGCACCAATGTGATAGATCAGAAATCCTTCAGCCAGAAGGATATGGTCACATGGATTCCCAAGGTGGAGAACGGCTTTGCCCTGCTGCCTGAAGAACCGGGAATCGGCTGCGACCTTATCCCGAACGTGGAACAGAGGTTTCCCTTTAAGCGGCGTGCCATTAATACCCGCCTGCATATCGACGGCTCTATTGTGGATCAGTGATCCATCAGGCGCGGATCCTATCGCTGTTTTTGAGACACAAAAGCCTCCGGCCGCGGGGAAATTCCCCTCGCGGCCGGGGGCTTCTTTGAAAGGAACTTTCAGAAGAGCTGACCGGCAACTCCTCCACCCGATTTTCTCAGCCGGTACCTCAAAGGCCCAGAATCGAACCCCGAATTCGCTGCGCTGAAGTCCCTTTACGCCGCACAACTCATGAAAGGAGCCTGTAATCGATGAATTTAATGAAAAAAATTCCAGGCGGACAAATCATCGTGCCGATGCTGCTCGCAATGATTGTAAATACGATCTTGCCGTCCTTTCAGGAAATCGGCGGATCAACAGCCGCACTTTTCCAAAAGGGCAGTCAGGCTATGATGGGGTTATTCTTAATTACCTGCGGGGCTTCCATTAAAATAAAAGAAGCGGGCGTTCCTCTTTACAAAGGATCTGTCCTGCTTGTGCTGAAACTGGTACTGGGCGGTGCAGCCGGATGGCTGGCAAATGATCTGTTGGGGATTTACGGCGCTTTCGGGCTTACCCCGTTTGCCCTATTCTGCGCACTCCCCAGCAATAACAGTTCTCTTTATGTAGCGCTGTGCGATAAATACGGCGACGACTCCGACAAGGGCGCTGTTTCCGTACTGGCATTAAAAAACGGGCCGTTCGGCAGCATGCTTATCATGGGTATGAGCGGAGTTGCCCATATCCCGGCCACCGACATGATCGGTACGCTTATTCCAATCCTGATCGGCTTTGTCTGGGGAAATCTGGATGAAAACTTTCGCACTCTGTGTCTCAATTCCCAGCCGCTGGTAATCATCTTCCAGTCTTTTGCGATCGGTGCAAGCTCCAGCCTGCACACCCTTTGGAGTGCCGGTTTCAGCGGAGTTTTGCTTGGGATCGTCTCTCTTGTTCTTGGGATTATGATCCAGTTTGCTTATCGCTTTTTTTTAAGAAAAAAGTCTCCGCTTGGCGTGTCAATGGGTACTGTCGCGGCCAATTCCGCGCTGACGCCTTCCATCATTGCTTCGGCCGATCCGGTTTTTCACAGCATGGTTTCAACCGTCTCCGCACAGTGCGCCGCCGCATCCATCGTCACCATGGTAATTTGCCCGTTCCTGGTGAGCTTTTTCAACAGGCAAATTATAAAAACACAGGGTGCAAATCCTGCTGCGGGCGCACCGGTTTCTCCCGAAAACGAGTAGCCGGAGACATCTTTTGAGAGCCACAGTAAAAAACGCAGATCAGCAAGGTCGTCCATACATAAAAAAGCAATTCCATTCTTTCCGCTTGAAGGCTCTGCTCTTATTTCTTTTACGCCGATAAAAGCGGTTTCTTTGGGGTGCTGTTTTACTCTTTTCGCGCCCGGAGTATAATGAAAAAACGTAGGATTCATACGGGTTTCCGTGATTCCTACGTTTTGTTCTATTGCCGGGGCATCTGATGTTGAGGCTGATTGCGGAAGCGCGTCCGGTTGGTTCCCCGCCAACAAAACAACACAAAACATGCGCTCTGAGAAATCCATCTTTCTCAGTCGGAATCCCGCTTTTTTTCTTTGGTCAAATCCATCGCGCTGTCCATCAAGCTTAACAGCTCAATTTCACTGCGAAAGGCACTTTCCTTATCGCCCTCTAGCCAGTGCAGGTTTCCCTGCCAGGTGGAATCATTGCGGTACAGCACATTTATAACAAATGTTGCCTTTTCCTCTTTCATCTTGACTCTCTCCCATTTGCACTCCCAATTTTCCCGGAGCCTTTCCTACTGCAATCATATAAAATTGCACTCATTTTGTCAAATAATATTCATTATTTACACAGTTGCGCAGTGGAGGCCCCAATCAACGAGATCAGGTCTGAGGAGGACAGTTCTACCTGTGTGCCGATTTTACCGCCGCTGACGATGATGGTAGGCAGCTGCAGGCAAGATTCATCGATCACTGTCCGAAACTGCTTCTTCATACCGATCGGTGAGCATCCGCCGCGGATATAACCCGTGATCTGGTTGATCTCGCTGACATGGATCATCTCTACCGATTTTTCAGAAACCGACTGTGCTGCCGCTTTCAAGTCCAGCTCCTGTTCTACCGGAATGACAAATACATAAAAGCTCTTGCTGGCGCCGCGCGTCACAAGCGTTTTAAACACCTGCTCCACCGGCTGATTCAGCTTATGCGCCACAGAAACGCCGTCGATCAGGCCATCCTCGTGAGAATAAAAATAAAACTGATACGAAATCTTTTCCTTATCCAGAATCCGCATCACATTCGTTTTATGTTCCTTTGCCACCTGAATTCCTTCCTTTCCAAAACACGGTACCGCACCATAAATGAACCGCTGAAATACAAACCCGTGATTTGACTGCCGAACCAGATACACTTGAGCATCTACGCGCGAAAGCGGACAGCCGCGTTGGAACGGCTGCCCGCACTGCGAAAGGCAGGATTACTCTACGATTTTCCACTTAATGCCCTGGGGGGTATCCTCCAGAACTACATGGCGGGCTTTCAGCTCATCGCGAATCCGGTCGGCGGTAGCCCAATCCTTGTTTTTGCGCGCATCGGTGCGCTGCTGAATCAGCGCCTCGATCTCCTCATCCAGCGACTGATCCTTTCTCTGGTACAGCAGGCCCAGCACGTCTGCCAGCTCCCCGTACAGCTTGAGAGCCGCATTGTACAGTTCCTTGCTCTTTTCGCCGGGGATCAGATTGGTATTGATCTCGCGGGCCAGATCAAACAGCACCGAAATCGCGTCGGCCGTGTTCAGGTCGTCGTCCATCGCGGTGATGAAACGCTGGCGGAACGAATCGAGCGCGTCGATCTGCTCCTGTTCGCCATCCTTCAGGCCCTCAGGCGCATTGTCCCGGGCAAACGTCAGATTGTCGCGGCAGTTATAGAGACGATCCAGAGCGGATTTGCACTGCTCGATGATCTCAATGCTGTAATTGATGGGACTGCGGTACTGCGACGAAACCATCAAAAAGCGGATCGGCTCATAACCGTATACGTTCGCGACCTCCCGCACGGTGAAGAAGTTGTTCAGCGATTTGCTCATCTTATGGTTGTCGACATTGATATAACCGTTATGCATCCAGTAATGGGCAAAGGGAACGCCGTTACAGCACTCGCTCTGCGCGATCTCGTTTTCGTGGTGGGGGAAGATCAAATCCTGACCGCCGCAGTGAATATCGATCGTGTCGCCCAAAAAGTGGCGTGCCATCGCGGAGCACTCAATGTGCCAGCCGGGGCGGCCTTTGCCCCACGGGGAATCCCAACTCGGCTCGCCGGGCTTGGCGGACTTCCACACGGCAAAGTCCATCGCATCCTCTTTCACTTCATCCACACTGATGCGCGCGCCGGCCTGCAGATCGTCCAGCGGCTGGTGCGACAGCTTCCCGTATTCATCGAACTTCTTGGTGCGGAAATACACGTCGCCGTTGGGGGCGGCATAGGCGTAGCCCTTTTCTACCAGAGTCTGGATGATCTGCAGGATATCCTCCATGCTTTCGGTCGCCAGCGGATGAACCGTTGCGGGGCGCACATTCAGGCCCTTGGCATCGGTTTTGTACTCCTCGATATATTTGCGGGAAACGGTCAGGTAATCTGTTTCCTCTTCATTCGCCTTGCGGATGATCTTGTCGTCAATGTCGGTAAAATTCTGAACGTATGTCACCTTCAGACCGCGGTACTCCATATAACGGCGCAGAACATCAAACACACAGATCGGTCTGGCATTGCCGATATGAATAAAATTATACACGGTGGGGCCGCAGGCATAAATCTTTGCTTCTCCCTCTTTGATCGGGATGAACTCTTCCTTTTGTCTTGTCAGCGTATTATAAATTTTCATAGAAAACCTCCCGCGCAGTTGCGCCGTCATTCTATTTTTATCTTAGTCCTTGGGCAGTCCTTTCATTCACGGTTCCTTTTTATTTGCCCGATCTTTCTGGTAGGACTCCAGACGATCCATCAGCATTTCAACCTGCATACCGAGTGCCGTGCAGACATTCTGCAGATCGGCCATCTCCTGCTCGACGGGGTCGGACACGTTGATCTGATCCAGCTCGTAGGACTTCTCACCATTGATGCGCACAATTCTTGCCGGAACACCTACGGCGGTTGCTCCCGGGGGCACTTCGCTGAGCACGACGGCGCCGGCCGCCACACGGGCATTGTCCCCCACCTTAAACGGGCCCAGAATCTTTGCGCCGGAGCCCACCATCACATTGTTGCCAAGGGTTGGATGGCGCTTGCCCTGATCCTTACCGGTTCCGCCCAGAGTCACCCCCTGGTACAGCGTGCAGTAATCACCGATCTCAGCCGTTTCGCCGATCACCACGCCCATACCGTGGTCGATAAACAATCCTTTGCCGATTTTGGCCGCGGGGTGAATCTCTACCCCGGTTTTATGGCGGGCCCGCTGAGAAATATATCTGGCAATCAGCTTCATGTCGTGGCGATAAAACCAGTTGGCCCAACGATAGGAACGCACAGCTCGAAATCCCGAATACAGCAGAAAAACCTCTAACCGGGTTCTGGCTGCAGGATCCCGATCCATAATAGAATCCAGCTCTGCTTTTAAATTTTTGAACATACCCGATTCCTCCATTATGGCGATACAATTTGTAATCATTGACAAAACGGCAATAAAAAACACCTCTCGTCCCCCACAGGGGACGGAGGCGGCAGATTCCGCGGTTCCACTCCGTTTTATCACTCAGAGGCAGTAACGGTGCCTGACCGTGCAGAGATACTGAGAACGCGCCAAGGCGTCTGTTCCCCCTGCCTGCTTTCCGTTTTACGGAACACGGGCGCATTTTCGCCGAACTCCCCGCAAAAAGCGCTTGCAGCCGGTGGCGCTTTCTCTCTGTTGCGTTTGTTTCGGGTACTTCTCCCGCTTGCAGCATTTGAATACTATTGTATGCAGCTGTGTCAAATTGTTGCCAAGATTCAGTATACAACAAACCCTTCGGCTTGTAAAGGGCCGGGCTTTTGCCATTTTAGCAGTATATTTTTATCTTAAAAGAAATAAGGCTGTATTAAATTGGGGATTTCCTCTTATTTTCAATCTCTTTTTTCTATTTTAGAAAGAAAACAATCTTCATTTCTTGTTTTAACATATATGGTTAGTATGTTTTTACATGGGAAATTCTAAAAAACTTGCCGGGACAGCCCTTTTTTCTTCCCAGCAGTAGTCTTTCATTCGCGACAGAATAGAAGTTTTTTTGATGTACATACAGGGGCCGCCTTTTTGCTGGCACAAAGTTCGCGCTCAGACCGGGGCGGTTCTTTTTTATCACCATCCGTCTTTTGTCCACAAAAGGACAAAAGTTTTTTCTGCGTTGTTCTCCGCGATATACCTGCTGGCGCAGGGCTTGCCCAGCAATGATAAATCGAAACTACGTCGAGCCATCTTCTGAATCGATTAAAGCTGTCGTCAAGCGATCTCTCTGAAAGCGCTTTGAAATGCTTATTTAAGAGCAAATCAATGTGCCTCTTGTGCATTCTATTTTTCTCTGAAATGACTTTTTACTAAAATGGAGTTTCTTCATCCATCCATAAAAACATTCTATCATTTGGGGGTGAAGGCGATATCTACTTCTCTGTTCAGTTGAAGTTTTTCCTTTTATGTGTTTTGTGTGTTTTAATGATTCGGATAACGATATAGGTCAGTCCACACAAGGCGATTCCTTCTATCGGCGGCCAAGTCGCTACCCATGCAACATATTGCCACTCCTTCGGATTGTGTAGCCAATCGGAATTAATATTGGATAAAGTCTGCAAATAGGAGCTTAAAACCACTTGAATCGAGCAGAGCAAAAAACAAGCAGATTTCTGCCAGCTAGTCTTGGACCTGTCCTCAAAAATAAGAAGAATAGTATCGATAGCAATTAACTGCTCCTCCATGAGAATACTCGAATGTTGCATCTAGGGTATAAATTAGCACTTCGCCTACATTGGAATGAGATAGACTTTTCGTTTTCTGAACAAATTTTTCCTTAGTTGCAGCATTTGCTCTGGCTAATGAGAAAGACTTCGATGGAATCACATCATAAATCTTTGTTTCTTCTACAATATCAAATCCATTATCCTGATAATCTTTTCTGGTAGAAGAAACCAATTCCAGCTTTTGATTTGAAGAAACCGGGGCAAATACAGCTTTATTTTTTGTAGCTTGCACTGTACTCGCACTCACTGAAGAACCTGCCAATAATACCGTTACCAACAATAATGACACTATCTTCTTGATATTGCTCATTGTAAATGCCTCCACAATTATTAATATATCAATTAGAATATTCAACTTATTTTATAATTCTATAGTAAATTTCTGTAATGGAGCTAACTTAAAATTAAAAGCAAACGTTCCTTCATACATAAAAAAACCGATCATTCTTTTTGAAAGAATGATCGGTTTTCAGCAATACAATGCTTTTTTGCAGATGGATATTCATCTGCTTCATAGAAAAAGCTTTCTTCTTTGGAAGAAAGCTTTTTCTATTCATTTATCCTGCCGTTTTCACAATCTGCCAATTCTGCTTTAAATAAATCAATCCGGATATCACGGCAAGAGCCGTGGCAATCAGAATCAGCAGCTGCCCCAACAACGAGGCGAGCGGTTCATTCACCGTGACGGGCAGCGACACCCCCGCCACAGCCAGCTCCAGCCAATACTGCAGAAACAGAACGACCAGAATCGCGATGATCTGACTGACGGTTTTGGCCTTGCCCCAGTTATTCGCGGCAATCACCTGCCCTTTGTCCGCCGCCACAAGGCGGATGGACGTAACCATGAATTCGCGCGCGATGATCAGCAGCACCATCCAGACGTTGGCCAGGTGCAGCTCCACAAAGCAGACCAGCGCGGAGATGACCAGCACCTTATCCGCAAGCGGGTCCATGAATTTTCCAAAATCCGTGATCTGGTTATTCTTTCGCGCCAGCATCCCGTCAAGGTGATCGGTATACGATGCCACGGCAAACAGGATCGCCGCAATCAGATAATGGTGCGGCAGCGCCGGGGCCAGCAATACCGCCACAAAGAACGGGACCAATATGAGGCGGAACATGGTCAGCTTGTTGGGCAGATTCATAACAGCTCCTCCACTTCCCCAATCAAATCGCATTCAATGAAATTCGTGATTTTCACGCAGGCGAACTGCCCGGGGTATGGCTTCTGATCCTTTGCGAAGAAAAACACCTTGCCGTCAATCTCGGGTGCGTCCTGCTCGCTGCGCCCGAACCAACACTCCGCGTAGCGGTCAAAGCCTTCGGTCAAAACCATGATGGTTTCCCCGATTTCCTTCTGACACTGCTCCTCCATGATGCGCATCTGCTGCTCCATCAGAAGAT
>NZ_CBYL010000041.1 GCF_000577335.1 Faecalispora jeddahensis | reverse complement strand
GCCAATCCCGCCAATGCCCGGAACCTGAATTGTTGCGTGATAGGTTCCAGCGGAAGCGGTAAAACCCGCTTCTGGCTGACCCCGAACCTGCTTCAAGCCCATTCTTCCTTTGTTGTGGTAGACCCAAAGGGCGGCATTTTGGGGCAGGTGGGTACATTCCTGCAAAAGCAGGGCTATAAAATCAAGGTATTCAACAGCATAGATTTTTCAAAATCCATGCACTATAACCCCTTGTCGTATATCAAAACAGAGAGCGACATTTTGAAGTTTGTAAATGCTCTGATTGAAAATACCAAGGGGGACGGCAAGGAGGGCGATCCGTTCTGGACGAAATCAGAAACCCTTTTATATTGCGCTTTGATTGGATATATCGTCTTTGAGGGGCCGGAGGAAGAACGCAATATCAATACCCTTGTAGATATGATTAACAGCATGGAAACGAGGGAAGATGATGAAAATTTCAAGAACGCCGTGGACTATATGTTTATGGGCTTGGAGAAGCGCAACCCCCATCATTTCGCCGTAAGGCAGTATAAGAAGTTCAAATTAGCAAGCGGCAAGACCACAAAATCCATTTTGATTAGCTGTGGCGCACGTTTGGCTCCCTTTGATATTGGAGAGCTTCGGGAAATTACAAGCTATGATGAAATGGAATTAGACCGCATGGGCGACAGAAAAACCGCTACTTTCTTCATCATCAGCGACACCGACACAACGTATAACTTTATAGTTGCCCTTGCCTTTTCGCAGATGTTCAATTTGCTTTGCGAACGGGCCGACACGGTACACGGCGGCAGGCTCCCCCATCATGTGCGGGTATTATGGGACGAAGCCGCCAACACGGGACAGGTTCCACAGCTCGAAAAACTTTGTGCTGTCATTCGCTCCCGTGAAATCTCCCTGTGCCTGTTTTTACAGGCGCAGAGCCAACTTAAGGCCTTATACAAAGACCACGCGGAAACAATTATGGGCAATATGGACAGCGTGATTTTTCTTGGTGGGCGGGAACATAGTACCATTAAGGAACTTTCGGAGGTTTTGGGGAAAGAAACCATTTCCATGCAGACGGAAAGCCGAACACGGGGCCAGTCGGAAAGCTACGGACAGAATATGCAACGGCTTGGCAAAGAGCTTATGACAATGGACGAATTGACCACCATGCCAGGAAACAAGTGTATTCTGCAATTACGAGGATTGCGGCCTTTCCTTTCCCCAAAATATGATTTGAAGAAGCACCCCAATTACGGGCGTACAGCCGAAGCCGACAAGCGCAACGCTTTTGACGCTTCAAAGCTGGTAAACCGCCGCATGAAAAAGCTCAACCCCAATGAGCAGTATACCCTTTATGAAGTAAGCGCCGAAGTGGAAGCCGCTGCCATAGACGAGGACGAGGACATTCTCAACTATGATGATGTGGACGACCCGGAAGCGTTTGCATAAAAATATAACTTCGGGCCAATTTGGCCCGAAGTTATAATGCCTCACCAATCAGAAAGTGGCAGAGAATGTACTATAAGGTTTAGTATTAACTAAATAGTTGGGGTGGATTGGGGCTGTCATCGTTCATTTCAAGTGCATTATATAGCGTTTGTAAGCATTGTTCTACGCTGGGTGCAATTTTATTAGGAGAGAAATTTTTTTCAGATACTCCAGCCGTAACTAGTGAACTAAAAATTAACGTCTGAAAATTCACTTCTGATACAACGTGAGTAACAGTTTCAAGTGAATATCGTGCTAAGGCCTCTTTGTTACATAATCGATAAATTAAATGAGAAATGCAGCATTTATACCGGATAGCAGGAAGGACTTCAAGATCGTCAAAACTTTCAGACACCAACATAAAATAACAAAACGAAACCATATTTCTTAAATATGGTATGCAGTTATATTCAATGCACGACATCAAAACGCCAAATGACTGTTGTATATAACCATACACTAAAAAGAAAAATTTATGAGCATCACTACTATTTTGATCAAACATGTAACTAGACTCTTTTACTGCACTTTCAAATCGCTGTAAAAAGGAAACTGATTGGTTGTCATTTTCGGTAAATATAATAATGTTTTCTATTCCATCTCTAGCAAAACGAAGAATATCATTTATTGTGTTGCACTTTAAAAAATAATCTTTAATATCTTTAATATTGTTGAATAAGCTTACGAACGCTTTCTCTCCTGCAGAAAATAATAGTTGAGTTTCATCAGTTTCCCCAAGCAACCTCAAAGGGAGAATAAGTATTTTCCCTTTGCATTCATTTATTATCCGAATGTTATCTTCCGCAGATAATATAATTTGTTCTTTGAGTTTATCGGAAAATTTTTTATCGAATCCCTTTGCAGCCACTTCGGAATACCTACTTAGTGGGTCGTCGACTAAGTGCACATTGCCGAGCAAGACAAAAGGATATTGCTCATCATCACTTATGTCTAAAAAAGTAGCTGCAGTAAAGATAAAGCTATCTGAATGAGCAACAAAGTAGCGTAAATACATTTTAATAGCATCCATATTTGAGTACCAGAAAATATTAATTTCATCTAATGCGGAGTATGAATTTTGTGCACGCAAATTAGGTATTAGTATTGTTAGTAAGTCCCTATATCGCATTTGCAAATCGGAAATAAAGTTTTCCAGAGTATTATACATCGAAATTTTTCACCTCTTCATACAATGCATCAGGTAGCCCATAAAGCTCATTAAGAAGCATCAAAGTTTTCCTCATTATCATTATGCAATCAGGTAGAACGCTTTTAAGATTATTATTGTCATCAACATCTGGAACACAGTGGTACTGATGAGCAGGATTATGACATTTTACGAGAGAGCTTTCTCTAATAGCTCCCCATAATCCATGCTCAAATGAAGAATCATAATCGTAATAAAGCCCAAATAAATCTTTTTCGTTTACTGCTTCAGCTTTTAAACGAATATTTTGCTGGTCAAAATACCGCGTATCCATATCGACACTTTCTTCTATGATAAATTCATTAACTAGAGCCTCAATATAATCTTTGTCGAAATGAGATGTCACATTTAAATCTTGACACTCTCTATGACGTGCTAAGACCAACTTATATAGCCCTAAACCGTAGTATTGATATTCCCGCCATATGTTTTGATGTTCAGATTCTTTTTTTAGTAAATACTTTAACATAATATAATTTTCTATCATAACTCTTATACAACCTCTACCAGAAATTGAGTTAAATAGATTGTGATTGGCGGCCTCTTTGAAACGTTTATAGGAGTATGTTGCTATGCCAAGAATGACCTTCATTTTTTCATCTAAAGGATTGACAGAAGTAAATAGTTGCGAAAGATAAATAAAAACTTCATGGAGCTGTTCTAAATATGTAGCAATATCTTTATCTTCGTTCTTAAATTTTATAGTAAATAAGTTACAATCAGTCATTTTACTTATCCCTCCCCAAAAAAGAGTAATATACTCTTTGTTAATTTTTTCTAAATGAAGTGACATCATTTCCATGGATCTTATCATAGGACGAATCATTCTCATTTTTTCATTTGCATGGTCTAGTGTGGGGTACTCTCTAAGTAAGTCCCCCTGCTCCTTTAGAATATTTAAACGACCAGATATGAGTTCAAAGTATAAAACAACAAAACGAATATCAGTTGCTTCATAGGTTTGATGATCCATAAGATTTTGCATGGTTTCCAAAATAACATCTTGGCGTCGTTTTATATCAAGAGTTGGCGTACAAAAAAATTCAGCAAATACCGGATATTTGCTCTGCGTAAGCAGAAGTGTCAATGGGGCTATAGTATCTTTAGGCATGATTGTAAGAACCTGTTCATAGAACGAGGCCTGTACGGGAGATTCTAAAGATAAAACATCAGACATTCGTGGTGCGAAAAGGTCTGGTGCCAACTCATGTAGTATCAATATTATTTTATAGATTTTTTCTAATCCAACACTACGACCATATTTTTTTAATACTAACCCAATCCATAAGTATTCCGGTAGGCGACCATATGACCAAGAATCATCATCGTTAAGTGGTGTCATAATGGTGTTAAGGGGTGTTGTAAATTTCCCTTTTTTGAATACATGGTCTTTTAATTTACTAGGTTCCATAATACTTTTGTCCTTTCATCGTGTATCTGAGTTGTAAGGTTCTCATATTTGCCAAACTAAGTTTTCCAAATATATAAAATAAAAGAACACATATTCAACAACCACTTGTTTTGCGCAAGTGGTTGTTTTCATTATATACCAAAATTCCCCACAAAACAACGAGAAAAGAGGTGGTTTTCATGGTTCGTGATCCCCCCTAAACCCTGCTTAAACTGAATATAGAACTTCGGGCCAACTTGGCTCGAAGTTACAGCCGCCAGAAATGGCGGTTTTTTTGTACCCAAAAACAATATGAAAATATGGAGGTAATCAGATTATGCAATTTTTTACGAGTGCAGTTAGTACGTTACAGACCCTTGTTGTGGCTCTTGGTGCGGGCCTTGCCGTGTGGGGCGTTATCAACCTTTTGGAAGGCTACGGGTCGGACAATCCCGGCGCAAAATCCCAAGGGATTAAACAGCTCATGGCCGGGGGCGGCGTTATCCTGCTGGGAACAACGCTTGTACCTATGCTTTCCAGCTTGTTTTAAGGTAGGCCGGTATGGATTTTCTCACCGACTGGATTAATGAATGGATAAAGGGACTGCTGGTAGACGGTATCATGGGCAATTTAAGCGGCCTTTTCGAGAACGTGAACGACCAGATCGGAGAGATTGCAACACAGGTGGGAACCACGCCGGGGAATTGGAACCCCGGCGTATTCTCCCTCATACGGCAGCTTTCCGAAACGGTTGTTCTGCCGATTGCCGGACTGGTGCTTACCTTTGTCATGTGCTATGAGCTGATTCAAATGCTCATTGACCGGAACAACCTGCATGACATTGACACATGGATTTTCTTCAAGTGGATATTTAAAACCTTTGTTGCGGTACTGCTTCTTTCCAATACGTTCAATATTGTGATGGCGGTATTTGATGTTTCCCAAAGCGTTATAAACAGCGCAGGGGGCGTGATTCCAGGAAACACGGCGGTAAGCCCCGATATGCTGAACAGCTTGGAAACCCAGCTCATGACAATGGAAATCGGCCCTCTGCTTGGCCTGTGGATGCAATCCTTCCTGATACGGATTGTTGTCGTGGTCATCAACATTGTCGTATTTGTCATTGTGTACGGCAGAATGATTGAAATTTACCTACTCACCAGTTTAGCCCCTGTACCAATGGCGACCTTGGTCAACCGAGAAATCGGCAGCATGGGTCAAAACTATTTAAAATCTTTGTGTGCTGTGGGCTTTCAGGGCTTGCTGATTTTGGTATGCGTAGGGATTTACGCAAAACTGGTGCAGAGTATCGCCATAGGCGGCGACCCCATTGGAGCCATATGGACGGTAATCGGCTATACGGTTCTCTTGTGCTTCACCATGTTCAAGACGGGAAGCCTTGCGAAATCTATTTTTGGAGCACACGGATGACTTCGGGACAAGTTGGCCCGAAGTGAGAAAGGAGAAATTTTTACGATGAGTAACGAAAAAACAACAGTTCCGCAGGAAACGGAACAGCAACCCGAACAGGCGGCTCTTCCGCTGAAGCTGGACGTTACCGCCCGGATCATTGAGCCAAAGGGCAATCTTGTAGGCTTTGCCAGTCTGAAGCTGAACGACTGCTTTGTAATTGACGATTTCAAGATTTTGCAGAATGAAAAGGGCATTTTTGTAGGTATGCCCAGTAAGCCGGATAAGACCAGCAAGACCGGCTACCGGGATACGGCCCGCCCCATCACAAAGGAATTTCGCGCCGAGCTGACCGAAGCCGTGACAGCGGCCTACCATGCAGAGCTTGAAAAGTTGCAGACCCGTGCCGCTGCCATTGCTTCCCCTGAAAAGCAGTCTATCCCAAAACAGCTTGCGGAGGGTGCGAAACAAGCAGGACAGGAAAACGCCGCCCGTTCTACTACGGCAAAGACCAGTAAGGCCAAAAGTGCAGAACGGTAACTTCGGGACAAGTTGGCCCGAAGTGGAAAGGAGGATTTTATGCTCTACCAACAGCCGGAACAATCGCCGTGGGGCAAGGTGCAGACTTGTGACGTTCTCTGCCCCGGCGTGTTTCTTGTGAGTACCACCAGTCACGGCGGTACAATGGTTGCAAAAGATATGGCGGCGGTACTTTCTCCTGCCGCCATCAAGTGCGGCTTTCGTCACAGCGGTTTTCTCTGCTTTGAGGAAGATACACAGGAAGATGTTGCTTTAAGGGAGCTTTTGGATAAAAAGCTGTGGACAGTTCCTGACCGCATTAAGGATAAGGCCGCTTTTGAGGAAAACATCAACAAGTCTATCCGGGAGTATAACCCGGACTATTGGAGGGTACGCCAGGCCGGACTGGAAAAGACCCCGGCACGGCAGACAGTTCCCACTCACAGCGCAGAACGATAAAACACTTCGGGCCAAGTTGGCCCGAAGTCAGAAAGGAGGATTTTTCATTGGCCTATGTAAGTGTACCGAATGACTTATCGAAAATAAAAACCAAAGTGGCGTTCAATCTTACCAAACGCCAGCTACTATGCTTTGGAGCGGCGGCGGTAGTCGGGATTCCGACTTATCTTTTTACCCGTACCACCATTGGCAATACCGGGGCTATGCTCTTAATGATTGCCCTTATGCTCCCTTGCTTTCTCATTGCCATGTATGAGCGTGACGGACAGCCACTGGAAAAGGTGGTGCGAAATATTGTCCGTTCCAAATTTCTATGGCCCCGTACACGCCCTTATCAGACACAAAATTTCTATTCCTATCTAAGCAACCCCGGAAAGGAGGTTTCACCCAATGGCGCAAAAAACAAAACGCCCGCCCATTCCCGCAAAAAGCGGAAAGCCTAAAAAGCGTGGGCCGCAGTCGGCACAGCAGACCATTCCCTACAAGGAAATGCTGAAAGACGGTATCTGCAAGGTGCGGGAGGGCTACTACACAAAGACCCTTTCCTATGAGGATATTAACTACGCCGTGGCTTCCAGTGACGACCAAAGCACCATTTTTGATGGGTACTGCGGCTTCCTAAACTACTTTGACAGTGCCTTACCCTTTCAGCTTTCATTTATCAATCACCGCTCCCGCCCGGAGAACCGTTACAGCGTGAACATTTCCCCACAGGACGACGATTTTAACAGTATCCGGGGCGAATTTACCGCCATGCTGGAAAACCAGATTGCCAAAAGCAACAATGGCATTGTCCGCTCCAAATACATCACGTTTGGTATCAATGCAGACGGAATCACGGCGGCACGCCCCCGCTTGGAACGAATCGAAGCGGATATTATAGGGAGCTTCAAGAAGCTGGGCGTACAGTCGGCAACCCTTTCCGGGCGGGAACGCTTGGAGGTGCTGCACAGCCAGCTTCACCCCGGAGGGCGGGAGCTGTTCCGCTTTTCATGGGATATGATACCCAAAACAGGCATGGGAACAAAGGACTTTATTGCCCCCACGTCCTTTGACTTTCGCCAAAGCCGCGCCTTTCGTGTAGGGACTACATGGGGTGCGGCTTTGTATATGCAGATTATGGCTTCCGAGCTTTCCGACAAGCTGTTAGCGGAGCTTTTGGAGGTAGACGCGGAAATGACCATTACCCTGCATATCCAGACCGTAGACCAGACCAAAGCGGTGAAAACGGTCAAGGCTAAACTGACCGACATAGACCGTATGAAAATGGACGAGCAGAAAAAAGCCGCCCGGGCCGGGTATGACATTGACATTCTGCCCCCGGATTTGCTCACTTACAGCAAGGACGCGGCGGCACTCTTGGCAGATTTACAGAGCCGCAACGAGCGAATGTTTCTGCTTACGTTCCTTGTGGTAAACACAGCCCCCACCCGTCAGCAGTTGGAAAATGATATTTTCACCGTGTCGGGCATTACGCAGAAATATAACTGCTTTCTGAAACGGCTGGACTTTCAGCAGGAACAGGGCTTTATGTCCTCTCTCCCTCTTGGGTACAATGGAATCGAGATACAGCGGGGCATGACAACAAGCTCCACGGCGATTTTCGTTCCCTTTATGACGCAGGAGCTTCGCATGGACGGGCAGGCGTTGTACTATGGCATGAACGCCCTTTCCCACAATGTTATCATGGCAGACCGCAAAAAGCTGAAATCCGCCAACGGTTTGTATCTTGGCTCCACCGGCTCCGGCAAGAGCTTCGCCGCAAAGCGTGAGCTAATCAATGTATTCCTTGCCACCAAAGACCGCATTATCGTGGTAGACCCAATGGGCGAATATGCCCCGCTGGTCAGGCGGCTTGGCGGTGAGGTCATAGAAATATCACCCAACAGCCCCCATCACATCAACCCAATGGACTTAAAACTGAATTTAGCCGGAGAGGATAGCCCGCTTTCGATGAAAGCGGATTTTTTATTGTCCTTATGTGAGCTGATTATCGGCGGCAAGGAGGGCTTACAGCCCATTGAAAAAACGGTGATTGACCGTTGTGTGCGCTTGGTGTACCGAGAACTTGCCCTTGGAATCGGGGACGGAAAAATGCCGCTTCTGCAAGATTTGTATGAAACCTTATGCCAGCAGCCCGAACCGGAAGCCAGACGGATTGCAACCGCCTTGGAGCTTTACTGTACCGGCTCCCTCAATATGTTCAATTACCCTACCAACGTACAGACCGATAGCCGCATTACCTGTATTGTGTTAAAAAGCATGGGCGAAAACCTAAGAAAAATTGCCATGCACATCACAAACGAGCTGGTGACACAGGCGGTAGACGAGAACTTTTTAAGAAGTCTTGCGACCTGGTGTTATTATGATGAATTTCACATTTTGTTGCAGGACGCACTTTCTGCCAGCTACTTTGTCCGTGTATGGAAAATGCTCCGTAAAAAGGGCTGTGTACCGAGTGCCCTCACGCAGAATGTGAAAGACCTGTTAGCCAGCCGTGAGATTGAAAATATCTTGGAAAACAGCGACTTTATGATACTGCTGTCACAGGCGCAGGGTGACCGGGCGATTCTCGCCAAACAGCTTGGCATATCGGAACATCAGCTTTCCTATATCGCCCACAGCAATTCCGGGGAGGGGCTTTTGTTCTTTGGCAGTACCACCATTCCCTTTGTAGACCGTTTCCCCCGTGGTGAAATCTACAATCTGCTCACCACAAGGCCGGAGGACATAAGGGAGGCCCAAAATGCGTGATACGGGCAGGCGCTTGCGGTTTGCACCAAAGGAACAGGCGGTAACTTCGGGTCAACTTGGCCCGAAGTCAAAAAAACGGACTGCGACAAAAAAGAGTGGCTCCCACGATATGACACTGCCGGACGCAATGTCCACTGCTAAAAACAGCACCGACCCAGTTCTTCCCAACACAGAAACTAAGAAACTGCGGTTTGAAGAGGAAGCCGTTCCCGACACTTCTTCCTCTGCGGAAAGCACTTCTGTCACTTCGGGCCAACTTGGCCCGAAGTCGGGAAAGCTCCGGCAGGACAGCAAAAAGCCCCGTCCTTCGGAGCGTCTGCGCCGTGACGGAGAATCGCCGTCCGGTAATGAAAAAACAGACACCTCGCCGGGCGGTGAAACTGCTGGAGCCGATTCTCATTCTGGCTCTTCCAGTAAAAAGGCAGCAAAAGACGGCAAGCGTATGGAGAAATCCAAGCTCCGTATGGAAAAGAGTGGCGAAAAGCTGAATACTGCCCGTGAGAAGTTGGCGAATCAGAAGCCGCAAAAAAGACCCGGCCCCATTAAAACCATCAGCCGTGCCGCCGGGTATCAGTCTTGGCGGTATGGGCATGGGAAAATTCATCAGGTGGAGCATGAAAATGCGGGTACGGAAGCCGCCCACAAAACGGAGCTTGCCGGGGAACATCTTGTCCGGGGTAGTACACGCTTTATCAAGCACCGTATCCGCACCCGTCCCGCCCGGCAGGTTCGCAAATGGGAAAACAAGCATATCAGCGCAAGAGCCGATTACGCTTACCGCCAACTTATACAGGACAATCCGGGCTTGCAAAGCAATCCGGTTTCCCGGTTCTGGCAGAAGCAGCAGCTAAAAAAGCAGTACCGAAAGCAGGCAAAGAAAGCCGCAAAGCAGGGCAAAAAAGCGGTACGCTTCACGGAAAAAGTAGCCCGGACGGTTGCAGCCTTTGTAAAACGTAATCCAAAGATTTTACTGCTTGGGCTGGTACTGCTTCTGCTGATTGTGGTTCTGCAATCCTGCATGGCGGGAATCACCACCATTGGCAACAGCCTGATTAGCGTGGTAGGCGGCACTTCCTACGGCTCGTCCGACAGCGATATTGAAGCCGTGGAAGAACGCTATACCGCGCTGGAAAAGGATTTGAGGGAACGGCTCTCCCGGATAGAAAGCGATTATCCCGGCTATGACGAGTACCTCTATTCCGTGGACGAAATCGGGCATGACCCGTTTGAGTTGGCTTCCTATCTGACTGCCAAATACGGCGGTTACACCCCGACACAGGTACAGGCCGAACTGCAAGCCCTGTTCGGACAGCAATATATCCTGACCATCACGGAAACGGTAGAGGTACGTTACCGCACGGAAACCGACACTTGGACGGACGAAAATGGCGAAACCCATACCGACACCTACGAGGTTCCCTATGATTACTATATCCTCAATGTGTCTTTGAAAAACAAGTCATTGGGAGCCGTGGCTCTTGCCAATCTCGACCCGGAACAAACGGAACGCTATGCCATTTACCAAAAGACCAAAGGCAACCGCCCTTATCTGTTTGAGGGCAACATTTACGCCCATGCGGGAGAATACACGGATTACGACATTCCGCCACAAGCTCTGGCCGACCCGGAATTTGCCGCCATGATTGCCGAAGCCGAGAAATATTTAGGCTACCCCTATGTTTGGGGCGGTTCTTCCCCCTCCACTTCCTTTGATTGTTCCGGCTTTGTATGCTGGGTCATCAATCAGTCGGGTGTAGGAAGCGTGGGACGAACCACCGCAACCGGGCTTTTCAATGCCTGTTCCTATATTCCACCGGGTGAAGCACAGCCCGGCGACCTGATTTTCTTTCAAGGCACTTACGATACTTCCGGCGCAAGCCATGTGGGGATTTACGTTGGAAACGGCATGATGATCCATTGCGGCTCCCCCATACAGTACACTTCGATCAATACAAGCTACTGGCAAAGTCATTTTTTAGGCTATGGGCGTTTGCCATAACCAAAAAGGAGGTAACTTTTGAACGCAAAAATTGAACGTGTCTGCAAGGACATACAGAAAACAAAGGATAAAATCAATGAGTTTCAAACAAAGCTGCGGGAGCTGGAAAAGCAGAAAACCGAGCTTGAAAATCTGGAAATCGTGGACGCGGTGCGCGGCATGGATATTTCCCTGACCGACCTTGCCGACCTGCTGAAAGTGGCAAAGACAGGCGGGGCTACTTCGGGCCAACTTGGCCCGAAGTCCGCAGTACCCGCCCAAACTGAAAAGGAGGAAATCGAAGAATGAAGATGAAACCGAAAAAACGTATATTGACCCTGCTTGCCGCCGTTATGCTCTGCATAGCGGCTTTTCCTTTCACTGCCTATGCCAGCGGAGGTGAGGAAACCTTGGAGGTAACGGAAGCCCCAGTTGCTCCTGAAACAACCAGCAACCCAAATCCCTTTACCCCTGCCGGAACGGGAACCGTAGTCAATACCGCTACGGACGAGGACGGAAAGCAATTCTACACCATTACCACCCCGGACGAAAATATATTCTATCTTGTCATTGACCTTCAGAGGGAACAGGACAACGTATATTTTCTGAACGCCGTGACGGAAAAAGACCTGCTGGCTCTTGCGGAGAAATCCGAGGATACTCACGACGGAGAAAATCCGCTGTCCACTTCGGAACCGGAAATCACCCCCGAAGTCACGCCAGAGCCAACGTCCGAGCCGGAGCCGGAACAAAAAGGCAATCCCGCAATGCTCCTGATGGTGCTGGTGGTTGTCGTAATTGGCGGCGGAGCCGGATATTACTTTAAGATTTACCGTCCCAAACAGGAACAGGCCGCTTTGCCAGAGGACGAATTTGATGAATACGAAGCCGACCCCTACGACGAGCAGGAGGACGATACTCTCCCGTGGGAAGTAGATGGGGAGGATTCTGATATCGGGGAGGACGAGGACGTATGAATTTTACCAACAGCCCTTATGAAAAAATAATGAAAGAAAAGCCCCGTCCTTGCCGTCCGGCTCCACCGCACAAGCCGCCGAAAGGCTCTCCCTGCCGGGATTGCAGTTATTGGAACGGATCTGTCTGTGTGGGCGTTTGCTACCGGGATTTGATTCTGCCTAAAGGGGAGGGAACTTCGGGCCAACTTGGCCCGAAGTCACAAAAAGGAGGTTTTTAGAATGGAAAAGGATAACTACTTGAAAAATGCAGAGCTTTCGACCGAGCAGAATTATAACATGATTGATGGGATTCCGAATAATGCTCCTCTACCTGTTGTGCAGGCTATGCCGGAGGAAAAACCGAAAGACCGGGTAAAGGAGCCGCCAGCAAAACGCCGGAGTCGGGAACGGGAGGAACGGTGAGCCGCCCCAAACGCAGACGGGGCGTTCCCCTTTATATTTGGGTGAGTGAGGAAGAATACGCCGCCATTGGGGAACGTATGGCGCAGGCCGGAACGCAGAATTTAAGTGCGTATATCCGAAAAATGGCACTCAATGGTTATGTGCTGAATGTTGACCTTGCTCCCGTCCGGGAGCTGGTTTCCCTGCAACGCAGATGTGCCAACAATCTGAATCAGGTTGCCATTCATGCGAATACCTACGGCGTTTATCCATCTGAAATTACCGCCCTGCAAAAAGATTATACAGAATTGTGGGGCCAGGTTTCAGAGGTACTCAAACAGCTTACGGCGATAGTAAATAAATAAATAAAAATGTGGAGGGGATTAAATATTCCCTCCACACTTTATTTTAACTTTCCTCTTGAACGACTGGATTTTCAGCAGTTGTTGTGATTGGCAAAGAATCAATCTCTTGACGTTCCGCTAAAATATTAAAAGCAACAATAAATTTTTCCACAAAAGAATCAACAGCAGAATGATTTTCATTACACCAAAAAGTATATAGCAAATCTTGATCCCCAATAATTGATTCAATATGTGCAAACCAATGCTTGAAATCATTGGTATTATATCGTACGGATTCTAAAGGCCATTCATTAAAACATATATCATAATTTAAAGGTGTTGATCTTGCAACATTATCTTTAAACCTATTAAATTGTTCGTGATTCTTGAGTGTCTCAAATAAACTTTTTTCTATTGTTAAAGGAAGGAATAAAAAATTCCCCGCTTCTGAAATAATACGTTCTTTTGGACGGTATTCTTGCTTAGACAGAACGTCTCCATCTAAAACAATCAAGTTATTACGGAACTCTGGAACCAACTTTTCGTATAATTGAACATAATTTGTCCACCCAAGATTAATGTCTACGAAATTCATATATAAGTCTAAATTTATGCCCAATGCCGTAGACAACACAAACTGGACAAACGCTACAGCACGATTATCCTCGCAATACACATTAATTTTATTACCGGAACTTGGCACAGCGAGGTTTATATCATTAAGTATTGAATTGAGGTCGTTAGTTGTAGATATATTTTTAGGCATAATCATTCGCTTTCCCTCTGCATCATATCTCGGCTCTAGATATACTATAGCACTATCATATGCAGATAAGGGAAGATCTATACCTTTTTGTTGCCGCTCTTTCCTTTGATATTTATTAACCTGTTTTAAAACTATAGGTGAATGTGTCGTGAAAACAATTTGAATTTTATATTCTTTCGCTGCCGTCCAAAGATAATCAATTAAAGACTTTTGCGAAAAACCGTAAAGAGTTGCGTCTAATTCATCAATTAGAAGTAATCCGCCTTTATAATCTCTCGGATACTGTTCCTTTAATCTTTTGAAAGAAAGAACTGCTAATATAATTTTGGTGATATTTCCTTCCCCGGCTGAGTTCGTGAATATATCATGGACACCATCACTCACACCAGAGAACATACGAGAAGCAGTTCCTTTTTCAATGCCGATTGAAACATCCCCCGGTGTTTGTTGTATTGATAAAATAGTTCTATAGTTAGTAACACAATAGTCCAATTCTTCGGGTGTCAATTCAGGAGGTATGGTCTGAGTTTTTCCTGATTCTCCAATGGGAAATAATCTACTAAGGCTCAAAAAATAAACAGGAAGTTGTATATATCCCGCACCGCTTGCTCTGCTTTCTGCATTCCAAAATCGCAAGGTAGCTTCTCTTTGTCCCTGCCTACGTGCAATGCTTTCAACCTTATAATAATTTTGAGTATGAATGCCATTATGTAGATTCAAAGTCCATCTGTGTTGCCCAATAGTATCATGACTTGGAGAAATTTTAAATTTTTCTTTAAATTGAGATCTAAAATTGAAACCATCAATAGTTTTGCATCCGTATAGGGGGTGGCGACTAGATATGGTAAAGGGTTGCCCAATCATACCCAGAACTGTAGTTTTTTGTGTTGCATTTCTTCCTGATATTGCGGTTATACGTTTACCAAGTGAAAAGGAGGCTTGTTCAAATGCTCTAAACTGTTCAATTTGAATTTCTTTTATAATCATTTGTGTACCTATTCCCTCAAATTAATATTAATCTTCTGGTTAGCTAATTGTTCTGGTGTCGGACAAAAAGCAATATCCGAAAAGACCATTAGTTCAGAGGCTACCCCCTTATTGGCGGCACTATAAGTTAAATCAAATCGTTTTACAGAATAACCTTCATACAACTCTTGTATAGCTTTAATATCATCATATGTAATAATCCATGGAACCATTATTTTCTCGGCTATTGCATCCCGTATTCGCTTATGATCCGAGGGAGAAAAGAAGTTCTTATATAGTTTTTGTCCTTTGTTGTAGTACGGTGGATCAAAATAAATAAAAACATTATCGCCAAATTGAGGGATGAACTTCTCTAACAGACTCAATATATCTTTGTTATATACATAAATATTTTGTCTGTAGGCAGCAATCTTTTCAATCTTCTCACACACAGCATTTCTATTAAAGCGAACATCTAATTTCCAGTCTCCATCTTGTGCATACCCACCAATAGGACCTGCGGTTAAGATGCCTGAACGGTTTGTCCGATTTAGAAACAATGTTGCAAAGGCTAAATCTACTGAATATGAACTTGAATTACAATATATATCCTTTTGTCTACGCCATTCTTCAATATTAATGGGAGTTGTTTCAATTCGCTCAATTAAAGCCTTTGGCTCTTCTTTGACTGCACGCCAAAAAGAATAGATCGCTTTATCATAATCATTAATAACAATATTTTCAACCGAGCCTTCCATCAATAGAGAGAGGGCGACACCTGCGCCGCCGGCAAAAGGCTCAATATAAGTACCGTTTTTTATGCCTGAATTTTGAATAGCTAATTTTATAAATCCGGCAAGTCTGCTTTTACCACCTGGATACCGTAATGGAGAAAAATTCATCTTGTCACCCCCTCCTTTCCATATAATTTACCAAAATAATTATACTCTATTGCACTTAAAAAGGCAAATAGAATAACCTACTTCGGGCCAACTTGTCCCGAAGTCCCGGGACAAGATCGGTGCGGCCTCGACAACATTGTTGCATCCTGCCCGAAATAGTAAAATATAGGTAGGATACAACAAAAAATCCACTCAATGAAAGGAGAATTTTTATGAAGTTTATCAAGCTGATATTTAAGATTATCGCCGCGCCGTTTGTAGTTCTGCTGACGATAGTAACACCCATGATTGAATTTGTGTTCTGCTATGCCGCCGCTCTCTTACAGGTGGTTTCCGGGATAGGCGTTCTTATCAGTATCGCCCTGCTGATAAGCGACGAAAAGCTGGGCTTCGGCGTGTTCCTGTTCCTGTCGTTTTTGATTTCTCCCCTTGGGATTCCCGCCATTGCGGAACACCTCATTGACGGACTGCACAGCCTGAATAATTCGCTTCGCTTTTTCATTGTCAGCTAATAGCCGTATAACAGAACTGCCGGGCAACTTCGGGTCAACTTGGCCCGAAGTTTTTTTCGAGGAAAGGAGGAAACGGACATGGCAACCACCCGCCTTATGACCCGTCACACGGGAAGCGGCATGACTATTATGGAAACTTTAAAAGACGGTTTTGACTACGGGAAAAATCCAGATAAGACCCGAAACGGCGATTTAATTCTTGCCTATGAATGTGACCCCGCCACCGCTGACGCAGAATTTTTACTCTCCAAAGCAAAGTACAAATCTATTACCGGGCGAGAACAAAAACGGGAAAATGATGTGCTGTATTATCAAATTCGGCAGTCGTTCCCACCCGACGAAACCGACCCGGAAACCGCTCTAAAAATCAGCTATGACCTTGCCATGCGCTGGACGAAAGGCCAACACGCTTTTTTTGTGGTTTCCCATGCTGACCGCCCCCACCCGCATTGCCATATTTACTACAATTCCACCTCGCTGGATTGCACCCGAAAGTTCCGGGATTTTATCGGTTCAGCTCGTGCGGTGCGGCGGCTCTCTGACCGGATATGCCTTGAAAACGGACTGTCTGTTATCACCAATCCCAAACGCCACAGCAAGGGAAAATTCAAACACTACGGGGAATGGTTGGGCGGTCACAAGCCGCCGACATTTCAAGAGAAATTAAAGGCGCAGATTGATATTTGCCTTGCAACGAAGCCGCCGGATATGGACACTTTTTTACAGACAATGGCGGCGGCTGGTTATGAAATCAAGCATGGGCGTGGCGGCACCATCAGCTTTCGGGCAGAGGGACAGGAACGCTTTACCCGGCTCCATGCTTCTACGCTTGGCAAGGGCTACGGGCAGGAGGATATACAAGCGGCGATTGAGGGCAAAGCTGCTCCGCAGGAACGGCGCAAGATCAATCTGATTGTAGATATTCAATCTCGTATGAAAGCCGGAAAAGGCCCGGCCTATGAACGCTGGGCAAAGGTATTCAACTTAAAGCAGATGGCGGCGGCGTTACAGTATTTGCAGGAAAACGGCCTGATGGAATACGCGGATTTGGAGCAAAAAACCGCAGAACTTACCGACCGTTTCCATGCGCTTTCAGACAGCATAAAAGCCACCGAAGCCGCTCTACGTATCAACGCAGAACTAAAGGCGGCGGTGGTAGATTATGCGAAAGCCTGGTCTGTGTTTGAGGGGTACAAGGCGGCGAAGTATAGTCAGAAATATCTTGTCGAGCACGAAGCGGATATTGCCGTCTATCGGGCGGCACAGAACACGTTCCGGCGGTTGCTATCCGGGGCGAAGCTCCCCAAAATGGATACGCTGAAAGCAGAGTTTCAGCGGTTGTCGGCAGATAAGAAAAAGGGTTACCGGGAGTATCGAGAAACCAAAAAGGCCATGCAGGAAATTGTTACAGTGAAAAGCAATATAGACCATCTGCTCGGACTGACGGACGCGCAGAAAAATAAGGAAATGGAGCGATAGCGAACATGACGCAACATGAGGTGCAACGCACCGACTTCGGGCCAAGTTGGCCCGAAGTCGCAGGGTTTGGGGAAGGCACTCCCCAACAAGCAATTTTTGAGTTTTCCCGTCAGGGAAAATCTCGAAAATATGCAAGTGTATTGACACTTGCCCTGCTTGCCGGTTAGCATAACCTCCGTTAATGAGAGCTACACAAGGAACTGCTTAACCAGTTTTGTTAAGCTTGTTAGGCCAACTCCTTGACATTTTGTGTGGTTTTGATATAATAGTAACAGATGTTGCGCAACATCCGTTTCCGTTCATATTCATTATTAAAAAGCAATTTTTTCAATGATAAATATTCATTTAGGAGGACTTTATATGCCGCCAAAGCCATTAACTAATAAGGAAGCAATTTTGAGGGCTGCTATTTCTATAGTACGCGAACAGGGCATGGAGGGGATAAACGCAAGAAGTATTGCTTCCGTATTGAACTGCTCAACCAAACCTTTATTCCGCGTTTATGAAAATATGGAAGCACTAAAACAAGATGTCATTACTCAACTCAATATATATTATAACACTTTCATGGAAGCCCGAATGAGTAATGATAACCGCCTCCTAATGCAAGGAATTGCTTACATTGAATTTGCCAGACAAGAAAAAAATATATTTAATACCCTTTTTATGAACAAAGCTTGTGCGGGGAAAAGTATTAAAGATATTCTTGATGCTGATTGGAACCAACTTTCAATTCTAAATGCAAAGGAAATAACGGGCCTTAGTCTGGAAAACGCACGAAATTTATTTAGGGATGTGTGGCTTTATTCACATGGTATTGCAACTCAAATTGTATCAGACGATATTGACTTGCCATATGAGGAAGTAATTACGCTTATTAAAAATGCTTTTTACCGATTTGCTTTAGTAATAGAGGACAAAGAACATAAGTGATACTCCTATTATCTAACCCAACGCAAATCAAATAATCAATTCATTATTAACAGATTTTATGAAAGGACAAAATCGTTATGCTAAAAAGTAAAATCCGAACTCAAGAGGAAACCAAAAAATATTTAAGCGAATTAAAAGATTGGCTTGATGGGGTAAAGAATGTTCCTGTGGAAGAAATGGCGGATTTTTTCGCTAATAGGATTAGTGAATATAATAATGTTCATTTAAAAAACTGGGGCGAGGAATACGCTCATATTGCAGATTTCTTTGATGATAGTTTGAAAACATTACTTGATATTGGTTGTGGCACAGGTTTGGAGCTTGAATCAATGTACAAGAGATTTCCCGAAGTCAAGGTTACAGGTATTGATTTGTCTGAATCTATGCTTGACAAGTTGCGAGAAAACTATGGTGATAAAAACATTGAAATAATCAATGCGGACTATTTTGAATACCCGTTTGAGGAAAACAAGTTTGACGCTGCTATGTCTTTTGAAACACTTCACCATTTTAAATATGAAAAAAAGCAACTGATTTATAGTAAACTTTATCAGACGATAAAAGCCGGTGGATATTATATAGAATGTGACTATATTGCCTGTTGTGATGAAGAGGAGGCACTTTGTCTTGAGGGATACGAATATAGACGCAAGCAAAATAATATACCCGAAGATATGTTTATACATATTGATATTCCACTGACATTGGAACATCAATTTGAGCTTATGAAAAATGCCGGTTTTAAAACTGTTGAGGTTTTGTATCAAAATTGTGGAACGGTAATTATTAGAGCAGAAAAATAGTAACTGATGAAATAATGTAGGGGGTGATAATGATTGAAGTTCAATGGTTACTATGTCCTATATGTGGTAATAAAACAAGACTGAAAATTAGAGAAGATACGAAACTCGAAAACTTCCCCCTATACTGTCCCAAATGCAAACAAGAATCTCTAATCAATGTGCGACAACTGAATATGTCAGTTATCAAAGAGCCAGACGCAAAGACGCAGAGCCGATAATCAATGAGTACACATCTCTTGATTATCGGCTCTTTTCATACAACAATTTTCTGCTATACGATTGCTGACAAATTTAACAGACATACAAAGCCGTCATTTTCCGTTTTAAATACCGGAAAGAGTATATCTGTAATTCTTCTTAATCTGGCGGCTTTGGGATAAGGAGGTTTTTATGTGCCCCAAAGCGTTTTTTTATCTGAGAGAAACGCCGCCATATTGTGACGGTTTAATATAGCAGAAAAAATTCATTTACATAGTTTAAAAATATTATATCAAAAAATGGGCGGCTATTGCGCCCATTTTTTGTTCGACACCTTTCGCGCTAATTTGCGTAAAGGTGTTTTTTTGTACCCTTTTTCCACTGACAACGTATGGGACAAGCTTTGTCACTTCGGGCCAACTTGGCCCGAAGTCCGACCCCGCTGTCGTTCCCCTCCCGCTCCGTTTCGATTCACTATTCCCTAAAAAATCGAAATGGAGGAACGCCCTATGGCTAAAATCAATCTGCGGGATTTTTACCCGTTTTATAATTCCGACTTCTTTGTTGAAATACCCGATGTAATCAAGGACGCTTTGCTGGAAGCGGAACGTTTGGAGAAAAACTACATTCGCCGCCGCTTCTATAACAAGGCCCACTATTCGCTGGACGCTGACGACGGGATTGAAAAGGATATTCTTTTTGTATCCCTTTCCCCTTGTGAGATTTACGAGCGTAAAATTACTGCCGAACAACTGCACTCTGCAATCGCTTCCTTGCCGGACAAGCAGGGAAAACGAATTTATGCCCATTACATACTCGGCATGAGTAAATCCGATATTGCACGAGCAGAGGGTGTAAATGAAAAAGCAGTCAGGGTTGCTATTGAGAAAGGATTGAAAAGCATGGAGGAATTTTTAAAAAAGTCTTGATTTCCAGTTCCGAATTTGAGCTTCAAATCACATGGCTATTAGAAGGAGTTTTTCTCCGTCTGCTGTTCTTTGACAACTGAATACCGATAACCCGGATACGTTCAATCAAAAGGGAGCCAAGCCGCAGAGTACGCCAAGACCGCCCGTTGAAAGGGGGAAAACCCAAACGGAGCGTGAGCGATTCCTACTAACTGTGACAAGACAGATGTGGTAATCTGCCCAGCGAAAATCTTTTGATTGATACAATGATACTTACGGTTTGAACGCTTCACAGCATTGACCGTCGCGCCATCAGCATGGGGCGGGGTGAAATTCCCATGAGGGCGGTTGCCGCCGCCCGTCCGGATTATCGTTTTTTATATAAAGGGAGTGCCGCGCCGCTTTTTCTGTCTTACGACAAGCCGACTTATAACGGCGCGGCATACTCCCGATTGATGAATGGAGTTTTACTATGGATAAGGAATTACAGTCATTGCTATATCAGCAATGGAGCAACGGCGCTTGCCGTGGCTATGTCATTCGGGCTATGGAAAACTGTGATTTCAGCCCGGACGATATAAAGCGTGTGGTTTCAGAGCTTCACTATGTTTTCGATACTTGCGGCATAGAGGAAGCGGAAACCCACTATCAGAACAGCCCTTATTGACTTCGGGCCAACTTGGCCCGAAGTATGAGGAAAGATTAACAGCCATCACTTTTGCTGATAAAAATGGTGGCTGTTTGTGTTTTCTCATAGGACAATCAGAGCATTTCATATACATGGAAAGGAGGGGGCGATTGTGATTGAAGAAACGTATTCCAATTTCAGAGTTGGCAAGCGTAGACATAGAAGCGGTGAACAAAGAGGATTTAGTTGATGTGAGCGGCTTTACCTTTGATACGACTGTGCCGCAGGAACAACGTGCGGCGAAAGTCATAGCGGCGGTTAAAAATCCTTATTGTTTTCGTGTGGGAGATATGGGCGTAAAGCTGGAGTTTTCAGAGAACGCTCCCCCATTGCAAGATGTGTTTGCCGACTTCCTCAAACGCAAGAAAAGCGGCCTGTAAAGCCAGTTTACAGGCCGCGACAACATTGTTCGCATTATGCTGAAATGGTATAATATAAGTGTAATGTGATAGGAAGGAGGACACATGGCACGAACAAAAAACAGGGGCTTTGAGGAAAAAATATCTGCTCCTCAAATTATCCGCTGGAAACTCGCTCAATATATCCGCTTATCCAAAGAGGACATAAACCGTGGAAAGGACGACAGCAACAGCGTTACCAACCAAAAAGCGTTGCTTGATGATTATTACCAGCAGCACATAGACGAGTTTGAAAGTACCCAGCCGCCTTATGTGGACGACGGGTACACTGGAACAGACACCAACCGGGACAGCTTTCAAAGATTACTTTCTGACATATACGCCAAAAAGGTAAACTGTGTTATCGTCAAAGACCTCTCCCGCTTATCCCGTAACTATACAGACGCAGGGAGCTTGATTGAAAATCTGTTTGTACAGATGAATGTAAGGTTTATCAGTTTGGCAGAGGGTATTGACAGCTACTTGAACCCGGACAGCATTTCCAATCTCATTGTGCCGATTACCAATGTTATCAATGACAACTTCTGCTATCAGACTTCAAAGAAGATACGGCAGGTTTTTGATATGAAGCGGCGCAATGGTGAGTTTATCGGCGGCTTTGCGGCTTATGGCTATACGAAAAACCCAAAGGACAAAAACGCTCTAATTGTTGATGAAGAAGCCGCCGAAATTGTAAAAAACATTTATGAGTGGTTTCTGGACGGCATGAGTAAAAATGCCATAGTGCACAATCTCAATGATCGTGGCATTTTGTGTCCGTCCGAATACAAAAAAAGCAAGGGCTTAAACTATCAAAATCCGAGTGGTTCGGAAAGACCTTTATGGAGTTCAAAGACCGTAAGCGACATTTTGAAAAACCGCCTTTATGTAGGGGACATGGTACAAGGCCGCCAGCGTGTAAAAAGCTATAAAATACATACGCAGGAACAGGTTCCCGAAAATGAATGGTACATTGTGGAGAACACCCATGAGCCAATCATAGAACGGCCTATCTTTGAAAAAGTGCAGGAGTTGCTAAAGCGTGACACCCGCACCGCACCCCAGAAAAAGAAACTCTATCTGTTCAGTGGCTTTCTCCGTTGTGCCGATTGCGGTAAGGCTATGAGCCGTAGTCAAGTAAAAGGCACGGTGTACTATTTCTGCCGCACCTACAAAGACCAGTCAAAAACAGCCTGCACCAAACATTCCGTGAAGCATAACCGGCTGGAAGTGGCTGTCCTGTATGCCATTCAGCAACAGGTATATCTTGCAGTACACTATGCAAATACTTTGGAATATATCAGCACGGCTCCGCTTCAAAAAAGCCAGTCCATACGGATTGAAACATTGATAGACGCAAAAGAAAAGGAACGCTCCAAAATCATGCGTTACAAGCAATCCATTTATCAGGATTGGAAAGACGGGGAAATCACCCATAGTGACTACCGTCATATGAGCGAAGATTACGAACGGCAAATAGCTGCTTTAGGCGAAGTTTTGAAAAACCTCCATGCAGAGCGTGAAGAATTGCAAAACGGCATCACCGCCGAAAGTCCTTGCTTAGTAGTTTTCAAGAAATTTGAAAATATCGACAAGCTGACAAGAGAGGTTTTGGTTGAACTTGTAGACCATATCAAGGTACATGAGAACGGCAACATCAGCGTAAAGTTTAAGTTTGCTGACGAACTACGCCGGGTAATGGAATACATAGAAATCAACACCCAATCCGAAGCGGTTTAACAGACCGCTAATAAAAAGGCAGTTTGTTTTCCTAATATTACCGGGTCAACTGGCCCCACTGGTCCAACCGGTGCGGCAGGCGCGGAAGGTCCCACTGGCCCAACCGGAGAAGTCGTCTTGGCCTTTGGGTCTTTACGGGGAAGTAGTGTTGAGACACCTGGGGCAACACTCACACCCGTACCATTCAGCGTAGTCGGCCCCTTATCGGGTACTGTCACAGTCAGTGTATCGGGCAATGAATTAGTGGCAGGAGAAAGCGGAATTTATCAAATCACGATATCTATTAACGCTGAAGCCACCACAGATCCAGATCCAGACGAACCATATCTGAATGCTATTATCACTGTCAATGGTACACCGATTTTTGGTGACACTACTACTTTCTTTAAGATATCTAATCGAAGCAGTTCAACGTTTGTCGTTCAAGCTTCCCTAACAGCAGGAGATGAAGTAGGAGTAAGTATTAGTACAGATTTTCCTGTTTTAGGTTATATAAACCGCTCTTTAACTCTTGTTCAGTTAAGTGATTAAATCATCTTCAATATGAATGAGGCAAAATTCTGAATTTGTGGGTAAGGTAATACTTCTGAAAACAGATAAAGCAAAATCCGAATCCTTTCATTGGATTCGGATTTTGCTTTATTCCTCATATAGAATCAAACATTATCACTTGATTATCCTTGATAGGTTGTTGCCAGACGATCGGAAGCAATCAAATTCCGAGCTTTTTATTACGTTGACCGCTTATTGACTGCCCCATTTCGAATCGCATATTCGTCAATAAAATTCCTTATATGTTTTACTATTTCATCTGCTGAATAATTAGGCGTGACAAACTCCCGTACTTCTCCCTTGTTGAAAGCAAGCTCGTATTTATCTAAAAGCTCATCATCAATAAACAACAATACATTTTCTTTGATGATCATTTCGGCGGCTCGATTGAGCATAAAAACCTTTTCTACCTTCTCGTTTTTGTAGTTATAGTAGACGACAGTTACCTGATAAATTATCCTTGAAACATAATAATCTCCAATATTGTTTCTATAGTAACCCATATATGATTGAAAGTATTCATTTGAATGCTCGTTGTTAACCATTCTATCGTTAAAAACAATTAGGGTATCATCGTCTTCCCCGTTGTGGAAATTATAATAATTATGTAATAAAACAAATTCATCCTGATAAGCTTTACGTTCATGGATGATAAAAAAGTGTAAAATCGGTTCGATCTTAACGTTTGCTTGCCTTATTTCACCGCCCTTCCTAATTATTTCATATGAATATTCCATGTTATCTAGGTCGTAGCTGTTATTGATTGAAAAGAAAGGTTGCTTTTCAAGATTTGTTGTTTTCATCGCCAATTCAGTAAGGTAATTCTGATAACTTGCTACACTACATGAAGCTATGCTCACTGCGATAGCAGCGCCAGTCAATGCAAAGGATAATATCGTCTTAAACCATATCTGATACTCTTCTAAAAGTTGTGTTAGTCTTTCTTTTCTTTTTGGTAGTTTCATAAAATCCCCGCCGCTTCATTTATTTTTTAAAAGATGAATGTAGGTATCCATCAAAAACGCTGCAGAGTGGTGGCTTCCTTTTTCCGTAAAGCTTTTCTACCATCTTCGAAGAGTTAACATGCAACAGTCTAAGTGCGATATAGATCATGCGGCCGCGTTTTGGGTAGCAAATACGGACTTATGATCCTGAAATCGCGGTAGATAGTAAAACGAACTATTTCCTCAATTTACTTATTTTGGAGGCTAATTCATTAGCTCCGTTATATTAGTATTTTCATTTTCAATGCCTTACTTGAATTGTAACACGATGGACATTGTTGTCAATGAGATTAGAAATGAAACAATAGGCGTATCGTTTCACTTTGAATCATTATCCGATTACTGGCAATACAGCACAAACTCACACTAGTAAAGAGCAAATGCGGGCTTATGATAAAAAAGGAAGGCTCATCCCTGATATGAGCCTTCCACAAGATTGTTCACATATGACTGCATTTCTTCTTTTGAGGAAACGTGCCTTGCCCCGTAAATAAAAGATTCCTGCGCTAACTGCGACATATTCGAAAATCTGTTCAACGCTTCCAGATTTCCCGTGAGCGCCATTCTCAATCCTGCCGGCATCTCGGCATTCTGATCATATTGACTATTCATTTTTATCACCTCGACCTTAGTGTGCACAGATCATCCGTCTTTCATCACAAAAGTGAAGGAAATAATTGTGATTGCAACAATTGAGGTATTTCGTAAGGAGCGTTTCAGGTAATTCCACACTGAAATCGGCAACAAAAAACAGTACAATCCTCCAAAGGATTGTACTGTTTTTGTTTGTCTCAAAGAAATATAAACATCAAAAATTCAGGTATATCTTTTCGCACATACAGGGCAGAAAATATTTCTGATCAGAAATATGGAAAATGCAGCAATGTCAAAATTCTGATGAAAAGTTTGGTTTATATTTCGATAATTCAAAAAAAATCAGAAAAATACACAATTAATAATTTTATAATTAGGTTTTTTTAAGATAGTTTACGGACATCAACTGTGATACAATATGGGCAATTTCGATTTTTTTTTAACAAAGCAAGGAGTTGACATTCTGTGAAAAACAATGTAAATCTATTCCTGGCTGTTTCTGTGATCGTATCTCTATGCTCTTTTCTTTTCGCTGTGTGGCTGTATAAATGGGTTGAACGACAGCCATCCTCGAATGTACAAATCGCCAGAATCGGCGAATTGATTCGCGGCGGTGCCAATACATTCCTGAAAAAAGAATACACCGTGCTGGCAAAATTCGCCGGGGCGGCGGCTGTCCTGATCTTTCTGTTTCTTCCTTCCCCCGTTTGGACAGGCAATGTAATCCCCAATATCATCATGATGATTTCTTACCTGGCCGGTACCGTATTTTCTGCCGCGGCAGGTAAAATCGGGATTCAAATCGCAACCATTGCCAACAAAAAGACAGCCGAAGCGGCACAAAAGGGAATCCAGCCCTCCTTCATGTGCGGATTCCGCGGCGGCGCTGTGATGGGCATGGCCGTCGTCGGCAGCACTTTGCTGGGCGTTTCTCTGGTATTCTTTCTGACGAACAACACCACTTCCCTGTTAGGCTTCAGCTTCGGCGCAAGCTCCCTTGCTCTGTTCGCAAAGGCGGGCGGCGGTATTTTCACCAAGACGGCAGACATCAGCGCCGACCTGGTGGGCAAAGTCGAGCTTGGAATCCCGGAGGATGATCCCCGCAATCCCGCTGTCATTGCAGACAACGTCGGCGATAACGTGGGAGATGTTGCCGGTATGGGCGCGGACCTGTTTGATTCGAACGTCGCCTCTATGGCCGCGGCGCTGGTAATGGCCGTTTCTTTGGATAAGGCCGCCGGCGGCTCTCAAAATTCCGCTACCGTATTCTGCTATGCGGCGATCGGTCTGTTGGCCTCGATCATCGGCGTGGCAACCGCCAGAATGGGGAAAAACGGGAATCCGACCAGAGCCTTAAACAGCAGTACATATGTCACCACCGCTATCTTTGCTGTTTTAACCGCTCTTGCCACCTGGTTTTTCGATCTGGAATGGAGAATCTGGGGCGCCAGCATCATCGGCCTGCTGGTCGGAGTCGTGATCGGCATCGCCAGCGACTATTTTACCGATGATACGAAGCCTCCGGTGCATCAGGTCGCGAATGCCTCTGAAACCGGCCCGGCCTTTACCATTCTTTCCGGCGTATCCTATGGATTCATCAGCACTCTGCCCGCCATGATCGGCATCGGCATTTCCGCTTTGGCCGCTTACAAAATCTGCGAGCCTCTGGGCGGCGGCTACCCCATGTTTGGAATCGCGATGTCGGCAGTGGGTATGCTCTCCATCGTGGGAATGATCATCTCGAACGATGCCTATGGCCCGATTGTTGACAACGCCCGCGGACTGGCTGAAATGGGCGATTTAGGGGACGAGGTCCTCGATATTACCGATTCGCTGGACAGTGCCGGAAATACCGTAAAAGCGGTAACCAAGGGCTTTGCGATCGGCGCGGCCGGTCTGACAGTCATTGCCCTGTTGGGCGCCTTTATCAGTGAAGTAAACGAAGCGGGGGCTTCCATCGCCGGATTTGTCCCGATTACCGGTTTCGACATCATGAATCCCACGGTCTTTTTCGGAATGCTGGTTGGCGCATCGATCCCCGCGGTATTCAGTGCTATGCTGATGCTGGGTGTTGACCGCAACGCGCAAAGAATGATCGCGGAAATCCACCGTCAGTTCCGGGAAATCGCCGGCCTGAAAGAAGGAGACCCCAATGTGGAGCCCGAATATGACAAGTGCATTGAAATTGCCACGCACGGTGCTCTCAAAGAATTGATCCCTGCCGGACTGATGGCAATTCTTTCTACCATTATCGTCGGTTTTGTCGGCGGTGTGGAAGCCATCGGCGGATTTTTGACTGGAAACATCGTCAGCGGACTTCTGCTGGCTCTGTTTATGAGCAACGCCGGCGGGCTTTGGGATAACTCCAAAAAATTCATCGAATCCGGGCACAATGGCGGAAAAGGCAGCAGCGCACATAAAGCTGCTGTTGTAGGCGACACAGTAGGCGATCCTTTTAAAGATACGGCGGGCCCTTCCATTAATACACAGATTACTGTAGTTTCTCTTGTTTCCTCCCTGATGTCTACCTTATTCCTCACCCTGTCCCTGTTCCATTAAGCTTGGGCCTGCACACAAAAAACGCACCTCACTTTTGTGAAGTGCGTTTTTATATACATACTATCTTTTCAGATAAGCGGAATCATAAATCCTGCAGATCCGCATCGGGAATGTTGTTTTCCAGATTATCCCGCGCCAGATCGGTGTCGATGACAGGATAAATATCCTCCGGAATCGGCTTTTCACTGTCTTCGTCTGCAGGCCATATCCGTTGATTTTTCTTGGGCCCCATATGATTTCCTCGCTATTGTTTCAGTTTATATCTTTCAATACAATCTTGAAGATCCGCTTCAGAACGGATTTCTTCCTTGAGTATCGCCTTTTGCGCATCCTCCGGCAAGGATAAAAAAACATTCTCCAGGCCGGAGTCCTTCCCGAAAAGGTCCCGAAAAGCAAAAGGATAAATCAGACCGTTTGTACCGCTTTCCATCACAACTATCACCTCAAAATTAGCTTGCACAGATTGATGGAGTTTATCCGTGCCCGCCAGTGAGGGATTCGGCAGAAGAAAGCGGAATCACTATCGCGTTTTTGAGGGTGCAAAAGCAGCTTAAGACGGGATTATCCATCACATGATGTGATCCTGGTTGCTGATCAGCTGGGCATCGACACCGATATTGCGCAGATGCTTTTCGATTGCGGATACATTGGTTCCGCTGCTGTCGTAATCGACCGCAACCTGATCCTTTTGGCCATTTGCACTCACGGATAAAACGCCCGGGATTTCGTCGAGCCCCTGCTTGATTTTTTTGATCTCATGCTTTCCGTCAAGCCCCGGCACTTTAAAATATGCGCTCTGTTTTGACACAATCATCACCTCGCCCATAGTATCGGCGCTGGCCATTGGGATATGCACAGACGCTTGATAAAAACCGACTGCCGCGCGCTCCTATTTTTAAAGATGAAATGACCGCCGCAATATGGAAAACCGCCCTTTTGAAAAGGGCGGCTCCACAGAAAGGAAGATGAAAAATGTATTGTGATCCTCACAGGAGGAGCGTGCAAGCATTTTAACGTCGATAACATCTTATGTGAAAGGAACAACAGATTGTTTTTTGATGATTTCAGTGTACCGGAGCGATGTGTACGAAATATGGCGTTTGAATGAGAGTTTTAAGAAGAGACTGTAAAGAAAATTTGAACCTCTGCGCAAAACCAGAACGGCCGCCCAAAAGCAGGGCGGCCGAATCAAAGCTAATGACAGGAATCACACCGCAGTACCCGGCAGTTGGCCAGGAAAAGAGATCGCACTTCGTGCTTCGTGCTTGCTCCGCTTACACACTCCTTTTTGGAGAAACCGGCGGTGTAGTTGGTATGGATTGTATAAGCTTATTTCATCATTTCTGGTACAGTGCATGATACAGACGGATGAATTTCTCATCCCGCTCACGGATTGCCTGTTCCCCTTTATCACCGCTGTAATCGTAAAAGCCCTTGCCGGTTTTCACGCCCAGCTCGCCCTTTTCAAACTTTTCCCGCAGCAAAGCGGGCACCTCTTGTGAACTGTACAAATCCGGCACCAGATATTCCGCCACATGATAAAAAATGTCCAGTCCGCCAAAATCGGCAGTTTCGAGCGGGCCAAGGCAGGCATACCGAAACCCGATGCCGTATTTTACGGCCTTGTCTACATCCTCGGCGTCGGCGATGCCGGACTGCACGATATGAAGAGCCTCCCGCAGAATCGCGGTCTGCAGGCGGTTACCGATAAATCCCTTGGCATCCTTTTTGACCGTTACGGCTTTTTTGCCGATTCGCTCCGCCAGCTCGGCCACAACGCGGGCCGTCTGATCCTCCGTTTTCTCCCCTTTGATCACTTCTACCAGCGGTACCAGGTGCGGCGGGTTAAACCAGTGCATTCCGCAGAAGCGTTCGGGCCGCTGCACGGCCTTTGCGATTTCGGTAATGGAAAGCCCCGAGGTATTTGTGGTCAGAATGGCATCCTCGCGCGCAAGATCCGAGATTTTCTGCCAAAGCTGATGCTTTGCTTCCATATTCTCGACGATCGATTCCACAACGACGTCGCAGTCCTGAAAGCAGGATTCGTCTGAAGTCAGCTGAATGCGTGCCTTTACGGCATCCGATTCCGCCTGGGACAGCTCCCCGCTCAGTACCAAAGCCTCCTGATTCAGCTCGACCATGCGGCGTGCCTTTTGGAGCGTTGCCTCCCGGTGATTGTAGAGCACCGTATCATATCCGTGCGCCGCAAAAATCTGCGCCATCGAGGTTTCCCATGGTACCCGCACCGGCCATCACTACCTTTTGAATCTGTTCTGTTTGCATCAAAACCACACCCTTTCTAAACGATAACCATACAGCTTTCAGGCAGCAATTGATCCCCCACCAGAGGCAGGGGATCAATTGCTCTTGATTCAACAAAATGATCGTTAAGCTGCTTGATTTTCACCAAAGCCGAATATAGATGGCTTTCGTTTTCCGATCCAATCCCCTTTTCTGCCGAAACAGGAGGAGGGAATTTTCTGCCGTACTGCGCAAAAGGATCTCCTGCTGCCGGAAAAAACGCTACAGAAGCTCGCGAAAATCATAAATAAAGCGATCCGACATCTGGCGCAGACGCATTTCTTCGTCCTTGCTGTAAGAATCGAACACTCCCACCGTGTAAAAGCCGCCGTCCCGCGCGCCGCGCAGGGCATCCGGCAAATCCTCAAATACGACGCATTCCTGCGGCAGACGCCGCATCCGCCGTGCCGCCTCCTCATAAATGTCGGGGAAACCCTTGCCGCGGCTCACCTCCGACACAGTGACGATCGCGTCGAACCAATCTAAAATCCCGTGGCGCTCCAGCGTGGGAAGAAACAGCTCGCGATGGGAAGAGGTCGCGACAGAAAGCGGCACGCCCTGCCCCCGCAGGCGGGAAAGGTATTCCCTGGCCCCGGGTTTGAGCTCCACGCGAAAGCGGTACGCATCCTGCGCCATCTGATACCATTCCTCCGTCAGCTGCTGCGGCGTGTCGGGCAGCCCGAACCGGCGGATCGTATACTCCGCCGACTGCCAAAAGCCAAGCAAAGCCACCGCCTGCGCATAATCCTCCGGCACCGGAATTCCCCGGCGGCCCAAGGTGTCCCGGTCGATCTGCTCCCATACCCCCATGGAATCCAGCAGTGTCCCGTCCAAATCAAAAACCGCTCCCTGAAATTGCTTCACACGCATTCTCCCCAAATTGATTTTCTACAATGATTTTCATTTCCGCCCCCGGCCTCGACGCGAACAGAAACCGGTTCTTTTGAATTCTATTTTAGCACAGGATTTTTGGATTTGCCAGTCCCCTGTTTCGCCCGATTTCTGCGCCAAACGCAAAAAGGGACTCCCTTAGCAGGGGAGCCCCTCCCCACCCGATTGCCGGATGGTTTACTGTTATTTTCCGATGGGTGTTTCAAAGAACGCCTTAAAGCCGCGGTATGCCATGTGGATATCGAGCTTTGCGGTAACCTCCAGCGGTGCATGCATCGAAAGCACCGGAACGCCGACGTCTACAACGTCTACGTTCAGGTTTGCGATGAACATGGCAACGGTTCCGCCGCCGCCCGCATCCACCTTGCCAAGCTCGCCGGTCTGCCACAGAACGTTGTTCTGGAACAGCAGATTGCGCACCTGAGCCATAAATTCCGCCGAAGCGTCGGAGGTGCCGGACTTGCCGCGCGAGCCGGTGTACTTCATCACGGAAACGCCGTTATTCAGGTAGCAGGAGTTGGCCGGTTCGTACGCACTGGCATAAATGGGATCATACGCCGCGCAGACGTCCGCCGACAGGCACTGGGAACGGGTAAACACATCTCTTGCTTCCACACCGTCCTGCTGGGCCAGTGTTTCCACAAAGTAGCGCAGGAACGAGGAATTCAGGCCGGTGTTGCCTTCGCTGCCGACTTCCTCTTTATCCGCCAGAACGGTAATCGCGGTATGCTCGGGGGTTTTGCAGTCGAGGATCGCCATCAAAGCCGGATAGGCGCACACGCGGTCATCGTGGCCGTAAGCGCCGATCATGCTGCGGTCAAAGCCCATGTCCTGCGCGTGCCAGGCGGGTACAAACTCGATTTCGGAGGAAACGAGATCCTCTTCGGTGATCTCATATTTTTCGTTGAGCAGGCGCATCACATTGAGCTTAAACAGACTTTCGCCCTTACCGGTTTCTGTACGAACCGGGCGGCTGCCCACCAGGATGTTCAGGTTTTCGCCCTCGATCGCTTTTGCCAGCGGCTTCGACATCTGCTCGGCGCCCAGATGCGGCAGCAGGTCTGTCACGCAGAATTGCGGCTCGCCCGGCTCCTCGCCGATGCGCACGTCGACGAAGCTGCCGTCCTTCTTCACAACGCGGCCGTGCATCGCGAGCGGAATGGCCGTCCACTGGTACTTCTTGATGCCGCCGTAATAGTGAGACTTGAGCAGCGCCAGATCGTTGGATTCATACAGCGGATAGGGCTTTAAATCGAGGCGGGGGGAATCGATG
>NZ_CBYL010000040.1 GCF_000577335.1 Faecalispora jeddahensis | reverse complement strand
TTTTAAAACGGATGAAAAGAGAGCAAATTTGCTCTCTTTTTTCTTTTTATATGATTCTTTTACCGGCCTCCTTTTAAAGAGAAAAGATATCTTATACTTTTAAAATATTCACTTTTCAACAAACAAAATTGCAAAGTATTTATATCATAATGACAAGTTTACTTGATAAGGATAGCAAGATATGATATTTTGTAATTAGAATTTAAATGGAGGGAGTGCCAGGAATGAATCGTGAGGAGATTCTAAACGGGATAAAGCATACAAAGTGCGAGGATGAAGGTACCGTTTATATAGAGAACCGGTTGCGCCGTAGCAGTACAAAAGGAATGATGTTTTGCTTGATTGCGCTGATGCTTTATAGTATTTGGGCAGGGGTCCCTTATTACGATTTGATGGCGGTATTTTTGCTGTATGGTGGAATTGTGATATTTTCGGGATATCGCATCAGTAAAATGAAATCGTATTTTGTGATAGCACTGCTTGAGTTTGCAGTTGCCGCTGTTTCAGTAGGACTATATATAAAAACCACCTGGCCGCTTGACTAAATATCGCCACTAAATTCTATTTGATGCCTGCTGATAGAAAAGGAGTAGAATATGGATCGTAATGTCATTTTAGAGAGTAATAAACAGGCGAGAATCCGTGACGAGGGCACAGAGTTTGCAGATAATCGCGCGAGGAGAAAAGGCGAGTTCGTGCTGATGTGTTTGATGGTTCTTCTGATGGTGTACAATCTCTTGAAGGGAATTCAAAGCGATGATTTAATGGCAGTCTTTTGGGCCTATACTTCGGTCATATGTCTACACAAATACAAAATATACCGCCAAAAGACTGATCTGGTTGCAACGGTGGCCGCCATGGTGGCAGCGTTTGCGAATTTGCTGTTGTATTTTTTGCATACGTGGTGAGGAATATGGAGCAGGAACTGATTTTTAAAAACCGTATCCGCATGTGGCGGGCAGAAAAACGGATTTCACAGGGCGAGCTTGCGGAGCTGGTGGGCGTATCTCGCCAGACGATCAGCTCGATTGAAAACCTGCAGTTTTGTCCCAGCGCGCGTCTGGCGCTGCTGATTTGCGTAGCTTTGGAAAAGAGCTTTGAGGAAGTTTTTTATTTTGATTTAGAACAATCCCTATCCAACAAACGAAAAACGAAGTTATTGTTGGAAGAGCAGAAAGAATGATGATTTTACTCATTGTAATGATTTAATGATGATTTACAAATAGTTGTCTGTTCACCTGGGAATCATTGCCGTTCCTTGACATTCCGGGGTGCTTCCTGTATCTTTAAAACGGATGAAAAATGAGAGTTACCTGAAAATAGGGTGAAAGGAAACAATATGCTGACAGTTTCAAATCTGACAAAACGATATGACAGCCTTCTGGCAAACGACGACGTGAGCTTTGAAGTGCAGCCCGGCGAGATTGCCGTGCTGATGGGCCCGAATGGTGCGGGTAAATCGACTGCGATTAAATGTATTGCGGGGCTCCTGCGATTTCACGGATCGATTCTCGTTTGTGGAGTACCGAACAAAAAGGCGGAAGCCCGACGCGTGTTTGGATATGTGCCGGAACTGCCCGCGCTGTTCCCGCTTTTGACCGTGTGGGAGCACGTTGAATTTATTTCCCGGGCGTATCAGCTGCAGGATTGGCGGGAGCGTGCCGAGGCCCTGCTGGACAGAATGGAGCTGACAGATAAAAAGGAAAAGCTGGGCCAGGAGCTTTCGAAGGGAATGCAGCAGAAGCTGAGTCTTTGCTGTGCGCTTTTGCCGCAGCCGAAGGTGATTATGCTGGATGAGCCGCTGGTCGGTCTGGATCCGCACGCGATCAAGGAGCTGAAAACGATGCTGACCGAGCTGCGCGATCAGGGTTGTGCCGTGCTGGTCAGTACGCACATGCTCGACAGTGTCGCTGAGTTCTGGGACAAGGCTTTGATTATGAAATCCGGTAAGATCATGGCGATCCGTACCCGCGCGGAGATTGAGGAAAGCGGAGAAAATCTGGAACAGCTCTTCTTCTCCATTACGGAAAATGGGGATGGAGGTACCACGGAATGAAATCCATTTGCTACCTGACCTATTGCCAGGCGAAGAACTCCCTGCTGGAGATGCTCCGCCATCCGGGTAAGCTGATTGCTTATCTGTTTGTCATTGCGATGATCGTATTCTCTGTGCTGACAAGGCAGAGCAATACGGCTGTAACGGGTGTTCCCGACACGCGGTTGATCGGGGGAATTTATTTCTTTGTGCTTTTGGGGCTGCTGGTGATGATCCTGCTGTCAGGGGTCAAATCCGGCTCTACGTTTTTCAGTATGCCGGATGTGAATCTTCTGTTTGTTTCGCCGCTTCGGCCGAATCTGATTCTGGCCTATGGCCTGGTGAAGCAGATGACGTCGATGATCCTGGTGGTTGTGTTCCTGATGCTGTATTCCCCGATGCTGATGCAAATGTTTGATCTGACGTCGGGTCAGGTTTTTATGATGATGGTCGGTCTGGCATTCCTGCTGATTCTGGCGCAGATTCTTTCCATGCTGCTGTATAACCTGAGCAATGGCAGCCCTGCACGGCGCAGGACGATCAGCTCTGTGATTTACGGTGTGGCGGCTTTGCCGGTTTTGTATGTGGCCGCGGGCGCGCTTCGTTCCGAAAATGTATATCAGGGAGCGCTGCAGGGGGCGTCATCGCCGCTGCTCGATGCATTCCCGGCGGCAGGCTGGATTCGCGGTGCGGTTTTCGGTGCAGTTTCCGGCAACGGCGGCCAGATGTCACTGTATACTGCACTGATCCTCGTGCTGACCGTCGCCAGCGTGGTTTTGCTGGTTAAGGGCAATCCCGATTATTACGAGGATGTACTGCAGAGCACAGAGGTCACCTATGAGGCGATGCAGGAGAAGAAGGCGAATGAAAACGGCGCGGGCCTGGCGCGATTCCGCAACCGTCATGCCGTAAAAAAAGGCGGCTTTCACGGCGGATGGGGAGCAAATACGTTCTTTTATAAGCAGCTGTGCGAAATGCGCCGTAAAAATCGCTTTGGATTCCTGACGACCTCGACAATCCTGATTGTGTTGATCGCGGTTGGAATGGCAGTCTTTCTGGAGCGTGTCTCACGCGGCGATAGCGACCCAATGGATGCGGAGGCAATGTACGCCTCTGTATTGTCTACGGAAATTTATTTGCTGTTCTTCTTTCAGGCGGCCGCAGATTGGGTGGCGGAGCTGAAGAAGCCGTATATTTATCTGGTGCCGTCCTCTTCGCTGTCCCGTTTGATCTGGGCCAGTGCCACCACGTTGGCCAAACCCCTTGTCGACGGCGCTGTGGCATTCACGGTGCTGTGGCTGTACCTGCGGGTCAACCCGATCATCTGGATCTGCTCGATTCTGATGTATGCGAGCTTCGGATGCCTGTTTACGTCAACGAGCATTCTGTTCTTCCGTCTGTTCGGTCAGCCGGCGCCGAAAGGGCTGCTGGCATTCCTGCAGCTGCTGATTCTGCTTGTTCTGGCGATTCCGGGCGGAGTTCTTGCGCTGATTGCCATTGTAGCTCTGCAGCTGCCCTGGTATTTGGCGGGAATCGCGTTCTCTGTAGGGTGCATTCTTGTCACGCTGGGGATATACGCCGCCTGCCACAATATTTTAGAAGCGCCGGAAATGCGGTGAGTGTATTCTGAACTTTGGTTTTAGGCCTGGCAGGTGCAACCTGCGTATGAATCGCGGGGCAGGGACCAGAAAGGGTCATTTCTTCCGTCGCGAAGGGCAATTTTCTTCTAAAATCTATTATTTTGCTTTTAGCGAGTTTCCTCGCATAGAAATTTTGCTGGTGCAGGCCTTCCCCGACCTGAGGGGTATGCCTGCGTCAGCATACAGGCTGAATCTGTATGCACATCGCGGGAAATCCCGCAGAGACATCCCCAGGGTAGAATATATTTGAGTGTAAAACCGTTTTCTGCGACAGTTTCCGCCGCAGAAAAGAGGGAGAAAACGCTGTATTAAAGTTTTTTAAAAATTTTTTAAAAAAATGCTTGCATTTTGTCCGACACTGTGATATTATAATCAAGTCGCCAAGAGCGACAGCAAAAATGAATAGTTGGTGTCGATGACGGTGAGGGTCCACCTGTTCCCATTCCGAACACAGAAGTTAAGCTCATCAGTGCCGAAGATACTTGGCTGGTAACGGCCCGGGACAATAGGATGATGCCAACATCATAAAAGCAGCCACCCAATAGGGTGGTTGTTTTTTTATTCAAAGAGCAATTTTAGAAGAATCTGAATGAATAAAAAAATCGCTCCGAACACCGGAGCGATTTTTTTATGTTGTGTATGTTGTGATAGGTTTCATTCAGGTAAGAGGCAACAATTTTGCGTGATACAACGCTTTTTTCAAAGCAAGAGTGGCCGCGGCGGCAAATACGATTTTTGCCAAGTCCAGCGGAACAAAGGGAATTACCGTGAGGGAAAGCGCCTTTGCCAGATCTGCATGGGCCACGGCCATAAACATCAGGCAGCCGGCTGTGTAGCAGATCACAAGAGCAACCGAAAAGGCAATCACCACAGAATAAAAGCGGTTCTGCGGCAGCTTTTCCAATAGAAGTGCAATCACAAACGCCATGATCGGGTAGGCCAGCAAAAATCCGCCGGTTGGTCCAACCAGAATACCCAGTCCGCCGCGGAACTGACTGAAAACCGGCAGGCCGGCAGCTCCCAGCATCAAATATACAACCAGCGCGCTGAATGCATTTCTTTTCGGCAGCAGCGCTCCGCACAGATAAATCGGAATCATCGCCAGTGAAATCGGGATCGGCGTAAATGGCAGTACGATCACCAGCGGCCCTAAAACCATGGTAAGCGCTGTAAACATAGCGGTCAGCGCTAAATTTTTTGTCTTCATCGTTACGACCTCCTCATAAACTGTATTATACAGAAAGGGATTTGGATTGTCAACATATTTATTTTTACTTGGTTGACAATAGTGGTTACAAAAACGTTTCTTGTACTTCTTAAATTTTTAGTGTAAAATGCTAATACTGCAAATTATATCCATTTAGGATTTTTAGGAGAGGATGAGCACATGCACAGATTATCTGGAATTGCGCTCTGTTTTACGGCTTTCTTCCTGCTGTGGGGATGCGCTCAATCGCTGGAAAAGGAAGAATCCGTAGCGCTGGCCCCAAAGGCCGAGATGCTTGAGGTTCAAAGCTTTGTCCAAAAGCAGCCGCTGTCTTCGGAAGAAGTGAAAGGGATTGTACAAGGCCTTCTCGATCAGGCGAAGGATGTACAGTCGCAGATTATGATACAGGATTTGTCTGGATCGGCCGGGAAGCGCGTGGCGGCTTTCTCCATTCAAAGCGCGCAGGATCCTGTGGGTGACAAGGCCGTGCAGAGTTCTGAAAGTGCGGTAGAAAGTACGCTGGAAGGGCTTGTGCCGATCACCGGCGGGGAATATGATTCCTCTGAGAAAATACGGGAAGGCATGCAGTCGATTTACACGCCTGAAGCGGCAGAGGAGTACTGCTCCGAGCTGTTTGAGGGGACAGACCCCATTTTACAGGAAATTGATGGTGTGCTGTACTTCTCGCAGGATCAGACGGTTCTGTCTCCCGGTGCGATGGAATATTTGGTGGACACTTCGGTGATCATGCGGCAGACGGTCGATGAGATCACGGTAGAGCTGACAATGCAGACCCAGGGCTCCGCACCCATGAAAAGAAACCTGCGCCTGAAAAAGCAGGGGGAAAACTGGCGGCTGGACAGCGTCGTTTTTCCGCAGCGGATTCAGGAAGACGGAAACTAAAAGCAATCCCTCCCGAAAAGGAGGGTTTTTTCTTTACAGAAGATAGATGGTAAAATATGAAATGAAGGTGCAGGAACAGAGAGTAAAGCATTAAAAACGGGCGAAAATAAGAGGGAATACAAAATAAATTAAAAAAACGGAGCTTCGCCCTTGACAAGCCCCTGCCGGTTGTGGTAGTATCAGAAATGCAGTTCCATCGCTTCCGCAGAGAAGCTGTTCTTTTAGGAAAAAACCCAGTTGGGTTTGCGAGGAATAAACGAAGATTTTTTAGGAGGAAAACGCTCATGTCTACTTATATGCCCAAAGCGGGTCAGGTTGACCGCAAGTGGTATGTGATTGATGCTGCCGGTAAGCCGCTTGGCCGTGTTGCGGTACAGGCTGCTGTTTTACTGCGCGGTAAGCACAAGCCCACCTTCGCCCCCCATGTGGATTGCGGCGATCATGTTGTTATCATCAACTCTGCAAAGGCTGTTCTGACCGGTTCTAAGCTTCAGAAGAAGTATTATTACCACCACACAGGTTACATCGGTAACCTGAAAGAGGTCCGTTACGATACTCTGATGCGTGAGAAGCCCGAAAAGGCAATGGAGCTTGCTGTAAAAGGCATGATTCCGGATACCACCATCGGCCGTGAGGCACTTACCAGACTGCGTGTGTATGCTGGTGCAGAGCATAAGCACAGCGCACAGAAGCCCGCCGAATGGGCGCTTTAAGGGAGGGGGATAAGTATGTACGATAAGGCTCCATATTTTTACGGAACTGGAAGAAGAAAAAGCTCTGTGGCCCGCGTGAGAATCTATCAGGGAACCGGTAAGGTAACCATCAATGATAGAGATATCGACGATTATTTCGGCCTGGAGACCCTGAAGCTGATCGTGCGTCAGCCTCTGGAGCTGACCAATGTGGCCGACAAGTTCGACGTTGTTTGCCGCGTTGCCGGCGGCGGCGTTACCGGCCAGGCCGGTGCGATCCGTCATGGTATTGCCAGAGCACTGCTGCAGTACGACAGCGAGAACCTGCGCTCTACTTTGAAGAAGGCAGGCTTCCTGACCCGCGATCCGAGAATGAAGGAACGCAAGAAGTACGGTTTGAAAGCGGCTCGCCGCGCACCGCAGTTCTCCAAGAGATAAATTACCGATATAAAAGCCCTCGGAAACAAGCTGTTTCCGAGGGCTTTTATTTTGTGAAAAACTGCTTTTGGTTCAGCCTTAAAGATTCGTTTGCCACTGTGGGTAGAGGTGCATAGGTGAGTAGGCAAATACTCGTTGGATATCTGAAAGGCCGATCACTGTTAGTACACCGCTTTCTAACAGCTTCTTTGCCTGAGAACGGGAAATCCCCGAACATTCTGCAATTAACCTGTCATGGCGTACCCTGATTTTATGAGGATTAAAAAATTCAATTGTATTCTCTTTGATGCTGTTCCCGATCTCTTTTAACAGATAGGCCGGTTCTTCAAAAATCACTGCATCATTTTTCTGGAGAATCTTTCTGTCAATCCCGTATTTGTTCGCTATTTGATGATCGTTTTTTAGCAGCGCCTGATATTCCGATGGATCCAGCTCATTTCTGTCAACCCGCGAATAGATCGGCAGATTATAGGTATGCTTGCATTTTTGACATTGATAGATTAACCATACATCAATCTGTTTGCCATTGGCATTGATTCTGATTTTTTCGGTACTGTAATAAACATTTTTTCTTCCACAGCCTGAACAATTGCGAAATATTTTATATGCTTCAGTAGGGATAATTTCATATTTTTTTGATTTGAAACAGCTCATTCTGCATTTCCTTTCAGTGAACCGTAGAAGGCAGTGATGAGACTTTGATTTCCTTATTCCCCAATCAAACCGTTAGGAATAATTTTCATAAGGCAGGTATCGTCGCCTGATTTTATGCTTTTTAATAAATCTACATCAACTTCACACCCAAAAGCTTTTTCAAACAGTACTTTGCTGTATCCTGCGGTACACTGACACCATGTTTTTGTTTCTAATTGATCCACGTCGGCAAGCATAGGGCAAGGACAAAAGAAAAACTGCAAATAAAGATCGCCCTCTTTGCAAAACAGACCTGCCGTTTTCGCCCGATCTGAACTTGCGAAATCCTCAAGATCAGATGAGGCGGCTTTCAGTTCCTTTAAAAGCGCCAGCTTTTGATCCATCCCGTAGCCGCATTGGCAGCCCATGCGAATCTGTTTCGTTGTTTTCAGATCAAATTTGTTTTCCAGCCGGTACATTGTCGATTTCACCCAGTCGGGATTACTTTCGTTTTTTGCTGATCCGTCGTGTCCATATATAATTTCTTCGGCGGTTTCTAGATCGCTGCTATTTCTAACGGCCTCGAAAATGACGCGTTCCTGTATTTTCCTGATATCAAACATGTAGACACCCCTGACTTTTTCAAAAAATAAAACAGACTTTCTTCTGTGAGAACTGCCACATCCGGCTGATTCTCATGATAGAAGAAAGTCTGTTTTGATACTTCTGAATTCTTGCCCTATTTAATAGGGATACAAAGATCCATAATGACGGAGCCTTTTTCTTTGTTGATTTTCCGGTAAATATTCAGCCCGCATCTTCCGTCCATTTTATAACCGCTTTCAGGCAGCCAAACGCTGAACAGGCCCTGTAGGGTACCAAAAATGTCCTGTATTTTCCCTTCAAAACGATAGGTCGCAAATTTGCCGCCTTTTACAGTTGTCACCTGGTCCAATTTACAAAACTCATCTGTGGTAAAACAAATATCACACAGGCAGCTGTTTAGGCTGGTAATTGACGGATCGTTGTAAAACCGTTCAATTAATAAGGTATCTGATTTGATATCATCTTTGTATCGATCTAAAAAGTCAAACCATTTTTCTTTTAAATCAACATAATTTCCAAGCATTCGTTCATAGATCACAAAAAGATCCGGAAGCTCCTGCATTGTAATTTTATGATCATATTCTTCAAATGGATCGAAGCGGGAAAGCCCTTCAGGATAAAACGGATTTGCCATGCCCGTTACGTGGGTGGATTTGCGGAATTCTGATGGAGAAATGTGATGGTGCTTTCTAAATGCTGAGCTGTAATTGGAAGAACTATATCCGTAGTCCAGCCCGATATCAGTTATGGATTTGTTTTTTTTCAGCTTCATATCAACGGCGCTCTGGTCCAGTTTCAAGCGCTTGATAAATTCATATACGCTTTCGCCAGTCACCTGTTGAAAGGATCTGCAAAAATAGAACTTTGAGAAATGAAAATGCTCTGCAACGTCTTCAATAGAAAGATTCTCGTCAATATGCTGGATGATATAATCCATGCTTTGATGAATGAGTTCTTTTTTCATCCAGTCACTCCCCCTTACGATGCATGTTGTTTGTTCGACACAAAGTCACTTAGAATGATTTCGATCACTGGTTATTTCTGAATGCTGATTGTCTTTATGGGCAGCAGGCATTGAGCTCCGGTGTTTTTATCACACCCGCAAAGCAGCAAGTAGAGATTCGCTGTCCGCTGTCCCGCAGGTGAGCAGATAGCAATTGACACGGGGAATTGAAAAATCAAGCAGAGGAACGGTCAGCAGCGCTCCGCGGTCAATCGAATCGCGCACCATGCTGTCAGGAAGAAAGGAATAACCCTTGCCGCTGTATAAGAAGGGGAGCAAATTCGCGCTGCGGTCAATTTCCAGCGAAAAAGCATGCCCTGCCGGGAACAGGTCTTTGATATAGCTGCCTACCTCCTGAAACGGAAAATCACAATATAAATAGGGGATGCCGGCCAGTTCCTGCTGTAAAATCCCCTGACGGTACTCCTGATTCTGCGGAGCGGTTACCAGCAGCAGCTCATCTGTGGTAAACAGAGAGCACTGAATATTCTTTTTGGCATACGGGACATAAGAAAACGCCATGTCCAGCGTGTGATCCTGAAGCATCTGGATCAGCGCGTGAGAATGGCCGATGACGATGTTCAGCTTGGTTTCCGGGTGGCTCAGGGAGTAATCCACCAGCTTTCGGGAGAGGTGGCAGTCGTAAATGGTATTGGTCGAGCCGATCCGCAGGGAGGAGCGGTAGTGCGACATGCTGTTCAGTTCCTCGGCCGCACTCTGTGTCAGCTCTACAATACGCCGGGCATACGCCAGAAAGCGCTCCCCCTGCTCCGTCAGCTGCAGCAGCTTTCTGCTGCGCACAAAAAGAGGCTTGCCCAATTCTGCCTCAAGCTCCTGAATTCGGTTGGTTACGGTCGACTGCGCCACAAACAGCTGATTTGCAGTGTGGGTGTAATTTTTCAGTTCCGCCAGCAAAAGAAAGGTTCGAAGGGTATCGGTGTTCATAAGACTGCCTCCTATGATAAAAACCTGATCTGCTAAGAAAATCAAAGATTTTGTTAGCAGGGTTTCAGAATCCTGAAACCCGAGGCAGAGAAAGCTTTTGGCTTCTGCCATGATGATAGGATTTCAATTATCGAAAAAACAAATCGTAATAATCTATTATATCGGTTTTACATATCATACTACATCCTGTTATACTGATCAATAGGAAAAGCCTACGAGAAAGGATGGAGTGAATTGGAGTACCTTCAGGAGCTGTTTGCAGACCGTATTGGCGGGTCATCGTTTGGAAAACAGGCGGAGCTGTATAAATTTGAAAAAATCAAGAAGATCCGGCGCCAGATGGAACGGGAGCATCCCGAAATCCCAATGATCGATTTGGGCGTAGGCGAGCCGGACGCTATGGCGGACGCCGGAGTGATCGATGTTCTGTACGAGCAGGCGAAGGAATGGAAGAACCGGGGTTACGCGGACAACGGCATCCTCTTGTTCCAGCAGGCCGCGGCGGCATATATGGAGAATGTGTTTGGCGTTGGCGGGCTGTGCCCGGAAACGCAGATCCTGCATTCCATGGGTTCCAAATCTGCACTGGCGATGATCCCGCAGGCCTTCATCAATCCGGGCGATATCACGCTGATGACCGTGCCGGGGTATCCAATTCTCGGCACGAAAACAAAATGGCTCGGCGGCGGGGTGTATCCGCTGCCGCTGCTGCAGGAAAATCATTTTCTTCCGGATTTGAACGCCATCCCGCAGGCGGTGCTGCAAAAGACCAAGCTGCTTTATTTGAATTATCCCAACAACCCCACCGGAGCGGCTGCAACAAAAGAATTCTACAAGACCGTGATCGAGTTTGCAAAGAAGAACGAGATCATTGTGATTCAGGATGCCGCTTACGGCGCGCTGACCTTTGGCGAGCGGCCGCTTAGCTTTTTGTCGGTGGAGGGAGCTATGGAGGTCGGAATCGAGGTCCATTCCCTGAGCAAATCCTATAATATGACCGGCTGGCGGCTGGGCTTTATCGCGGGAAATGAAAAAATCGTGAAAGCGGTCGCCGCCGTAAAGGATAACAACGATTCCGGGCAGTTTATCGCCATACAACACGCAGGGGCCTACGCGCTCAGCCATCCGGAAATCACAAGGGCAACCTGCGAAAAATACCGCAGAAGGCACGAGCTGCTGTCCGCCGCGCTGCGCCGGATCGGTTTTTTGGCCACGCCGCCCAAGGCGTCCTTTTACGAGTATATGGCGATTCCCAAAGGAACCCGGGACGGCCGGGTTTTCCATACGGCCGACGAGTTTTCAGATTACCTGCTGCGAAATGCGCTGATTTCCACGGTCCCGTGGGACGACGTAGGGCATTATATCCGGGTATCCGTCACGTTTGTTTCCGATGGGGAGCAGGAGGAGGCACGGATCGTTGAAGAGATCGAACGGCGTCTGGCTCGCTGTGAGCTTGTGTTTTAGCCAATTCCTTACCTGATCGATGTTGAAAGCAATCGGTTTGTGTTTTGTGAACAAATCCCTTCCTATTTTAATAGGAAGGGATTTGTTATACAGCAGGTAGAATTCGGAGTTTTTCGCTTTGCCTCCGGACAAAGAAATGCAGCGATTGTAAATGATGGGCAATTGTGTTACGCTAAGAAAGAGGTGAGAATATGGATGGAATCAGAAATCATGAGCCGGTTAACGTAGCCGTATTTGTGGACTATGAAAATGTGTATAAGTGCCTGCTGGAACAAAATCAAAATATGCTGCGCCTGGCCTTTTTCGAAAAGCTGCGCGAGTGGTGCAGAATTCATGGCAAGCGGGTGGTTAAGATCGCGGTGTACTGTAATTTTGACAATACCGATCTTCACGAGTCTTATCATCAGTCTTTGCTGCAGTCTTACGGGGTGGAAACGATTCACACCGCAAATCAGGGCAAAAATTACGCGGATCTGAAAATCACGATCGACGTATTGACCTCGATCTACTCCAACCACAATATCGATGAATTCTTCATCATGTCCAACGACAAGGATATGACCCCGCTGCTCAATGTCATCCGCGCCAACAAACGAAATGTATCGGTGATCACCACCGGTGATCAGTATAACGAAGCGCTGATCGCGTTTGCAGATGAGCACGTCCGTCTGGAGGAGATTGTCAAAACAGAGATTCCTCACCGCGTTTTAGACGATATTATCGATCTGTATTGGAAAAAGTTCAATAAATATATCGAAGAGAAGATTGTGGAATTTGATAAGACGGGCGTGTTCAAGGAATACGCGCTGGAGTATAACCTGAAAAACGAGGTTGCGTTTTCCAAAATCATGATCTATGAGATGGCCAACGTTCTTCTCGATTTGTACCGGCAGGGGAAGGTGCTGTTTTATCACTATCTGTATAATGGCAGGCCATATGTCGCGATGCTGCCGGCCGATAAAAAGGATTTGCTGATCCATAAGGGAATTCTCACAGAGGACGCCATTCTGCCGGATTTCGATATGGAGTCGGTTGTGCAGACGAAGTACGATTATTATAAAAGGCTGAACGATTGATCGCAAGCGAAAAGAGCTTCGTTTGCTCCAGTCCATTTCTCCCCGTGTTTTCCATTCGGAAAGCGCGGGGATTTTTTATGATTTCCCTTTTCATTATATATAGAAAAAAGCAAACAGTTTTACAGCGAGGATTTTCCCTTTTTAGAAATGCAAAGGTAAAACGATTAGGGTTCCTCTGTTGAACAAACTGGCCGGCCTGTGAAACAATGTGAAAAAAGAATATCCAAAACGTATTTTCAGCGAACGTTTATACAAATTTCAATGAAAAAGAACGTATGACATCCCGGCGCTGCATGTTTTGGGCAAAGAGCCGCTTTAAAAAGAGGAAAAAACTCAGCTACACAGCCACTTTTCGGGAGGTATCGGCACGCACGAAAAGACGCCGGATTTCCCTATATATAATGAAAAGAGAAATCGGGTGTTTTTTACATTGTTTCACAGCAAAAAACAGCGTGGTCAAAACGTTGTTTGCGGACTTTTGAAATGTGAAGATTCTTCCCAAAAGAACGGTGGAAAATGAATCGAAAGAAACAGAAGAACTTGGAAATAAAAACGGGGATCTGAAATAAAGAGGCTTATTTATGCCCATTATTTAACAGGAAATATATTACAAATAAGAAGATGCTTTCGCGGACTTTTTATTCAAAAGCGCGAAAGGACAAGCTAGTGAATCGACCTGCGGCCAAGCCTGAAAAACGAAAAAATCAGATTCGTCAAGCCTTTTTTTCAGAATTTTTTTTCGCGGTAAAAATACAAATTCTTACAGGATATCAAAATCCAGTAAAAAAGCGAAGAGAAATGAAAAAATCCAGCAATCGCTGAGTTTTTTGACTTTCAAAATCTTTCTTCTCAAAATAATAATGCTTTTTTCTCGCTTATTTTACAAACAAAAACACGCCTGTAACGATTGTAACAAGTTTGTAACCGTTCATTTTCTTGCAGTTTGCACAGAAAACAGGCCTGATTTTACCGACGAAAAAATAGAAAATCGGAGAAAACAGGCGGTTATTATTTCTAGCAAGAATTATAATTTTTTTGAATTGTATAAACTGCACAAAAATACCAAGGAAACTAATTTGACAGCATTCATATTGTGCAGATATAATAACGCCATTGACGCACATCCGAATTCCTTACCTCAACGACGCAAAGATTCTTTGCGGCTTTTTCATATTCAGGGTGTTGAGGAAGAAGAAAGGAGACAATGCAAGTTGGAACTTCATTTCCCGGCGAAAAAATTCGTCGCGTTCGCGCTGACGATGATTATTTTTTTAAGTTCCGTCGTAACAGCGGTTGCAACCACCATTGCCGCCACCATTGTGGATGATAATAACACTTATACAATTCAGGTGCTGTCTTCTAAAACAGAAGACATTTTGGCACAGGCCCAAGTTAAAGTTGGCCCCCACGATGTGGTAACAAGAAATGATGAACATGGAATTGTCATTCATGTTCGCAGAGGGTACGAGGTCAATGTAACCGCCGAGGGGAAAACCACCCCGGTAATCATGTACACGAATGAGACCGCCGCTCAGGCGCTCGAAAAGGCCAAGGTACAGGTGAGCGACAAAGATCTGCTCAATGTTCCTCTGGATCAGGAGCTTTCTGAGGGCGACAAGGTAGAGGTGACAAAGCAGTATGGAATTCACGTTCTGCTCGACGGCGGCTTTGTAAGCCCCGTGGTTTCTGAGGGAACCGTAGAGCAGGCGCTCGAAGAGAGCGGCATCTCTCTGAATGAGGATGACATCGTGACTCCTTCTCCCGACACGCCGGTGGGGGACGGCCTTGTAGTTACCGTAAAGAGAGTCACCTACCGTGACGTGACAAAGACGGAAGAAATTCCGTATACCACTGTCACAAAAGAGAGCGACACCGTTTCGCAGGGCTCTTTCCGCGTTACAGCAGTCGGTGAAACCGGCGAGCGTGAGGTTGTCGTTCGTGAAAAGCTCGTAGACGGTATCGTGAAAGAAACCAAAACCGTCAGCAGCGCAGTTGTAAAGCAGCCTGTTGCAGAAGTAAAGCTGGTGGCTCCTTCCAAGAAAGAGGTAGTGGCAGAGGTATCTGCTGCGCCAACCTTTACGGACAAAAACGGCAAGCAGATGACTTACAAAAAGGTTCTGAAGGGTAAGGCTACGGCCTATACCTCGAATGGCGGACGTACCGCAACCGGCAAGCCGGCCAAGGTTGGCTATGTAGCGGTTGACCCCAAGATTATTCCTTATGGAACAAAGCTGTATATTACTTCGCCCAACGGCAAGGTAGTGTACGGTTATGCCGAGGCGGCGGATACCGGCGGAGCGATGCTCAGCGGCCGGATTCTGGTCGACCTGTACTACGACACGGAAAGCCAGTGTAACAGCTTTGGTGTGCGCAATATGCTGATTTATGTTCTGGACTAACCGCGGGTAGCGTGAGAAATAAAAAAGAGGAACGGCAGGTTTTCTGCCGTTCCTCTTTTTTTATTTCTTCGGTTTTGAATGGAAGATTGAGGCGAAAGGGAAGCTCTATATCATTCTGTAAAAGAATTGAAAGTGCGAATTCCATCGTATTTTGTGCATGTTTCTTAAATCTTTTTTACAATTTGTGCGTAATGTGGAACTTTTATTGACTCGCTCTTTTTTCACATGGTATAATTGCACAACATATCTGAATTTTTCTATGCGGTATGGAATATCAAGAACGCACGCGGCACAAATGAATCGAGAAACTCAGCCGGATAGAAAAAGGAAACGAATGCAGAGGAGAGTTTTAGAATGGATTTGTATTATTATCTGGCGGCTGGGGCTGCCCTCACTGCGCTGCTTGCGGCAGTGATACTTGCAAGGCAGGTAACGGCACAGGCGGAGGGCACAGAGCGGATGAAAGAGATTGCCGCGGCAATCCGGGACGGCGCGAATGCTTTTTTGTGGGCGGAATATAAAATTCTGGCGGTTTTCATTGCGGTTGTATTTGCTGTGATTGCCGTGGTGGCTGGCCTTTTGGGCGCCGCCGCGTTTTTGATCGGCGCAGTGTCTTCGATTCTGGCCGGCTTTTTCGGGATGAATATTGCAACCCGCGCCAATGTGCGCACAGCCAACGCCGCCAAGGAGCACGGTATGCGGCGTGCGCTTTCCATCGCCTTTTCCGGAGGAGCGGTAACAGGCCTTACTGTAGCGGGACTTGGCCTTTTGGGTGTGGGGATGCTGTATTATCTGGTCCGCGACCCAAACATTTTGTTTGATTACAGCCTGGGCGTCTCTTCCATTGCGCTGTTTGCGCGCGTTGGCGGGGGCATCTATACCAAGGCGGCGGATGTGGGCGCCGATCTGGTGGGGAAGGTCGAGGCCGGCATTCCCGAGGATGACCCGCGCAATCCGGCAGTTATTGCGGATAACGTGGGGGACAACGTAGGGGATGTGGCCGGCATGGGAGCCGATTTGTTCGAATCCTATTCGGTGTCGATCGTATCCGCCATTTCGCTGGGCCTTGCCGCGTTTGGCGAGGAGGGCGCGCTGTTTCCGCTGCTGCTCGCGGCGGTCGGCATCTTTGCATCGGTGATCGGAACAGTTCTGGTACGCCTGAGCAAGCATCCGAATCCGAAGCGCGCGCTTGACAGCGGCACCTATTTCGCGGGCGGCGTTGTCATGGCGGGCGCTCTGCTGCTCAGTCGGTGGCTGTTTGATGGCCTGAGGCCCGGAATTGCGGTGATGTCAGGGCTTTTGGCCGGCATTTTGATCGGCGTTCTGACAGAGGTGTATACCTCCGCTGAGTTTGGATTTGTCAAAAAGATTGCCCGGCAGTCTGAGACCGGCTCGGCAACGAATATCATCAGCGGAATCGCGGTGGGAATGACATCGGTGACGGTGCCTTTGCTGACGATCTGCGCGGCAATTTTTGTTTCCTATACTGTCGGGGGACTATATGGGATTGCTCTCGCGGCGCTGGGGATGCTCTCCACCACGGGAATCACCGTGGCGGTGGATGCTTACGGCCCGATTGCGGATAACGCCGGAGGTATTGCAGAGATGAGCGGGCTGGATTCCTCCGTGCGCGAAATCACCGACCAGCTCGACGCGGTGGGTAATACCACGGCAGCGGTAGGCAAGGGCTTTGCCATCGGTTCGGCCGCGCTCACGGCGCTGTCGCTGTTCGTTTCTTACGCGGAGGCTGTAGACCTTACGTCGATCAGTATTCTGGAGCCCCGCGTGATGATCGGCCTGCTGATCGGCGGTATGATGCCGTTTTTGTTCTCCGCGTTTACAATGGAATCGGTGGGCAAGGCAGCCTTTGAGATGATCGAGGAGGTACGCCGCCAGTTCCACACGATGCCCGGCATTATGAGCGGAAATCAGCGCCCCGATTACAAAAAGTGCGTTGCAATTTCTACGCGCGCGGCGCTGAAGGAAATGCTTGCCCCCGGTCTGATTGCAATTCTGACCCCGGTGGCGGTGGGCCTTGTACTCGGCGTGCAGGCGCTGGGCGGCACGCTGGCGGGCGCTTTGGTCACGGGCGTAATGATGGCGATTTTTATGGCGAACTCCGGCGGCGCGTGGGATAACGCGAAGAAATATATCGAGCAGGGCCAGCACGGCGGCAAGGGCAGTGCCGCGCATAAGGCGGCGGTTGTAGGCGATACGGTCGGCGACCCGTTCAAGGATACCTCCGGCCCCGCGCTCAATACGCTCATCAAGCTGATGTCGATCATTGCACTGGTGTGCGCTCCGCTCTTCCTTTCGAAGGGATGCCTGCTGTAAAGAAAAGTCTTTTTTATTTTATGGATTTACCGCAGAGCTTCTGCTGATGCAGGGTCTGCCCCTTAGGCTGGAGCAGACCCTGATTTTTTATGTTCTCTTCATGGCAGAGGGGTTGCCTTTGCGACGGAAGGAGCGGTTTTCTTTGCAGGCCTTCCCGCGATGTGCATGCAGGCTCAGTCTGCGCCAGCAAAATTTCTTTTGCCTACCCTCTTGCAAATCGAACAAACATTTGCTATGATAAAGTAAATCGAACGTATGAGCGGTTTGGGAGGGCAAAACGATGAGTACAGCGGTAACTGTGTTGACCCTGGCAATTGCGATATTGGTTTTTCTGCGGGAGCGGCCCCGCCGGAAAGAAACGCGCCAAATCTGGGGGCTGTGTGCGCTTTCGGGTGTTTTAGGGCTTTTGATTCCGGGCGGTGCGTTTGCGCTGCAGGTGCTGCAAAGCCTGATGCAGGGCCTGCTGGCGGGCTGCTGCCTGCTGGCTGTTCGCAAAGAGCGGCTCTCGAAAGAGCGGCGGACGCGTTTTCTGCATTCCCATCACCGGGCCGCAATATATTGTCCGCCATCCTGTGTGCCGGCAGAGCACCCTCACGTGGGCCGGTGCGCGTGAGTCCTTGACAATCCCATTCTCCGGTTTTATACTAAGTACTGAATATTCAGGTCTCATTTGAAGAATGATGAAACGAGACTTGAGAAATTCTCTCTTCAGAGAACAGGAGAAAATGGTATATGGCATATCTTTACCCCGTGATCTGGTTTGCCGCCGGTCTGATCATGATTTTCAGACTGCGCCAGGAAAACAAGATATTTATTTTTGCAGGGATATACTTTTTGTTCCTCGGCGGATGGTGGCTGATGAATCTGCTGTACCCGGATTACCACATGTTCAGCGGAACCATGGGCTGGGTACTGCGCGGAGTGACCGCAGTCGCGCTGGCCGTAGTGGGCGTAGCCTTCTACCGCGAGAAAAAGCGGACCGAGGCCATGCTGGAGCAGGATCCGCAGGACCATGTGCAGGATGAGGAGTTCAGTGAGCCGGAAGAACAGGCTTTGCCGCAGGAAGCTTCGGATGAGGATTCCACACCCGCCGGTGATCCGCCGGACAGCCATAGGGAGGATTAGTCTTGATCGCTTCGACCCTTGCCGTGGCGGAAAAGGTCCTCGTTATGTTTTTGATCATGGGTGTGGGGTATGTCTGCTATAAAAAGCGGATCATTACCTCGCGCGGCGCTGCTCAGCTGACGAATCTGCTGCTGTATATCGTTGGGCCGTGTTTGATTATCGCGGCGCTGCAGGCGGATTCAGAAGGAGTCAGCACGGGCAAGATCCTGCTGACGATCCTTTTATTTCTGGCGGGGATGATCGCCGTCGCCGCGGCCATGCAGCTGGTGTTTCGCAGGCAGACACGCGCCCGCGCGGGCATGCTGCGCTATGGCGCGGTATATTCCAACTGCGGGTTCATGGGTCTGCCGCTAGCCCAGGCCATTTTGGGCAGCGCAGGCGTAGTGTACGCCTCTGCATGCGTGGTGGCCTTTAATCTTTTGACGTGGACGCATGGGTATATCATCCTGGGCGGAGCCGGGGAGGACCGCAGGCAGATGCTGAGAAAGGCGCTGCTGAATCCCGGAACCATCAGCTTTGCGATCGGACTGCCGCTGTACGCGCTGTCGATTTCTCTGCCGGAGCCTCTGGTACAAACGCTGGATTCCATCGGGGCGATGAACACGCCGTTGGCGATGATTGTGGTGGGTACATATCTGGCTAAGCTGAACCTGCGCGATGTTTTTTCAGACCGCGAGGTCTATCTGGTGACGGCGCTGCGTCTTGTTATGGTGCCGGTGGCTTTTTTGCTGCTGCTGTGGCTGCTGCGGCCCGACCCCGTCGTGATGGTGACCACGGCGCTGCTGATGGCCGCGCCGGTTGGGATGAACTCGGTGCTGTTTGCGATCAAGCTCGGCAACGACACGCAGCTGGCCTGTAAGATGATCGCGCTGAGCACGCTGCTCTCTATTCTCACCATGCCGGCAATTGCAGTGCTGGCGCAGAATTTGGCTTTTGTCCCCTGAAAAAGGAGTGGCGTGGATGCCCCGAATCGCATAGTATGGATTGCGGGCGAGATTGAGTACCGCTTCAAATAGATTGCCTGCCTCAGCCGTTCTGGCTGTGGCGGGCATTTTCTATTTGGACGTGTTTTGCGCCGCGCTTGAAAAAGGGTGGAAATTGGGGTAAAATAGAACAGATCAAGCGAGGGGACGGCGCTCCTGGCTGCGGAGCGGAGTGCCGGTGCTTCCCTCAGAAGCGCGTTGTTCCAAAACAGCCGCTGCGTTTTGCGCAGGAAGGAGTTCTCACTATGTTAGTATCCCCCTCGATGCTGGCGTCGGATTTTTCACATCTGGCGGACGAGCTGAAAAAAATTACCGACGGCGGCGCCGATTTCGTTCACCTGGACGTAATGGACGGCGCGTTTGTTCCGAATATTTCTTTTGGCGCGCCGGTGATCGCGGCCATGCGGCCCCATACGGCACTTCCGTTTGACGTTCATCTGATGATCCAGCACCCGAAGAAATACATTGTGGATTTTGCGAAAGCCGGGGCAGACATCATCTCGTTCCACGTGGAATGCGCCGATGATCCCGAAGAGGTGATCGCAGAAATCCTTTCTCATGGGGTAAAACCTGCGATGGTAATCAAACCCAATACCCCTGCCGAGTCGATCTTTCCGTATCTGGACAAGCTGTATCTGGTGCTGGTCATGACGGTGGAACCCGGCTTTGGCGGGCAGAGCTTTATGCCCGGGCCGCTTTTGAAGGTACGGCAAATCAAAGAGAAAAATCCCTCCGTCCTGATTGAAGTGGACGGAGGGATCAATGCCCAAACGGTTCTGGAATGCGCACAGGCGAGCGTGGATGTTTGTGTGGCCGGCACCGGGATCTTTAAAGCAGAGGATCCCGCCGCGGTGATTCGGCAGCTGCAGTCGGCCGGGCGCTAAAGACACCCGCCTACCTGGTTCACCGCGTCGCGTGAAAGCAGCTCGCCGTGCTCCAGAGAAAGGGCTGCGGCCGTTTTGCCAATGCCGCGAAGCCGGGCATATTCTTTCAAGAAGGATTCTGTTTTTTCTTTCATCGCAAAATACGGGGAGAGAATCAGCCGGTAGCTGTTGCCGTACCGCAGCAGCTGGCATCCGCCGAGCGTGTTGAGGCGGTACAGATGCTCCAGAACATCCAGAAGATCTCCGGCATTTTCCAGTTCATACACATAAGGCCCGGAGCATTTGATCCGGTAAATTTTACGCGGTTCTCCTTTTTTGGCTTTTGCCGGGGACACCGCGGTAAACATCAGCACGGTTTCACCGTCTGCGGTTGCCATCGCACGAATCGCGACCTGGTCCCTCTTCAGCGTAAAGTTGGTGCTGGCACAGGCCGCGGCAAAAATGCGGGCAATCGTCAGCCGGCAGTGCAGGCTGCTCCAGCTCAATCCCTGCATCAGCCCCAAGGCCCGGGTTTCCCGTGCGGTCAGGATGATCAGCAGGTGAGAAGCATCCAGGGCTTTAGTCTTCAAGTTGACACCCCCAATCACAATAAGAGCTTCACTACTATAATATTAACGGCCCCGGTATTTTGTAAGAGGTGATTTCCAATGATTTCGTTTTTTTCCTCCGGCATCCGGCTGGAGCAGCAAAAGAGCCGAACGATGAAAGCGAAAATTCTGGCGCTGCCCGCGCCGGAGGTACTGTATGTGCCTTTGCCGGGCGCTCAGGCGCTGACCGACCGCTGCGTGCGCGCAGGGGAGACAGTGCTGCGCTTTTCCCAGCTTTCCATGCCGGGCAGCCATGTCGCAGTCACCTCACCCGTGAGCGGCACGGTCACCGGCTTTCAGGCTTTGCCCCACCCGGTGCGGGGCATGGTGGACTGTGCGGCGATCCGGCAGGACAGCGAGGAGCAGGAGCTGACCCTGCGCGCTCCCGGAATGGAGCATGCGCCGGACGAGCTGATTCGCCTTGCGGCCGCCGCCGGGATTATTGATGAATATGATGGGATACCCTTGTTTAAGAAGCTGAAACGGCTTCGTCGAATGAAAATTGATTGGCTTGGTGCGAATGTGCTGGATGACGAGCCATATGTTTGCAGCGGTTTGGCTGTCCTGCGCGAAAATCCGCAGGGGGTACAGCAGGGACTGGAGCTGGCGGCTTTGGCGGTTGGCGCAAAAAAGACCGGTATCGCGGTCGTCAGCAGCTTTCGCGCCCGCAGCTACTCGCGTGTTTCGGGCCAGATAGCCGATCTGCTGGTTGGCAGCGGCGGGCGTTACCCCGCGCGGCCCGGTCTTTTAAAAAGGCTGCGCCGGCAGGGACATCGTCCCGGCCTGGTCGGCGTGCAGGCGCTGGAAGCGTTTGCGCAGGCGGCGGAGCGCGGAATCCCCCAGACCACCACGGTGATCACCGTGGCCGGGGAGGGCGTCTCCCGCTGGCAGAACCTGCGGGTTCCGCTGGGCATGCCGATTGAAGACCTGCTCTCCGCATGCGGGCGCAAAAAACGCACGGTGGTGATTGCGGGCTCGCCGATCACAGGGAATCGGGTGGAGGAGCTCTCCGCTCCTGTCACTGCGGACCTGCGGTGCCTGATCGTTCTGCCGGAGGCGATGCAGACGGTCAAAGTGTTTCCGTGCATCGGGTGCGGAAAATGCGAGGCCGCCTGTCCCGTAGGGATCATGCCCTGGGACATCTACCGTCGCCTGCAGGGGCAGGAATACCCCGACGCCGGGCAGCTTCTGCGCGCCGATTTGTGCTGTGCCTGCAACGCCTGCTCGGTGGTGTGCCCGTCGGGGCTCGATCTTTCGGGGGCGGTGGCCCGCGCAATGGAAATCAAAGAAAGGGGATAAGCGCCGAATGCAGCAGCTTATGATTCAAAAACCGCCGTTTCTCCGCAGCGGACAAACGGTGTCTACCATGATGAAGGACATGCTGTTGGCGCTGGCTCTTCTTTTGCCCTTGCCCACGGTGCATTATGGCACGCACGTTCTCTGGGTCGCGGCAGCGTCAGTCGCGTCCTGCTTTATTTCTGAAATCGCCGCCTGTATGATCGCAAAGCGGCAGGTGGATATCTCGGAACTTTCCTCCGTGGTGACGGGCCTGATCATCGCGATGCTCATGCCGCCGCTGGCTCCTTTATGGCTGCCGGTTCTGGCGGGCGCGTTTGCGGTGCTGGCAGCTCGTGTGCCGTTCGGCTTTACCGGGAACAATCCGTTTAACCCTGCGGCGGCGGGAGTCGCGTTTGTCACTGTGTTCTGGCCGCAGCGGGTGTTTTCGTTTTCGGAACCGTCTGCGGCTTCAGTACTTAAGGAAGGGCTCAAGCCAAATCAGATTCCCTCCGAGATGCTGTGGGGCACTGACGGCGGGGCGATCGGAACCACTGCCGTACTGGTGGTTGCGGCCTGCGCCGTGTATCTGATCGTGAAGAAAACGGTGAGCTGGCGGATTACCGTGTGCTTTCTGGCGGCGGCCGGGCTGATGGCCCTGCTGTTCCCGCGCATTATGGTAACACCGCTCACGTCGTTAAAATATGAGCTGCTGTCGGGCTCGCTGCTGTTCTGCTCTGTGTTTTTGATTACCGACCCGGTGACATCGCCCCGCACACATGTGGGCAAAGCCCTGTATGGCGCGGTAGCCGGTGTGCTGATTATGCTGATGCGCCGGTACGGAGCGTTTGAGCAGGCGGCCTGCTTTGCGGTGCTGCTGATGAACGCGGTTTCTCCCGTGATCGACAGCTTTGTGATTGCCGTGACGGCGAGGAGGGAGGCGAGGCGCAATGAGCAGCAATAAGAAGAAGCCGAAGGCGGAATCCCAACTGATGGAAAAGGGCGGCCGGCGGTCGTCCGCAAGAGGCTCGAAAAAAACGATGCACAAGCGCCTGATTAAGGAAAGCACCGGGATTTTCCTGAACGGCCTGGTCTTCCGCAACCCGGTGGCAATCGGCGCGCTGGGTCTGTTCCCCGTGGTGGGAGCGGGCTATACGATGCAGAACGCCGCGGTGCTTTCGCTGATGATGCTGGTCATAATGCTGCCGGTGTGCCTTCTCAGCGGCTGGATGAAAATACCGGTGTGGATTCGCCCCGCGGCGGCGCTGGTGCTCTCTGGAGTGATGTATCTGCCTGCGGCGGCGCTGGCCAAGTGGCTGATGCCGCAGGCGTTTTCTGCTCTGAGCATTTACGCAGTTCTGATGATCGGCAATTCGATTATTCTGTCGCGCGCCAACGATTACGCGCCGTCGCACATCACGCTGGCGGTGCTCATGGATTCGCTGGGCTGCACGGCGGGCTTTTCCGCAGTGATCTTTCTGGTGGCGGCCCTGCGGGAAATTTGGAGCAACATTGTTAAGGACACGGGCGGAGTATACCACGCGGGCGCGTATCCCTTCGTTGGATTTTTGCTGTTGGGCGTAATTGCGGCGCTGATTCAGCACACGAATGCCAAGCGGGCTGCGGCGGAAAGGAAGGCGAAGTAGGAATGGAAATGGCAGTGCAGTTGTTTTTCTATGCCATTCTGGCGTTGACGGCACAGAATGTGATCTTCTGCGGCGGCGTCGGGTTCAGCCGGGTGCTCCGCGCGGCGCGCAGGCCAAAAATATTGCTTTCGTACGCCGGACTTTTAAGCGCTTTTACTTTGATTTCCGCCTGGATGGGGATCGCCCTCAATCAGCTGGTGCCGGGGATCAGTCCCGCGGCGTTTTACCGCCCCGCGATTTTCGCGGGATGCGTTGCGGTGGTGTATCTGCTCGCGGCGCTTTTGTACCGTATGTTTTTCGCCGCGCGCTACAAAAGGCTGGAGCCGGTGTTCTCTTCGTCGGCGATCAACTGCATTGTGTTGGCCATGCCGTTTATTCAGCGGGTGTTCCGCATGACCGGCTGGCAGATCACCGGCTATGCGATCGGAACGGGCGCGGCGTTCTTTACGGCGGCGCTTGTTTTGTCCCACGCGATGGAGCGGCTGAAGAATCCCGATATGCCCAAAGCGTTCCAGGGGCTGCCGTCGGTGTTTTTGTATGTGGGTATTCTTTCGATGGCCTTATTTGGCTTCGCCGGCGGCAAGCTTTTTTAATGCAGGGCAGGTTAAACCTGCGCATGCGTCGCGGGTTAACGCAAAGAGAACTTTCGCTCCGTGCTCCAATTGTCACGCGTGTGCTGCCGGTTCTCGCGCGAAAACGGCTTTGGTGTAGACTTTCGTGTCTAAAAACTGCAAGTCGACGAGAGCGTTCTGAAAATGACCGCCGACGGACGAGATTGCTAAGCTTGTTTTTTGATGAAACCAGGAGAGTGGGCATTTTCAATGGAGCACCTTACTAGTAGCTGTTAGTTACACTGTTAGGGCTCATTCCGCAAACGGATTCCAAAGGTATCCTTTGGCGAGTCTTTGCTTACTTTCACCTCGCTGCGAAAGTAAGTACCCGCCCCGGCACGAGGGGCAGGCCTGCGCCAGAAGACAGACTGCATCTGCGCGCACATCGCGGAAAAACCTGCAGAGAAAAACAACTCGTCCTCTCGCGAACGAAATATCTTTGACGGAAGTTCCCCCAGCATAAGGAATAATTTTTAAAAACAAAAAGTAGAATTCAAATGGTTTTCAACCAAAAGTTAACAAATTGTTGAAAATCTTCTTGAAAAAAGAATGAGCCAAGAAAGCAAAAAATCCCCGCTCCTAAAACGGAGCGGGGATTCATTTCATTCATCAAACTAAAATCAGGGATTTCCTTTCAGGAAACGCTTGATATTCCGAATGCCCAGTTCCAGAACAAACTCAAGCGTTTGGGGCAAATGGAACAGTCCGGCGATATGCGGCGTTAAAACCACGTTCTTTTCCAGCCACAACGGATTGCTTTCCGGCAGTGGTTCGGGGTCGCAGACGTCGGTGACGAAACCGCCGAGATGCCCGCTTTGCAGAACAGCGAGTACGGCCTGCTGGTCTACCGTCTTGCCGCGCCCGCCGTTGATCAGCAGTGCGCCCGGCTTCATCAACTGAAGGCGATGCTCATTCATAAAATGCTGCGTTTCGGGCGTGTACGGCAGAGCCATCGCCACGGCATCCGCCTTTGGAAGCAGCTGATCCAGTTTATCCAGCGTGTGCAGCTCGTCGAATTCCTCTGTGGGCGAGCTTGCCGTTCGCCGCACGCCGATGATGTAGGAGCCAAGTGCCCGGCACAGCCGCGCGTAGTGGCTGCCGATGTCCCCCGCGCCAATGACCAGCACCTTCATGGAAGAGAGCGAAACGACCCCGCCTTCATCCTTCCACAACGATTGCCGCTGGTTGTCGCGGTAGAGGTGCAGCTTTTTACAGAACGCGAGCGTCAGCGCCAACATGTGCTCCGAAACGGCGACGCCGTAAGCGCCGCTTGCGCTGTACATGGTGCAGTCGGACGGCAGAATGCCATCTCCTTCGTAATTGTCGCTGCCCGCGGTGGAGAGCTGCAGCAATCTCAGGCGGGTCAGCCCAGAAAGCTTTTCGGGCTTGGGATTGCCGAAAATCACGTCGGCCTCCTCAAGCTGCGCGTCGGTGACGGAACTGCGTGTCGCATAAGTAAAACCAGCACCGGGAATGCTTTGTTCCAGAAGCGCTTTCTGGGAATCGGATAAACGGAACAGAACCAGAATCTTTTTCATATGCACTCTCCCGAACATCATTTAAAAATCAATAATGGATGGAATCCAGCAGCTTATCCAGCGCGGACTGGCTGGTAACAAGGCATTTGCCGTAGATCACCGTGTTATTTACGCGGCTGACGCGGTGGTACAGCTCGCCGTTCGTTACGGTGTATTTCGCGTAAGGGGTGGAATCCAGATTGGTGGGCTTGTTGCCGCCGGTCTGAATGCTGTCCTTGATGGAATTGTACAGACGCAGCGCGGTGGCTTCGTCGGAAAGAGCGGCGTAATACAGCTCGTTGCCGCTTTTGTCTTCCGCGCTCAGGTAGCTTTTCGCGCCGCTGAGCTGATCTGTGTTGTCCGTTACGGTGTAACCGGCGCCTTCCGCAAGGGTTTTAAAGTCATTTGCGTCCACGGCGGTGCGCGCGGAGCAGCCGGTCAGGGCCAGCACCAGCAGAACCGCCAGCAGGGCCGATGAAAAAAACGTTCTTTGTTTCAACGGGGGTACCTCCTGTGTTTTGCGTTTTCAATCGATTTTTTAGATGATGTAAAATAGCGCGATCAGCATCCGCTGAAAAAACAGGGCGTTGTTTCCCGGTTTTATCGCTGTATGGCGTATATTATACACCAAAGAATCGGAAAAGAACAGCGAGTCCCATCGAAAGATTTGCTAAAATCCTCCATAGGGATTCCTTGGCGGAATTGGAAGAGGCATGAATAAGAGAAAAGAGAGTGCGGATAATAATCGTAAATCAAATCGCAGGAGGGAGTATTAACTTGAAGGCTACAGGAATTGTCAGACGAATTGATGATTTAGGCCGCGTCGTTATCCCGAAGGAAATCCGCCGGACTCTCAGAATTCGTGAGGGCGACCCGCTGGAAATATTTACGGATGCCGAGGGCGGCGTTATCTTTAAAAAATATTCGGCAGTAGGGGAAATGTCCGCTTTTGCGGCGCAGTATGCAGACGTGCTCAGCAAAATCGCGAACCGGCCGGCTCTGGTATGTGACTGTGACCATGTGATCGCGGTGGCGGGGGCTTCCCGCAAGGAGTATATGGAGCGCCGCGTGTCGCAGGATCTGGAAGAGACGATGCACGCCCGCAACACGTATGTGCGCGACCAGAACAGCCCGCCGCTGCAGCCGGTGGAAGGAATCAACCGCGCCGCTTCGGTGGTGTACCCCATCATCGCATCGAGCGACGTAATGGGCGCCGTGGTGCTGCTCGCGGGGGATTCCACCGAACAGCCCGACGCCAGCGACATCAAGCTCACACAGGCCGCTGCTTCTTTTCTGGCGCGGCAGATCGAAAACTGAAAATAAAGTTGCATTTTCCAAAAGAATATGCTATACTAAACCGAGTAAATAACGGTGAGGATGAAAGAGTGGGGTGACCCGCTCTTTTGTTTGTCTATGAGGTGAAAGCGTTGGCTGCAAAGAAAAAATCAGGGAATACAGTGGGTGCCGTCTGGGCGCTTGCGGAGCGTGCCGCAAGCGGTGCAGGCGTAACAATTTGGGATGTCCGCTTTGTCAAAGAGGGCGCGGACTGGTTTTTGCGGGTCTTTCTCGACAAGCCCGAGGGGATTGGCCTGGACGACTGCGAAGCTGTCAGCCGTGCGCTGAGCGCCTTGCTGGATGAAGAGGACCCGATTGAGCAAAGCTATTGCCTGGAGGTATGTTCTCCGGGGATCAACCGAGAATTGACCCGCCCGGAGCATTTTGAGCGTTTTGCCGGCTCGCCGGTGCGGGTTAAATTGATTCGCCCGCTGCCGGACGGCCGCCGGGAGCTTTACGGGGAGCTGCTCTCTTTGGCGGATGGAGAGATCCGCCTGCGCGACGAGGAGGAGGAAGTCATTACCATTGCCCAGAAAGACAGCGCATCGGTGCGTCTGTTCGATGACGATTTTGAAGAGGAGTAAGTTTAGATGAACAGCGAAGTTTTTGAGGCTTTGAATTTGTTGGAAAAGGAACGGGGCATCCCGGTCGATTTTATGCTGGATAAAATCAAGAAGGCAATTTTGACCGCGTGTAAGAACAGCTACGGCAACGAGGATGCGCTCATCAACATGGATGCCGCCCGCGGCAACTTTGAAGTGTTCCTGCGCAAGACGGTCGTCGAGCAGGTCGAGGACCCGGGCAAGGAAATTTCGCTGGCGCAGGCCAGAGAAATTGACCCCTCCGCCGGCGTGGAGGATAAGGTCAACGTGGCGCTGAATACCAAGGAGTTTGGCAGAATCGCCGCGCAAACGGCCAGAAACATCATCCGCCAGGGCATTCGCGACGGCGAGCGCGGCCAAATGATGCAGGAGTTCCAGAGCAAAAATCAGGAGCTGGTCACCGCGCTCGTGGAGCGCGTAGACCCCCGTTCGGGAGCGGCTACGCTGAAAATCGGCAAGGCCGAGGCCGTGCTGCCCAAAAGCGAGCAGGTCGGCGACGAGCAGCTGCGCGAGGGCGACCACATTAAGGTGTACGTGGTGGACGTGAAAGAGACGGAAAAGGGCCCCCGCGCCATGATCAGCCGCACCCATCCCGACTTGGTGAAGCGCCTGTTTGAAACCGAGGTTCCCGAAATTTACGACGGCGTTGTCGAAATCAAGGCCGTTTCCCGCGAAGCGGGCTCCCGCACCAAGCTTGCGGTGGTAAGCCATAACCCGGATGTAGACGCGGTCGGCGCGTGCATCGGCGCGAGAGGCGCCCGCGTTTCCAATATCGTCGCCGAGCTCGGCGGCGAGAAGATCGACATTGTGGAGTACAGCGACGACCCGGCCCAGTTCATCGCGTCGGCGCTTTCTCCGGCGGATGTTCTTTCCGTACATGTGGCGGAGGACGGCTCGCGCGTGTGTCGCGTGACCGTGCCGGACAGCCAGCTTTCGCTCGCGATCGGCAACAAGGGCCAGAACGCCCGCCTTGCCGCGAAGCTCACCGGCTGGAAGATCGACATCAAGCCCGAAAGCGGCTTTTATGGGGAAGAGCCCGCCGCCGGCAAAGCGGAGGAGCCCGAGGGCGAATAAGCCGGCAACCGGCCGGGGGAAGCTCCCTTCCCAGGTTCAAACGGGAGAAATGCCGCGCGAGTGCGCGGGAAGGAGTAAGATCGTATGATACAAAAGCGCGTGCCCCTGCGTATGTGCGCAGGCTGCGGAGAAATGAAACCGAAAAAAGAGCTGGTTCGGGTGGTCAAGGCGCCGGAGGTGAAGGATGAATCCGGGCAGGTCATCGGGCCGGGGGAGATTTCGCTGGATTTAACCGGCCGTAAACCCGGGCGCGGCGCTTATGTATGCAAGGATATTAACTGTCTGAGAGCGGCGCGCAAGTCCAAACGGTTTGAGCGGGTGTTTTCCTGCCCCATACCCGCGGAGGTGTACGACCGCCTGGAGGAGGAGATCGGAAAATGAAAAACCGGGTTCTCTCTCTTTTGGGCATCGCCCGGCGCGCGGGCCGGCTCAGTCTGGGTCATGATGCCGTGGACGAAGCCCTGAAGAAGAGAGAAGCAAAGCTGATCCTGTTGGCGCGGGATGTTTCCGCGCGCACCGCCGCCCACGCACAGAAGGCGGCAGAGCAGGCCGGAACCCCCTGGCTGACCCTTGCGGACGGCATGGAGGAGATCGGCATGGCTTTGGGAAAAAAAGCCGGAGTGATTGCGGTGAATGATCAGGGATTCGCTAAGAGGCTGACGGAGCTGGCCAATGAGGCTGCAGACAAACGGGAGGGATGAGTCAATGATGATGAAATACAGGGTGCATGAAGTGGCGAAGGATCTGAACGTGCCGAACAAGGTCGTGATCGAGATCCTGCAAAAATATTGTAACGAGACAAAGAAACATATGACCGCGCTGACGGAGCAGGAGCTCGACATGGTGTTTGAAGCGATTACGCAGAAAAACAGCATGGGCTCCTTGGAGGCATACTTTGCCGACAACGCACGGAGCGAGCCGCAGGCGGCGGTACAGACTGCCGCCGCGGCCCCCGAGGCGGCGCCGCAGCCCGCAGCGACCGCACAGCGCCCGCAGCAGCAGGCCCCGGCGGCAGCCGGCGGGCAGCCGGTGAGAAAAGCGGTGAAGCCGGGCAAGATCACCCCGGTTGGCCCGAAGCCGAACGCCCCCCAGCAGCAGGGCCAGGGGCGGCCGCAGCAGGGCCAGCAACACCAGAATCAACAGCGCTCCGCCCACCCGCAGGGCCAGCAGAACCGGCCCCAGCAGCAGAACCACCACGGCCAGAACGCCCAGCCGCAGCAGAGCGCCCACGCGCCCGCCGCCTCTGCGGATTCCAATGTGGTGAGAAAGCCCCAGGGCCGCATTGTAGACACCCGCACCTCGAATGTGGAGCTCGACCGCTACAATGAAAAATATGACCGCATGGCTTCCGAAAAGGTTAAGACGGACAACGTGGTGAAAAAGCAGAAGCTGACCCAGCGCAGCTCGCAGTACCGCGGCAAGCCGAGGAACGCCCGCCGCGAAACCGAGAGCGAACGCCTGCGCCGCATCGCGCAGGAGCGCAAGCAGAAGCAGATGACCGTCACCATCCCCGAAGAGCTCACCGTGGGCGAATTTGCGCTGCGCCTGAAGGCCACCGCCGCTGAGGTCATCAAAAAGCTGATGGCTCTGGGCGTGTTTGCCACCGTGAACGACACGATCGATTTCGACACCGCCGCTCTTGTCGCGCTGGAATTCCACGCGAAGGTAGAGAAGGAGGTCGTCGTCACGATTGAGGAGCAGATCATAGACGACAGCGAGGATGAGGACGACAACCTCGTGCCCCGCGCCCCGGTTGTGGTCGTTATGGGCCACGTAGACCACGGCAAGACCTCTCTGCTCGACGCGATCCGCAACGCGAAGGTAACAGCCTCCGAGGCGGGCGGCATTACCCAGCACATCGGCGCGTACCGCGTCAGCATACAAGATCGGCCGATCACGTTCCTCGATACCCCCGGCCATGCGGCGTTTACCACCATGCGCGCCCGCGGCGCGCAGGTGACGGATATCGCCGTGCTGGTAGTGGCCGCCGACGACGGCGTGATGCCGCAGACGGTGGAGGCGATCAACCACGCCAAGGCCGCCGGCGTTTCGATCATCGTGGCCGTCAACAAAATAGATAAGCCCGGCGCCAATCCGGACCACGTGAAGCAGCAGCTCACCGAATACGGCCTGGTGGCCGAGGAGTGGGGCGGTGACACGCCGTGCATCCCCGTTTCGGCCAAAACGCAGCAGGGTATCGACGATCTGCTCGAGATGATCCTGCTGGTAGCGGATATGAAGGAGCTGCGCGCGAATCCGGAACGCGCGGCGAAGGGTACCGTAATCGAGGCCCGCCTGGATAAGGGCCGCGGCCCCATCGCCACTGTGCTGGTGCAGAACGGCACCCTGCATGTGGGCGATATTGTGGTGGCCGGCGCCAGCGTTGGCCGTGTTCGCGCCATGATGGACGACCGCGGCAACCGCGTACAGGATGCTGGGCCCTCGATGCCGGTGGAGATTACCGGCCTTGGCGAGGTGCCTGCCGGCGGTGACACGCTCAACGCCGTTTCCGATGAGCGCCTGGCGCGCGAGCTGGTAGAGCAGCGCTACAACGAGCAGAAGGAAGAGCAGTTCCGTGCGCAGACGAAGGTCACGCTCGACAACCTGTTCGACCAGATGCAGCAGGGCGACATGAAGACCCTGCAGATCATTGTCAAGGCGGACGTGCAGGGCTCTGTGGAGGCTGTGCGCCAGTCGCTCGAGAAGCTCTCGAACGAAGAGGTGCGCGTGGCCGTGATCCACGGCGGCGTCGGCGCGATCAGCGAATCCGACGTGATGCTCGCGAATGCCTCAAACGCGATCATTGTCGGCTTTAACGTGCGGCCCGATCCCATCGCTGAAGAGAACGCCAAGCGCGACGGTGTGGATATGCGCCTGTACCGCGTGATTTATGACTGCATCGACGAGATCGAATCCGCCATGAAGGGCATGCTTGCCCCGAAATTCCGCGAGGTTGCGCTCGGCAAGGCGGAGGCGCGCGAGATTTACAAAATATCCAATGTGGGTACCATTATCGGCGCCCACGTCATCGGCGGCAAGCTTGTCAGAAATGCCCAGGTTCGCGTTGTGCGAGACGGAATCGTGATTACCGAAGACAAAATTGCCTCTCTGCGCCGCTTCAAAGACGACGTGAAAGAGGTGGCCGACGGCTATGACTGCGGTATCGGGCTGGATCGCTTCAACGATGTAAAGGAAGGCGACATTCTGGAGGCTTTTGCCATGGAGGAATACCGGGAGGATTAAGGAATGCCAAGCCATAAAATGGAACGGATCACGGAGGACATTCACCGCGAGCTGACCGCGGTGTTCCGTGAGCTGAAAGACCCCCGTGTACAGGGCCTGATCAGCATTGTGCGTGTGGATGTGACGAACGATCTGTCTTACTGCACGGTGTATGTCAGCGCCATGGAAGGGCTGGACAAGGCTAAAACGGCGGTGGATGGCCTGAAATCGGCGGGC
>NZ_CBYL010000039.1 GCF_000577335.1 Faecalispora jeddahensis | reverse complement strand
ACGAAAAGAAAGTAAGCAAAGATTCGCCAAAGGGGAGAGTTTCGATTCTCTCCCCCTTGGAACTCCCTCTCAACGACCAAAGGCGCTGCCTTTGGAAACCGGGAGAGGCTCCCGCTCTGGTTCTTACTCACGCACAGGCACAGCCTGCGCGTGAAGCAAGTGTGTAAGGAAAGCTTTCACGTCTGCAAATGGTACCAAAGTACTCTACAAGTCAATAAAGCATGCGGCGAAGCCGTACCAAAAAACAGTGAGCCAACGAGAGCGCTCTGAAAATGCCCGCCGACAGTTGGGACAGCAAGACTGATTTCCCGATGAAACTCGGAGAGTGGGCATTTTCATTGGAGCGCCTTTCCGGTAGCTTTCATTTCCGCCGTCAGGGATCGTTCCCCAAAACGGATTCCAAAGGTGTCCTTTGGCGAGTCTTTGCTTACTTTCGCCTCGTAGCGAAAGTAAGTGCCCGCCCCGGCACGAGGGGCAAGCACTGCGCCAGCAGAATTTCCATGTGAGGCAACTCACAGAAAAAACAATTTCTCTTAGTATCATCGAAATGTAAAAAGACCTGCCGTCAATCATGTTGACGGCAGGTCTTTTTACATTGTTCGGCAGATTTTCGTTCCAATAAAAGTAACTCCAGCAAACACGAAAGCGGTAGGTTGTCGGTGATGAGCTGAAAGTGCCGCTCTCCTTGTTCCGTCCAGCTCCGCACCGCCTGCAAAATGGCGATTTTTCGTTTGCTGCCGGGCTGTAACCGAAGCCGGTATTCGTAGTCGTCTACCTTCATGCTCACTTCATAGCTTGCGTCCAAAGGGCCGGAGTGCCCTTGCTGAGCCAGATACCGGCACAGCAGGTTGTATTGCTCCGGATAAAGCTGACGAATAATCATATTCTCATCTCTTTCTGTACATGATTAGGCTACCAATAGCCTAATAGTAGCATGCATAGCCTATTTTTTCAAGAAATTTTTTATATTCTTAGAGTAAAAGGGATGGGAGTGATGTTATGACAACAACAGAAGCGATTCGTAATCGTATTTTGCAGCTTTGTGAAGAAAGAAATATCTCGATTAATAGGTTAGCGAATATTTCAGCGCTTCCGCCATCTTCGGTCAAGAATATTTTGTATGGGAAAAGTCAGAATCCTAAAATTCTTACAATTAAAATGCTTTGTGACGGTTTAGACATTACTTTGGGAGAGTTTTTCAGTACAAAAGAATTCGATCATCTGGAGCAAGAGGTGAAATAAAAGGCTTTGCCGAACAGGTTCGGCAAAGCCTTTTGGTTTATTTACTCCCTTATCAGAGAATAAAGCTTCATATCCAGAATTTCTCCGTTTTTAAAGGCGTTCTTCCGAAGAGTTCCCTCCAAAATAAATCCTGCCTTTTCCAGTACCCGGCACGAGGCGGCGTTGTGGGCAAACGGCTCGGCGAAAATACGCAGGATGTCGCTGTTTTGGAATACATAGTCGCAGGTCTGCCGCACAGCGCTGGTGCAGATACCTTGGCCCCAGTAAGGCTCTGCCACATAATACCCCAGCTCGGCGGTGCGAAAATGAATGTTTGCCTGCCGGAATACGCCGATGCTGCCGATAGCCCGTCCGCCCACATCGATTGCAAAGGCGTACTGGCTGCCCGGCTCTGCGCCGAGCATCGTGCGAATGTACTCTTCGGCGTCGGCCTGTGTGTAAGGGGTGGGGATGCCGTCCCGCAGATTGTTCAGAATGTTCGGGTTGTTCATCGCTGCGGCCAGGTCAGCCGCGTCACTCAGCCTCCATGTGCGGATCGTGCATTGCATCCGTTTTCCCTCCTTGTTATGCGTTCCAGGAATAAAAATCCTTCAGGAACCAGATTTCCTTTGCCTCAAACTCACGGTGATTCAGGTATTCCAGAATTCCCGCGGACGACGTAAACTCAAACCGAAGCTTGTAGGAGTACAGCGCCTGATACGGCAGGCCGGTTTTCTTGTTCTGGCGGTTTGTGCCGTATTTTCCGTCCCCGGCCAGCGGGTGGCCGATCGAAGCCAGATGCGCGCGAATCTGATGGGTGCGCCCGGTCAAAAGGTCGATTTCCAGCAGGCTGTACGCGCCGCGCTCTTCCAGCACACGGTAACGCGTGCGGATGCTCTTGGCGCCCGGCGCGCCGTGGCTCGAAATATATACCCGGTTCTGGTTTTCATTTTTCTCAAGAAACCCTTCCAGCGTGGCGGATTTTTCCTCCATGCGCCCGCACACGATGCACAGGTACAGCTTTTTCAGCTCGCGGTTCTTCACCTTTTCATTTAAAATGCGCAGCGACTCCGCGTTCTTGGCCGCCATCACAATTCCCCCGGTATTGCGGTCGATCCGGTTGACGAGCGCGGGCGCAAAGCTGTTTTCCTCCTGCGGGCGGTACTCGCCCTTGTCGTACAGGTAGTGCTGCACCCGGGCGATCAGCGAATCGAAATGGTAGTTCTCGTCCGGATGAACGATCAGCCCCGGCTTTTTGTCCAGAATCAGAATGTTTTCATCCTCAAATAAAATATTCAGCTTCAGCGGGGCTTTCAGGAAATCATATTCCTCCGGTTCCTGCTGAAAGAATTCGTCCTTTAAATACATGGTCAGCACGTCGCCCGCGTTCAGGCGGGTAGAAATATCGCACCGCTTGCCGTTGAGCTTGATGTCCTTTTTGCGGATGCTCTTGTACAGCATCGCCTGCGGCAGGTTGCGGTAGGCCTTGGTCAGAAATTTATCCAGACGCTGTCCGGCGTCGTTTTCACCGATGGTTACGGATTTCATATGGTATCCCCTTATTTTTAGCGCAGCGTGGAGCGCCGCCATTGATTGTATCAGTATAGCATAAATATCATGTACAGCAAAAGGGGTACAAGGCTTCCCAAATGATTTATTTTAGTATATAATAAATTTTTAGAGATACAGTCGAATCCCTTTAAAAATGGTAGAAAGACGGCGATTTTTTCCCCGCTGAAAACGGGAAAAGAAATCAACAGCCTTTTTTAAAGCGAAATGAGGATACTGTCGAATCGAGGAAAAGGGGACAGCAAAACGATGATTACACAGGAAAGAGTTCTGGAAGTTTTAAAAGAGGCCGACGTTCTTCTGGAGGGGCATTTCCGCCTGACCTCCGGCCGCCACAGCAACCGTTACCTGCAATGCGCGAAGGTGTTCCGCAATACCAAATACAGTGAAGAGCTCTGCGGCGCTTTGGCAGAGCATTTTGCGAACGACGGGGTAGAGGTGGTCATCGGCCCGGCGATGGGTGCGGTGCAGATGGCCTACGAGGTCAGCCGCGCGCTGAAATGCGAAAACTTCTTTGCCGAGCGGGAAGACGGCAAGATGACCCTGCGCCGCGGCTTTGCGATAAAGCCCGGGCAGAAGGTTCTGATCGTTGAGGATGTCGTTACCACCGGCGGCTCTGTCCGCGAGGTGATCGAGCTGGTCCGCGCGGCGGGCGGCGATTTGGTTGGCGTTGGTTCTATTGTTGACAGAACCGGCGGAAAAATCGATTTTGGTGTTCCGTTCCGTGCGGTGATCTCTCTGGATGTGGAATCCTGGGAGCCGCAGGATTGCCCGATCTGTAAAGAGGGGAAGCTGGAGCTGGTCAAGCCCGGCAGCCGCAAGGTGTAAAAAGCGCGGCTGAAATATACCAGAGCAGCGCGCAGCGCCTGTGGTATAGACCCCCATTCTTTTCAGAAAGGCGGGGTGCGATTGAAAATGGAACGCATTCCTGAAAAATCCGCAGGGATTCATGAGGGACATCGAAAACGGGTGCAGGATCGTTTTTTAAAAGACGGGATTGATGGATTTGCCTCACACGAGGTGCTGGAAATGCTCCTCTTTTTCTCTATCCGCAGGGGGGACACGAACGAGCTGGCCCACCGCCTGATCGACCGGTTCGGCTCTTTGTCCGGTGTATTTCACGCGCCGTATGAAGAGCTGCTCAGGGTTCGGGGAGTGGGCAGAGTTTCCGCCTTTTTGATGAAATTGATTCCCGAGCTGTGCCGCGCGTATTACGAAGACTGCCACAAAGAAAAGATTCGTGTGTTCGAGGTAGAGCAGGCGGCAGAGATTCTGCGCAGAAAGTACATCGGCCGCCGCAACGAGGTAGTCGTACTGCTTCTGCTCGACAGCCAGTGCCGTTTGCTTTCCTGCGAGGTAGTCAACGAGGGTACGGTCAGCACCGTGCCGGTTTACGTGCGCCGCATGGTAGAGTTGGCGGTTCGCTACAACGCCAGCGCGGCGATCATGTCACACAATCACCCCAGCGGGAACCCGGTTCCGTCTCGGGGCGACATTGAATCCACCATCTCGGTGTACCACGCGCTTCAGGCGGTGAATGTGCCGCTGCGCGACCACATTATTTTCGGTGACAAGGATTATGTATCCCTGTCTCATCTGGGCATATTGAAGGATATTATGGAGCCGTTTTAGCCAGTGGTCGGTTTTCTGCCTGAATGATGTATGGAGGGTCAGCGATGAGCTGGGAATTAAAACAAATCTTTCTGCCGAACCCCAATTTGGCGGATGAATATCCAAACTATGAGAATCAATTGCAGCCGCGTATGCGTTTTGCCGATCCGGAGCTTCGGCTTCTTTTTGAACAGCATGAGGCTGCCATTATGGAAATTGTTGTCCGGGAAATAACAGCGTATTTGGCGGACGAAAGCGTTTGCAACGATGAGGAAGACATGTTCCCGCGCAGAAGTGAAATGACGGGCGAATGGTATATGGGGGAGATTGAGCTTTTCAAAAAAGAGGAAAGAATTTGGGGCAGCGTTTTCACGCGTTTTTTAGGGTATTATCCCGTACCCTGCGCGCGGCTGCCTGTGGATGACTATCTGGGTTTAGAGGTTTGGATAACTTACGACCCCGAACAGCGGGCTTTTTTGTTTGATGGAGGGCTCGACAGCTCTTCAATTTAAACTTTTCCCAATGCCTGATTTGTCGTGCGATACCTGTTGTTATGAAAAAGCACTTTTGTGACCTGATGAATGGTTATAAGGTGCTTTTTCTGTTCCTTGTGCAGTATCGTTTGACAGGCCGCGTTTTTCTCCATACAAATTCTCATTGAAAAAGCAGAAAATCTGGTCAGGTACTCACTCCGCCGGGGGCGGGGGAGTGTGCCATGTCACATCTGTTTTTTCGCAGATTGGTATCCCAACACTTTTTTCATCAGGAAATGGCTGACAGTTGACAAAAACGAACAAATGTACTATTATGATATTCGATCTGACTGTTTCTCCGCCGAAGGCGGGAAAACGGTCAAACACCTGATGATTTACTGTGAATAGCGCTTGTGCGATAGGGTCAATTCGCTTGAAACCCGTCCGGTTTTTAAGCTTGCGGGGGTATCCTCGCAGCGCAACCTTCGGGTGCAAATTTATATTATGAACGGCAACAAACCGCCAGCAATGCTGGCATCGCATGGGAAACCGTGCGCTTCAAAACGGTCTTGTTTTGAAGTTTGTTCAGTATAAGATACTGCAACAAGAGTAATTGCGGGGAGGGAAAGCATGGATTTTAAGCTGGTTTCAAAGTTTCAGCCAACCGGCGATCAGCCGCGGGCGATTGATCAGCTGGTGGAGGGGCTCAACCGGGGAGATAAGGAGCAGACGCTCCTTGGCGTAACCGGTTCGGGAAAAACCTTCACGATGGCGAATGTGATCGCAAGGGTCAACCGGCCAACGCTGGTTCTGGCACACAATAAAACACTGGCGGCGCAGCTCTGCTCTGAGTTTCGGGAGTTCTTCCCGGAAAACTCGGTGGAGTACTTCGTCAGCTATTACGACTACTATCAGCCGGAAGCATACATCCCCACGACAGACACTTATATTGAAAAAGATTCCGCCATCAATGACGAGATCGATAAGCTTCGCCACTCCGCAACCGCTGCTCTGTCGGAGCGGCGGGATGTGATTATTGTGGCGAGCGTTTCTTGTATTTACAGCTTGGGTAACCCAATCGATTACCACACCATGGTAATCTCTCTGCGTCCCGGCATGCAGACAAAGCGTGACGATCTGCTGAAAAAACTAGTGGAGCTGCAATACGAACGGAACGATGTGAATTTTGTGCGTAATAAGTTCCGCGTGCATGGCGACGTGGTCGAGATTTTCCCCGTACAGTCCAATGAAAATGCGATTCGCGTAGAATTTTTCGGGGATGAGATTGAACGTATTTCTGAAATAAATGCCCTGACGGGTGAGCTGAAAGCGTTCCTGAAGCACGTGGCGATTTTTCCTGCGTCGCATTATATTGTTCCGCGAGAAAAAATGATGGTTGCGGTGCAGCAGCTCGAACAGGAGATGCAGGAGCGGGTCAAGCTCTTTGAATCGGAAGGTAAGCTGATCGAGGCGCAGCGCATCCGCGAGCGCACGATGTACGACGTGGAAATGCTGCAGGAGATCGGTTTCTGTAAGGGAATCGAAAACTACTCCCGTGTGCTGTCCGGGCGTGAGCCGGGCAGCGCGCCGTTTACACTGTTTGATTACTTCCCCGAGGATTTCCTCCTGTTTGTGGACGAGTCCCATGTTTCGTTGCCGCAGGTTCGCTCCATGTACGCGGGCGACCGGGCCAGAAAAGAAACGCTGATCAATTTCGGCTTCCGTCTGCCGTCGGCGTATGATAACCGCCCGCTGAATTTTGACGAGTTTTACGAGCGCGTGAATCAGGCGGTTTTTGTCAGTGCAACGCCGGGCGATCTGGAGCTGCAAAAATCGGCGCAGATCGTCGAGCAGGTGATCCGCCCCACCGGGCTGGTCGATCCCGAGGTGATCGTGAAGCCGGTAGAGGGGCAGATCGACGACCTGATTTCCGAGATCAACCTGCGGTCGGCAAAAAATCAGCGCGTACTGGTGACAACGCTCACCAAGAAAATGGCGGAGGATCTGACTGCCTACCTTGAAAACATGGGCATCCGTGTGCGGTATATGCACCACGACATCGACACGGTGGAGCGCATGGAGATCATCCGCGATCTGCGCCTTGGCGAATTCGATGTTCTGGTGGGCATCAACCTGCTGCGTGAGGGCATCGATCTGCCGGAGGTTTCTCTCGTCGCGATTCTCGATGCGGATAAGGAGGGCTTTTTGCGCTCCGAGCGCTCGCTGATTCAGACGATCGGCCGCGCGGCCCGCAACTCGGAAGGCCAGGTCATCATGTACGCCGATTCCGTAACGCCCTCCATGGAGCGTGCGCTGCGCGAAACCCAGCGCCGCCGCGAGCTTCAGCAGAAATATAATGAAGAGCATCACATTACCCCCAAAACGATCATCAAGAGTGTATCGGATGTGCTGGAAATCTCAACGCATAAGGACGAGGAAAAAGGCAAAAAGGGCAAGCGCATGAGCGCGGCCGAACGCAAGCAGACCATCGAAAAGCTGACCCGCGAGATGAAGGCGGCCGCAAAGCTTCTGGAATTCGAGCATGCGGCTTATCTGCGCGACAAAATCAAGCAGCTGAGCGGCGGAAAATAGAGTACATTCACTTTCAAACAGTCTGGTACAAGTACAACAGTTTGTTTTCCCCGCCTGCGGCGTAGGGAAGCAGCCGGCAACCTTTTTAAGTGGCATTACGATAACGCTGTCCAATCAAAACGGATTCAATCTGGCTTCGGAGGATTTATACAGTATGACGGCTAAAAACATTCTGGTCAAAGGCGCCAGAGAGCACAACCTGAAGAACATCGATATTGAGATTCCGCGCGACGAGCTGGTGGTTCTCACCGGCCTTTCCGGCTCCGGAAAATCCTCCCTTGCGTTTGATACGATTTACGCCGAGGGTCAGCGCCGCTATGTGGAATCGCTTTCGTCCTATGCCCGCCAGTTTTTGGGGCAACTGGACAAGCCGGACGTGGACTACATTGAAGGTCTGTCCCCGGCGATTTCCATCGATCAGAAAACCACGTCGAAAAACCCGCGTTCCACAGTGGGAACCGTAACCGAAATTTACGATTACCTGCGCCTGCTGTATGCCCGAATCGGCATTCCGCACTGCCCGGTCTGCGGCCGGGAGATCAAGCAGCAGACGATCGACCAGATCGTCGACAGGGTCCTTTCCCTGCCGGAGGGCACGAAAATCCAGGTGATGGCCCCGGTCATCCGCGCGCGCAAGGGCGAGCACGTTAAGGAGCTGGAAGCAGCCCGCCGCGGCGGCTTTGTCCGCGTTCGGGTGGACGGTATCCTGTACGATCTCTCCGAAACCATTAAGCTCGAAAAGAACAAGAAGCATTCGATCGACATCGTGGTCGATCGTCTGGTCATTCGGCCCGACATCCGGTCCCGTTTGTCCGATTCCGCAGAAACCGCATCTTCTCTGGCCGATGGCCTGATGATCATCAGCGTGGTGGATGGGGAAGACTTGCTCTTTTCGCAGAATTATGCCTGCCCGGAGCATGGGGCGAGCATCGAGGAGCTGACTCCCCGCATGTTCTCCTTTAATAACCCGGCGGGCGCGTGCCCCAAGTGCACCGGCCTCGGTGTGTTTATGAAGATCGACCCGGATCTGATTATCCCGGATAAGCGCCTGTCCATCAGCAAGGGCGGCCTGAAGGGCAGCGGCTGGGCGATGGAGGGCAGCAGCATCGCCACAATGTACATGAACGGTCTTGCAAAGCATTACGGCTTTTCGCTCGATACGCCTTTGGGTGAGCTCCCTCCGGAGATCATCGATATTCTCCTGTATGGTACCAAAGGGGAGAAGATCGAGCTGGAGCGCACGAGCGAATACGGCTACGGAAAATATAAGACCGGCTTTGAGGGCATCATCAATAACCTTGAGCGCCGCTTCCGCGATACGCAGAGCAGCTGGATCAAGGAAGAAATCGAATCCTACATGAGCGCCATCCCGTGCGACGAGTGCCACGGCAAACGCCTTTCCGCGGCCAGCCTCGCGGTAACGGTGGGCGACGTGAATATCAGCGATTTCTGCGAGAAATCGGTATCGGAAGCGCTTGCGTTTTTAGACCAGCTTGAGCTGACGCCCCGCGAAAGCATGATCGCCAAGGCGATTCTGAAAGAAATCAAGAGCCGCCTGGGCTTTTTGCAGAGCGTTGGACTTGAATACCTGACGCTGTCGCGCTCCGCGGGAACGCTCTCCGGCGGTGAAAGCCAGCGCATCCGTTTAGCGACCCAGATCGGCTCGTCTTTGATGGGCGTTCTGTATATTCTGGATGAACCGAGCATCGGCCTGCACCAGCGGGATAACGATAAGCTGCTGAACACACTGAAGCATCTGCGTGATATCGGGAATACGGTGCTGGTCGTGGAGCACGACGAGGAAACGATGCTTGCGGCGGACCATATTGTAGACATCGGCCCCGGCGCGGGCGTTCACGGCGGCTATGTGATTTATAACGGCCCGGCCAAAGAGATCGTCAACTGCAAGGAGTCCATTACCGGGCAGTACCTCAGCGGAACCAAACGCATCGAGATACCGGAGGTTCGCCGTTCCGGCAACGGGAAGCAGCTGAAGATTGTCGGTGCCACCCAGAATAACCTGAAAAACCTGACGGTGAAGATTCCTCTGGGTGAATTTGTATGTGTCACCGGCGTTTCGGGTTCCGGCAAATCCTCTTTGATCAACGAAATTCTGTATAAATCGCTCGCGGCCCAGCTCAATGGAGCAAAGACAAGGCCCGGCGCACATAAAGATATTTTGGGTGTGGAAGATCTCGATAAGGTGATCGAGATCAATCAGGCGCCGATCGGGCGTACGCCGCGCTCGAACCCCGCTACCTATACCGGCGTGTTCACCGATATCCGCGAGCTGTTCGCCTCCACGCAGGACGCAAAGCTGAGGGGCTTTACATCGGGACGTTTTTCGTTTAATGTGAAGGGCGGCCGGTGCGAAGCGTGCCAGGGTGACGGCATTCTGAAAATCGAAATGCACTTTCTGCCGGACGTTTACGTTCCCTGTGATGTCTGCAAGGGCAGACGCTACAACCGCGAAACGCTGGAAATCCGCTACAAGGGCAAGAATATTTATGACGTACTGGAAATGACGGTGGAGGAGGGGCTCGAGTTTTTCTCCAGCATCCCGAAAATCCAACGCAAGCTGCAAACGCTCTATGATGTGGGCCTTGGGTATATCAAGATCGGCCAGCCGGCTACCACGCTTTCCGGCGGCGAGGCGCAGCGGGTCAAGCTTGCGACAGAGCTGTCCAAACGGCCGACTGGGCGCACGATTTATATTCTGGATGAACCGACGACCGGCCTGCACATCGCGGACGTTCACCGGCTGATCGATGTGCTGCAAAAGCTGGTGGATACCGGCAACACGGTTCTCGTCATCGAGCACAACCTTGACCTGATCAAAACAGCCGATCATATTATCGACCTTGGCCCGGAGGGCGGCGACCGCGGCGGTACGCTGGTGGCCGAGGGTACACCCGAGCAGGTGGCCGAAATCAAAGACTCTTATACCGGTCAGTATTTAAAAATCGCACTGGAGCGCGATATGAGCCGCCGGGAAAGCTACGTTCAGGGGGCGTAGCTGTGACCTTTGCCTTTTGGTGCGGCTTTCGGCAATATCAATATTTCAGTAAAGCGCCGTCATGCAAAGCATGACGGCGCTTTATGCAAAAAATAACCGTTGTCCCGGTTTTACGAATGTGCTCTCTTTTTACTGCATATATTTGAAACAGCATGGATTTCTTCCCCGCCTTCGGTGGGGAAGAAATGTTTGTTTTGTTATTTGGCGATAAAAGCAGAGGAGCGGTGACAATGACGATTCATGTGGTCAGACCGGGGGAAACGGTGTATTCGATCGCGGCCATGTACGGGGTGTCCGCGCGGGATGTGATTCAGTATAACGAGCTGGATGAGCCGAATCGCCTCGTACCGGGCCAGACAATCGTGATTCTGTTCCCGCGCCGGGTTCATATTGTGGAAGCCGGCGATACGGTGTATTCGATTACCCAACAGTACGGCATCACGATCAACGAGCTGTACCGCAATAACACGAAGCTGGGCGCGCTGCCTGTTCTGCGCCCTGGGGAGCGGCTGGTGATCTCCTACGAGCAGCAGCGGTTGGGGGATATGTCGGTCAACGGCTATGCGTATCCATTTGTCGACCGGACGCTGTTCCGGCAGACAATGCCGTTTATGACCTACATGACGCCTTTTACCTACGGGTTCACCTTTAACGGCGACCTGGTTCCGCTGGATGACGAAGCGCTGATCGATATTGCGCTGCAGTACGGCGTCGCCCCGCTGATGCATCTGTCTACCTTAACGGAAGAAGGGGGCTTCAGCAACGAGCTCGCGCACCGCGCGCTGAACGACATGCAGGTGCAGAACCGCCTGTTAGATAATATTTTAATCAACCTGCGGCAGAAAAATTATAAAGGGCTGGATGTCGACTTTGAATTCATCTATGTAGAGGATCGCGACAAATATACGGCCTTTATCCGCAACGCCACGCAGAAGCTGAATCCGGAAGGGTATGAGGTGATCGTGGCCCTTGCCCCGAAAACCTCGAGCGATCAGCCGGGACTTTTGTATCAGGGGCACGATTACGGGGGACTGGGGGCTGCTGCCAACGGCGTTCTGCTCATGACCTACGAGTGGGGCTATACCTACGGCCCGCCGATGGCGGTTGCGCCGATCCCAAATATCCGCGCGGTGCTGAACTATGCGGTCACGCAGATTGCGCGGAATAAAATTTACATGGGAATGCCGAACTACGGCTACGACTGGCCGCTGCCGTATGTACGGGGGACGACAAGGGCGCAGTCGATTTCCAATGTGGAGGCGGTGCGTCTGGCAAGGGAGTACAACGCGGAGATTTTATACGATGAAACGGCGCAATCCCCGCATTTTCAATACACCAATACCAGCGGCGAGCTGCACGAGGTTTGGTTTGAGGATGCCCGGAGCATCCGGGCAAAGCTCGCGCTTGTAACGGAATTCGGTTTTCTCGGGATCGGGTACTGGAACCTGATGCGCCCGTTCCCGCAGAACTGGCTGGTGCTCAATGCCCTGTACCGCATCCGCGCCTTTCAGGGGTAAACGCAAAAAATGCGCCGAAACGGCGGGAATTCCCGCGCGTTTGGCGCATTTTATTGTTAGAGATTGAAAAGTAACGATATGGAACCGGTCGTTTCATCAATACGATGAGACCGAAATTCAATTGTTATCTTCTGTTCGCAAAGCAATCGCTGCAGTATACAGGACGCTCGTCGCGGGGCTGGAAGGGAACCTTGCAGGTTGCGCCGCAAGATGCGCATACAGCCGTATACATCTCTCTCGGGGCTCTTTCGGAAGAAGAATCCCCTCTGGAATTTTTGCGGTTCGAACGGCAGGCTTTGCAGCGCTGGGGCTCGTTGGTGAATCCTTTTTCCGCGTAAAACTCCTGCTCGCCGGCGGTGAATTCGAATTCTGCGCCGCAGTCTTTGCAAATCAAAATTTTGTCTTCGTACATTGAGATACCTCGTTTTGTTTAATTTATACCCTGTTTTGGCGGGCATTGAATTCATTATATGGGAATCGGCAGAGTTTGTCAATCAGTTTACGGCAAATTCCCTGAATGTTTTTGTAAAAATTTTCTAGAATATCCCTTGCTGTATCGAATAAAATCGACGCTTTTCGACAGAAGTGAAAAAATTTACAGATTATTAATTAACGATACGCTTAAAATATAGTAGAATAAAACGTACAAGCTGAGTGTTAGGAGAATGTTGTGTTCGGTTATATCAAGCCTCAAAAATCCGAACTGCTTGTCCGGGAATATGAACAGTACAAGGGTGTTTATTGCTCCCTGTGCAAACAGCTGGGCAAAAGCTATGGCATTTTGTCCAGATTTACCCTAAGCTATGATTGTACATTTTTGGCGATGCTGATGATGGCCCGCTCGGAGCGCCCGTGTAAAATGGCGCAGGGCCGGTGCACGTTCAATCCAACGAAAAAATGCCCGTTCTGTGAAGGGGAATATCCCGAACTGGTGTTTGCGTCGGCACTATCCGTCATTATGACATACTATAAGCTGAGGGATGATCTCAAAGATCCCGGCTTAAAATCCAGGCTTCGTGCCATGCTGCTCTTTCCGCTGTCTGTGCGCGCGCATAAAAAGGCGGCGCGGGATTACCCCGGTTTGGAGCAGGCGGTGGCCGATGCGATGCAGCTGCAGGAACAAACCGAGCAGCAGGAATCGCCGCCGCTGGATGCCTGTGCGGAACCGACCGCAAAAATGCTCTCCGGAGTGTTTTCGCAACTGGCTGAGCGGGATACGCCGGAATTTCGCATTCTCGAACAGTTTGGGTATTTTTTGGGCAGATGGGTCTACCTGATGGACGCCGCCGACGATATTCCGAAGGATTTAAAACAAAACGCGTTTAATCCGTTTATTCGGGATTACGGGCTGACGACAGAGAGCACGCAGGAGCAGCTACAGGAAGCGGCTGACCGGTGCAATCAGGTACTGAATATGACGGTATCTCAGGCGATCGCCGCGTTCCGGCTTTTGGATTTGGGGCAGTTCGCCCCGATTCTGAACAATATCGTTTGTCTTGGCCTGCCGCAGATGCAAAAAGAATTTATGCTGAAAATGGAAAAGGGGAAAAGCAATGTCGGATCCGTATAAAATACTTGGGGTTTCTCCTGCGGCGACGGATGAACAGATAAAGGCCGCTTACCGGGAGCTGGCGAAAAAATATCACCCGGATAATTATGCCGGCAGCCCGATCGCAGATCTGGCCGGTGAAAAGATGAAAGAAATCAACGAGGCTTATGACGAGGTCATGAGCCAGCGTCGCAATAATAAGAGTAACGGCGGAGCGCAGTATTCCGCCGGGTATGGCGGTACGGCCGGTTCCGGCAGCTACCAGAACAGCTACGGCAGCGCGGCGAATTCCAGCTTCCGCGATGTGCGCAACCTGATTATGGCGGGGCGCATTGCCGATGCGGAGCAGATCCTGAACGGGGTACCGCTGGGCAGCAGAAACGCAGAGTGGTATTTCCTGAAGGGCTCGATCCTCTACCAGCGCGGCTGGCTGGAGGAAGCGCACAACCATTTCACCCGTGCCTGCCAGATGGATCCGAACAATCTGGAATATCGTGCGGCGCTCAATCAGTCCATGAATCAGCGCGGCGGCATGTATGGCGGATACAACACATCGTACGGTGCCGGCGGATGCAGCTCGTGCGATACCTGCATGGGTCTGCTTTGCGCGGATTCCTGCTGTGAATGTATGGGTGGGGATCTGATTCCATGCTGCTGAACAGAAGTGCACAGGTGGCGTTCTGCGGCGTAGCGGCTGCGTTGTCTGCGGTTCTGATGTTTCTGACTGGGCTGATCCCGATTTCTACCTACGCGCTGACCGCGCTGGCCGGCTTGCCCGGCATGGTGATCGTGATCGAGCTGGGAACCCGATGGGCCTGGCCGGTTTACGTTGTAGTCAGTATCCTTTCCCTGCTGTTTTCGGCAGACAAGGAAGCGGTCGTACTGTTTATTTTGTTTTTTGGGTATTATCCCATCCTCAAAGCTTTGGTGGAGCGCCTGTCCCGGATTCTTTCCTGGGTTTTGAAATTCGCGGTGTTCAATCTGGCGATGGTCGCCGGATTTTTCATTGCGGTATTTGTTCTGGGCATTCCAAGAGACAGCTTTTTAGTGTTTGGCAGTGCCACTCCGCTGGCTTTTTTGGCAGCAGGCAACGTGGTATTCGCTTTGTATGATTATACCCTGTCCGGCCTGGTGGTGGAATACTATAAGCGGTTTCATCGTCTGGCACAGCAGTGGTTTCGCCAAAAGTAAGATCGAAAATTGAGGCGGACGGCTTTTTGCCGTTTGCCTTTTTCCGTTATGGCTGATATGAAAAATAATACATATTCTTCTATTTCAAAAGTATAAAAGTATCTTTTCTTTATTTTCTCCTCCGCCTTCAGCGGGGGAGAAAATAAAATATCGATCTTTTGATAGGAGGAGGATGTTACTTTTGATCATGATACAGGGAACTGATTATGATAAGGAGGAAAATAAACATGATTCGTGACTTGCGTTTGGACGATAGAAACGTATTTTTATCTATGGTAAAGGACTTTTATTCATCAGATGCGGTGGCGCACAGCGTTGACCCTCAACACTTTGAGGCGACCTTTGCCGCCGCAATGGAGAAATCCCCCTTCCTGCGCGCGCTTATGATGGAAGAGGAGGGGAAACCCGCAGGATATGCGCTTTTGTCGTTCACTTATTCAAACGAAGCTGGCGGCCTAGTGGTTTTGATTGAAGAGGTTTATCTCAGCGAGGCATGCAGAGGGATGGGATACGGCCATCAATTTTTTGAGTTTTTGGAACAGGAGTACCCGTCGGCCAAGCGCTTCCGTCTCGAGGCCAGAAAAGAGAATGAGAATGCCATTCGGCTGTATCAAAGACTCGGTTACGAGGTTCTGGATTACCTCCAAATGGTAAAGGATGATTAATTTGCGGGATATTTTCGCCTGTCCGTTCCTCATTTGATAGAAGTCCGCCAATCCGGCGAATTTTTCTTTTGAGAATATTTAATTGCATGGAAAATGAATTGTTCCTGCAAAAATAAACCGTTTTTTCTGCTAAATTTCCTATTTTTCTCTTGATTTTTGCAGGCTCAGGCCTTAATATGAATAAAAGAGTTGCGCCTTCCTGCAAAACGAATCAAAAAATTGCAGGGGCAGAATGAGTGGAGGAATACACGATTATGAATAGTCAACTCACAGCCAGGATCCTCAACAACATGCCTGAATTTTCCAAGGGGCAGAAGTTGATCGCCAAATATATATTGGAGCATTACGACAAAGTAGCCTATATGACAGCCTCACGGCTGGGTGCTACGGTGGGGGTCAGCGAATCCACGGTTGTGCGCTTTGCAACGGAGATTGGATACAGCGGATACCCCGAGCTGCAGCAGGCCATGCAGGAGATGATCCGCAGTCGCCTGACGTCGGTGCAGCGGATCGAGGTCACCGTCAATAACATGGGGAGTTCAGATGTCCTTTCGTCTGTGATGAATCAGGACATCGACATGATTCGCCGGACGCTGGAGGAAACCTCCCGCAAAGATTTTTACGCCGCGGTGGATGCGATCGCGGATTCCCGCAAAATCTACATTTTGGGGGCCGGCAGTTCTTTGGCGCTTGCGACTTTTTTGTCCTATTATTTTGGTTTGATTTTAGAAAATGTACAATTGGTGAATATTACCAGCGAAGCGGAAATTTTTGAAAAAATGATCCGGGTCGATGAAGCGGACACCGTCATCGGCATCAGCTTCCCGCGGTATTCCAAGCGCGCGGTTAAGGCAATGCATTTTGCGTCGGACCGCGGGGCCAAGGTGATCGCTATTACGGACAGCCCCTTGTCGCCGCTTGCAGAGCCTGCGGGATATCTGCTGCTGGCCCGCAGCAACATGGCTTCCTTTGTGGATGCGATCGCGGCGCCGCTGAGCCTGATCAACGCGCTGATCGTCATGGTCACGATGAAGAAAAAAGAAGAAGTAACCGAGATTCTGCACAGCCTGGAGCATATCTGGGACGAATACGGTGTATACGAAAAGGTGGATGAAAAAAACGTTGACACAAACAAACCACAAGGCTGATCTGATCGTCATCGGGGGCGGAGCGGCCGGAATGATGGCGGCGGGGACCGCTGCCGAACTCGGCCTGAGCGTGATTCTGGCAGAGAAAAACGCGCGCCTTGGCAGAAAGCTTGGCATCACCGGAAAAGGTCGGTGCAACCTGACCAACAACTGCTCTGTGCAGGATGTGATCGCTGCCGTGCCGACCAACTCCCGTTTTTTATACGGCGCTGTTTCCCGGTTCGCTCCGCAGGATACCATGGCTTTTTTTGAGGGCCTTGGCGTGCCGCTGAAAACGGAACGGGGCCAGCGGGTTTTCCCGCAGTCAGACCGCGCGGGCGATGTCATCGACGCGCTGACACGCTTTCTGAAGGAAAATCATGTGAAGATTTTGCAGGCAGAAGCCCGAAAGCTCCTCATCGACGAAGACGGCGTTCACGGTGTCGTTCTGCGTGACGGCACGGAGCTGCTTGCCCCGAAAGTGATTGTTGCCTGCGGCGGAGCATCCTACCCCGGAACCGGCTCCACCGGGGACGGGTACCGGTTGGCGCGCCAGGTCGGGCACAGCGTACTGCCGCTGCGTCCCTCTCTGGTTCCATTGGTCGAGCAGGGGGGAGACTGTGCGCAGATGCAGGGCCTTGCTCTGAAAAACGCCGCCGTTCGGGTCTATGAGCGGCTAAAGCTGATCTATGAGGATTTCGGCGAGCTGCTGTTTACGCATTTCGGTCTTTCCGGCCCGGTGGTGCTGAGCGCCAGCAGCCACATGCGCCGTATGGAGCCTGGGGTATACCGGCTCGAGATCGATTTAAAACCGGCGCTGTCGCCCGAGAAGCTGGACGCAAGACTCCAGCGCGATCTGGAACAGAACAGCAACAAGGATTTTATCAATTCGCTGGGGGCGCTGCTGCCCCGTAAAATGATTCCCGTTCTGGTGGAACGGTCGGGAATTCCTCCCGAAACAAAGTGCAATGCCATCACCCGCGAACAGCGCCGGGACTTTGCCGCGCTGCTCAAAGGGTTTTCCGTAAACATTCAGGGTTTTCGGCCCATCGAAGAGGCGATCGTCACTTCCGGCGGCGTGAATGTCAAAGAAATCAACCCCAAAACCATGGAATCCAAGCTGATTCATGGGCTGTATTTTGTGGGTGAGGTTCTGGACGTGGACGCTTACACCGGGGGCTTCAATTTACAGATTGCCTTTGCCACAGGGCGGCTGGCGGCGCAGGCCGCAAAGGAGGAACAAGGATGATTTCAATTGCCATCGATGGTCCTGCCGGCGCGGGGAAAAGTACGATTGCACGCCGCGTTGCGCAGGAGCTCGGGTATTTGTATGTAGATACGGGCGCGCTGTACCGCGCGATTGCCCTTCACATGCTGAGGGCGGGGAAGAATCCGGCGGCGCCGGAGGAAGTAATCCCGCAGCTCGAAGCAGTTGAGGTCTCTCTGCGATATGTCGGGGGAGAGCAGCAGGTGCTCCTGGGTGTTGAAAATGTGTCGGAATCGATCCGCACGCCGGAGGTAGCGGCCGCTTCCTCCAAGGTTTCGGCAATTCCGCAGGTTCGGGAGTTTTTGCTGTCTTTGCAGCGGGATATCGCGGAGCAGAACGACGTCGTTATGGATGGCCGGGACATTGGAACCGTGGTGCTGCCGCACGCGCAGGTGAAAATTTTTCTCACCGCTTCACTGGAAGAGCGGGCTCGGCGGCGCTGGAAAGAGCTGCTCGAAAAGGGGAGTGCCGACTTTGATACGGTGCTTGCAGACGTGAAAAAGCGCGACGAGCAGGATTCGACCCGCGCGATCGCCCCGCTGGTGCAGGCCCCGGACGCCGTTCTGGTGGATACCACCGGTAATACGCTGGAGCAGTCGGTAAATCGAATGCTGACTGTGATTGGGGAACGTTTATCCTGACCGCACCCGGCGAATTACCGCAAGGAAAGGAAGTTGTATCATGAAGCGATCGGCGCTTTATGTATTTTGTAAATCGGCTGCGCTTGTTTTTTTCCGGCTGTTCATGCCGTACCGGATCATGAATGCTGAAAACATGCCGAAGTCGGGCAGAGTCATCGTTTGCTGCAACCATCTCACTTTTAAAGACCCGATTCTTTTAACCGCTGTCGCGGGTAAGAGGCAGGTCAACTTTATGGCGAAAATGGAGCTGTTCAAAAATCCGCTGCTCGGCAGTCTGTTCCGAAAAGTAGGAGCTTTCGCCGTCAATCGCGGCAAAGGGGATTCCTCCGCGATCAACCGCGCACAGGAGCTGCTGCAGGAGGAACAGGTGGTCGGCATTTTCATTGAGGGCACACGGTCAAAGGACGGCGCGTTCTTGCAGCCAAAATCCGGGGCCGTGATGCTGGCGTTTCAGAACAATACGCCGATTCTGCCGGTGTGCATTACCGGCAGAAAGGGAATTTTTCCGAAGCTGTTCCACCGGGTAGACGTTGTCTGCGGCCCGCTGATCATGCCCGAGCAATTGCAGATTGAAAAGGGCTCCGGTTCCGAATACCGCCAGGCAAGCCGCCTGGTGATGGGTAGAATCATGGAGCTGCGCGACCCCGCGCTGGTTCCGAAAGCCCTGAAAGGGGAGGAGCCCCAATGACGATCCATGTTGCAAAGTCCGCCGGTTTCTGCTTTGGCGTAGATCGCGCGGTTCAGATGGTATTCCGTCTGCTCGACGAGGGAAAGCAGGTTTACACCCTCGGCCCGATCATCCATAATCCCCAGATCGTGCAGGAGCTGGAGGAGCGCGGCGTCCGCATCGTCGACACCCCGGCAGAGGTTCCGCCGGACGGCACGCTGGTGATCCGTTCTCACGGAGTTGCGCGTGCGGTGCAGGAAGATATTTCCGGCCGCGGGCTTGAATGCGCGGATGCGACGTGCCCGTTTGTGCGCAAGATTCACAAAATCGTTTCCCGTGCGTGTGAAGCAGGGCAGACCGTACTGATCGCGGGCGATGCTTCGCACCCCGAAATCGAAGGCGTGATCGGGTACTGCACGGCGCCGCCGTACGTGTTTCGAAACGCCGCGGAGCTTAGGGATTTGCTGGAAAAACACCCTGAATTTTCCAATCAGAAAGTCTGCGTCATTGCCCAGACAACTTTTAGTCTGGAGGAATGGGGAAATTGTTTGCAAATCCTAAAAAAGGTATGTACAAATGCGGACGTTTTTGCTACAATATGTAATGCAACTGTTCAAAGGCAGTCCGAAGCATCAGATCTTGCTCAAAAATCTGATTTGATGCTGGTTATCGGGGGGCGGCACAGCTCCAACACGGCCAAGCTTAGGGATGTCTGTGCGCAGAGTTGCACTACTTACTTGATTGAAAAGGCGGAGGAAATCCCTTCGCAGGCCGTGAAAAAGGCCGTTTCTATCGGTATTACTGCGGGTGCCTCTACACCCGCAAGCATAATAAAGGAGGTACTTGATACCATGACAGAAATTATTGAAGGCGCGGGTCTCACGGAGCAGGAGTCTGCTGAATCTAACTTTGAGGAGATGCTCGAAGAATCTTTGAAAAGTTTAAATACAGATGAGAAGGTACGTGGCGTTGTTGTCGGTATTGCTCCCAATGAGATTTACGTGGATGTTGGACGCAAGCAGGCTGGCTTTGTGCCGCTGTCTGAGCTTTCTGCAGATCCGAACGCAAAAACAGAGGATCTGGTAAAGATCGGCGACGAGCTCGATCTGCTCATTATGCGCACCAACGACCAGGAGGGCACCATCATGCTCTCCAAAAAGCGCCTGGATGCTGTGAAGGGCTGGGAGACCATTTCCGAGGCGGAAGAAAACGAAACAGTTCTCACCGGTGTTGTCACAGAGGTTATCAAGGGCGGTGTGATCGCTGTAACCAATGGCGTGCGTGTGTTTATCCCTGCGTCTCAGGCTACTGCCTCCCGGAATGATCCGCTGGATGCTCTGCTGAAGAAGGAAGTCAAATTCCGCATTATCGAAGTGAACCGTCAGCGCCGCCGCGCGGTGGGCTCCATCCGTTCCGTACTGAAGGATGAGAGAAAAGAGCTGGCCGACAAGTTCTGGGAAACTGCCGAGGAAGGCAAAGAGTTCACCGGTGTTGTCAAGTCCCTGACCGCTTACGGCGCGTTTGTTGACCTGGGCGGCATCGACGGAATGGTTCACATCTCCGAGCTGTCCTGGAACCGCATCAAGCATCCGTCCGAGGTTGTGAATGTGGGCGATACCATCAAGGTATACATCAAGGGCCTCGACAAAGAGAAGGGCAAGATTTCTCTGGGCTACAAGAAGGACGAGGACAATCCGTGGGAGATCCTGAAGAAGGATTACCCCGTAGGCACCACCGTTGAGGTACAGGTTGTTGGCCTGACCACCTTCGGCGCCTTCGCCAGAATCATTCCCGGCATCGACGGCCTCATCCACATTTCTCAGATTGCTGACCACAGAATCGAGAAGCCGCAGGATGCGCTGAAAAACGGCGACAAGGTAAAGGCGAAGATCACCGACATCGATTTTGACAAGCATCGTGTCAGCCTGTCGATCCGCGCGTATCTGGAAGAGCAGGCCGCTGAAACAGCGGAAGAGGCTCCCGTAGCGGAAGACAAACCGGCCGACGAGGAATAATCCCATCTGCAATTGAATGAATTGGGGGCACAAAGAGGCTATGCGTCTTTGTGCCCTTTTTGCAGAAATAATTCACCAATGGAAATACCCCTGTGTATTATATAGTTAGTCGATCGCTTTATTAAGTGACCTTATGTGAAAACAGCGATTTTTCCCGCCTTCGATTGGGAAGAATGCAAAGGCTCTTTCTAAAACGCAGTACGATCGAACGGATGCACGATAGGGGGGAACCATGATGAAGCGCTGGCATAAATATTGTCCCATCAACGCGCCTTACCGCGGGGAGAAAAAACGGAACGGCCCTGCCGTCCCGAAACTTCTGGTGTTTTTTCTCGGGGTTCTGGCTGCCGGCATCTTTTTGGATATGCAGCTGGTGCCTGCGGTGGAATCCCTCACAGTAAATTCCGCGCGGCAGACTGCGGTAACGGCGATCAACGAAAGCGTATTGAAAGAGCTGAATGCGGATAACATAACGTATGACGATCTGATCAATTTGCAGAGAGATGCCGACGGCAAAGTGCAGACGATCACCACCAATATGGCAAAAACAAACGAGATTAAGGCAAAAATCACCGATACGGTTCAGAAGAATCTGCATGGGGGCAAAATCAATACGAGTGTTCCGCTGGGTACCCTTTTGGGCAGCCGCCTGCTGCACGGACGCGGCCCGGATGTTCCGCTGGTCGTTACGCTCAAGGGAAATGTGGAATCTGACTTTAAGACCAGCTTTGAATCGGCGGGCATCAACCAGACCCGTCACCAGATTTACCTGGAACTACATACCGAAATCTATTCCTTTATTCCGGGACTTCATACCGCAACGGATGTGACTACCAGCGTGCTGGTTGCAGAAACCGTCATTGTTGGGGATGTACCGCAGCTCTACTTGGGAGGATAAAACAGTTATGGATGCAATCAAAGCAAAGGAAGAAGCCGCCAGACTGCGGCAGGAAATACAGTATCACAATCAAAAATATTACGAGCAGGATGCTCCTGAAATAGAAGATTACGAATACGACCGCCTGTACCGCTGCCTGGAAGATTTGGAGGAGGAGTACCCTGAGCTGGTTACGCCGGATTCCCCCACGCAGAAGGTTGGAGCCAGGGGCATGAATCAGTTTGCGCCGGTGGTTCATACCGTTCCGCTGGAAAGCTTGCAGGACGCTTTCTCCGAGGAGGAGATGGCGGATTTTGATCGGCGGGTGCGCGCCGTGGTACCGGACCCGGTCTACATTGTGGAGCCGAAGTTCGATGGGCTCTCCGTTGCCTTGGAATATCGGAACGGCGTTTATGAGCGCGGCTCCACGCGCGGCGACGGGCTGGTGGGCGAGGATGTCACGGAGAATATCCGTACCATCCGCAGCATACCGAAGCGCCTGAAAGACGGCCCGGAATTTCTGGAGGTGCGCGGCGAGGTCTATATGGCGCACAGCGTCTTTGAAGAGCTTTGCACCAAGCAGGAGCTGAATCAGGAAAAAACGTTCAAGAACCCCCGCAACGCGGCGGCAGGCTCTCTCCGGCAAAAGGATCCGCGCATTGCGGCCCAGAGAAAGCTAGATATTTTCCTGTTTAACGTGCAGCAGATTCAGGGCGCGGAGCTCTCTTATCACGACGAATCGCTCGAGTACCTGAAAAAGCTGGGGCTCCCTGCCACGCCGTTTTACCGCAAATGCCAGACCCTTGAGCAGGTGCTTGAGGCCATCCGGGAAATCGGTGAAATGCGCGGCTCCCTCGAGTATTCCATCGACGGCGCCGTGGTGAAGGTAAATTCCTTCGTGCAGCGGCAGCTGCTTGGCAGCACCTCTAAATTCCCCAAATGGGCACAGGCGTTTAAATATCCGCCGGAGGAAAAACCGACAAAGCTGCTCAGTATCGAAATCAACGTGGGACGAACGGGTGTTCTGACGCCTACCGGTTTGTTTGAGCCGGTCACGCTGGCGGGCACCACCGTCAGCCGGGCTACGCTGCACAATCAGGACTTTATTACCGAAAAGGATATTCGCGTCGGCGATACCGTCATCCTGCGCAAAGCGGGGGACATCATTCCAGAAGTCGTGTCGGTGGTTTCTCACGAACCGGACAGCGAGCCGTACCGGATTCCGCAGATTTGTCCTGCGTGCGGCAGTCCCGCCGTGCGCGACGAAAACGAGGCGGCGACGCGCTGTACGAATCCGGAATGTCCCGCACAGCTTTTGCGCCATCTGATTCATTTTACGAGTCGCGACGCCATGGATATGGATGGCCTTGGCCCGGCGGTGCTGGAGCAGCTCGTCGCGAAAGGGCTGATTGCTTCGCCCGCAGACCTTTACTTTCTGCCGATGGAGCAGGTGCGGGAGATGGAACGGATGGGCGAAAAATCCGCACAGAACCTCGCGGCTGCGGTCGAACGCTCGCGGCAGAACGACCTGTACCGCCTGATCTACGCCATGGGCATTCCCCACGCGGGCCTGAAAGCCGCAAAGCTGCTGGCCGGTCACTTCCATACGATGGAGAAGCTCATCGCCGCCTCTGAAGAAGAGCTTGCGGCCATCGAGGGCTTCGGGCCGATCATGGCGAAGAGCGTGCGCGCCTATTTTGACCTTGCCGGTACGGCACATCTGATTTCCCGCCTGAAAGAGGCCGGAGTGAACATGACGGCGCAAAGCACCGCGCAGGATTTGCGTTTGGCCGGCAAGACCTTTGTGCTCACCGGCACGCTGCCCACGTTGACCCGCCAGGAAGCCTCCGAGCTGGTGGAACGCTACGGCGGCAAAACCTCCTCTTCCGTTTCCAAAAAGACCGGCTATGTCATCGCCGGTGAGGATGCCGGAAGCAAGCTGACAAAAGCGCAGCAGCTCAATGTTCCGATTCTGAGCGAAGAAGAGTTCCTCAAGCTGCTGGAAGATACGAAAGAGGAGGAATAAGCCGCTCCCGACTTAAATGATCATCCCCCTGAATTTCTTCAGGGGGATTTTTTTGCGCTTTTCTGTCGAGTTGCTTTTTCACTGGAATCTTTCTTTTCTCTTCTGTTTGTTCGGATCACAGGCGTTGTCTGTGCCCTGGAATGGATTGTTTCTTTCGGCCTTTGAGGGGAGAGGCCAAGGTCTGAATTTTCCGCCTGATAATCAGGGGATTTTTATATGGATTTGTCGAAGTGCGCTCCCGTTGGAATTTTTCTTCCTCTCATTTTTTTGTTCTAATCTATGGGCTTTGTCCATATTTATGGTAGCAAAGGGAGGACAAGTAACATGAATCAGAGCCATACCAATTCGTTTACTACGGCGATACAGCCGGTCTGCCAGCGGCTCAGACCCGTACTCATGGAGCTGCCGGAGCATATTCAGGAATCTGTGCAGGAAATCCGCATGCGGGTGAATCTGCCGCTTTCCATTTTTAATGGGGTACAAAGCTTTTTTGTGACAGGGAACGGAATCAGCCGCAAGCCGGAGGAGGGGATTCCCGTATTCCGGGAGGATATGGAGGAGACGTTCCGCAGCCTGTGCAGCCATTCCGTGTATACGCATCAGAACGAAATCCGGAACGGCTTTCTCACCATCCGAGGGGGGCACAGGGTGGGCATCTGCGGCACAGCCGTTCTGGATCAGGGACAGGTTGCGGGGCTGCGGGACATTTCTTCCTTTAATATCCGTGTCGCAAGGCAAATCTCCGGCGCGGCGGATGAGCTTCTGTCCCTGGTTGGGGAGGAGATCGTGCAGGGCGTTCTTCTGGCGGGGGCGCCCTCCACGGGCAAAACAACGATTCTTCGCGATCTGGCGCGCCAGCTGGCAGGGGGAGGAAAGCTGCCTCCCCGAAAAATCACAGTGGTTGACGAACGCGGCGAGCTGGCAGGCGTTTATCGGGGCGACGCCCAGAACGATCTTGGCTGCTGCTGCGATATTCTGGACGGCTACCCTAAAAGCCAGGGAATCCTGCAGGCCATCCGCTCCCTTTCGCCCGAGGTGATCCTCTGCGACGAGCTGGGGAGCGAGCGCGAAACCGCCGCTGTGGAAGAGGTGGTCAATGCGGGTGTTTCGCTGATCGTCAGCGTGCACGCGGCCTCTGCAGGGGAGCTTCTTCGCCGCCGCCAGATACGCCGGCTGATGGAAACCGGGGCGTTTCGTACCGTGGTTCTGCTGGACTGCGCGGCGCGGCCCGGGAAAATCAAAGGAATTTACAAGGTGGGTGAGCTTCTTGGTCAAATTAATCGGGATCCTGTCGGTCATGGCGGCCTGTATTCTGGCGGGCTATATGGAATCGCGTAAGCTGGGCGGCAGGGTGAGGGAGCTGGAAGCTTTCTACTCCTTTCTATGTCTTACCAGAGAAGAGATCCGCTATTCCGGTATGCCGGTGGAGCGGATCATTGAAAAGCACGGAAAAAACCAGCGGTTTCTGGTCCTATGCGCCGAGTACTGCCGAAAAGGAGAGAGCTTTCCGCGGGCGTGGGAGCACGGTATGGACGACGGCCTGCTGACGACCGGGATGAACCGCCAGGATTTGGAATACATACGGGACTTCGGGCTGGGATTCGGCGCAAGCGATACAGAGGGCCAGCTTGCGCACTGCCAGCTGTATCTGGGTTTCATCAGCAGCGCTCTGACCCACGCGAGAGAAGAAAGAGACAAAAAAGCGAAGCTGTATTTTATGCTGGGGCTGTTCGGCGGAATCGCGGCGGCACTCCTGCTGAGTTAAAACGGAGGAAGCAAAAATGGATGTGGATTTGATTTTTAAAATCGCGGCGATCGGCATTATTGTGGCTGTGCTCAACCAGCTGCTGATTCGCTCGGGGCGCGAGGAGCAGGCGATGATGACGACCCTGGCGGGACTGATTGTGGTATTGATGATGGTGATCGAGCAGATTGATATTCTGTTTAAAACGATCAAATCCATCTTTGGGTTATAGCAGCCATGAATGTGATTGGAATTGCCGGACTGGCCCTTGTTTCCGCCGTGATTGCCGTGATGCTGCGCCGGTACAATCAGGAATACGCGGTGGTTGTCAGCATTACGGCAGGCGTCATTATTCTGGTTCAGATTTTAGCGAATATCGTCCCGGCGATCCGCCAGATCAACAGCTTGCTTACCGCCGCGCAGATGCCAACGGAATACGGCATCATCCTGTTCAAGACACTGGGCATCTGCTTTCTGGCCCAGTTCGCGGCGGATTCCTGCCGGGACGCGGGAGAAAGCGCCCTAGCCTCAAAGGTAGAGCTGGCCGGAAAGATCTCTATTGTCATACTGGCGCTGCCACTGTTTGAAAAAATTGCTTCTACGGCGCTCGCGCTGATAGGAGGGTAGACTGTGAAAAAAGTGATCTGCATTGTTTTTTTGCTTTTTCTGTTTACGATTCCCGTGCACGCGCAGTCTGTTTCAGAGGATGAGCTGTACCGCCAGCAGTATGAAGACAGCGGTGCCGCCGACCTGCCCGACGAACTGCCGGAAGAGACACGGGAATGGATGGACAGCCTGGGTATCTCTTCGCCGGACTGGCAGAGCATCCTGAACCTGACGCCGGAAACGATCTTTGAGCAGATCGGGTCATCGGCGCTCCAGCAGAGTGCGGCTCCCGTGCGGGCGCTGTTGTCGGTATTGGCGGTCATTCTGCTCTGTGCTTTGATGAACGGGATGAAGCTGAGCTTTGGCGATCGCCCGCTGAGCGGCGTGATCGGTATGGTCGGCACCCTTTGCATCTGCACGGTGGTCATTCAGCCGATCGTTACGTGCATTGAAAACGTGGCGTTTGTCATCAAGGGGGCTGCCGGATTCCTGCTGGCCAGCATCCCGATTCTCACAGGGATCATGATTGCGGGCGGGCAGACGATTTCCGCCGGGTCATACAACCTGTTGATGCTCGGTGCGGGAAACGTGATTTCGGTCATTGCTTCTACGGTGCTGGTACCTTTACTCAATATTTTTCTGGCGTTTTCGGTGGTATCCGCCGTATCCCCCGCAATGAATCTCGGCGGGCTGTGCGATTTGTTCAGCAAAACCGTAAAATGGGTGCTCACCTTCTGTATGACGATCTTTTCAGGTCTGCTCACGATGCAGACGGTGGTATCCTCGGCAGCGGACGGCGCGGGCGCCAAAACCGTTCGCTTTATGGTAAGCGCCTTTGTGCCGGTGGTAGGCAGCGCGCTCAGCGACGCGATCGGCAGTGTGCAGAGCAGCGTAAAGCTGCTCAAATCGGGGGTAGGGGCGTTCGGACTTCTGGCTACAGGGGCCATTTTTCTGCCCGCAGCGCTCGAATGCCTGATCTGGCTTTTGACCCTGACCGCCTGCGCGGCGGCAGGAGATATTTTTGAGCTGAAAGAAATCACCACCCTGCTGCGGTCTTCCATGAAGGTGATACAGATTCTTCTCTCGATCATTCTGTGCTGCTTTGTCATTTTGATGATCTCTACGGTGTTGATGATGGCGATGGGGGGTGCGGTGACATGAGCGGTGTACGGGAATGGTCCTCGGTGATTGTTCTGGCGGCGCTGGCCGCGGGGATTTTGCAGTATCTGATGCCGACCGGCAGCATGGAAAAGGTGACACGGCTCGTGATCGGAGCATTTATCATCTGCAGCATCCTCTTGCCGGTGGGGCGTCTGGTACAGCAGTTCGATGTGCAGGCCTTTGCGCAGGGGGAGGACGCTGCGGCGCCGAACCAGCAATATCAGGACACGGTGAACCAGCAGACGGCAGAGGCGGCACAGGCCGCCGTTCGCACCGTAGTCATCGCAACGCTCTCGGAGAAGGGAATTCAGTGCAAAAATGTTGCGCTGAATATGGATACAAACGAGGACGGCCGCATATCAATTACTAAAGTGTTTGTCAGCCTTGACCAGAGGGAATCGGGAAAGCTTCAGGAAACAAAAAAGCTGCTTGAGCAGGAATTGGGATTAACAACGGAGGTGACGGCCGATGGCGGCTCGTGAAAAAGAAGACAGAAAAGAAAGCGTATCCTGGATTCAAAAGCTCGCGGAAAACGACATTTGGCGTAAGGTGATTCTGATCCTGGGGTTTGCCGGGATCGCCCTGATCTTTTTGTCGGGAATCTTTCAAAATCACGATTCCAAGGCAACCAATGCCCAGGCGGAGGAAGAGCCGACAAAAACCACTGCGCAGGAATACACGCAGCAGGTAGAAAAAAGCCTGACCGAACTGATCGGCAATATTAACGGCGCAGGCTCTGTGAAGGTGCTTGTCACTCTGGAGCGGAACACGCAGTATGTGTACGCCACAGAGGAAAAGAAAACGACTCAGAGCACGCAGGATCAGGCGGCGAACGCTACCGTGAAAAATCAGGAGAATGACAGCCGCGAAACCAAGTACATTCTGGTCAAAGGTGCCGACGGCTCGCAGCAGGCGCTGGCCGTAACAGAGGTCGAGCCGATCGTGAAGGGGGTAGTCGTTGTATGTGAGGGCGGAAATCAGCCGGCGGTGCAGAAAGATATCATAGATGCGGTGACCACTGCGCTCAATCTTTCTTCTGCGCGGGTGTGCGTGATAAAAGCAAAATAAACAAGAAACAGGAGGAATTGTCTTATGGGTATTGGTAAACGTCAGCTGGTGCTTGCGTCCCTGGTGGTCGCGCTGGGAGCGGCTGTGTACTTAAATTGGGTGTTCCAGGGGGAGGGACCCCTGATTGCAACGGATACATTGACCTCCGGCGCGGAGCTTGGGGCGGCCCAGCTTGTGAACGGTAAGGGCAGCAGCAGTACTCCCGAAACGTCTTCTTCCGCTTCGTCTACTTCCTCAAAGGCGGTGGAGACAGCCGCAAAGGTAGATGAATACTTTACAGAGGCAAAACTTTCCCGTCAAAAGGCAAGGGATGCTTCGGTAGAAATGCTGCAAAAGGTTTTGCAGGATGCCTCCACCAATGACACGGTGAAGAAGGAATCCCTCGAAAAGGCTGCCGAGATTGCTCAGAATATCGTTCAGGAAAGCAATATTGAAAGTCTGATCAAAGCCAAAGGCTTCTCAGACTGTGTGGTGTTCCTGCAGAATTCGGAATGCAGCGTTGTCGTCCGTTCCGACGGTCTTCTGCCCAATGAGGCGATCGCCATCAAAGACATCATCGGCGGTCAGTCCGGCGTTGCCTATGACAAGATCAAAATTGTGGAGGCAAAATAAGAAAGCACCGCGCCGAATCGAAAAGGATTCGGCTTTTGGTGTGTTTTGGGCAGACATTTTCCCGGCGGCAGAGTCTCTTTTTGCCGCCGGGAACAAACAAAATTGCCCGGAATCCATGTTTTCCCGCAAAAACAGTTGCACTACCTTAAAATCATGGTATAATACTACTCATGAAGAGTGGTGCGGTTCATTTTCATGAAGTACCGCGGCGGAAGGAGCCTCTAGGCTTTTTTTTGCCGTACCTGCGGAAGCTTGACAATGGAATGAAAAACGGATTTGATAACCCTCCACATATCTGTCTGGAGGGTTATTTTTTTTAAAGGTATTACGATGTTTGTATCTTTCCCCGTCAGGGGCAGGGGAAAGATACGCCTTTCTCTCTCATAAGGGAACAATATTATTTTTAAGAAGCGCAGAAAGAAAATCGTTTGGAGGACAAACTATGAGCAAAGGCAAGATGACACGGCGGGAAGAAAGAGAGCAGGCGTTTATTCTGGTATTTCAGCAGCTGATCAACCGGAATACCATTGAGGAGATCATTGACGCGGCGGAAGAATCGGCGGAGATCCGCGTTGCGGAGTTTGCGGAGCGGCTCGCCAGCGGTGTAGAGGAAAACAACGCCGTGGTGGACGATAAGATCGAAAAGAATATCCGCGGTTGGTCGATGACGCGCCTTTCGAAGGTTTCCTTCGCTTTGCTGCGGGTAGCGATCTACGAAATGATGTTTGTCGACAGCATCCCCGTCAGCGTTTCGATCAACGAAGCGGTCGATCTGGCGAAAAAATACGGCGGAGCGGACGACGCACCGTTTATCAACGGCGTTCTCGGCTCTGTGGCCAAAGAACTGGAACCGGCAAATGAAGAACGGTAACTATCTCGGAATCGATACGAGCAATTATACAACCTCCGCCGCGCTCTACCGGGAAGATCAAAGCGTCATGCACTCCAAACGGCTTCTGCCGGTGAAGGAAGGCCAGCTCGGCCTGCGCCAGAGCGATGCGGTGTTTCATCATGTACAGCAGCTGCCGCAAATCCTTGAGCCTTTGCTCCGGCAGCATCCTGTTCTTCGATCCATCGGCGCTTCGAGCCGTCCCCGTTCGGCGGAGGGCTCTTATATGCCCTGCTTTACCGTGGGGCTTGGCACTGCGAAAATACTGGCGGATACGCTCGGCATTCCGCTGCACCTCTGCTCGCATCAGGAAAATCATATTGCGGCGGCCCTCTATTCCGCCGGTCGGCTGGAACTGCTGGGGCAGACCTTTCTTGCGTTTCATGTTTCGGGCGGTACGACAGAGGCGGTATTGGTAGAGCCGGACACAGAGCATCTGATCGGAACCCGGCTCGTCGCTTCTTCTCTGGATTTGAAAGGCGGACAAGCCGTTGACCGTGTCGGGGTCATGCTGGGTCTTTCGTTCCCGGCAGGGCCGGAGCTGGAACGGCTGGCGCTGCAAAGCGACGCGAAGTTTAAAATCCGCCCCACCATGCGCGGGTGCGACTGCTCGCTTTCCGGGATTGAAAATCAGTGCCGCGCCATGCTCGATAAGGGCGTACCCAAAGAAGAGATCGCGCGTTTCTGCCTGCTCTCTCTGCTCGCGGCGCTCGATGCCATGTGCGGCGCGCTGCTGAAAGAATACGGGGATCTTCCCGTTTTGTTTGCGGGCGGGGTGATGTCCAACAGCATCATCCGGCAGGCGCTGACACAGCGCTGGGGCGCATCGTTCGCGACCCCCGAGTTTTCCGCGGACAACGCGGCGGGCGCGGCGATTCTGGCGGCCATAAAGGAGGAAACAACATGAATACTCCTGTTGTTCTTACGATTTCTCAGCTCAACCGGTACATCAAATCCCTGCTGGACGGCGATCAGATGCTGTCCTCCGTGTTTTTGACCGGAGAGATTTCAAACTTTACCAATCATTATAAATCAGGTCACATGTACTTTTCGCTCAAAGACAGCCAGTGCGTGGTACGCGCCGTCATGTTTGCCGCGCAGGCCCGGCGTTTGCGCTTTCTGCCGCAGGATGGCATGAAGGTGATCGTGCGCGGGCGGGTGACGGTCTATGAGCAGAGCGGACAGTACCAGGTCTATGTGGACGATATGCAGCCGGACGGCCTGGGGGCGCTGAACCTCGCCTATGAACAGCTCAAAACCCGGCTTGCGGCGGAGGGGTTGTTCGATGCTTTCCGTAAAAAGCCGCTGCCTGCTTACCCCAAAGCCGTGGGAGTCGTCACTTCTCCTACCGGCGCGGCCGTGCAGGACATCAAGCAGATTTTGGGACGGCGCTTTCCGCTGACGGAAGTGATTCTCTGCCCGGTGCTGGTGCAGGGCGCAGGCGCGGCGGAGCAGATCGCCGCGGCGGTAGAGCGTTTTAACCGCCTCGGTTGTGCCGATGTTCTGATCGTCGGGCGCGGCGGCGGTTCGATGGAAGACCTGTGGGCGTTCAACGAAGAGATAGTGGCGCGTGCCGTAGCGAATTCCAGGATTCCCGTGATCTCTGCCGTGGGGCACGAAACGGATTTTACCATCTGCGATTTTGCGGCCGATCTGCGTGCGCCGACCCCGTCCGCGGCAGCGGAGCTGGCCGTTCCGGATATCCGCGAGCTGATGGCCTATGTTTCCGGCTCGATGCTGCGGATGAAGAAATCCCTGGGGATCGAGATGCACCGCATGCAGATCGACCGGCTGGTCGACCGCATGAGCGGAAAGATGAAGCGCGATCTGGAAACCGGGCGCATGCGTCTGGCGGAGCGTTCGGCTTCGCTGCAGGCGTTCAGTCCGCTGCGGGTTCTGGCGCGCGGGTATTCCGTTGCACTGGATGCCAACGGGGAAACCGTCCGCTCGGCAGCACAGGTGCGGCAGGGTGATTCGCTGAACCTGATTGTGCAGGACGGGCGGCTGGCCTGTACCGTAAACGAGGTACGGGAAGAACAAATTGGGCAGGAGGGGGATACTCCATGAAAAAAAATATGACCTTTGAAGCGGCGATGATGGAGCTTTCGCAGATCGTGGACCGGATGGAAAGCGGAGAGGCCACGTTGGACGAATCCTTAAAGCTGTTTGAATCGGGAACGAAGCTGGCTTCGTTCTGCTATGAGAAATTACAGAATGCGGAGCAGAAAATCAAGGAGATTTCTGAGCTGGAAGAAAGGCGAGAGGAATGAGCATGAAGCGTCAGGAGCAGTATGTGGAAATGCTGGAGGAGGCTTTGTCCCGCTATTTGCCGGGCGGCGATCAATTGCAGCAGGAATTGTTCTCTTCTATGGAATACAGTCTGCTTTCCGGCGGAAAGCGGATTCGTCCGATCCTGACGCTGGAATTCTGCCGCCTGTGCGGCGGCAGTCTCACGGCGGCGCTGCCGTTTGCCTGCGCCATCGAAATGATTCACACCTATTCGCTGATCCATGACGACCTGCCTTGTATGGATGACGACGAGCTGCGGCGCGGCCGACCTACCAATCACCGGGTGTACGGTGAGGCCACCGCACTGCTGGCGGGCGACGCCCTTCTGACGCTGGCATTTGAAACGATGCTCTCGCCGCAGACCATCCGCACGGCGGGCGCGGTGAAAACAGCCACGGCTGCCGGTGTTCTGGCCCGTGCGGCCGGTGCGACCGGAATGGTGGGCGGGCAGATCATCGACCTTGCCTCGGAGGGGAAGAAGATTCCGCTTTCCACGCTGCGCGTGATGGACGAGCGCAAAACCGGCGCGCTGATTCTGGCTGCGGCGGAAATGGGCTGTGTCGTCGGCGGCGCAGGCAATGAGAAGATTCGTGCCGCGCGCGAATATGCCAAGGCTTTGGGGCTGGCGTTTCAGATCGTGGACGATATCCTCGATGTGACCGGCGACAGCACGCTTCTGGGCAAAAACGTCGGCGTCGATGACCTGAACGACAAAAGCACCTACGTTTCCCTCATGGGGCTGGACGGTGCGAAAAAAGCCGTGCGCGAGCTGACCGATGAGGCCGTTACGGCTCTTGCAAAGTTTGACGGCGATACCGCCTATCTGGCTGATTTGGCCCGTGAATTGGCGGTTCGGAAGAACTGACCCTGATTTTGTGTTAT
>NZ_CBYL010000038.1 GCF_000577335.1 Faecalispora jeddahensis | reverse complement strand
TGCCTTCCTCGCGCGAATAAGCAAAACATCCCATGCGGTGAAACCGGATTTCTTTGACAAACTCGGAAAGCTCCGTGAAATCCTCTTCCGTTTCACCGGGGAAGCCGGTGATCAGCGTAGTGCGCAGCGTAATGCCCGGCACTTTTTCGCGGATTTTATGCAGCAGCGCCGTAATGGACTGCCGGTCGCCGCCGCGGTACATGGATTTGAGCATCCGGCCCGACACGTGCTGAAGCGGCAGATCAATATACTTGACGACCTTTTCCTGCCGGGCCATTGTGTCCAGCAGTTCATCGGTAATGTAATCCGGATAACAGTATAACAGACGAATCCAGCGCAAACCGTCGATTTCACAGAGTTGGTCGAGCAGCGCCGGCAGCATCAGGCGGCCGTAAAGGTCTTCGCCATAACGGCTGGTATCCTGCGCGATCAGGATCAGTTCTTTCGTGCCGTCCGCCGCAAGGCCTTTCGCCTCCTCCACAATGCTTTCCATCGGGCGGCTGCGGTAGCGTCCGCGGATCATGGGAATGGCACAGTAGGCGCAGCGGCTGTCGCAGCCCTCCGCCACCTTGATGTAGGAAAAATAGCTGGGTGTGGAGTGAACGCGCTCGCCATACAGAGGCAGGCGGTTCTTTGGCGGAAAGGATTCGGGGTTCTGCCCTTCGAGCGTTTGGCGGATGATATCGGCAATCTCGGTGTTGGCGCCGATGCCGACCACCGCGTCCGCTTCGGGCAGTTCCTTGCGGATTTCTTCACGGTAGCGCTCCGCCATACAGCCCGTGACGACAATGGCGCGAATCTGTCCCTCCTGCTTGAGCTTGGCCAGCTCGAGGATTTCGTCGATCGATTCCTGTTTTGCGTCGTCGATAAATCCGCAGGTATTCACGATCGCAACGTCGGCCAGCGCCGCGTCGTTCACCAGACAGAAGCCCTCGTTTTTCAGGGTCGCCATCATCATTTCTCCGTCTACCCGGTTTTTTGCGCAGCCCAGGCTGACCATTCCCACTGTTATTGCCATATTTGCTCCTCATCCAATTCTATGGTTTCATCCAGACAGCGCAGCGCCTGCCGAATCTCCGGCAGGCGGTACCCCATCCTTTGCAGAGCGTTCACCGCTCTGCGCCGCTGTTTTTCATCCCTTGCGGCAAGGGGGTATTTCTTTTCTAGTAGCTGCCGGATTTTTTCCTCCGGCGGCGGGGCCAGCTCCTCGACGATCTCCTCTGCCAAGGCAGGGTCTACCCCTTTACGGCACAGCTCCAGCCGCGCGCGCGACGACGAAAAGCCCTTTCGCCCCAGCAGCTCCGCGGCCAGCTGCCGCCCGCAGGCGGCGTCATCGAGAAGCCCCAGCTCTTCCATGCGGTCCGCGGCCAATTTGGCCGCTTCAGCCGGAAAATCACGGCGCAGCTTCTCTTCCAGTTCTCTTTTGAAATGGGCCCTGTGCTCCAGCAGGTACAACGCCTTCTCTCTGGCGCGCACCTCATAAGACTGCTGACAAAGACGGTAGAGCTCCTCGTCGGAAAGTTCCGCCCCCACGCGAATCCCCTCCCGGTAAAGAACGCCGGAATCCAGCTCCATGGCCGGTTCGCCGTCCATCACCAGCAGGGAAAGCCCCTTTCGATGGGGCCGGATCGCTGTGATCAGCATCAGTCATCCACCAGAATATCGATGTTCGCTTTGGAGGATGCTCTGCCGGATGCCGCGGGCTTTGCCGGCGGGGCCGCCTGCTCAATTTCGACCGGCTTGGCCGCTTCGGACGGTGCGGAAGGAGCCGCAGGCTTTTTGGGCGAACCGGAAGCCTTCGAGGGCAGACGGTCGGCATTTTCGCGCAGCTTCTGCTCGATTTCTGCCATGAGTTCAGGATTGCCCTTCAAAAACTCCTTGGAGTTATCGCGGCCCTGGCCCAAGCGGGTTTCACCGTAAGAGAACCATGCGCCGCTCTTCTGCACAATGTCGAGCTTGGCCGCAAGATCGAGAATCTCGCCCTCGCGGGAAATGCCCTGACCGTACATGACGTCGAACTCGGCCTCACGGAACGGAGGCGCGATTTTATTTTTGACCACCTTGGCGCGCGTGCGCGAGCCGATCTGCTCGGTGCCGTTTTTCAGCGTTTCGGTCTTGCGGATGTCGATTCGCACGGAAGCGTAAAACTTCAGGGCACGGCCGCCGGGCGTTACTTCCGGGCTGCCGTAGATGACGCCTACCTTTTCACGCAGCTGGTTGATAAAAATGGCGACGCAGTTCGATTTGGAAATCGCGCCCGCCAGCTTGCGCAGCGCCTGCGACATCAGCCGGGCCTGCAGGCCGACGTGGGAATCGCCCATGTCGCCCTCGATTTCCGCACGCGGAACGAGCGCCGCGACCGAGTCCACAACGATCACATCGATCGCGCCGGAGCGCACGAGCGCCTCGGTGATTTCGAGCGCCTGCTCGCCGGTATCGGGCTGAGAAACGAGGAGCGCGTCCACATCCACGCCGAGCGCGCGGGCATACACCGGGTCGAGCGCATGCTCTACGTCGATAAACGCGGCATAGCCGCCGTTTTTCTGCCCCTGCGCGATGCAGTGCAGCGCGAGCGTCGTTTTACCGGAGGATTCCGGCCCGTACACCTCTACAATACGCCCTCTGGGCAGGCCGCCGATTCCCAGCGCCATATCCAGAGAAAAAGAACCGGTGGAGATTGCTTCCACCTGCATTGCCTGATTTTGTCCCAGGCGCATAACGGCGCCCTTGCCAAACTGCTTTTCAATTTGCGCCAGCGCCGTATCCAGCGCCTTGCTTTTATCCACTGCCATGGAAAAACTCCTCCGCTCCAAAATTGTAATCACCGATCCGCTAAATAAATGCGCCGCCCTACGGCCCTTTTATTGAACAGGACCTTAAACAGGCGCGAACCCGCAGCAACTCACTCCCCGGCTTTGAGCACCATGCTCTGCGTGAACGGCATACGCCGTCTACCGCCGGGGAAAACCTGGTTTCATTATACTGTATTCCGAACGCAAAATCAATGGATTCGGCGAAAAAATCGAACGAATGTTTCGTGCCTCTGCCGCCAAATAAGCCCTGCAAAGGCTTACTCGCCGCGGTACACACCGGAAACCACGCGGTCGAACCCGTTAAAATCCTGATGAACCTGAATCCGTGCAAGGCCCACGCCGCGAAACAGCGCGGAGACCTGCTCTGCCTGCGTTTCCCCAATCTCAACAGCGGCAATTCCGCCGGGTTTTAAACGCGGCAGCCACACCTGTGCGATCGCCCGGTAAAAGTCGAGACCGTCGCTGCCGCCGTCGAGCGCGGTGGCCGGCTCAGCCTGCACCTCTTTTTGCAGCAGCGGAAGCTCCGAGGCTTGAATATAGGGCGGGTTCGAGATCACGGCATTGAGGTTCCAGAGCTCCGGTGCGGCATCCGCCTGTGTGATATCGACCTGTACCGCAGAAACCCGGCCGTCACCGTAGCGACCCAGATTCTTCTGCAAATAAGAGAACGCCTGCTCATACCATTCCAAACAGGCCACCCGGGCGTCGCCGCGCAGGCGGGAAAGCCCCAGACCCACGGCGCCCGTACCGGCACACAAATCCGCCACCAGCGGCGCAGGGTGGCCGCCGAGCAGCTCCGCGGCCGTGTAGACCAGCAGCTCCGTTTCCTCGCGCGGAATCAGTACTCCCTCCCCTACGGCAAGACGCATCCCGAAAAAATCCCATTCCCCCAGAATATACTGCAAGGGGCGACGGGAACGCCGTTCTTCAATGGTACAAAAAAATTCCTTGGCCTGCATGGGCGGAGCCTCTTCCTCCCCCCGCAGCAAAAGGCCCTGGCGATCCATGCCGAAGGCCCGCCGGAACAGGCAGATCGTATCGAAAGCGGGGCTTTCTACCCCCGCGCGCTGCAGCAGGTTTCTGCCCTGCTGATAGGCCTGCTGAAAGGTCATCTTACAACTCGGTCCTCTCCGTTTTCCGGAATGACTTCTTTCATGGCGCTGATCGCCACCTCGATCATCGAATCATCCGGTTCTTTGGTCGTCAGGCGCTGCATCCACATGCCCGGCGCGGAAATAATGCGGGTAAACAGATTGTCGTATTTGCCGCAGATGCGGATCAGCTCGTAACCGATCCCCATGAGAAGCGGCACGCACAAAAGCTTTGCCACAGTACGGACAAAGGGATTGGTAAACGGGATAAAGTACCCGGCAACGATGCCGAGCAGCAGCATAATCACCATAAAGCTGGTGCCGCAGCGCGGATGAAAGCGCTGATGCCCCCGGACATTCTCCACCGTCAGCTCTTCTTCATTCTCGTAGCAGAAAATCGTTTTATGTTCGGCCCCGTGGTATTGAAACACGCGTTTAATATCCGGCAGGCTGGCGCAGAACGCAATGTAGGCGATAAAGATCGCAATTTTCAAAAAGCCCTCGAACACGGTGCGCCACTCGGCAAAACCAGGGCCCCACAGGTAGGTCTTGCCCATGTTGAACAGCCAGGTAGGCAGCCAGAAGAACAGCCCCACGGCGATCAGCACACCGAGAATGGCGCTGACCGTCATGATCGCGTTCATCAGCTTGTCGCCAAAAACACGCTGCATCCACTGGTCGAATTTAGAGGGCTGCTCGTCATCCTCCAGCCCTGATTTTTCCGCCGAAATACTCAGCGCCTTGTACCCGACGGAAAGCGCGTCGATAAATCCGGCCACACCGCGCAGAATCGGCAGGCGCAGCAGGCTGTAACGGTTCCGTAGGCGACTGACTGCAATCTCTTCGGTGGAAACGGTGTTGTCGGGCATGCGCACAGCCAACGCGGTCTTGTGCGGGCCCTGCATCATTACGCCCTCCATCACGGCCTGCCCGCCGATGCTTGTGATCATTTTTGTTTTTTCTCTAGCCATTTTGTTCGGAATTCCTTTCTTCCGTCGCAGGCGCCGGCCTTGCCTCCGGCGCGGACTGCCTGAGTGTTGGTATCGTGATGGTCACGACGGTTCCGACTCCCTCCTGGCTTTCCAGCTCCAGGCGGCCGTCATGCAGGCGCATGATCTCGTCCGCCAGGGCCAGTCCGATTCCGGAGCCCCGCACCGTCTGGTTTGCTTTATAAAACTTCTTTTTCACGTTGGGTAGGTCTTTTGCAGAGATGCCGCAGCCCGTATCGCTGATCACCACCCGGATTTTTCCGTTTGCTTCTTCCGCGGTAACGGTGACGGTATCCCCTTCTTTGGTATATTTCAAGGCGTTGTCAATGATATTGACAAATACCTGCCGCAGGCGGTTGATGTCGCCCAGAACCGGAGGCAGAAGGGGCGGTTCCTCATATACCAGGAACTTGCCCTCTGCCTGCGCACGGTCGGTAAACATATACACCGCCTCGCCAAGCTCCGCCAGAATATCGATTTTGTCCATCATCAGCGTCATGCGGCCATTCTGCATGCGAGAGAAATCCAGAAGCTCCTCCACAATTCCCGAAAGCCGCTCCGATTCACGAATAATGACGCCCATGCCCTTTTCATACGTTTCACGCTCGGTCTCGTCCATGCCCTGCAGCGTTTCCGCCCAGCCCTTGATGGCCGTGAGCGGCGTGCGCAGCTCGTGCGACACCGAAGAGATAAAGTCGTTCTTCATTTTTTCCGCCGTGCCAAGCTCTACGGCCATTTTGTTGATGGTCTCACACAGCTCGCCGATCTCGTCTTTCTGGCGGTTCTGAATACGGGCGTCAAAGTCGCCCTGGGCGATCCGCTTGGCCGTCGCACTGATCAGCTTGATCGGGTCGACGATCGACTTGATAAAGTAAGAGCTGGAAAACACCACAAACAGGATGACGAGAAAGCCCATGATCAAAAGCCCGCCCACGATGGTGAGAATCTGCCGGTCGGCTTCTTCCAGAGAGACGATATAGCGGATGCTGCCAAGGGGCGAACCGGTCTGACTGCGGATCTCGCGTGTAACGGCCATCACCTTTTCACCAGAGGAAAGGCGGCCCTGCCAGGTTCCGTAGCCATCCTTGCTTGCCTGCGCCATCTGAACGTCCGGCATCGTCTGGTCCTGATCGGGCGGGAAGCCCGTGGAAGTGACGAGGATTCGGCCCGAAGTGCTCAGCACCATCATCTCCATCATCTGCTTGCTGGGCGAGTTTTCCACATAAGCGCGCGCCGCGCTGGAAAACTCCGACGCCGTCTTATTGTCATAACCGGCAAACACGTTGGTCAGCTCGCTCGAGCGCCCGTTGATGGTCTGTTGAATGCCGTTGTACACATAGCCCTGCACGACCAGCGAAAGGCAGAGAATCAGTGCGGCAAGGACAAGCAGGATAATGCCCAGGCTGTTCAGAATCCAGCGCCGGGTAATGCCCCATATCTTCATTTCTCCGCCCTCCTTTCGCGCTGTCATTTTATAACCATACAATTTAAAATAGTGGTGAGTATCTTCCCCCGCCTATGGCGGGGGAAGATACTTCTGTGCTGATGAATCCTGTTTTACAATGAATTTACTGTTACAGGCAGCTCAGAATCTGTTTTGTACCTTTCAGGCTGTGAAACAGATTTTTAAGCTTCCCATTTATAGCCCAGTCCCCAAACGGTCACGATATGCTTGGGGTTGGACGGTTCATCCTCTATTTTCATCCGCAGACGACGAATATTCACGTCCACGATCTTTTCTTCTCCGTAATAGGCATCTCCCCATACGTGCTTGAGGATGTCGGATCGGTCGAGCGCCTTGCCCGGATTCGAAAAGAAATACTCCATGATCTGGAATTCCACCTGCGTCAGCTCGATGGGAACATTCTCCTTCATCAGTGCGCGGTTACGCAGGTTCAGCGAGAAAATGCCGGAACGGATTTCTTCGCGGAAGTTGTTGCCGGTGCGCATTTCCGCCAAGGCCACCCGCCGGTACACCGCATCCACGCGGGCCACCAGCTCGCTGGGGGAAAACGGCTTTGTCACGTAGTCGTCCGCACCCATCATCAGGCCGCTCACCTTATCCATCTCCTGCGTTTTGGCAGTGAGCAAGATAATGCCGATCGAACCGCTTTTCTGGCGCAGCTCGCGGCAGACCGCGAGGCCGTCGTGCTGCCCGGGCATCATAATATCGAGAATGGCAACGTCAAACATGCCGTTTTCCCGCTCGTACAGCTCAAGAGCCTGATCCCCGTTTTCCGCCTCGGTCACCTCGTAGCCCGCGCGCTTGAGATTGATCACTACAAACTCGCGAATGGTCTGTTCATCCTCCGCAACCAATATCCTCTTCATTCGTCAGGTTCCTCCTCTGCCTGTTTTATTCCTGCGATGCGATCAGCCGGAAGCTGTTCGTAATATCGTTGATGTTCAGGGCCATCGGGTCATCCGGCTGAAGGATGGAAGCCGCATAAACAATCCCATTTTTCTCCTTCAGCTTATAAAAGCCCTTCGTGACCACCCCGGCGTTCCATTCCTGCTCGGTGAATTCCTGCAGCTTGAGCAGGCCCGTACTCACCGCGCCCGCGGCGGCATTGTTTGCTGTATTGGCGGCGGCCCCGGTCGCTGGAAGCCATTTGTAGAAGGTCAGGGAGCGCGCCTCCCGGTCTACCTTGACGGTGACCTTGACTTTGCCGCGCCACATCTCCGGAATCAAAAACCAATAGCCGCTCTTCTGGTTGATGACCATACTCATCACCGGCTGCAATATATTGTTTACGCTGTCGTACCGGTACCAGTTCGTCACGGCGCACGCTTCATCCGGCAGGGGCGACGAATACCCCGGCAGCGGGTTGACAATCGGGATTTCGATCAGCGTGTCGCCATTGATGTCGCGCGAGGTCACGCTCGTACTGCGCTGCGTGTAGTTGGCCGTCTGCGTGCCCGAATCCAGGAAGGGAGATTGCAGCAGCTTTTTCTTGGAATCCCAGAACAGCACCTCTGTCACATAATTGCCGCCGGCCTTTACCCCGTCGAGCACAATGCCGTACTGCGAGGAATTGATCATTCCCGCCGTGACCGCCGCGTATTTTGTCACGCCGATATCCAGATGTGCCGAACCGATGGTTTCCACCATATTATCCGTCACGCGCAGTAGGCGCGCAATGGCCGGCTGCTCCGCCGTGGAAACGGAGGCCGTAAAGATTTCGTCGTAGGTATCCCCGTCGAAATCGCGCACTTCCATTTCATTATAAGGCTGATTATAAGAAAGCTCCGTCATCTTTCCGTCATGGTAAGAGTAAATGCTGACCGAAGAAGTCTGATTTAAAACATTGCCCCAGCCGACGATCACATCATCCACACCATCACGGTTCACATCGCCAAAGCACACCTTATCCACCTGAGTGGCAGGATTATTGAAAGAGCCGACCTCCGCCCAGGTTTCGGACCCGCCGCGGATAAAGGAAATGGTCAGGCCGCCCTTCTGGTCGGGATTCTGATACAGCGCTATGGCATCCTCCGATCCATCGCCGGTTAAATCCCACATTAAAATAGCCGAGCGGTAATCCCCGCGGCTCGGGTAGCTCAGCTTTAGCTGATTGTTCGTTTTTTTCTCCAGCACCTTGTGAATCTGTTCTTTGTTGCCGGTAGCGCGCGGCGGACGCATCAGAGTCTGAGGGTCCAGGCTGACCGAGGAGCAGCCGGAGCACAGCACGGCCAAGGCCAGCACTGCGGCGATCATCTGTTTCCTCATGTCCTTTTCACGTCCTTTCCCCTTGCACAGGCTGAGCCTATATTTTTATTATATGGATAGAAATCCGTTTTTCAAAATCGTTTTTTCTGCGCGGCTCCACCACAGAGAGAATCCTTTTTGTCAGTTTACCTCTCGTGTCAACAGAAACCTGCGGCGAAGCCGCACCCAAAAACTGCGAGCCAACGAGAGCGCTCTGAAAATGCCCGCCGACAGACGGGACAACAAAACTTAATTTACCGGCAAAACCCGGAGAGTGGGCATTTCTTTGGAGCGCCTTTCCAGTAGCTTTTGTCGGCGCAGTCAGGGCTTGTTCCCCAAACGGATTCCAAAGGTGTCCTTTGGCGAATCTTTGCTTACTTTCTTTTCACAAAGAAAGTAAGTGCCTGCCCCGACATAAGAGGCAAACCCTGCGCCAGCAGAAGCCTTACCGTACAGCGCAAAGAAAAAATCCTTCTTAAATATGATGCACAGAAAACGGCAGTATCTAAACCCAGAGTTGGCTGCAGCTTAAAAGACAATACCCGAACTTGCAAAATTATAAATATTATATCATGACCCCAATGAAAAAAACAGTCCCCTTTCTCATATTGGCAGCGCAAACCAACTATGGAAAAAAGTTTTCAATTGAATACAATTCATGATTGACTTTTTCGCGGGTTCTGCATATAATACATATGAACAGTTATTCATATGTTCATATGATCAAAGGAGAAATTGATGATGGCTGACAAAATAGAAGAACTCGAACAGTGCGAAATCGCGGGGATTCACCCCGAATCGATTCAAAAGGCAAAGGAACAGATGCCCCGCGAGGACCATCTGTTTGATCTGGCGGATTTCTTCCGCATTTTTGCGGATTCCACAAGGGTAAAAATCGTATGCGCCCTGCTTTCGACCGAGCTTTGCGTCTGCGACATTGCGGAGCTGCTGGAAATTTCGCAGTCGGCAATTTCGCATCAGCTACGCGTGCTCAAGCAGGCCCGGCTGGTAAAATCCCGCCGAGCGGGCAAGGTGATCTACTATTCGCTGGATGACGAGCACATAGAGGGCATTTTGAGTCTAGGCCTGAGCCACATCAAAGAGAAATAATCACATAAATAGAAGGGTGGGAATGAATCGATGGCCGCCAAGGAATTTGTCGTGGAGAACCTGGGATGCGCCCACTGCGCGGCGGAAATTGAACACGAGGTCGGCAAGCTGGACGGTATTTCGAAAGCTTCGCTCGATTTTGTTTCAAAAACGCTGCGGGTAGAACTTTTAGATGAAAACCGTTTTCCCGAGCTTACCGGCAGGATGCAGGAAATTGCACAGAGCCATGAGCCGGATATCCGATTGACCGAACGCCGGGCCGCACAGGCAGGCGAACGGATTTTATACCTGAAAGGGTTGGACTGCGCAGACTGCGCGGCAAAAATCGAACGCGAAATTCAAAAGCTGGACGGAATCCGGGAAGCGCAGGTGAGCTTCGCCGCACAGCGCGTGATGCTGAAAGCCAGTGACCGGGAGAAACTGCCGGTACTGACCCGCGAGGCCGTGCGCATCATCGGCGAGATAGAACCGGACGTTACGGTCTCTTTCCGTGAGGAGGAAACCGGCGAGGATGAAGACGAGAGCAGGAAACGTATTTCCCGTATTCTGCTTGCGGTCGGCGTAGTGCTGTTTGCGGCGGCGATGGCGATCCCAATGGCGGAGCTCCCGTCGTTTCTTCTCTTTCTGGCCGCTTACCTTCTGATCGGCGGCGAGATTCTTCTCATTGCCCTGCGCAACATTCGGCGCGGCCAGATTTTTGATGAAAACTTCTTAATGTCAATTGCGACCATCGGCGCGTTCGCCATCGGGGAATTCCCGGAGGGCGTAGCCGTCATGCTGTTTTATCGTGTCGGGGAGCTGTTTCAGGATATGGCGGTCAACCGCTCGCGCAGCTCGATCAAGGCACTGATGGACATTCGCCCCGATTTCGCCAATCTGAAGCTGGGCGACGAGGTACGCCGCGTTTCGCCCGAAGAGGTAGGCATCGGCGACCTGATTCTGGTCAAGACCGGCGAAAAAATCCCGCTGGACGGCGTTGTGGTGCAGGGCATCTCATCCCTAGATACCTCCGCTCTAACGGGAGAATCCCTGCCGAGGGATGTACAGCCCGGCAGCGAGGTTCTCTCCGGCTCTATCAACCAGAGCGGTCTTTTGACCGTTCAGGTGCAGAAGGAGTTTGGAGACTCCACCGCCTCCCGGATTCTGGAGCTGGTACAGAATGCCAGCGGCAAAAAGGCCCCTACCGAAAACTTTATTACCAAGTTTGCCCGTTATTACACCCCGGCCGTCGTATTTGCCGCTGTGGCTTTGGCGGTGATTCCTCCGCTGGTGATCCCCGGTGCGGAGTTTCACTCCTGGATTTACCGTGCGCTGGCGTTTCTGGTGGTATCCTGCCCCTGCGCGCTCGTGATTTCGATCCCTCTGAGCTTCTTCGGCGGAATCGGCGCCGCGTCGCGCCAGGGAATCCTGATTAAGGGCAGCAACTATCTGGAAGCACTGAACGGTCTTGATACAGTCGTATTTGATAAAACCGGCACCTTGACCAAAGGCAGCTTTACCGTGACGGAAATCCTGCCCGAGAAAATGGAAAAAGCGGAGCTGCTGCGCTATGCCGCGCTGGCAGAAAGTGTTTCCACCCACCCTATCGCCCAATCGATCGTAAGGGCGTACGGCCAGCCCGTTGACGAAGGTCAGGCAATGGAGCACACCGAAATTGCCGGGCACGGCATCCGCGCCGTCATCGACGGAAAAACCGTCCTGGCGGGAAACAGCCGCCTGATGGAATCGGAAAACATTCGGTTTGAGCCCGTTTCCGCCCCAGGCTCCCTGGTCTACCTGGCGGTGGACGGCGAATACGCCGGCTGCCTGGTGATCTCTGACGAAATCAAGCCCGACAGCCGAAAGGCTGTGGAAGCGCTTCGGCAGGCAGGAGTACACACTGTCGCCATGCTGACCGGCGACAGCCGGGCTGTGGCCGAAAGCGTCGCCAAAACCATCGGTATCGACACCGTCTACTCCGAGCTTCTGCCCGACCAGAAAGTGGAACGCGTGGAGCTTTTAGACAATCAGAAATCCCCCGGCGGAAAGCTGGCCTTCGTCGGCGACGGCATTAACGATGCTCCCGTGCTGGCCCGCGCTGATATCGGCATCGCCATGGGCGGCATCGGCTCCGACGCCGCAATCGAAGCCGCAGACATCGTCCTGATGACCGACGAGCTGTCGAAGCTGCCCGCCGCGGTGAGAATCGCGAAAAAGACGCGCCGCATCGTCTGGCAGAACATCTGGTTCGCGCTGGGTATCAAGGCCGTTATCCTGATTCTGGCCGCCGCCGGAATCGCCACCATGTGGGCCGCCGTATTCGGCGACGTCGGCGTTGCGCTGATCGCCGTCCTGAACGCCATGCGTGCCCTGAAAACAAAATAAATCCGCGCCGTTTGCCGCGGATTCCGATTTCAATCAAATAGCAATCCTACTTCTGAAAAACTCAAATTGATTTTGATTCCTTTCCCCCATCTTCTTCGGGGAAAGGAATTTTTCATTATAAAAGCGATTGTTGATCTAAAGGAAGCCGGTGTCTTCGGCTTCCTTTTTTTCGAGCGGAACTTTCGCACAAACGTGACCAAAGGAAAAAAATCTTTATTTCCTGTAATAATTAGGATATAATAACCCCACGGCGCGAACGAAAGCAAAGCTTTCGACGCCTGAGGGAACATTGAATCATCGGCTCGATGAGGTTTGATCCCCGACAGCGCCTTGGGAATTCTCATTGAAACGGGTGATATAATAACTCCACGGCATAAGGTCCTCTGCCAATCGGGCAGGTTTTGATTGGCTTATGTCGAAATTAATGATATAATAGGAATGTTTTGGACTGAAAGACCGCAAAAGCAAACTGCCACTGAACGCCTGCCAGGCCGCCGCGGCGTCTGTTCGCCAGGGCCAAACCAAGCGGGAAAGGGGGATGGAAGGATGCAAAGCTCGTCTTCCAATTTTAGCAAAACCGATGACCCCAAAAAAGAAAAGCAAAAAAAGTGGTTTACCACCATCACGCTGATTCTTTCCATTGGCGTCATTCTTTATTTTCTGTTTACGACCGATGGTCTGGACACATTGATGCAGATTTCGAAGAACATCCGCCTGCGATGGCTGGAGATCGCTCTTCTCGCGATATTGGCCCGCTATGCGATTGAGGGCTACGTTCTGTATCTGCTGTCTCGTCATCTGGACCCCTCCTGGACTTTTCGTAAGTCCTTCACCGTCGGAATGGTCGGCTTTTTGTACAGCGCGCTGACACCCTTTTCTGCCGGCGAACCGATGGAGATTTACACAATGGACCGGATGGGCATGAGCGCCGGAGCCTCCAGCGCAGTCATCGCCCTGAAATCTCTCATCTACCAGATCGTTATGATGGTTTACAGCCTGTTTTTTATCGCGACGGAATTTTCGTATTTTCGGGCTGTACTGGACAATATTGCCCTTGTTATTATCCTGACGCTGGTCATCAACATGACGATTATCAGCGTAATACTGATCGTGATGTTCAACACCCGCCTGACGCAGAAGCTGCTGCGTTTTCTCATGATGGTTCTGCTGCGCATGAAGTGGTGCCGGCACCCAAAACGCCTGTATCGCAAAATCCGCAATCAGCTGTATGCGTTCCACGATGGCGCCGCTCTGATGGGCCGTTCCACTGCGCTGTATGTAAAATCCGGCCTGCTGACGCTGGTGCAGATCACCTGTGCGAGTATTATCCCCTATCTGATCCACCGCAGCTTCAACCTGCACGGCGCACCCTTTTACACCATGATGGCGGCGGATACCTTCGTTACCATGGCCGCGGCGTTCGTTCCTCTGCCGGGTTCCTCCGGCGGCGCGGAGGGCGGTTTTTACCTGTTCTTCCACGATATGTTCGGCTCTGCAATCTGGCCCGCGATTCTTCTGTGGCGTATTCTCGCATATTACAGCAGCATCGTGTTCGGCTACCTGACCACCTGGGTGGCCGCGAAAAAAAACTGGATGTAACGGCCTGAAAAAAACGAAGCCGTATCCCCTGTTTCTCTCCGTTTTGCGGGCAGGCAGGGGATTTTTTTACCCCCACACGCCCCGGCCCGCCGCCCTTTTTGAGGGAGTCTGGGAAAGAAAGGCTTTTCTCACTGTGGAATCTATGTTATACTAGTTAAGTAACCTAACCATTTTTCAGAGATTCCGGATCGGTCTTTTTTCACCACAGGTCTGCCGACCCCTTTTCTTTCGCCGGCGGCCGTTAAGACCCGGTCTAATATAGATGCGAAAGGAAGTAAGGAATGAGAGACACTTTAATTGACTCATTGAAGGAATCTACACAGTCTGTTTTGCCCATCTGCGCCATTGTTCTTGCCTTCTCATTTGTACTGCCCTTAACCACCGTGGCTCTGTTTCTGACCGGTGCGGTGCTTCTGGTCATCGGCCTGAGTATCTTTACCCTCGGCTCCGACATGGCGATGATCCCTATGGGCGAGGCGATCGGCTCAGAGCTGACGCGCTCCAAAAAGATTGGCTGGATCGCAGGAGGCGGACTTTTGATCGGCGTAGTCGTCACGATCGCAGAGCCTGATTTGCAGGTACTGACAAAGCAGGTTCCTGCCGTGCCCGATGATGTTTTGGTGGGAGCCGTCGCGCTTGGTGCGGGGTTCTTTCTGGTACTGGCGCTGCTGCGCATCGTGTTCCAGATCAACCTGGCGCACCTGTTTATCATCTCGTACGCGCTGGTTTTTCTGGTGGCGGGAATTTTCTCCCCCGATTTTCTGGCGGTGGCCTTTGATTCCGGCGGTGTGACCACCGGCCCCATCACCGTACCGTTCATACTGGCGCTCGGCATGGGTGTTTCCACCGTTCTTTCCGGAAAAAACAGTGAAGAAGACAGCTTCGGCCTGTGCGCGCTCTGTTCTATTGGCCCGATTCTGGCCGTGCTCATCATGGGCATTTTTTACGACGCCTCCTCTTCCGGCTTTGCGTTTGAATCGCCGGCGGAGCTGGACAGTCTTTCTCAGATTCCGATGCTGTACGCCGTACAGTTCGTCGCTTCGCTCACAGAGGTCGTTGAAGTGCTGCTGCCGATCATGACTATTTTTATTCTGCTGCAGATTCTTCGGCTGCGCCTCTCGCGCACCAGACTGATCAAAATATTCGTGGGTATTATCTACACCATACTGGGCCTGTCGGTCTTTCTCACCGGCGTCAACGTCGGCTTTATGCCCGTGGGCCGCTTTCTGGGCGGGCACATCGCCAAGTTTTCGCATAACTGGGTTTTGATTCCGCTTTCCGCCGTGCTGGGATTTTTCATTGTTGCGGCGGAGCCCGCAGTACACGTTCTGAACAAACAGGTTGAGGATATCACCAGCGGCGCGATTTCGCAGCGTGTCATGCAGATTGGGCTTTCCGTCGGCGTCAGCCTTGCGGTATGCCTTTCGATGATCCGGATTATGTATCAGATCGACATCTGGTATTTTCTGCTGCCAGGCTACGCCATCGCGCTGCTGCAGACGCGTTTTACCCCCAAGGTATTTACCGCGATCGCGTTCGATTCCGGCGGAGTGGCCGCCGGCACAATGGCCGCGGCGTTTCTGCTCCCGTTTGGCGTAGGAGTATGCGAGGCGCTGGGCGGCAATATTATGACCGACGCGTTCGGCATGATCGCGATGATCGCCACGCTGCCCCTGATCACGATTCAGGGAATCGGTATTCTGTTCCAGTACAAGAGCCGCCAGGCCGCCGCTCTGGAGCCGCAGGTTACCGATGCTTCGGATACCCTGATCATCGATATCGACATCGACGGCGGGGAAACGGAGCCTCAGCCAGATGAAGCGGCTGCCGATTCGAGTGAGGAAGCGATTCCCGATACACAGGAAAGCGCCCTCCCCGAACAGAACGAGGCTGCCGGCGAGCAGCCGGAACCAGAGGCCGAAAAAGAGCATGACCCCCTGCCGGAAGAAGATACCGTTTGACTGTTTAGGAGGTTCTCATGGAGCAAACATTTGAGCATAGTATGATACTGGTGATTGCAAACCAGGGGTTTTCCGCCGAAATCATGGAAGCCGCCAAAGAGACCGGGGCAACCGGCGGAACGGTGGTGCATGCCACCGGTTCGGGACTGGAAAATCTGGAAACCTTTTTTGGAATGACCCTAAAGCCTGAGAAAGAACTGATTCTGATTCTGACGCAGCAATCCCTGCGAAAGGGGATCATGCAGGCCGTGATGAAAACGCACGGCTCCGGAACAGACGCAGACGCGTTCGTGTTTTCCTTACCGGTGGATCAGGTCGTAGGGCTTACTTCTCAAAAAAATCATAAAGATCGTAACGTATAAGAATCCAAAAAGATGCTGCTGTCCTCAATAAGAGGACAGCAGCATCTTTTTTCTTTCATCCCAAAAATTTTACCGGGAAAGGGTCAGTTTATGGATTTTCCATCCCTTTTTTTCATGATACAATAATAAAGCATCTTGGAAAAACCGGGTAAAATTCGGCGAGAAAGGGATTACGCATGAAACAGAAAGTGAATTTGCAACTAAGACTCATCAACCACACACTAAACACCATTGTAAAAAATCAAATTTTGCTGTATCTCAAAATGGAGGAGCAGGACAAACAGCTGAAACAGCTCTCCGTCCTGGTGCGTCAAGCCGAAAGAAAACACTTGGGAGAGCCGAAGTAAGAGCAAATTCCCCGGCAGTTGATGCCTGCCGGGGAAACGCTATTTTATCATTCACTCATTCTCAAAGCCGTACCCAAAATCCGTTCTCTCCGCACCGGACGGACCTGTGCCCGAAGCCAAACGGAATTTATCCAGCTCGCGGTACAGCAGCTGGGCCTGCGAAGAAAGTTCTTCACTCGATGCGGAGCTTTCTTCCGCCGCCGCCGCGTTGGACTGTACCACGCTCGAAATCTGCTCCAGCCCCTGTGTAATGCGGGAGAGCTCCTGGGCCTGCTCCAGGCAGGCTTTTTCAATTTCACCGACTGCCGCAGAAATGGCGTTCGTTTTCTCTACACTGTCATCCACCATTTCAGAAACTGTCTGCGTCAGTCTGGCGCCTTCCGAAATGGCCGAAATCGCACTTGTGATCAGGCCGCCAGTTTCTTTTACCGCCTGCGCCGTTTTGGAGGCAAGCGAGCCGACCTCTGCCGCGACAACGGCAAAGCCCTTGCCGGCCGCACCGGCTCTGGCAGCTTCAATAGAAGCGTTCAGGGCCAGAATATTCGTCTGCTGGGCGATCGATTCGATCAGACTCGTGATTTCCCCGATTTTGGAAGAGGTCTCCTTCACCTGATCCATCGCCGTATTCAGCTTCTCCATCTGTTCTTTCGTGCGGTTCATATCCTCGGCAACAAGGTCTACCTGACCCGATACCTCCTGCGCGCCGGCAGCATTCTGGTTGGCGGCCGCTTCCACTTTTTCAACGGAATCCGCCAGCTGCTCCACCGAACTGGACTGCTCGGAAGCGCCCGACGCCAGCGACTGGGCGCTGGAAGAAACCTGATCCGCACCGGCGTTGACCTGCTCCGCCGAAAGGCTGATGGTCCGCAGCGTCTCGTTCAGCGAGCTGTAAATCAGCGCCACAGACTCCCCGATCGGCTGAAAGTCCCCTGAATATTCGTATCTGACCGTCGCACGCATATCCCCTTTGGAGATGTGCTCCAGATGCTGCGTCACGTCGCTGATCATGCCCGCCATGTTTTCAATGAGCGTTTTGCAGGCGCGTGTCAGCCGTCCGGTCTCATCCTGAAGCTCCACAAGCTCTGCGGGCGGCGTATGCACATCCCCCTGCGAAAGCAGCACCAGGCGCTCGGTGACCGATTCGATCGGCTTTGTCAATTTTGCGGACCAGCGCAGCATGAAGACCAGGTTCAACGCACCGACAATCACGCTGACAACGACCAGAATGATTCCGTCTCTGCGCTGCTCCTGCTGATTATGAGCCATGCTTGTCTCAATATCGTCAAAATAGTTTCCTGTGCTGATGTACCACCCATAGGGTTCAAACAGCTCTGTATACGCTCTCTTTTTAAATATGCCGTCCTGACCGGGCTTTGTAAAATAGAACTCCGTAAAGCCGCCGCCTTTGTCACCGGCCGCGATCACATTGCGGATGTAATAATTGCCCTGCTTATCCTGCACATCGTAGCGCATCTGACCTTCATATTCCTTATTCATATGTACCGCGCACAGGCCGTTCTTTTCATCCGCCCATAAATAGCCATCCCCGTTATTGTAGCGGGTGTCGCGCACGATCGTTTCCGCAATCTGGCGGGCCTGCTGTTCGGTGATCTCCCCCGACTTCTGCCGCTCTTCATTCGCCTGCAAAGCGCTGATGACGGTTTCCACCGCATTTTTTGCCTGATTGTCAAATGCGGCTTTCTGCTGATCGTTTACTGCGCCAAACGCGCCGTCTAAAAAGAAAAAGGAAAGCCCCGACAGTACTACGACAATTTCAAGCAGCAGAACACCGACAAAACGCACAATCCTGTGCTTGAGCTGCATCGTCCTTTTTTGTCCGAAAAATTGTTTTTTCAAATTGAATCGCCTCGCCTTTCTGTTATCCCTGTTTTTCCAAGCCAAGAAGCAGGAAGCGCTGCAAAATAATAGTAATAACAATAGACGTTATCGCTATTATTCCGCAGCGTCCCCGCTTTATTTTAGTCAAAAGCACTCTCTTTCCCCTATCTTCATGAAAAGCAGGTGACTGCGAGAAAAAGAGCTGCTTCGAAATCTGGAAAACGCAAGACCTCATTTATTTTATGCAATTAAATATTACTCTCCTTATCTATTATCGTTGCTTCACTTTGATATTTTAGATTCATCAGATAAAAAAATGATAAAATTTATTAAAAATTGTTTTTATTACTTTTGGGGAAACAATAATCTCTGAGAAAATCACTTGCCTTTGCAGCAGGCGGGGCAGGATAAAACTTGCGGAAAGAGGCGGCAAAGATGGAACTCAGTGTTTTTGAGGTCGTTGGCCCGATCATGATCGGCTCCTCCAGCTCGCATACTGCGGGTGCAGCCAAATTGGCCCGGATTGCGGGAATCATCGCGGGGGAACCGTATGACCGCGTATCGTTCGGGCTGCACGGTTCCTTCGCGAAAACATACCGCGGCCACGGAACCGACCGGGCGCTGGTATTCGGCGCGCTGGGATATTACGAAGACGACGAGCGTCTGCCGAACGCATTCGAAATGGCAAAGCAGGCCGGCCTTTCGTACAATTTTTACGAAACGGAGCTGGAGGGTGCGCATGAAAACACAGCCGTCCTCAGCTTTTTTCAGCAGGACCGCCTGATCTGCCGGGTGATCGGCTCCTCCATCGGCGGCGCGCAGATCATTATTACGCAGATCGACGACTTCCCCACATACTTCACCGCACAGTCGCCGGCACTGATTTTAAGCTATCAGGATCGCCCCGGGGCCATCAGCAAGCTGACCGGCGTTCTGGCGGAATACGGGATCAACATTGCGGTGATGAAGGTCAGCCGCCTGAAAAAGGGCGGCACCGCGCTCTGCACGATCGAAACCGACGAGGCCATTCCAGAGCAGGCCGCTGAACAGCTCAGGACCATCCCCAAGGTGTTTCAGGTGCGCGCCATCAATCTTTTCAGAGAGGAGGAATCACCGTGTACCGAACCGCAGAAGAGCTGCTGAGTCAGGCGCAGGAACGGTCTGTTCCTCTCTGGCAGATCGTTCTGGAAAACGAAATGGAACTGACCGAAAAAACAGAGCAGCAGGTTTTTGAGCGGCTGGAGAAAACCTATGGGGTCATGGAACGCTCGGCGACAAAAGCGCTTTCCTGCCCCCAGCACGCCATCGGCGGCCTGATTACCGGCGTCAGCCAGATTCAGAATCAATATTCCAATCTGTATTCTTCTCTGTGCGGCTCCTGGATGAACCACTCCATGGCGCTGGCTTTTTCGTGCAGCGAAGTCAACGCGGCCATGGGAAAAATCTGCGCGGCGCCCACGGCTGGCGCCTGCGGGATTCTGCCGGCGGTGCTCCTCTCTGTGCGGGACAAACGCGGCCTGACACTGCGGGAGGTTTTGTGCGGCCTGCTGACCGCCGCGGGGCTCGGCGCGATCATCACGCGCAACGCAACGGTGGCCGGAGCGGAGGGCGGGTGCCAGGCGGAGTGCGGTGTGGCCGCCGCAATGGCCTCGGCTGCCGCGGTAGAGCTTTGCCACGGCTCGCCGGAAGCCGCCCTGCACGCCGGGAGCTTCTGCCTGATGAACGCCATGGGTCTGGTCTGCGACCCGGTGGCCGGGCTGGTTCAGGTGCCCTGCGCGCAGCGCAACGCCTCCCAAACTGTGAACGCTCTGCTCAGCGCGGACTGGGCGCTCGCGGGTCAGCGCAGCGTCATCCCTCCGGATCAGGTGATCGCCGCCATGTACCACACCGGCAAAATGCTCCCCACCCAGCTGCGCGAAACCGCACAGGGCGGGCTGGCCGCCACCCCGGCTGCAAAGAGCATCTTTGAAAATATCTTTATCAAGCATGAGGAAACGAAAGCGTTCTAAAAAACGGTCTGCCGCCTGTATCAAAACAGGCGGCAGACTGCTTTTGTAAGAGAGAGAAATCGGTAGATCAAAAGGGTCCTGATAAAATCAAATCATCTGTCACGGCTCAAAAGAGCCGGAGCTTTTCTGTGGCTTTATTGCAAAGGGTGATCCTTGATCGGCCTTCCCCCGCTCACCACGGCATAATATGCGGCCCAACGAACGCCCAGATCACTGTGAAGACAACAACGGTTCCGACCGCGATCCAGCAGCCCTGAAGCATCTCCTTCAGGTTGTTGCAGCCCGCGATGCCCATCTGGCCGTTCATGTTGCTGCAGGGATAAGTGGAGCCGGTCAGCCGGGTCGCGCACAGAATGGAAATCGCGAACATGCTCATCGGCAATCCGGTCGCCTGCGCCGCACCGAGGAACATTCCGGCAATAATCTTGATTTCCGCGACCGCGGCCGCTTCGATTCCAAAGCCGCCCACCACAGAGGAAATCAGCATAACCGCCGTCGGGCTGTTCTGAGAGAAGCTGCCGAGCAGATTGCCCAGCGCCGTGAAGCCGCCGCCCGCTGTGACCATCTGCAGCAATACATCAATGGTGATAAAGATGATGAACATGCCAGCCTGGGACTGAACGCCCTTCACCGTTGCGCTGATGATGTGCTCCGCGTGCATCCTGGCGCACAGGGATACCACCGCGATCAGAATCATCATTACGATCAGCGCATAAGAGGTTCCCTGCTGAGTGAGGATACCGTACACCACCAGCACGATGAAGCTCACCAGGAACACGATGGTGCTGATGGTTTCCTGCCGGGTAATCACGATTTCGTCCAGATTCTTCATGTCGTCGGAAAGGGTGTAGCTCTCCTGCCCCTCGGTACGCTTCTGCGCACGCAGGGCGCCGATCCACGCTCCGCCAATAAAGATAATGGCAAAGGGAAGCGCGGCTCCCAGCATCAGCTGGCCGTATGTAAGACCGGTCACTTCCATGGTAATCAGCGTAACGCCTGTCAGCGGCCCTAAAATCAGGCCCATCTCCCCGGAAATTTTAAAGAGAATCGCAACCACCGTGGGTGTAATCCCCAGTGAAGCCATGACCGGGATCATGATCGGCGCGATTACCGCGTTGCCGCCGCCGAGCGTACCGAGCAGACCGCAGATGACAATGGAACAGATGATGAGCACCAGCTTCGCTTTTGTCTGCGTGTTCACACCGATCCGCTTGACGATCCAGTAAACCAGCGTATGCGTTACATGCGCCTCTGTCATCACCTGACCAAGGCCGGCGCCCGCCATGATGATGATACCGATCAGCGCCGTGCTGCTGGACATAGCGGTTTCAAAGGACTTTGACACCGCCTTCAGATCCAGCCCGTTGAGAAAAATACCCGCGGTAATGCCCAGAATAATAGCCCAGGTATTATTTTTCCCCCGCAAAGACAGTACGATGTAGATCAGCAGCGGAATCAGGGCAAGAAGTGGAAAGGAATTCACGATTGCCCAGCTTCCAAGTTCCATAAAAACTCCTCCTTACAGAATAAATATTGAGCGATTCTTCGCAGTCAAACACTAAAGCAATTTGCGTGCCAACGTCAAAAACCGCAGAAGAAGCGGAAAAAAAGCGGATTGCAATGCGATCCGCTTGCAAAATCATTTCAGTTGAAATAATTTATTTGAAATATATTATTTCATTGAAAGGCTTTTCTTCTCTAATTCGGTCGGATTCGACAGAAAAAATGCTGAATTGGCGTTGGCATCGGATTTGCTAGTATTCTAGACAGAGCTTTTGAAACGGTTCTTGATCATAGAGACACAGGAGGAAATGGAATGAAAGAAAAAGACATACTGCGCCTGAAGGCGTTATACGAAAAGCTGCAGAACTACATAGACCACCCCTGGATTTTGAGGCACCGGCCATTTCATGTTGTCGGCAATGTCTATTTTGTGGGGAACAATTATGTATCAAGCTTTTTGATCGACGGCGGAAAGGATGGCCTGCTGCTGATCGACTGCGCGTTTCAGGAAACCGCCTATTTGTTATTTGACAGCATCCGCGCGCTTGGCTTTGATCCGGCCAATATCCGCAGGCTGTTTTTATCGCACGGGCATGTAGATCACTGCGGGGCCGCCCGGCTGGTGCAGGAATACAGCGGCTGTGAGGTGTTTCTCGGTGAGCGCGACCACTTCTTTTTCACCGAACGCCCCGACCTGATTTTATTTGAAAAGCATGTTCCGCGCTTCCCCATTCATCATTTTTATGAATACGACAAGCCGATCGTTTGGGGCAACACATCGATCACTCCCGTGCTGACGCCCGGCCATACGCCCGGCACCACCTCTTTTCTGATCCACACCCCTTACCGCGGCGACTCTGTTACCTGCGCCATGCACGGCGGGATCGGAATCAACGGCCTTTCACGGGAAGAACTGACGGAAAACCGCCTGCCCCTTACCCTGCAGCAGGAATTCCTGAATTCGCTGGAGCGCATGAAAAAAGAGAAGGTAGAGGTTATTCTGGCCTCACACGCACATCAGTACAACATGCTGGAGCGCGCCGCCAGGGACGACGGAACCGGTGTGGCTTTTCTTGACGACGGAACCGGCTGGAGCACCATGATGGAAAAACACATAGAGCTTGTCAAAGAGCTGATGGAAGAATAGAAAAAACATGCTGAGAATGCCCCGAGTTTATCAGGATAGTTTTCGCTTTTGAGATTTGCCGTAGGATGAAAGGTCCTACGGCTTTTCTTTTTTCTGTTTTCAGCGAATACGCTACTCTCCTATTTCGCACAGGCCGGCAAAACCTGTGTTATTTCCCCTGTTGTGCCGCCGCTTTCTTCTTACGACCTCATGTTTCGTTGTGTATACGGATATGCAAATGATTGGTTTTCATCAAATATCATGCAGTATCATCTATTGCCATTTTCTGAAAATTCCAAATTAACAGCTTCGCCTTGACTTAATAGTAAAATAGTTATATATTCAATTTATTGAATATATAACTATGGAGATGATGATATGTCGCTCAGGCATGGATTGTTGGGGCTGCTGAATTACGGTTCTATGACGGGGTATGAGCTGGATAAGGCTTTTAAAGCTTCTCTTTCATTTTTCTGGCAGGCAAAGACCAGTCAGATTTACCGGGAACTGGATACGATGGAACGCTGCGGCTGGCTGACCAGCGAGCGCGTGATTCAGAGTGAAAAACCAAACAAGAGAGTATATACCATAACAAAGAGCGGAAAAGAGGAGCTTGCCAAGTGGCTGTCCTTACCGGAGGCTGATATTGCCGATGCAATGCGTGTCCGCAGCACGTTTCTGATGCGCGTATTTTTCGCCGGAGAAACAAGCATCGAACAATCACTGGAACTGCTTCGCACGTACCGCGAAAAATGCCTTGAAAGCAGTAAAGGGATGAGTGCGGCTCATGAGGCGATCTCTGAATACGGAGCGGTTGTCGGTGACGACAGAAAGGCGCTCTGCTGGAAATTGACACTGCTGTACGGAGAAGCATTTCACGCTGCCGGACTTGACTGGGCAGACAAAGCCATCTCCATATTAGAAGCGGAGGCAAAAGCATGAAAGTCCTGGTCTTAAACGGTTCCCCGAAAGGGGAGCACAGCAATACCATGCGCCTGACCCATGCATTTTTGAACGGGGCCGGGTGGACGGACGCAGAGATCATCGATGTGGATAAGGCTAATCTAAAAAATTGTTTGGGGTGCTTCGCCTGTTGGAATAAAACGCCGGGGAAGTGTGTGATTCATGACGGAATGGTGGATATTCTCGACAAGATGATCGCCGCGGATGTCATCGTATGGTCTTTTCCGTTGTACTATTTCAGCGTTCCCGGAGGGCTGAAAACCCTTATCGACCGGCGGCTTCCTCTGAGCCTGCCGTTTATGGCAGAAGGCGCTGAAAGCGGAGGGCACCCGCCCCGTTATGATTTCACACGGCAAAAGCACCTTGTGATTTCCACCTGCGGCTTTTGGACATCCAAAGGGAATTATGACGCCGTCATCTCTATATTTGACCACTTCTGCGGAAAGGGCAACTACACTTCCATTCTTTGCGGACAGGGAGAGCTGTTCCGTGTGCCGGAACTGAAAGGCTGCACGGACGCCTATTTAGAAACGGTGCGCCGCGCAGGAGCAGAATATGCCGCCGGTGGAATCTGTCCTGAAACACAGGCGGAGCTTGCAGAACCGCTCTATCCGCGCGATGTGTTTGAAAAAATGGCGAACGCTTCCTGGGGGATTCCCGAGGAGAAAGCTTCGGGTGCTTCGGACAGCCTTCCTTTCACAAAACAGATGGCGGCTTTCTATCGGCCGGACGGCGTGGAGCGCGTATTGGAGTTTTATTACACCGACATTGAACAGACCTATCAGATTTTGCTGACAAAGCAGGGGTCTGAAGTCATAACCGACGGATTCAGGCCATACACCACAAGGATTGAAACGCCGTACTCGCTCTGGCGCTCCATTTCCCGAGGCGAAATTTCCGGGCAGGACGCACTGTTTCAGCGGCTTTATAAAGTTCTGGGGGATTTCAGCCTGATGCTGAAATGGGACAATCTGTTCGGTACGGGGACTCCTCCCAAAAAATCCAACGCAATCCCCGCGCGCAAAACCAATATGCTGATTCTTCTCGTACCATGGATCGTCATTTGGACGGCAGTAGCGATCAATTGCACCATCGGCAGCGCGATAAGCATTGCCGTGGCGGCGCTTGTGCCGCTGTTATGGATTGTGTTTCGCCCTGTTGTGTATGAGCAGATCAGCGTTCCGATCGTGGCGGGGCTTTCGCTTGCCGTTTTGCTGGGCGCAGATGTGAGGCTTGTCGTTTCCGGCAGCTATTTATTATTCGGGCTGCTGTGGATTGCCGGCGCATTTCCCAAAATACCGCTGACCGCCCATTACAGCGCGGCGAATTATGGAGGGGAAAAAGCTTTTTCTAATCCGCTTTTCATCAGCACAAACCGCATATTGACCTTTGCGTGGGGTGGGTTGTATCTTGTTACGCCGATTTGGACTTATATGCTGATGGGTACCGGCTTTTCGCCTTACATCGGTCTGATCAATTCCATCCTGCCCGCACTGATGGGCGCTTTTACCGCATGGTTCCAAAAATGGTACCCGGCACGATGGGCGAAAGGGTAAAAAGATAAAGAATATCCTTTCCTTATAGGCGCATTAGTACAATATGCCAGAGCGCGCCGCCAGAGACAACAAAACCTGCGCGGCTTTCTTGGACGATGGAACCGGCTGGAGCACCATGATGGAAAAACACATAGAGCTTGTGAAAGAATTGATGGAAGAATAAAAGAAACCGGGCTGCTCGCCGCAGCCCGGCTTCTTTTATTCCTGTTCCGGCTCGATATCCTTTAGCCTGCGCCACAGCGTGGTGGTGCTGATGCCCAGCTCCGCCGCTGTTTTTCGCTTATTTCCAAAGTTCCTTCTCAGCACCGCCAACAGATGCTCCCGCTCTGTCTCCTGAGTCTGCGGCGCAAGAATATCATCTTGTAAATCCAGCGCATTGCTCACCAGCACTTCGTCAATTACCGTCTCGTTCGAGATCGCGCAGATCCGCTCCGCAAAGTTGTCGAGCTCGCGCACGTTGCCCGGCCACTCCTGCGTTTCCAGCAGGCGGCGAGCCTCCGGCGTAAATTCCGCCGAATTAAGCCCGTTCTGCCGCAGCAGAATCCGCAGAATCGGCAGGATATCCGCCCGGCGGTCACGCAGGGGCGGCAGAGAGAGCGTCAGCACACACAGGCGGTAGTACAAATCCTTACGGAAGCGCCCTTTCTCCACCTCCTGCTTTAAATCCCGGTTGGTCGCGGCGATGATGCGCACATCCACCGAAATAACCCGGTCGTCGCCCACGCGGGTCACCTCCTTTTCCTGAAGGACGCGCAGCAGGCGGGACTGTACCTTCAGCGAAATTTCACCGATCTCGTCCATAAAGAGAGTGCCTTTGTGGGCCAGTTCAAAATAACCCGCGCGGCCATCGGCCCGCGCACCGGTAAAAGCGCCCTTGACATAGCCGAACAGCTCGCTTTCCAGCAGACTTTCGGGGATTGCCGCGCAGTTGATCGCCACAAAGGGATCGTTTCTGCGCGCGCTGCTGTTATGAATGCTCTGGGCAAACAGTTCCTTGCCGGTGCCCGTTTCCCCAAAGATCAGCACCGTACTGTTTGTTTTCGCGTACAGCTCCGCTTTCTTCTTGGTCTGCGCCATAGCGGCGCTGTCGCCGCCAATATCGTCGAAGCTGTGCTTGGCGTAATACCCGCTTTGAATCAGGTTTTTCTGGATTCGTTTCTCCATGTCGCGGATGTGATCTGTTTCATGCAGGATCAGAACCGCGCCCACGGGTACTTCGTCCACCTGAATGAATTCGGAATTCAGCATCAGGTTCCCGCCGGGACAGGAGACGACATGGTTTGTGATCTTCCGGCCCTCGCGCAGCAGCTGCAGCGTCTTTTCATCCGGCAGCACCTTCTCCAGCGGCGGGTATTTCTCCCCGATATTCTGCAGCTTTAACAGCTGTCTTGCCACCGGGTTGCACTGAATGATCTGCTGATCCTGCCCAACGGCCAGCACTCCCTCCGAAACGCCGTTCAGAACCGCCTGCACCATTTTATACCGATGCTCCTGCTCCTGGTAAATCCGCAGGTGATACTGGGCCTTTTCCACCGCATCGATATACGCCTCCCGGTCGATATCCACATGCACAAACGGAACCCCCAGGCGCTTGGCGGCACGGGCCACACCGCCGCCGCCCACAACAACCTGAATCCCCTGGCGAAGCACCTTTTTCACTTCGCTCTCAATATATTCCTCGCAGTCGCTGGCTGTGGTCTTTCCAAACTCCACGATCGTCAGGTTTTCCCGCAGCTTTGAGCGGTACTTATCGAAATTCTTGCGGTTTTTATACCACCCCAAAAGCGCCACCTTGTCCGACATTTCATACGCCTTTTCAATGGGCTCGAGAAAATCCAGAAAATCGTACTGCAAATCGACGATCGGGAGTGTGTGAACCTGCTTGATCAAATCCGGCACGCCGCCGCGGGCGATCATGACCCGCACGCCTTCCTGAATCTGCTTGCGCACATTTTCATGGATCTGATCAATTTTGGTGTAAATTACCTTTACCGGATACCCGCACTGTGCAAAAATCCGCTTTGCGTGCTCTATATGCTCCTCATACATGGTGATGTAACAGATTTCCGAAATCATTGCCGCTCCCCCTTTTGCAGTTGCCGCGTAAAACCTGAACGCTTTGCTTTCACTGATACCGTAAAATAATTATAGCACAAACCATGCCAACGCAAATATGGAAAGCATTCCCTGCCGGTTCTTTGACTGCATCACCCGGGCTGTTTTTCCGGCATTCTTGTCTTTTACATAAAACCCGGACTGGTCAGGCATAATAATGCAAATATTCTGGATAAAAAATACAGAAAAATTGGCAGCAGGTAGCATATGAAAAATGATTACCCTCAGTCCGTTGATTTCAAAATCAACCTGATTCAGGAGCAATTAGGCCATGGGAAGGATCTTTCGATTCAAAGGATGCGGCTGCACGAGGGCCTGAGCGGTGTTCTGATCGGCATTGTATTTTTAAGCAGCCTTGTGGACAAAGCCAAAGTCAGGGAAATGAGCCTTGAAATCAACCGGCTTTCCAACTCGGTGAAAAGCATCGGAAACAAAGATGAAATTTACTTTAAAATGCTGCAAAACACCCCGTTGTGCGGCTCAAAAGTCTCGACCGGCTCCGATAATGAGGAGATGCTCCAGCAAATACTGGAGGGAAACACGGTAATCCTGTTTGACGAGATAGAGTTCTTTCTTGCCTACACCACCTACGGACCGGAAGGGAGAGCCATTCAGGAACCCACCTCCCAAACGGTAATCCGAGGCCCCAAAGAAGGCTTTACAGAAAAAATCGAGAACAACATCTCTCAAATCCGAAGAAGAATCAAAGATAAGTCTTTGCGGGTAGAGCCCTTAAAGCTTGGCACGATTACAAAAACCGATGTGGCGCTGCTCTATATGGAGGGAATCGCGCTCGAAAGCAACATCAAGGAGGTTCGAAAGAGACTTTCAGAAATTCAGATAGACGGGATTTTGGAAGGCCAAAACATTGAAGAGCTGATTCGGGACGATACGTATTCGCTGTTCCCAACCATTTATAATACGGAACGGCCCGACAATGTGTCTGCCGCACTGCTAGAAGGAAAAATCGCGATCATAGTGGACGGCACCCCCTATGTGCTTACCGTCCCCACTACTTTTATCGAGTTCTTCATCTCCAGCGAGGACTATTACCACAGTATTTACGATTCCGCCCTGTTCCGCCTTGTTCGCCTGCTCTCGTTTTTTTTAACGGTTTTTGTGCCGGGCATTTATATTGCCCTGACGACGTTTGATCAGGAGCTGATCCCCACGCCTTTGCTGCTGAACATTGCGGCCCAGCGCGAAGGGGTACCCCTGCCCACCTTTTGGGAGGGGATTTTAATGGAGGTCACCTTTGAAATCCTGCGGGAAGCGGGAACCCGAATGCCGCGGGCAATCGGCCCCGCCATCTCCATTGTGGGCGCCCTGGTGCTGGGGCAGGCCGCCGTTCAGGCCGGATTTGTTTCTGCCGCGATGGTTATTGTGGTATCCATCACCGCAATCGCAAGCTTTTGTATCCCCAACACTGCCATGGCGGACGCGCTGCGTATGACGCGGTTTATCGTTATGATCCTGGCCGCCTATATGGGGCTGTACGGAATATTTATCTGCATGTTCGGCCTGGTTCTTCACCTTTGCAAGCTCAAATCGATCGGGGTGCCGTACATGACTCCCGTTGCGCCCGTCATCTCCAAGAAAAATACAGATCACATTTTCCGCGTGCCGCTGTGGGCGCGAAAGAAATATCCCAGTTTGTTCAGCAAAACGAAAAAACTGAGAAACCATATGGACGGCCCCACGCAAAAAAGGCAGACACAAACCCCCGAAAGGAAATGACATGCTGTGAAAAAAAGATTGCTCGCTTGTTTTTTCATTCTCAATCTGTTGTTTTTAACAGGCTGCTGGGATCGAAACGAATTGAATCAGCTGGCCTTTTCCACTGCTCTGGGATTTGACAGAAACAGCGAGGGTGATATTGTGATCACCGCGCAGATTTTGAACCCGCGGGCGATCGCCGCACAGAAAAACACCAACGAATCCTCAGTGGTGGTGGTTGCAAAGCAGGGCCACAGCATACTCGAAACCATCAGCAGCATGAGCACCGAATTATCCCGAGAGGTGGTCGGCACTCATATGCAGACGATCGTATTCGGGGAAAATTTTGCGAAAGAAGGAATCGCAGAAGCGACCGACTTCCTGCTGCGCTACTACCAGACCAGTTCAGAACTGTATTTTACCGTTGCCAAGGAAACCACGGCGAACGAAATTCTGAACAATCTGACCAAGCTGGAAAATGACCCTTCGGCAAAAATCAATTCCTCTATTGTAATCTCTCAGGATATCTGGGCGGAAACAAACGAAATCAAATTGACGGAGCTGGCAAACTGCCTGGCCAGCGACGGATTGAGCGCCGTCATGACAGGGATTGAAATGCAGGCCGAAAAGCCCGATGACTCGTTGGAAAAATTAAAGCTAACGCAGAATGATCCGCTGAAATTAAGCGGCAACGCCATTTTAAAAGAAGACAAGCTGGTTGGGTGGCTCAATGAAGAAGAAAGCCAGGGATATAATTATATTTTCGGGAATGCAAGCACCTCGGCTTTTGATCTGCAGGAGGATGGGGTCGGCAAAGTTTCTTTCAATATGAAGCATATTACCTCCAAGCAGGAAATCTCCTGTGAGGGGGGCACCCCCAAAGTGACAGTGCTGCTTGAGATGCAGGCCACCATCCAAAACATGGATCACAGCCTGGACATCTCAAAACAGGAAACGCTGAATCAGCTGCAGGTGCTGGCGGAAAAAAAGCTGAAAGGAATCTGCATGACTGCTGTGACAAAAGCAAAGGCGGTGAAAAGCGACATTTTTGGATTCGGCGCTGCCATTCACCGAACAGATCCGCAGCAGTGGAACACCATGAAAAAGGACTGGAACGATACCGGCTTTGTCAATCTGCCCGTCGAAATCGAAGCGGACGTAACAATCATCGGAACAGATTCTATCAGCCAGATCATCAATGCAAAAAAGGAGTAGCCTATGAGCACCATCGCCATCGCCTTAATTGTGGCTTTCGTCGTGATATTATCCATCATCGAGGTTCCTAAGATGCTGAAGCGGTGTTTGTACAAAGAGCTGGTCCTATACTCGGTATTTTTACTGATCGGCGCCGTCACAGGAATTCTGGTAACCCTTGATGTTAAGATACCCAATCCCTCCGATTCCCTTGCGCTTCTTCTAAGCCCCCTTGTGACGGTGGTAAAATTCATTTTAGGTTGAGAGGACACATGAATAAAGAAAAGATCAGCAATCATCAATTATATTCTCTGACAGCCTGTGCCACCTGCGGCTCTTCCCTCCTCGTTGTCGCTTCGCCTGTCACAGAATTATGTGGGCGTGACGGATGGATCGCCTCTATTGTGTCAAGCCTGTTCGGGGTCGTCTTTATTCTGCTCTACTATGCTTTGGGCCAGCTGTTCCCAAATAAGAATTTGATTCAGATCATTCGCACGGTTTTCGGCAAATGGCTGGGCGGAATCATCTCTATTTATTTTATTATTTTCTGCATTCACAGCGGGATACAGATCACCGCTTATATCGGCCAGTTCATCACGACGGAATACCTCATTACTTCGCCCGTTTACTCCATCAATCTGCTGATTCTTATCATTATGGCAGGCGCTCTGCTCTATGGCCTTGAAACCACCGTGCGTTCTTCCGAGATATTATTGAAGGTCGTTATTTTCATCATGGCTTTCCTGTTTCTGGCGAACATCTCAAATATTAAAGTCCATTATATTCAGCCGGTGCTTGAAAACGGCTTTTATCCGATTTTCAAAGGCAGCCTCTATATCACCAGCTACCGCATCTGGCCGCTGATCTTTTTAAACATGATCTACCCGATTCATACGGACAATTCTTCTTCCGCCCTAAAGGCAATGCTCAAAGGATATTTTCTGGGGTCACTGATCATGTTTCTGGTAATGCTGATGTCCATTCTGGTATTGGGCACACACGTGACCTCCGTTTTCGTATATCCCACCTACTTCCTCGCAAAGCAGATCAGCTTTGGCTTTTTGTCCCGCGTAGAGGGGCTGATCGTCGGCGCATGGCTCATCACCTTATTTTTCAAGGGATTTTGTTATTTTTACGCGGGAATTCAGAGCATCTCTACCTTCATGCGTTTGAAAGATTGCCGGAAAATCGTGTACCCTATCCTGTTTGTGGTTCTGATCTATTCCAACATTGTATACCCGAGCAGCGCTTATCTGGCCTTTTGGGACAAATATGTCTGGATTTCGTATTCCTTTACCGCAGGGTTTCTTCTGCCCGCCTTCATTGTAATCGTCTATTTCATCCAAAAAGCGCTTCAGAAAACGAGTCGGCCAGAGCTTGCGCAGGATTCAGCCTGACTCTCCCATTTAAAAATTTGTTTAAACAACAGGCCGGCCATTCAAATTTTCTATCCGCTCTGAAAAATGGAACAAAAAGCAGCGTACAGCCGGGCACCGGTTTGTGCGCTGCTTTTGTAAAGAAATGGGCCCGGGCTTGTCAATCCGGAACAGGCAGGTTACAATAAGGGACAGAGAAAGCAAGGTGATACCATGTACCGGATTCTGATCGTGGAAGACAATTCAGGAATTGCAGCCGCGATGAAAAAGCATATTGAAGCATGGGGACTGGAAGCGATGTGCGCCGAGGATTTTCAGAATGTGCTCACGACGTTTTCCGAATATAACCCGCATCTGGTTCTGCTGGACATTTCGCTGCCCTTTTTCAACGGGTATCACTGGTGCAGTGAAATCCGCAAGGTATCGAAGGTCCCCATTGTTTTTATCTCCTCGGCCTCTGAAAACATGAACATCGTCATGGCGATGAATATGGGCGGTGATGATTTTATCGCAAAGCCCTTCGACCTGACTGTTTTCATGGCTAAAATACAGGCGATCCTGCGAAGAACCTACGACTTTTCGGGGCAGGTTTCCGTTCTGGAGCACAGGGGCGCCCTGCTGAACACCGCAGACGCCACGCTGACCTACCAGGGGGAACGCATCGACCTGACGAAAAACGATTACCGCATCTTACAGGCGCTCCTAGAGCGCAAAGGCCAGGTGGTCAGCCGCGAAAAGCTGATGGAACGGCTGTGGGAAACCGACAGCTTTGTGGATGAAAACACACTGACCGTAAACATGACGCGTCTGCGCAAAAAGCTCGACGCCGCGGGCCTGACGCATTTTATCACCACCAAGGTCGGGATGGGCTATCTGGTGGAATAGACCACCGGAAAGGGGCAGACTATGAGAGTATGGAGCCGCTATTTCAGGGCGTACACAAAACAGATCGTCGTCTATTTTCTGTTCTGCGCCATTTTTCTGCTCACCTTTGCTTTATACGATCTTCCGTTGGCGGCGGTGCTGTACCCCGCGGCCATCTGTACCGTTTTGGGACTGGCGATCCTGATTCTGGATTTCATTTCCTTTGCCGCGCGGCATAAGGAGCTGCTGGCCTTATATTCGGAGGTCACCGTTACCGTAAAGCGCCTTCCGCATGCAAAAAGCCTGCTGGAAGAGGATTATCAGCAGATCATTCTTTCTCTGTTTCAGGAAAAGGTGGATTTGGAAAACCGGATGGAGAGCCGCTATACGGATTTGATCGAATACTATACCGTTTGGGCGCACCAGATCAAAACCCCGATCGCCTCGATGCACCTGAGTCTGCAGGAGGATGATTCCCCCTTCAGCCGCGAGCTGACGGAGGAGCTGCAGAGCATCGAGCAGTATGTGGATATGGTACTTTGCTACCTGCGGCTGGATTCCTCTTCGACGGACTATTTGATCCGAAGCTGCGATCTGGACGCCATCCTCCGGCAGGCTGTGCGCAAGTTTGCTTCGCAGTTCATCCGCCGCAAGATCAAACTGGTTTACGAGCCGACCGGTTTTTCCGTTTTAACGGATGAAAAATGGCTGCTGTTCGTTCTGGAGCAGCTGCTTTCCAACGCGATCAAATACACCAAAGGCGGGGGCACGGTTTCCATCACCATGAACGAGCCGGGCATCCTTTGCATCAGTGATACCGGTATTGGCATCGCACCGGAGGACCTGCCGCGTATTTTTGAAAAAGGCTATACCGGCTACAACGGGCGCGGCGACAAAAAGGCGAGCGGGATCGGCCTGTACCTCTGCCGCCGGATCTGCGGCAACCTGCGGCACCGCATTACGGCCCGCTCCGCGCTGGGGAACGGAACCGTGATCTGCCTGGATTTGAACCGCACAGAGCTGGAACGGGAATAGCGCTTTTGGCAGCGCCTTTCAAAACTGTAAGAAAATCGAGGGGAAATGTAAGCCGATTCGATGGCGGCTCATTTCTCCTTTTTGCTACAATAAGCCCATAACAAGGAGGAATGCCAAATGTCTATTCTCGAAGTCAACAACCTGAAAAAGGTATATACCACCCGCTTTGGCGGGAATCAGGTAGAAGCGCTGAAAAATGTTTCGTTCAGCGTGGAAAAGGGCGAATATGTAGCGATCATGGGAGAATCCGGCTCCGGTAAAACGACGCTTTTAAATATTCTGGCCGCTCTCGATAAGCCCACAGGCGGCTCTGTGCTGCTAGACGCGCGCGATTTTTCCAAGATCAGGGAATCGGAAATCGCCTCTTTTCGCAGAGACAATCTGGGCTTTGTCTTTCAGGATTTCAACCTGCTCGACACGTTCTCTCTGATGGACAATATTTATCTTCCGCTGGTGCTGGCTGGCGTACCGCACCAGGAAATGGAACGGCGCCTGAAGCCGATCGCAGAGCAGCTCGGGATTTCGGAGCTGCTCCCCAAATACCCCTATGAGGTATCGGGCGGACAAAAGCAGCGCGCCGCCGTGGCCCGGGCACTGATTACGAACCCCAGGCTGATTCTGGCCGATGAACCGACCGGCGCGCTGGATTCCAAATCCACAGACGAGCTGCTGCAGCTGTTCGCGCAGATCAACCTCAGCGGGCAGACCATTTTGATGGTAACCCATTCGGTAAAAGCCGCCTGCCACGCGGGCCGCGTTCTGTTCATCAAAGACGGGGAAGTCTTTCACCAGATTTACCGCGGCGGCAGCACCAAAGAAGCCATGTACCAGAAAATTTCTGATACGCTTACCGTTCTTGCGACAGGCGGTGACCGGAAATGAAACACGGCTTTTACGCCCGCCTGGCCTGGACGGGAATCCAGAAGAACCGCAAAACGTATCTGCCGTACCTTCTCACCTGTGTGGGAATGGTGATGATGTATTACCTTGTCAGCTTCCTTTCCAAAAACGCGAATGTCGCTCTCATCCGGGGCGGTGATACCCTGCAGGCAATTCTGGGATTAGGAAGCGGGGTCATCGCTATTTTTGCCGTCATTTTTCTGTTTTACACCAACTCGTTCCTGATCCGCCGAAGGAAAACCGAATTTGGCCTTTATAACATTCTGGGGATGGGAAAATGGAATCTGACCCGCATCCTGCTTTGGGAAAGCGCCGCGATCTGCGCCATTTCTCTTCTTGGCGGGCTATTTTTCGGCATTCTGTTTTCCAAGCTGGCAGAGCTGCTGCTGGTAAACCTGTTGGGCGGAAAAGCCAACTTTACCTTTACCGTAGAGCCGGGCGCCATCTTATCCGCAGTGCTGCTGTTCCTCGGCATTTTCGTTCTGATTTTTCTCAATACCTTCCGCCAGATTCACGTTTCAAAGCCCATTGAGCTGCTGCACAGCGAAACGGTGGGCGAACGCCCGCCGAAAGCGAACTGGATTGTGGCGGTTTTGGG
>NZ_CBYL010000037.1 GCF_000577335.1 Faecalispora jeddahensis | reverse complement strand
GGGGCGGACGGCCCCACGGCAATTTATCTTACCTCTAAACTCGCGCCGGATCTTCTGCCGTCCATCGCAATTGCGGCATATTCCTACATGGCGCTGATCCCACTCATTCAGCCCCCGATCATGCGTGCGCTGACCACCAAGAAAGAGCGCGAGATCAAAATGACGCAGCTGCGTGAAGTCAGTAAGCTGGAGAAGGTCTGCTTCCCCATCATGGTAACGATCCTCTGCATTTTGCTGCTGCCCTCTGTCGCACCGCTGATCGGTATGCTGATGCTAGGCAATCTGTTCAAAGAGTCCGGCGTTACGGAGCGGCTTTCCAGTACCGCTCAGAACGCGTTGATCAATATTGTGACGATTTTCCTTGGGGTAACGGTTGGAGCTACTGCAACGGCGCAGCAGTTCCTCAGCCCCGCTACTCTGAAAATCATTTTCCTGGGACTGATGGCATTCTGCTTCAGCACAATCGGAGGGCTTTTGCTCGGGAAACTGATGTGCTTCTTGTCGGGCGGGAAAATCAATCCGCTCATCGGTTCCGCCGGTGTTTCGGCGGTCCCCATGGCAGCCAGAGTGGCTCAGGTGGAAGGGCAGAAAGCGAACCCGGGCAATTATCTGCTGATGCACGCCATGGGCCCGAACGTTGCCGGAGTCATTGGTTCCGCTGTTGCGGCCGGTATTCTGCTGTCACTGTTTCAATAAGATTACAAGCCACGATTTTTACTTATATTTTCCATGCAAAAGGAGAGAGGGGGACATGGGGTTCCTCCTCTCCTTTGCGCGGTTTGAGTTAGAAAGAAGGATCGATAAAAAAGAGCGTTGCTTTTTTATCGATCCTTTACTTTTTATGAAAAATGTTATACTATTTAATAGTAAATCTGGTTGTTTTTATCAATGAGCTTTGAAAGAAAACAAAGCGTCCCTGCCGGATTCCCCGACAGAGACGCTCTTTAGAAAATAAAACGAAAAATCAAAGGGGGAGAGTCTCGGGCTCTTCGTACTCTACGCCAAAGGTTTCGGCGGTTACTTTTTTCATCACCTGATCCTCTCTCGGGCGGTCTTTCGCGTCGCGAGGCGCCCCCACGATGCGGTCAACTTCCTCCAGACCTTCAATGATTTTACCGAAGGCAGCGTAGTTGCCGTCCAGGTACGGGGCATCGCCGGCCATCAGGAAGAACTGGGAACCGGCACTGTCGGGATGAGAAGCACGCGCCATGGAAATCACGCCCTTGGTGTGCTTTAAATCATTCTTGGAGCCGTTCTTGGCAAATTCGCCGCGAATATGGTAATCGGGGCCACCCATGCCGGTGCCTTCCGGGTCGCCGCCCTGAATCACAAATCCCGGGATCACGCGGTGAAAGATCGTGCCGTCATAAAAACCCTTCTTTACCAGGGACAGAAAATTGCGCACGGTATTCGGTGCAACCTCAGGGTAGAGCTCTACTTTCATAACGCGCTCGGCGGTTTCGATCGTTACAACAGGATTCATTTAAAATTCCTCCAATTACTTTGTTATCTGTTTATTATAAACCGAAAGTCCCATTTCAGCAAGGAAATACGGGATTTTACAGAGAAATTGGTATGATTTTCGGCAGCTTCCGGCTGCCAAACAGCAAAAAGGAGAAGCAGTATGAAATTTGTGTCTTGGAACGTCAACGGCCTTCGGGCCTGCCTGAATAAGGGCTTTCTTGATTTTTTCCGGGAGGCGGACGCGGATATTTTCTGCCTGCAGGAGACCAAAATGCAGGAGGGTCAGGCGGAGCTGGATTTGCCGGGGTACCTTCAGTACTGGAATTCCGCTGAAAAAAAGGGGTATTCCGGAACGGCGGTGTTTACCAAAAAAGAGCCGCTTTCCGTCTGCTATGATATCCGGCACCCGGATCATACCGGCGAGGGCCGCGCGATCACACTGGAGTTTGAGTCGTTCTATCTTGTAAACGTGTATACTCCCAACTCCCAGCGTGAGCTTGTGCGCCTTCCCTACCGGATGGAATGGGAGAATGCCTTCCGCGAGTATGTCACACAGCTGGACGAAAAAAAGCCGGTCATCATCTGCGGCGATCTGAACGTAGCGCATCAGGAGATCGACCTGAAAAACGCAAAGAGCAACATCGGCAACGCCGGTTTTTCGTATGAAGAGCGCGGCAAGCTGACCGAGCTTTTGGCGAGCGGTTTTCTGGACAGCTTCCGCGAGCTGTATCCGGATTTGACCGGTGCCTATACGTGGTGGTCCTACATGTTCAAGGCGCGCCAGAACAACGCGGGGTGGCGCATCGATTATTTTCTCATTTCCGAACGGCTGCGGGAAAAGCTGAGCGACAGCCTGATTTATTCAGAGGTACAGGGCAGCGATCACTGTCCGGTAGGACTGATATTGACCTGCAATTAAAGGCGGAGAGATCACAAGCGTGATCCACTGTTTTTATTGCAGCTCAGTATGATTTTATCTGATTAAAGGGGGATGTAAGTCATGCGCAGCACAGAATATCATCTGTCGAACCATGAACTGAAATATCTAAAGCTTCTGGCGGAGGATTATCCGACCATTCAGGCGGTATGCACGGAGATTATCAACCTTCAGGCGATTTTGAACCTGCCGAAGGGCACAGAGCATTTTATGAGCGATCTGCACGGCGAGTACGACGCTTTTTACCACATCGTCAATAACTGCTCCGGCGTTATCCGCGAGAAAGTGGACCTGGTGTTTGGCAAGACCCTGTCTGATCAGGAGCGTTCCGAAATCTGCACTCTGATTTACTATCCGGAACAAAAGCTTCGCTACATCAAGCAGACGGAATCCAACCTGGATGCCTGGTATCAGAAAACGCTGCATCAATTGATCGGCGTTTGCCGTATTACGGCGTCCAAGTATACGCGGTCAAAGGTCAGAAAGGCCCTGCCGCCGGAGTTCAGCTACATCATCGACGAGCTTCTGCACGCCCAGCCTGGGGAGGACAGCAACCAGCAGGTGTACCATGCGAAGATCATCGACACGATCATCGGCATCAATAATGCGGATGAGTTTATAACGGCGCTCTGCTCGCTGATCAAGCGCCTGGCGGTGGATTACCTTCACATTGTAGGCGATATTTTTGACCGTGGTCCCGGCGCGGACCGCATCATGGACCTTTTGATGCAGCACCACGCCGTGGATGTGGAATGGGGGAATCACGACATCCTGTGGATGGGCGCGGCCTCCGGCAGCGAGGCGTGCGCCGCCGCTGTGGTGCGCAATACCGTGGCGGGCGGGAATCTTGCCACGCTGGAGAGCGGCTACGGCATCAGCATGCGCGAGCTTGCCATGTTCGCAAAGGAGCAGTACCCGGAATGCGGGGACTTGAATCATGCTATCCGCAAGGCCATTTCGATCATCCTCTTTAAGCTGGAGGGCCAGTTGATCCGCCGTCACCCGGAATTCCAGATGGAGCACCGGATGCTGCTGCATCAGATCAATTACGAGCAGGGCACGATCGAAATTGAGGGCAAAACCTACAAGCTCAACACGACGCTGTTTCCGACCGTCAACCGCGAGAATCCCTATGAGCTCACTGAAGAAGAGAAGAACATTCTGCACGGGCTGATAGAAGATTTTAAGGAAAGCGAGAGGCTGAACCGCCACATGCGCTTTTTGTATGCGAAGGGCAGCATGTATAAATGCTTTAATCAGAATCTGCTGTTCCACGGGTGCATTCCCATGACGGCCGACGGCGAACTGACCGGCGTCAACGTGGGGGGGCGGATCGTAAAAGGCAAAGAGCTGATGGACCTTTCCGATAAGCTGGTGCGCCGGGCTTATTTTGCTCCGCCCACCGCGGCCGATAAGCCGTTCTGCCTCGATTATATGTGGTATTTGTGGAGCGGCAAGGACTCCCCGCTGTTTGGGCGCGAGAAGATGACGACGTTTGAGCGCATGTTCATCGACGATAAAAGCGCCTGGACGGAGAAAAAGAATCCCTATTACAAGTGGTACAATCAGGAGGAAGTCTGCGAAATGCTGCTTCGGGAGTTTGGCCTGAACACGCCGTTCTGCCATATCATCAACGGCCATGTGCCGGTGCGCGCGGGCGACGGAGAAAGCCCGATCAAGGCGGGCGGCAAGCTGATCGTAATCGACGGCGGCTTCTGCGAGGCATACCACCCCACCACGGGGATCGCCGGGTATACCCTGATCTACAATTCGCATGGAATGCGCATCAAGTCGCACCAGCCGTTCGACGGCGTGCGCAGCGCGCTGGAGGAGAATAAGGACATTCAGTCCCGTTCCGATGTGTTTGAAACCCATTTTGCCCGCATGATGGTTATGGATACCGATAACGGAAACGACATCAGCAATCAGATTTACGATCTGACCATGCTGCTCAACGCATACCGTCAGGGCCTGCTTTCGCCGAAAGTGACAAAATAATTTCTGCCGGGGTCTTGCAATTGATGCTTGACCCCGGTATTCTTATAGGAACAAATATTTTGATGCCCCCTTGCCTTTGGTGGGGGAGCATCAAAAGGCTGACTGAAAGCGAAATGGCGATCAGCAACGTTTGGAAAATAAGAGCAGGGAGGCGTTTTGATGTATTTAACTTTTTTTGGCGCAGATAAAGAAGTAACCGGCAGCTGTCACTGTGTGGATACAAACGGAGTCCGGTTTTTGGTAGACTGCGGGCTGCAGCAGGGACAGGACGAAAAGGACAATCGCGTTCTTCCGTTTTTGCCCATTTCGGTAGATTTTGTGATCTGCACGCACGCACATATTGACCACAGCGGGCGGCTGCCGCTTTTGGTAAAGCAGGGCTTCCACGGCAAAATTTATGCGACAGGCAAAACGTGTGAGCTTCTCTCCATTATGCTGCGCGACAGCGCGCACATTCAGGAAATGGATGCAACGAATGAAAACCGCAAGGGGCGCCGCGCCGGCCACGAGATGGTAGAGCCTCTCTATACGCTTGAAGACGTGGAAAAGACCCTGTCGTTTTTAGAGCCGTACGAGTACGGCAAGATTTTTAAGCCCGCACCCGGCATTAGGATTCGTTTTTCCGATGCCGGCCATCTGCTCGGCTCCGCATTCACAGAGGCCTGGCTGACCGAAGAGAACGTAACGAAAAAGGTTGTTTTTTCCGGGGACATCGGCAACAAAAATCAGCCGCTGATCCGCAATCCGCAGTATGTTTCAGAGGCAGACTTTGCCGTGATGGAATCTACCTACGGCCTGAAGCAGCACGAGCATGTGGACGATTACACCCCTCAGCTCGCGGAGCTGATCGACAAAACGCTGGCAAACGGCGGCAATGTGATCATTCCGGCCTTTGCGGTGGGACGCACACAGGAGGTTCTGTATTTTATCCGCGAGATCAAGGAGCGCCACCTGGTCAAGAGCTTCCCGGATTTTCCGGTGTATGTGGACAGTCCCCTCGCGGCGGAGGCCACCCGCATTTTCAGCGGCGACCTGACGGGCTACGCGGATGAGGAAACACTTGAGATTCTGCGTTCCGGCTTCAAGCCGATCTCGTTTTCCAACCTGAATATCAGCCAGAGTGCGGACGATTCCCGCGCACTGAACTTCGATACGACCCCCAAGGTGATCATCTCCTCCAGTGGCATGTGCGAGGCGGGGCGGATTCGGCACCATTTAAAGCACAACCTCTGGCGGCCGGAATGCGCGATATTATTTGTCGGCTATCAGGCAAACGGCACGCTGGGCCGTTTGCTGGTCGACGGCATCAAAGAAGTCAAGCTGTTCGGCGAAGAAATCACCGTTCAGGCGCAGATTCACAACTTCCGCGCGCTCAGCGGCCACGCCGACCACGAGGGACTGCTCGAGTGGCTGCGGGCGTTCCAGCCAAAGCCGCAGCGCGTGTTTATCGTGCACGGCGAGCGTGAAACCTGCCTTGCTTTCTCAGAAGAGCTGAGCGATCTGGGCTACGACATTTATGTGCCGAATTTCGAAGCCAGATACGATCTGCTGGCGGACAAAGAGCTGGACTTCGGTATCGATGTTTCTCTGCAGCGCGGCGAGCAGTCCCAGAAGGCCAAAGCCCGCAAGCTTGCTTCCGCATTCCAGCGCCTGCTGGCCGCAGAGAAGCAGCTGCACCAGACTGTTCTGCGCAACGAGGGCGGCGCCAACAAGGATTTGGCCCGTTTTGCCGATCAAATCCTGTCCCTTGCAAAGAAATGGGAACGGTAAGACGCTTCTACAGAAAAAGCTTTGCGTAAAAGAATGTCCGGCTTTGCCGGCGAAGCTTAGAAAGCCTGTGATACAGAAAAACCTCCTTTTGCCTGCCGGCCCGGGCAAAAGGGGGCTTTTTATAAATGCGGTGCCAATATGCCTGCACCCATTGCTTCTGTTTGACATAGTAACTTTATTTTGCTATAGTGATTCGCAGAAAGAAAGCGGAGCAGGGAGGCAGTCAAAATGAAATATACACCCAAACTGGAAAAGGAAATCATGTGTCCGATCGAATACGGGCTTGATATTTTCGGCGGGAAATGGAAGTCCAGAATTCTCTGCGTTTTGTCGTCTGCAGAGGTCATGAGATATAATGAAATCCGAAAAGAGTTGGGGAATATCACCGATGCGGTGCTTGCCGCGATGCTAAAAGAACTGATTGCGGATGACCTGATCAACCGTACTCAATATAATGAAATTCCGCCGAAAGTGGAATATTCTCTTACTCAAAAGGGAAAATCCGTGCTTCCGATTCTTCAAAGCATTTGTCAATGGTCCAGAACCCATGCGGCGGTCAGTCTGGACAAAAAGCTGCCTCCATGCAAAACCTGCAGCCAGCTGCCCTCTTAAACTAAGAAATTTATGAGTGACTTATAAATTTGCTAATATATTTACTCTGCCGAGTACCTTTGTTATAGTCTAAGCATGGTTACAGGAAACCAAAGACAATTTTAGTGGAGGTATGAAACATGAGTGCAAAAGCTTATCTTGAAATCACAATGGTCATCAGCGAGGCGAATCGTCCTGCGGCAGCCAGGGTGTATTCCGATTATCGTCAGCCGTTTCTGTCCGGAATTCAGGGGGCTGTATCGAAGGAGCTGCTGATTCGTGACGAGGACGTGCAGGTGCTGCATGGCTTTGACAGTGTCGAACATGCAAGGGCATACCTGGAAAGCGAATTGTTTCAGAACGACGTTTTCGTTGGGTTAAAGCCCTTGTGGAGCGCTGATCCCGAGGTTAAGATTTATTTGGCCGTGTAAGCCTTTCTCTAAAAACCGAGGGGCATATGTCCCTCGGTTTTTTCTATCTATTTTGTCAGGAGTTATGTGGAAGTGTTTTCAATATCGGGGTTTTTATCCTATTGCTTTATCAATGCGTTTACTCCCGGGCCGGGGAATCTTCTTGCACTGAATACAATGGTTCGGTATGGCTTTCGAAGAAGCCGGTTCTTGCTGGCCGGTATTTTCTTAGGCTATTATGCGGTACAAACAGCCTGTGCATTTATGGTTTATTCTTTGGGATCACACTTTGAGTCTGCTTTAGGTTATATGAGATACATAGGAGCAGCCTACATTGTCTGGCTGGCGTTTCACATATTAACCAGCAGGCCGGGCAGTGATCACACGGAAAAAGCCCCCAGCCTGTTATCGGGCTTTCTCCTCCAGCTGATCAATGTAAAAATCTATATGTTTGGCATCACTGCTTTGATCGGGTATGTCACTCCTTTCAGCAGCAGCCTTGGTGTTATACTCGCTACTTCATTTCTGATTGCGACAATGGGGACCTGCGCTACGACGGTTTGGGCCTTTTTCGGCACAATGATTCAGGGCATATATGATCGGTATTACTTACCGGTGAATCTCATCATGGCTCTTGTTCTGCTGTACAATGCTTTTACCATGATTGTTCATTAAAGGGAAACACAGAAACGCGCCTGGAAGCGGCTGATGAAAGCCACGCCCAAGCGCGTTTTTGTTCCTGATTTTATCAAAGCGAGCATTACGCTTTGTTGTTTTCTTTCAGCAAGTCCCTGATTTCTGTCAAAAGCTCTTCTTCCTTGCTCAATATAGGGGTCTCCGGCTCGGCAGCCGGCTCTTCGTCCTTTTTCTGGCGCAGCTTGTTCATCAGCTTGATCATAATGAAGATCACAAATGCAGTGATCACGAAATCCAATACGTTCTGCAGAAACGCGCCGTAGGCGATTACGATGTCGGCGCCGCCGAACGTATCCGGAATCGTCAGGGCCAGCTTGCCCAGATTGATTTTTCCGGTAATGGCCGAAAGAACAGGGGTAATAATGTCTTTTACCAAAGACGAAGTGATCTGTCCGAACGCACCGCCGATGATCACGCCGACGGCAAGATCGATCACATTGCCGCGCATCGCGAATTCTTTAAATTCCTGGATGAACTTTTTCACGTGCTGTTCCTCCTGTTTGTCCATGATTTACCACTCCAAAAGGTTTTCGATAGTCATTATCATATCAGAATTTGTCAAAAAAATCAACTTTGTGCCGGTAGGGAAACCGGGGAACAAAGTTGATTTTTTTGGGTGTTTTATCAGTGTTATGCGGTTGTAACCTGCTTTTCCGTGCGCTGCTTCAGGGATTCACGGGCTACCGCCAGCATCAGCTTGATGCGGTTTTCCTGATTGACGCGCGTGGCGCTCGGGTCGTAATCGATCGGCACGATGTTGGCGCGGTCGTCGATCTCTTTGATCCGGCGGATCATGCCCTTGCCGCAGATGTGATTCGGCAGGCAGCCGAACGGCTGTGTGCAGACGATGTTTTCAAAGCCGCACTCCACCAGCTCAAGCATCTCGGCGGTCAGCAGCCAGCCTTCGCCCATCTTGTTTCCGTAGCCGATCACGTCCTTGACCAGCGCTTTTGTGTGGGCGTAATTCATCGGTGCCTCAAAGCATGGCTGCGTTTTTACGGCGGCGATCAAGAGCTCCTGCATTTTTACCAGGTAATCCATCATGGCCTTTACCACGCGGAATTTCACCGGGTTGCCGCCGTACAGCTTGATGTCCTCCATGCGGTTATCTACCTTGAACAGCATAAAATTCAGCAGGCCCGGTACGTTGACCTCGCAGTCCTGCTCGGCAAGGAACTGCTCAAGCTGGTTGTTGCCGAGGGGGGAGTATTTGACAAAGATCTCGCCGACGATTCCCACACGCACCTTCGGCACGCGGTGAACGGGGATCGCCGCAAATTCCGCGGCGATTTTTTCCAGGTTTCCCTTTTGCTGTTTTAACGAATAGCCTTCATCGCGGTTGAACTGAGCGGTAAGCTCCGTAATCCATTTCTGAACCAACGCGGCACTCTCGCCTTTTTTCAGCTCGTAGGGTTTTACCTGATTGTCGAGCAGCATGAGCAGATCGCCGTACACAAGGCCCGCGATCAGGCGGCGCAGCATGGGCAGGGTCAGCGAAAAGCCCGGATTGCTCTCAAGGCCCGACAGATTCAGGGAAACCACCGGGATATTCTCCATGCCTGCTCTGCGCAGAGCCTTGCGCAGCAGGTGAATGTAATTAGAGGCACGGCAGCCGCCGCCTGTCTGCGTAATAATCAGCGCGGTGCGGTCCAGGTCATATTTTCCGCTTTTCAGCGCGTCCATGAACTGGCCAATCACGAGCAGGGCGGGGTAGCAGGTGTCGTTGTGCACATATTTCAGGCCCTCATGCACCACGTTTGGGCCGTCGTTTTTCAAAAGTACCATATTGTAGCCGCAGTTGCGGAAGACATTGATAATCAGCGAAAAATGGATTTCCGCCATCTGCGGGCAAAGGATGGTGTATTCCTGCTTCATTTCCTTGGTAAACAGGATACGCCCGGTTTTATCTCTTTTCAGTTCCGCCAAGAACGATCACCTCACTGTTCCAATGCGGCGAACAGGCTGCGCAGTCTGATTTTCACCGCTCCCAGATTCGTAATTTCATCGATTTTGATCTGTGTATAGATTTTGCCTTCTGCTTCCAGTATCTCGCGCACCTCGTCGGTGGTAATCGCGTCTACGCCGCAGCCGAACGAGACCAGCTGCACCAGGTTCATATCCGGCCGGGTGCCGATGTACTTTGCGGCGGCATACAAGCGGGAATGATACGTCCACTGGTTGAGCACGCCGGTGCGGAATTTCTCCACGCGGTTGCTGATCACATCCTCCGAAATCACGGCGGCGCCGAGGCTGGTGATCAGCTTGTTGATGCCGTGGTTGATTTCCGGGTCAAGGTGGTACGGGCGGCCGCTCAGCACGATGATCGGCTTGTGCAGGCGTTCCGCTTCTTCAATGATGCGCTCGCCCTCCTTGTGCACCTGTGCAAAATACCTGTCGTATTCCTCATAGGCGGACTTCGCGGCCTTCTGAACCTCATGCAGGCTGATGCCGGAGAAATACTGGTTCAGAATCTGGTGCATTTTAATGGGGAAGTCGCGCTTTCTGTGAATGCCCACATAGTCGTGGATAAAGGTTTTCTGCTTGAGCTCCTCTACGTTGGCCGAAAGCACCTCGGGATAATATGCGACCACCGGGCAGTTGTAATGGTTGTCGCCCAGTCCCTCGTCCAGATTATAAGACATACAGGGATAAAAGATGGTATCGATCCCCTGCCGCAGCAGCGCTTCAATGTGTCCGTGCATCAGCTTTGCGGGGAAGCAGACCGTATCGGACGGAATGGTGTGCTGCCCGTCCAGATACAGCGAGCGGGTCGAAAGGGGAGAGGGGATCACTTCAAAGCCCAGTGTCGTCCAGAACGAATGCCAGAACGGCAGCAACTCATAGAAATTCAGGCCCATCGGGATACCGATTTTTCCGCGGGGACCGGGTACCGGCTGGTAGCTTTGCAGCAGATCGAGCTTGTAGGTGTAGATATCGAGCGCCGGCCCGCCCTGCTGGCGTGTGACCGGCTTTTCGCACCGGTTGCCGCCGATGAAGCGCCGGTTGCCGCCAAAGTTGTTGATCGTCAGGCGGCAGTGGTTGCTGCACAGGCCGCAGGTGGCTACCTTTACCACGTGGGTAAAGTCTCTGAGCTCCTCATAAGGAAGCAGGGTGCTCGTTTCTTTGGCCCGGCTCTTTGCGTACAGCGCCGCGCCGAACGCGCCCATCAGACCCGAAATGTCGGGGCGGATGACGTTGACGCCAAGCTCTTTTTCAAACACGCGCAGCACCGCGTCGTTCAGGAAGGTACCGCCCTGCACCACAATGTTTTTGCCCAGCTCTTCGGCGGAAGCGGCACGGATGACCTTGTAGATCGCGTTTTTGACAACGCTGACGGAAAGGCCCGCGGAGATATCCTCCGTGGTGGCGCCGTCCTTCTGCGCCTGCTTGACAGAGGAGTTCATGAACACCGTGCAGCGCGAGCCAAGGTCGACCGGATTCTTTGCAAACAGGCCCTTCTGGGCGAAATCCGCAATGTCGTACCCAAGGGTATTCGCGAAGGTCTGTAAAAATGAACCGCAGCCGGAGGAGCATGCTTCGTTGAGGAAAATGTTATCCACCGCACCGTTTCGGATTTTAAAGCATTTCATGTCCTGTCCGCCGATGTCGATGACGAAGTCGACGTCCGGCATAAAATATTTGGCGGCGGTAAAGTGTGCCATCGTCTCCACAATGCCGAAATCCAGGTTGAATGCGTTTTTCAGCAGCTCTTCACCGTATCCGGTCACGGCGGAGGAGCAGATCGTCAAATTGGGGTACTGCTCGTACAGATTCATCAGGTATTCGCGGATGATCGGCACCGGATTGCCGGAATTGCTCTGATAAATGGAATCGAGAAGCTCGCAGTCCTCCCCGAGCACCACCGCTTTTACCGTGGTGGAACCGGCGTCGATGCCAAGGTACGCCTTTCCATTATATTGGGCGATCTCTCCGCGCTTTGCGCGACAGCTCTGGTGGCGTTCCTGAAACTCCCGGTATTCCTGCTCGTCGCGGAACAGGGAGGGGATGGACAGAAAGTCGCTCTTTCCTCGGTATGCTTCTATGTTGGTCAGCGCAGTGTCCAAATCCACAGCGGATTCACTGCTGAATGCGGCGCCCATCGCCACGTAGTACAAAGAATTTTCGGGGCAGACGCCCTTTACCTTCAAAGCGGTGTCAAAGCTCTCCCGCAGTTCAGAGAGAAACGTCAGCGGCCCGCCAAGGTAGATCACCTTGCCGCGGATCGGGCGGCCCTGCGCCAGGCCGGCGATGGTCTGGTTGGCCACGGCGGCAAAAATGCTGGCAGAAATATCGCTTTTGCGCGCACCCTGATTGAGCAGCGGCTGAACGTCAGACTTGGCGAACACGCCGCAGCGCGAAGCGATGGTATAAATCTTTTCGTGCTGCGCGGCCAGCTCGTTCATCTCTTCCAGAGAAAGGTGCAGCAAAGTTGCCATCTGGTCAATAAACGCTCCGGTTCCGCCGGCGCACGAACCGTTCATGCGAACCTCGGTTCCGCCCGTCAAAAACAGGATTTTCGCGTCCTCGCCGCCCAACTCGATAATCACATCCGCATCGGGAATCAGCTTGCCCATAGCCACACGGGTTGCGTAGACCTCTTGAATAAAGGGTAAGTCGCAGGTCTGGGCAATTCCCATTCCCGCCGAGCCGGACACTGACAGATAAGCGGGCGCTCCGTTTAAAACTTCCGCCTGAATTTTGCGCAGAAGCTCCGCCATTTTTTCAGTGATCTGTGAAAAATGCCGCTCATATGATTGATATACAATTTGATTGTCATCGTTCAACACGACGCACTTGATGGTCGTGGAACCGACGTCAAGTCCGATTCTCATCCTATCGTCCCATTTCCTCCGCAATATTTTGGCTGTTTTGGCTTTTGCATTTCATGAACAAGGCCGGTCTGGCGGCCCTGTATTGATTAATATGACACGGAATTGAATTAGTTAGGTTGCTTAACTACTTTTGCTGTTCCTATTGTAATGCAGATTTTACGTTTTGGCAAGCGCTGCGCGCCGCCTTACGGAATTTTAAGAGATTTACACAATTCATTTACTATATATTGTATGGATATGTTCTAAAATACACCTGATTTAGTAAAAAATTGAAACATTGGCAGGCGCTGCATCACAAAAAATAGAAATTGTTCTCTATCACTTTACCGTGTTTTTTGGCGAATGTCAATTTCTGGAGGCTGTCTTTTTATCGCGTTTCATTTTAGAAAAAGGATGATTTCTTCCTCTGCCGCAGGCGGAGGAAGAAATCACTGGATTGGACATCAGATCATTTGTATAGAAAGGGACGATACTGCGAAAAAAATGGAATTTTGAATCTGCGGTGTTGACAAATGAAAAGCGCCGTCATATAATAGGGGCAATAACAGAAACCTGTGAGTAAGAGTAGTAGCCGGGCAGGATGTCTTTTCAGAGAGCCGCATGCGGTGGAATTGCGGTAAGAGATCGCACGGGGAATGGACTTATGAGGGCGGGGCGAACGGCAGTGTGCCAAGTAGTCTGCGACGGGGGCTCTGCCCGTTATCAGTGGAGCGCATATCAAACGGGTATGTGAGAAAAGAGGGCGCAAAAGCGTCAATTTGGGTGGTACCGCAGGAGCAAACGCTCTTGTCCCTGAGCAATCGGGGGCAAGGGCTTTTTTTATTGTCCAACAGGAGGTGGGGCGTATGCCGGATGGCTGGTGGAAGCGCAGAACCGATCAAAAATTCCTCAGAAATCATATTGAAATAATGCAAAGAGAAAGGTTTGATATTCCTATGAAAAAGCTGATTACGAAAATTGCCGCAGTTTCCCTGGCCGCAGTCATGGCCGCAGGATTTGCCGGATGCTCCAATGGCACCTCTGCTTCTTCCGCCGCTTCCGGCGGAGAGAAAGCATTAAAGATCGGTGTGATTCAATACGCGCCGCATCCGTCGCTCGATAACTGCTACACAGGTTTTGTAGAAGGACTGAAGGAAGCCGGATATGAAGATGGCAAAAATTTGACCATCGATTTCCAGAATGCGCAGGGCGACGCTTCCAACAGCGACCTGATCGCGAAGAACATGGTTTCTTCCAAATATGATATGCTGGTCGGCATTGCCACCCCGTCGGCCATGTCCGCTTACAGCGCGGCCAAAGAGACCGATATCCCCGTGGTGTTCACCGCGGTTTCCGATCCTGTGGCGGCGGGGCTGGTCAAGAGCCTGGAAAAACCCGAAAACAACATCACCGGCAGCTCCGACGTTCTCCCGCTGGAGGAACAGGTCAAGATGATCCGTGCCTTCCTGCCGGACGCGAAGAAAATCGGCGTGCTCTACACAACCAGCGAGCCGAACTCCGTCAGCCAGCTGGCCACTCTGAAAGAGGTTGCGAGCAAATATAATTTTGCAGTTGTGGAATCCGGCGTCGTCAATGCGTCTGAGGTTGCTTCCGCCGCAGCGTCGCTCGTCAGCAAGGGCGTCGACTGCATCAATAACTTTACGGACAACAACGTCGTCAACAATCTGCAGGTGGTTCTGCAGGCCGCAAACAAGGGCAACATCCCGGTATTCGGTTCCGAGATCGAGCAGGTGAAAAACGGCTGCCTGGCCTCTCAGGGAATCGACTATGTTGCGCTCGGCAAAGAAACCGGCAAAATGGCGGCTTCGATCCTGAAGGGCGAAAAGAAAGCCGGAGAAACCCCGGTTTACATTGTAAAGGATTTTGCCCCTGTCTATAATGCCGATGTTCTGAACATTTTCGGCATGACCCTGCCGAAGGATTACGAAAATGCGCAGGCGGTCACGGAAGATTCCGCGGCATCGAGCAAATAATAACACAAACAGCGTTGTGATACTGTGATGCTGGATTCAAAAGCCTGATCTGATTTGCAGTTTCTCTGCCCGCCGAACACGCGGCAGAGAAATTGCTGTGTGTTCAAACTTGATTTGTACGGAAAGCGGGTAACAGTGAATGGATGTTTTTTTTGGTCTGTTCTTCAACGTAATGGAGGAAGGCCTGATTTACGGAATTATGGCGATGGGCGTGTACATTACCTATCGGATTCTGGGGTTCCCGGATCTGTCGGTAGACGGCACGTTCCCGCTGGGCGCGTGTGTAACAGGGGCTTTGATTGCCGTTGGCGTAAATCCCTGGGTCGCGTGCCTTGCGGCCTTTCTGGCCGGCGCGGCTGCCGGCTGCGTCACCGGGCTGCTGCATGTAAAGCTGCATATTACCGACCTGCTTTCCGGTATTCTGGTGATGACGGGCCTGTGGAGCGTGAACCTTGTGGTGACAAGGGGCTCCGCGGTGCTTCCTTTCTACAATAAGCCGACCATCTTTACCTCCGGCCCCATTGTTCACCTGATGCCGCCCGGTATGCAGGATTACCGTGTGGTGCTGATCGTGCTACTGGTGGTCATCGTGGTTAAAGTGCTGCTCGATCTGTATTTAAAGACGAAGTCCGGCCTGCTGCTTCGCGCTTCGGGCAATAACCCGCAGTATGTGATCTCGCTCGGCAAAGACCCGGGACGAATGAAGATCGCCGGGCTTGCGATCGGCAACGGCTGCACGGCTCTGGCCGGCTCCATTCTGGCGCAGCAGACAGAAACCGCAAATATCTACGGCGGTACGGGTATGGTCGTTATGGCTCTGGCCTCGGTCATTATCGGTACCAGCCTGTTCGGAAAGATCAAGTTCATTCGCCCCACCGCCATGGTGGTGATCGGTGCAATCCTGTATAAAACCTGCCTGGTGATCGCGATGCAGCTCGGCCTGCCCACGAACTACCTCAAGCTGCTGATGGCCCTGCTGTTCACACTGGCTCTGGTAGGGAATCAGGCGTTTTCGGGAAGGAGGAAGCATCCGCATGTCGTCAACCCAACTCAAATCTGACAGCATGGTCAGTCTGCGGAATATCTGCAAAACCTTTTCTCCCGATTCCGTCAGTGAGGTCGTTCTGTTTTCCGATTTTAATCTTGAAATCCTGCCCGGGCAGTTTGTTTCGGTGGTCGGCAGCAACGGCTCCGGCAAAACCACCATGCTCAACCTCATCTGCGGCAGTATCGTGCCCGACAGCGGCAGCATTCTGCTCAAGGGTGAGGATATCAGCAAGATGAAGGAATTTCAGCGTTCCAAATCGATTGGCCGGGTATTTCAGGATCCCGCAAAGGGAACCTGCCCGGAGCTGACTATTTTAGAGAATATGGCTCTCGCGGACAATAAAGGCTCGTTCTACGGGCTTTCCCGCGGCGTGAGCCGCCGCCGCACCGATGAATACCGCACCATGCTGCAGCGCCTTGATTTGGGGCTTGAGGATAAGCTCAGCGTGCAGGTGGGCAGTCTTTCCGGCGGGCAAAGGCAGGCGCTGGCCCTCTTGATTTCGACCATGACGCCGATTGATCTGCTGATCCTCGATGAGCACACGGCGGCGCTGGACCCTCGATCCTCCGAAAATGTAATGCGCCTGACACAGGAGCTGGTGACGGAAAAGCACCTGACGACGCTGATGGTGACCCACAATCTGAAATATTCGATTCAGTACGGCAACCGGCTGCTGATGATGCATCAGGGTCAGGCGGTGATCGACGCCGCGGATGAGGCAAAGGAAGCCCTGTCTACGGATGATCTTCTGAATCGCTTTAATCAGATCAGTCTTGAGGTCGGGAATTAAATCTTTTCTCAAAAATAAAAGAAAGCGGCGTGCAGCGCCGCTCTCTTTTCAAGATTAATTCAGAATATTCAATTGCCGTAGGACGAAAGTCCTGCGGCTTTTTCTTGTCCAAAAATCTGCTCACGAAGTCAATGCTCTTCCTCGTCAAACGAATACTCATTCAGTTCCGGGTAATCCAAAAATTCCGCAAGTGTCATGTTAAATCCAAGGGCAATATGATGGAGCGTTTGAACGCGCGGGTCTTTTGTCACTCCGCGCACGATGTTGTCAATGGTAGATTGATTCAGGCCGCACATGGATGCCAGCTTGTTATAGGCGATCCCCCGCTGTTTGCAGAGGGTGGATATCCGCATCACAATGATCTCAGAATATGTCATAAGCATCTCCTACCTATATTCGGGTTAATAAATATATGATAATTTAGATAAAAGATGTTTTAACCCGAATTCGGGTTGACAAATGAAATATATCTGTGATAAAATTACCTATATTCGGGTAATTGATCCTTTGAATAAAAATAGTAATGTCAGGTGTTTTGAAGATGAGTAATCAGAAAGCGGAAATATTGGCCAAGAAAGCTCTTGAGTCTGTGGCGAAGAAAAATGGGGTGAGCATCGAAGAAGTCAGACGCGAAATCGAAATTGTAATAGCCGCTGCAAAAGCAAATAGCGATCCGGAAATTCAAGCATTTTGGATATCGATACCACACAAAGGTGAGATTCCAACGCCGGAAGAAGTAATTCTGCATCTTGTTGAAATGGAGCTTGGGAATACGCATCACTAATACAGTATTCTCTTTTGATCGCTCATTCGTTAGGCGTCTGTTTTTGAAGTGACATTCTTATAGATGTGTTGTGGGAGACAGTATCCCAAAGGCGAATTCCGTACACCGGAATCTTTGAACTAATATATCTGTCATTCACCCTTTCTGTGCTTTTGCAGACGTCTGCATGGTAAGGCGGCTACCTTGGGGGCCGAGACTTCGTCTTTGTCCTGTTTCGGTAGCCGGGAACAAGAAAATTTCGCCCGGAATTCACAGAAGTCTCTTCTGCTCCACCTCTTCTTTGAGGAGCTGAAGCTTCAGATATTCCGCCACAGCACAGCGCCCGACAATGCTCAGGGAAAGTACATCTGTCAAAAAGCGTCCGGTTGAGTATCCTTCCGCGATTTGCTGATTCAGAACGTCCACACCCTGCTTACAGTCTGTTCGGCCTAACAGATAATCGGTGGATACGTGGTAAAAATCGGCCAGAGCAATAATGGAGCGAGTTGATAGCTGCGATTCTCCTTTTTCGCATCGGGAATAGTGCTGTTGTGTTGTTCCCAAGACGGCTGCTATGTCTGATTGTCTTAAATCTCTATCTTCGCGTAAATCGCGAATGATTTGATTTATTGCTTTCATTTCAACCCTTCCTTCAACATATATTTATACGAAAACGATCTTATCACACGCTCTATTTACGTATTGACTTGCACAAATATTATATGTATAATTTAAAGAAAAACACTTATTGTGTGTTTTTTTGGTTTGCGGAAATTATCTGAATACCTTTCTGTCATTTCTCTCAAAGGCCGAAAATCCGCAATTGCCGGGGTGCTTTGGGGGAACGCGGTCTTTCAATGGCTGAACGATTTTGCAGGTCCCGGGTTGGCGGTGTACGATCTCGATCGAAGAAAATTGCGGTCCGCCGAATCGGTAGAAAGGGAAGTAATGGTATTAGAATCTTTATCAGATGTGAAGAATCTGCTCTGTGTATTGAGGGTGTTTTCGTCTTCGGTGTATCTTGTGGATTCCAACTGCGGGCTGATCCTTTACGATGATTTGCGGGGACTCAATTCAGAGGAGCTGTTTGAAGGCTCTTTGGAGGGAAGCTTCGATTATCAGATCCTTTTCGGGCCGGGTGCAACGCTGAGCGTATCTGCGGATGATTCGGCGATCTGCAGTATTGTCCGGATTCCTCTTGTAGTGGGGGAAAGAGCCTGCACTCTGGTTATGACCCGTTGCACTTCCCGTCCGGAAGAAAAAATCGAGGATGAAAATGTCTGCCGGGAAACAGTCTATACCGATTTCCTCACGCATCTGTACAATCGCCGGTATATCGATCTTCGGCTTCCAGCCGACCTGCAGAGCTGCTTTGAGCAGGATCAGCCGATGAGCGTTCTGTTTATCGATATTGACTATTTTAAGAAAATCAACGATCATAACGGCCATGTGGCCGGCGACTGCGTACTGCATGGAATCGCCGTTCTGCTGCAAAAGATGGTTCCGGCCAAGAGCGGGTGGGTAGCCCGTTACGGCGGCGATGAATTCCTGGTCTGCCTGCCGGGCTGGGAAAGCGATTCTGCCAAGCAGATTGCCTGCCGTATCCGGGATTCCATTCGCGGCCACGTTTTTCGCACCACCTATGGGGAAATCGCCATCACCTGCAGCATCGGTGTAGAGACGGTCACCGCAGACTGTGCGCCGAAGGCTGTGGATGAACTGATCTATCTTGCGGACAAAAAGCTGTATCAGGCCAAAAACGCCGGAAGAGATCAGGTGGTATGACCCGGGGGATTAAAATAAAAAAACTGTTTTTCTGAAAAATCAATATGATTCATGAAAATCCATCCCGGACGAAACGTCCGGAATGGATTTTTTTGCTTCATCGCAAAATCATGCCCGATGTGAGGTTATGGAAATGCGCCGCCCGAATGAATACTTGCAGGGAAAAAATCCATAATAGCATCTGGGTGATAACATTGAAAATTGGAATACCAAAGGCGTTTTTATATTATCGGTACGGCTGTTTGTGGGAGACATTTTTTCAGGAGCTGGGGTGCGAGGTCATCATCAGCAGCGAAACCTGCAGAACGATTCTGGAGGATGGGATTCGTCATTCCGAAGCGGAAAACTGCCTTCCGATGAAGCTGTATTTAGGGCATGTGGAATCGCTTCTGGGGCAGTGCGACGCGGTTCTGGTTCCCCGGTTTGAGGGAACTCGCGGCAGTGAGGAATTTTGCGTCCGTTTTTTGGGGCTGTACGATATTGTGCGCCACACATTTCCCTGGGCCAAGCTGATTACTTACAATTTAAAGGGGAGCACACGCTCTGAAATGTTTGCCTTCTGCGCGATGGGCCGCCAGCTTGGAAAAAGTGCGGACCAGTGCTTTCGCGCGTATCAGCGCGCCAGACAGCGCCAGCAAAGTCAGGATTTGGCACGGATGAAGCGTCAGCAGCGTGTCTGTGAAGGCGACGGCCTGAAAATCCTGATCGCCGCACAGCCGTATATCAGTCATGATTCCTTTATCGGCGGGCCGGTCTGCCGGATGATCCGGGAGCAGAACGGAACCGTCCTATTTTCCGATTACTGCAATCGCCGCGCCTGCAGCCAGAAATCCAAGGCAATCTCGACCGAGCTGTACTGGACGATGAATAAGGAGATGATCGGTGCGATCGAGCTGTATAAAAACCGTGTGGACGGCGTGATCCTGCTCACCGCGTTTCCCTGCGGAACGGATTCTCTTGTCAACGAGCTGGTGATCCGGCGGGTGCATGAGGTTCCGGTGATTCAGCTCCTCATGGACGAGCAGCAGTCGGACGCCGGGCTGCAAACCCGCATCGAGAGCTTTCTGGACATTCTGGGGGAAAGGAAGAGGGTTTATGGATAAGCAGCTTGTGTTCAGCTTTCCCCACATGGGGGATTACCATGTGGTCATCCGCTCGATGCTCGGGGAACTCTTCCCTGGGCAGAGGGTGATCTCAGCGCCGCCGACCACCCAGCGCACGCTGGAGCTCGGCAGCAAATACAGCCCTGATTTTGTCTGCTCCCCGTTCAAATACAACATGGGAAACTATATCGAGGCGCTCGAGGCCGGGGCCAACGTGCTGCTGCAAACAGGCCTTGGCTGCCGTTATGGCTATTACGGAGAGGTTCAGGAACAGATTCTGCGAGACTTGGGATATGAGTTTGATTTTCTCTGCTTTTCCCGGGCGCACGTAAAACCGGAAAAGATCTATCGGGTACTCCGGAATCTGGAGTGCCCGCTTTCCATGCGCGAAATTCTGAGTGTGATGATGCGCACCGCGGAAAGCCTGAGAATCATGGATGCGCTGGATTACTATATTCGCGAAAATGTAGGGTTCGAGACCATCCCGGGCTCTTTTGAAAAGCTTCAGAAGCAGCTTTTAAAGGATTTGAGCGAGCCGAGAACCATGCTTCAGCTGGAACGCCTCAAGCAGCGGTACGCGCGCGCCGCGGGCGAGATACCGGTGAAAAAAAGCGCCATGCCGCTTCGCGTCGGGGTGATCGGGGAGCTGTACACCCTGATGGAGCCGTTCAGTAATTTTTATCTGGAAAAGCAGCTGGCGCGCAGAAATATCAGCGTCAGCCGCAGAATGAGCGTGTCGTTTCTGCTGTTTGGAAAGAAAGATCGCATCTCTCTGCGGGAAAGCGGAGGGTATTTAAAATATACGGTAGGAGCCAATGGCGTGGATAGCGTCTGCCAGGCAAAGCAGTATGCCGAGCTGGGCTACGATGGGTTGATCCACATGAAGTCGTTCGGCTGTATTCCCGAGCTGAACGTGATGCCCGCTTTAACACGCCTGGAGCAGGACTACGGCATGCCGATCCTGCACCTGAGCTTCGACGCCAACACCAGTGAGGTGGGCGTGGAAACAAGGCTTGAGGCCTTTGCCGATATGATTGACATGAGGAGGAAAAAAGCGTATGGAACAGCTCGTGTCTCTGGGGGTTGATATCGGCTCTATTTCAACCAAGGGCGTGCTGCTGAGCGAAGACGGCCAGGTGCTTTCGGAGGAATACCTCTGGACGGAGGGCGACCCGGTAGGGGCGGTCAAGCGGCTGGTGGGCATTCTGTTTGAAAAGGCGCCCGGCCCGGTCAGTGTGCGTACCGTCGGAACAACCGGCTCCGCGCGGCGGCTGATCGGCAGCATGCTGGGGGCGGACGTGGTCAAAAACGAAATCACAGCCCACGCGGTCGGGACGCTGTCGCGTCACCCGGGGGTGCGCACCATCTTAGAGATCGGCGGGCAGGACTCGAAGATCATTCTGATCCGCGGCGGGGTGGTTTCGGACTACGCGATGAATACGCTGTGTGCGGCCGGTACCGGCGCTTTTTTATCGTCGCAGGCAAAACGCCTGGGGCTCGAGGTGGAGTCTCTCGGTGATCTGGCGCTGCGTTCCCAGTCGCCATCCAAAATTGCCGCCAGATGCACGGTGTTTGCGGAATCGGACATGATCCACAAGGCCCAGACCGGCCACAGCAAGGAGGATATTGTGGCGGGGCTGTGCCGTGCGGTCGTTCTGAACTATTTAAATAATGTGGGTAAGGGAAAGCGCATTGAAGAACCGATTGTGTTTCAGGGCGGCGTGAGCAAGAACAGAGGGGTCGTGCGGGCGTTTGAAGAGGAGCTTCACTCCGGCGTTACGGTGGACCCGGAATCCCACCTGATGGGCGCGATCGGCGCGGCGATTCTGTCGCGTTCCGCATCAAGAGAGCGGCCCTTCGATCCGTCCCTGCTGGAAATGACCTTTACGACGAAAGCCGGGGAATGCTCCGGCTGCCCGAACCGCTGCGAGATTGTCCGGTTTTACCGGGGCGACGAGCTGCTGGATGCCTGGGGCAACCGTTGTGAAAAGGGTTTAAACAGATAAAAAAAGAACATTTTGGTTCGTCTTTCTGGCATCAGATTTGCTGCAGGAGATTCTCTCTCCTGCGGCTTTTTTGTCAGAAGCCCTGGCCGCGGATACATACGCGCCCGCCTGTGAAGACGCTTTTTCGTTTTCAGAAGCAAAATCGACCTTTCCGCTTGTTGAAGGCGAAAAATAGTGATATGATATTGCATATGCCATCGTGAGTGCGTATCGGGCCGGGGTGCTCCCTGTTGTAGAAGAACGATCGCTCTCTCAGTGACGAAACCGGAGGTAGTGCGTGAAATGGTCGAGGAAAAGGAAGAAGCGAATGGTTTTCTTATTGCTCGGTTTGTGCGTGATCCTTTTTTGCATCTGGCAGAATAACAGCATTGTGATAACCAAATCGGTCTATCGCAATCCTAAAATTCCGGAAGAATTTAACGGATATGTGATCGCCCAGATTTCCGATTTGCACAATAAAGAATTTGGCAGCGGGCAAAATGCTCTGCTGAACCGGCTGGAAAGCGTGTCGCCTGATTTGATTGTCATTACCGGTGATCTGGTGGATAGTAGGCGGTATCGTTTGGATCCGGCCATGCAGCTGGTAAACGGCGCTGTGAAAATCGCCCCTGTGTACTATGTATCCGGGAATCATGAATCAAGGCTCAGACAATACCCCGAAATCAAAAGCCGCCTGACCGATGCAGGGGTTCATGTGCTGGAGGACGCGGCGGAGAAGATATCCATCGGGAACAGTTCCATCGAATTGCTGGGGCTGCGGGATCCCGCGTTCGCCGATTCAGACGATACGGACGGGGATCATACGGCGGAGCTCGCGGGCCATCTGGCCCGATGGTCGTCGCCGGATGCCTTTCAGATTTTGCTTTGCCACCGTCCGGAGCTGTTTTCATTGTATACGGAACATCACATGGATTTGGTGTTTACCGGCCATGCCCACGGGGGCCAGATTCGGCTGCCGTTTGTGGGCGGGCTCGTAGCGCCGGGCCAGGGCATCTTCCCGCGGTATACCAGCGGCTCTTATACACGGGGCGCAACGACGATGGTTGTCAGCCGGGGGCTGGGGAACAGTCTTTTTCCGGTCCGGGTCTTTAATCGCCCGGAAATCGTCGTGGTTACTCTGCAAAGCAACGCATAACAAAATGTCCGAATGATTATAATATCGCCTGGTGGCTGTGCGGAGAGAACGGCCCTGCGCACCGGCGGTGGAGGGTGGACCAAATGGAAGTTGAAAAAGAAAAAAACTCAAAAGCGTACGAAAAGGTATTGGATTATTTGCAGCAAAAGCTAAAGGATGGAACTCTTTCGCTGGGGGATTCCCTTCCCCCGGAGCGGAAGCTGGCAGAAGAGCTCGGGGTGGGGCGCAATTCCGTGCGGGAAGCCATGCGACTGTTGGAGCACATGGGGTTTATCCGCAGTGAGCACGGTGCGGGCAACTTTATCTGCTGCGACATCAGCCAAAGCCTGAAAGATACCTTCGGTCTGCTGTCGCTGCTGCAAAGGATCAGCTACCGGCAGCTGGCAGAGCTGCGCAGAGGGCTGGAGCTGGAGGCCGCCATGCTTGCCGTGGACCGTATTTCTGCGGATCAGATCGCGAGGCTGGAAGAACTCGTTCAGGGGCTGCGCACCCATGAAGGGGAAGAGGCCGACCTGCTGGATAAGGAGCTGCATGAGCTGATCGCCATCGCTTCGGGCAACGAGCTGATCATTCAGATTCTGCGCGCGCTGTCGGATTCCATCGACCGCTTTATCCACGATCTGCGTTACAATATTCTGCTGCACGACGACACAGGGCACAAGCTGCAATACGCGCACGAACAGATCGTCAACGCATTGTGCCGCCGGAATAAGCTTCATCTTTCTCTGGCGGTGCAGGATCATTTTGCGCTGATTGAGGAATACATGCTCGAGCAGGGTTTTATGGCTGATTTTTCTCCCCCTCAGGAAGAAGAGCCTTTCGAGGAGGAATAGAGCTTTTGGCGGCCTGCTTTCCAGTCGATCCACTTGAAAAGTGACGCTACATAGAAGCGGCGATTGCTTCTCCATCATTCGTGGGGGAAAGAAGTTAACGGTTGATATTACTATTATAAATGAAAAAGAAAATAGAGCAGGGCAGATCGTCGATCTGCCCTGCTCTATTTGTAATAAACCGGTAAAATTGCAGAAAAAAGGATTATTTTTAAAACCGTTTGTGCCTCCGGAGCAGGAAGAGCAAAGCCGCGTACTCGCCCGGCTTCCCTCATACTCGCTCGCTTCCCTTCGATTACAGCAGGGGAAGAAAGAAGAGTCATTACAGCTTTGCGTCTATGCTCTCAGGTGGAGAAGACAGGCAAACGGGAGGGGGGATAAGAGAAATCAGGCTTCTGCCTTCGCTTTGCGGATTTCCTCGATCATCGCGGGGATGACCTTGACCGCGTCGCCGATAATGCCGACGTTCGCCACATCAAAAATAGCGGCGTCTTCATCCTTGTTGATTGCCACAACAAAGCCGGAGGAGGACATGCCGGAAACGTGCTGTGTCGCGCCGGAAATACCGCACGCAATGTACAGCTTCGGCGCAACGATCTTGCCGGACTGGCCGACCTGATGCGCTCTTGAAACCCAGCCGTCTTCAATTGCGGGGCGGGTAGCGCCTACCACGCCGCCCAAAAGGGCTGCCAGCTCTTCCACCAGCTTAAAGTTTTCCGCGCTTCCCATGCCGCGGCCGCCGGATACGATCACATCGGCGTCTTCCAGGTTTACGCTCTCGGTCAGCTCCTTGACCGCTTCGCGGATCTGCGTGCGGATGGAGTCGGCCGGAACGGAAACCGCCTTCTTTTCTGCCGGAGCGGTATTCTGTGCGGTTTCAGGCTTTGAGAACGCGCCGGTGCGCACGGTTGCAAACTGCACCGCGGAGTTTTCGATGACCTCTTCCGCCAGCACAGTGCCTCCAAAGCGAGGGGTAATCCAGTGCAGAGCGCCGTCTTCGATGGAGACAGCGGTTACGTCCGCAACACAGCCGCTCTGAAAGCGGGCCGCCAGGCGGGGCACAATCCCCTTGCCCTGCGGAGTGTTTCCCATCAGGAATACGGCGGGATTTTCGTCTTTTACGAGCTGCTCCAGCACGCCGGTGTATTCATCCATTGAAAAGGCGGTGTAAGCGGGGTCATCCACAACAACTACCTTGTCCGCGCCAAGAGCGGCAACCCGCTGTGCAGCTTCGTCCAGCCCGCTGCCAATCAGCACAGCGGTCACTTTCTGTTCGGCAGCGTCGGCGATCGTTCTGGCCAGCGTCAGCAGCTCCAGACCGACGTTCACGGGTTTTCCGCCGGCGGTTTCTACATACGCCAATACGTTTTGAGTTTGATTTTGTTCCATGTTTCAATGCTCCCTTACAGCGCTTTTGCTTCGACCATCATGGCTACGGCCCGGCGGGCGGAATCCTCGCAGGTCTCTTCTTTGATTTTTACCCCGGCCACCTTCTGGGGCGGCTCCGCAAACCTTACGGTGCGGGTGAGGGCTGCCTGCTTGCCGACTTTGCCGGCATCCTCGCCCAAATCTGCCAGAGAAATGGGGTCGATGGGCATCTTCTTCGCGGCCAGCTTGCTCTTGATGGTGGGGTAACGGGGCGCGTAGGCCGGGGTATTCACGGTAACGACGCACGGTGCTGCGGAATCGATCAGGTTGTAGCCAAAATCGGTCTCCTGCTTTGCGGTGACGGTGCCGTTTTCGTAAGAGATATCCGTCAGGTTGGTAATGAGGGGCAGATTCAGCAGCTCGGCCAGCTGTGCGCCGGTTTGGCCGGTGGCCTTATCGGTGGCCTCAAGTCCGCAGAAAATCAGGTCAAAGGGCTTGCCGGATTTCTCTTCCAGCTTGGCCTTGGCCGTGGCCAGAATCCGGGCCTTGCCCAGACTGTCGGAACCCTCAAAAGCGGGATCAGTCAGCAGAAAAGCATGCTGTGCGCCAACTGCCAGACAGGTTTTCAGCGCGTCGCGGGCGCTTTCGCCGCCCACGCTGATCACCGTAATTTCACCGCCGACCGCTTCTTTCAGGCGGGTCGCCATTTCCAGGGCATAGGTGTCAAACGCGTTGACCACCTGCGCCACACCGTCCAGATCGGGCGTTCCATCCGCCTTCAGGCGGATTTCAGCCGCGTCGTCCGGCACTTGCTTAATACATACCAGTATTTCCATGTGTTTCGTTCTCCTTGCAGAATAGTAAGGCGATTGATTCTTTCCCCGCCGAAGGCGGGGAAAGAATTGCTGTGTGCTTGTGTTTCGTTCTTTTTACAAAAAGAATGCCTTTGCTTCTCTTCACGTTAAAGACGGGGAGAGAAGCACCATTTGTTTCAAGTTCCGTTCCCCTTGCAGGAACATGCGTTTTGAAAACGGTTGATTCTTTTCCCGCCGGGGCGAGGGAAGAAATCGCAGTTTTCACGTAAGTCACTTTGAGGGTGACAGTGTAAGCGAGCGTTTCAGCGAATCAGAAGCGCCCAATGGTATTATTGGCAACAACAATGCGCTGAATCTCGTTGGTTCCCTCAAAAATCTGGAAAATCTTCGCGTCGCGCAGCAGTTTTTCCACCGGATATTCACGGCTGTAGCCGTATCCGCCGAACATCTGAATCGCTTCGGAGGCAACCTCCATCGCGATATCGGACGCATAGCACTTTGCGATCGCGGATTCCTTGCTGTAAGGCAGGCCGAGATCCATCAGGGTAAGGGCATGGGCCACCATCTGGCGGGCAGTTTCAATCTTGATGGCCATGTCGGCAATTTTGAACTGGAGTGCCTGATTTTTCAGCACCGGTTTGCCGAACTGAATTCTCTCTTTGCCGTAGGCGATGGCTTCCTCCATGCCGCGCTGGGCGATGCCGGTGGCAATACAGCCCATCCATGCGCGGGCCTGATCCAGCGTTTTCATGGCGATGGAGAAACCCTGTCCTTCGGCGCCGATCAAATTGGAAGCGGGAATGCGGCAGTCCTCGAGCACCACGTCGCAGGTGTTGGAGGTGCGGATTCCCATCTTATCCTCTTCATGTCCCGTGGAAAGACCGGGCGTGTCTTTCTCGATGTAGAACATGGAGATTCCCTTGGTACCGGCGGATTTATCGGTCATAGCGGTCACGCAGTAAAAGGACGAAACCGCGCCGTTGGTAATAAAGCATTTGCGGCCGTTCAGAATGTAGCTGTCGCCATCCCTGACGGCGGTGGTCTTGCCGGCGGAAGCGTCGGAGCCCGCGCCGGGCTCTGTCAGGCAGAAAGCGGCGAAGCCGCCGTCCACGATCAAATCGCACGCGCGCTGCTTTTGTTCCTCGGTGCCGCCGATCAGAACGGGCTTCATGCCGAGTCCGCTTGCGGAAATCGTGGTGGCAAAGCCGGAATCGGCAATCGCCATCTGCTCGATCAAAGCGGCAACAGAGACACGATCAAGGCCCATTCCGCCGTATTCCTCGGGAACCTCGAGCATATGCAGCTGCATTTCAATTGCCTTATCATAAATCTCTTTCGGCCATTCACCGGTTTTGTCATATTCCTTGCATTGCTCCTTGACTTCTTTTTCGCAGAATTCCTTTACTGCACCCAGCAGCTCCTGGCCTTCTTCAGAAATGATATATGCCATTGCTTTTTCCTCCGCTCAAAATAATGTGGTTTCTGATCCAGTTCTTTTATCAAAGAATAGAATCAAGGTTCTTGTTTCTTCCCTGCCGAAAGCAGAGAAGAAATCTGTTTTTTGTTCTTCATGGAAGCTGTTTCTTACAGCTTTAAGCAGACTTTTCCGGGGTTCAGAATCGCCTTCGGATCGAAGACGGATTTGATTTCTTTCATCAGGCGCATGTTCACCGGGCCGGCCATTTCAGAAAGATAAGCCTGCTTGCCATGGCCGATGCCGTGCTCGCCGGAAATGAGACCGCCGAATTCCGTTGCCTTGGCGTAGGCTTTCTTCATAAAGTCGTGCACCTGGCTCTTGAAGTCCTCCAGCTCCATGTCGTTGGAGCAGGTGTAAATGTGCAGGTTGCCGTCGCCTGCGTGGCCGAAGCTCTTGATCTCGAAGCCGTAATCCGCCTCGATAGATTTGATGTAGGTGAGGTACTCCGCGATTCTGCTGGTGGGCACGACCACGTCGCATTCATCCAGCAGCTTGGTCTGCGCTTCAATTGCCTCAAGGAACGAGCTGCGGGCTGCCCAGGCGTCCTTTTTCAGCGCCGGGGTATCGGCGACCAGAACGTCCAGTGCTCCGGCTTCCAGAACGACTTCGGAAGCTTTCTCGATGATCTCGTCGAGCTGATCGGCGTTTTCGCCGTCAAAGGTAATCAGCAGGTAGGCGTTGACCTGGCTGCCCTCAAACTCCTGCGGGAATACGCTTTTGCCGAGGTAAGCCTCAGAGGAGATGACGATCTCGCGCTCCATGAATTCCAGCGCCTGGGGCTGCAGGTGTGCCAGCATGATCTGCGGAACAGCGGCGATGCACTCCTCCAGGTTTTCAAACAGGACGATCAGGCTGACGACTTCTTTCGGCTGGGGGATCAGTTTGAGCGTCAGCTCAGTGATGATACCGAGCGTGCCTTCGGAGCCGATCATCAGGTGCAGCAGGCTGTAGCCGCTGCTGCTCTTTGATACGCTTGCGCCCAGGCGGACGATTTCGCCGGTGGGCAGTACGACCGTCATGGCGCGTACATAGTCGCGGGTGGTGCCGTATTTCACGGCGCGCATGCCGCCAGCGTTGTTGGCGACGTTGCCGCCGAGGGTGGCGAATTTCTCACCCGGATCCGGGGGATAGAGCAGGCCCTGCTTTATGGCGTCCTCCGCCAGATCGTTGAGCAGAACGCCTGACTGAACGCGGACGTTCAGGTTCTCTTTGTCATAGCCCAGAATCTTGTTCATCTTGGTGGTGGAGAGAACAACGCCGCCGCAAAGCGCAACCGCGCCGCCGGTCAGGCCGGTGCCCGCGCCTCTGGGGGTGACGGGAATGCTGTTCTCATAACAAAGCTTCATCACAGCCGCCACTTCTTCTGTGGAGGTGGCTTCGATGACGACCTCAGGACAGGCTTTGCCGTAAATCGGCATTTCGTCATGGGTGAAATCGTCGTTGATGTCTCCGTTGACGGAAACACGGTTCGGTGCGATCTGCCTGAATTGTTCAATCAATTCAGGGGTGACCTTGTTGTACTGACTCATACTGCATGTTCCTTTCCTAATTACTACAAATGATTTATCCAATCCATACTAGAGGCTGCTTGCTCCTAAGATTTTCAGTTCCGGCAAATACCCTGCCCAAAGGGGAGGTTCAGGCAGGCGCCGTGTTCCGGGAAACAAGCGCCGTGTCGCTTTCAAACCAAAGAGAGAAGACTGTACCCAAAATAAGAAATCAGGCCGAAAATCACGATGTACAGTAGGTAATATTTGAGAGTGGTGCGAAGGATATTGCTTTCCTCTCCGCTGGTTCCGGTAGAGGCCACCGCGATCGTGATGCTCTGGGGCGAAATGATTTTGCCGGCCGTGGCGCCGATGGTGTTGGCGGCCACCAGCCAGATTTCCTGCAGGCCGATGGCACGGGCGGTCTCTGCCTGCAGCGAGCTGAACAGCACGCTGGAGGAGGTTGCGCTGCCGGTAACAAAGGTGCCGATCGAGCCGATCAGGGGCGCTACGAGCGGGTAAGCCGTGCCGGTAACCGCTACCAGGAACGCGGCGATGTCGCGGGTCATGCCGCTGTATCCCATGATCTTCGCAGCGGCCAGAATTGTGATCAGCGTAATCATGGTTTTCAGCATCTGCTTCAGGGTCTGAACCAGCACCTGCGCCATGTCAGAAAGGGTGGCCTTTTGCAGCAGCCCGCCCAGAAACGCGGCAATGAAAATCAGAACGCCGGGGGTGGTCAGCCAGGAAAAGGTATAAGGCGTGGCCCCTGCGCCCGCGTAAATGACAACGCTGGTTTTAACCGCAGCAAGCACATTGTAAATCGGGGGCACCAGCTTTGAAACGGTGAGCAGAAAGACAAAGATCAAAAGGAACGGGGACCACGAGATCACAGCCTCGCGCAGGCCCGGATGCTCCTGCTTCTGCAGCTCGGCGCTGGTTTCCTCAGAAAGCTGATACTCCTTCGGGGTGTTCTTACAAAAGACCTTTGCCGCAAAGATGGTCAGCAGCATGCTTGCGACCGATCCGGTTACCGCAGGCAGTTCCGCGCCGATGAAGCGGGCCGCGAGAAGCTGTACCGCCGCAAACCCAAGGCCGGAAATCAGCGCGATGTGCCAGCTGCTTTTCAGGCTCTTCAGGCCGCCGCCGGTGATCGTGACCAGCAGGAACGGGGTCAGAACGACCATGAGGAACAGCTGCAGCGATACCACGACTGCCGTAGCCTGCGGGTCAAGGCCCGAAACAGACGCGGCTGTCACGGTGGGAATACCGATCGACCCGAATGCCGTGGGGGTGGCGTTTGCCACCAGACAGACAACAGCGGCGAAAATGGGATTGAAGCCGAGACCGCACAGAATGCTGGCGGGGATGGCAACGGCGGTTCCGAATCCGGCCATTCCTTCCATAAATCCGCCAAAGCCCCAGGCGATGATCAGTACCAGCACCCGCTTGTCGTTTGAAACGGATGTCAGCATTTTTTGAATTTTTGCCATAGCCCCGGTTTTCACGGTGAGGTTATATGTAAAGATCGCGGCGATGATGACGAGAGAAATGGGCCAAAGTGCCATTGTCGCGCCTTCCAATCCGCCGGTAAATACCTCAATTCCGGGTGCTTTCCAATACAACAGTGCCAGTAGAACGGTAATGACGAGCGCTACAGGACAGGCTTTGTAAGCAGGCATTTTCAGGTAGCATAAGGATACAACAAGCCATAGAATCGGCAGCAGCGCAAGAATAAATTCCAGAAACACAATTGCTCCTCCTTATTGGCGCCTTTGATAATTGAATTGATACTACCAAATTGCGCATGAAATGACAGAGCACTCCCCTTGCACTGTCACTTTGTCTTATTATCCTCTGGAAAAAACGCTTTGTCAATAACAAAATTTGTGCATTTCGATTGATTATATTAAAAATGTTAAGAATATACATTAAGAATGAAAGATTATTGGCTCTACCAATATAGGGAAAGAATACCGTCTTTGGAAAATCTGACGAAAGCCGGAAAGACTTTCAAAAAATGACACGGGAATTCGGGCAGAGTATCTGAAAATCAGGTGATTCCATCATACAGAAAACGTTTCAAAGTATGGAAGATCATTCATTTGACCCTGATCGTTCCACTGAGTTGCATTGGAATGTCCTCTGCCGATTCTGCAAATGCGCGGAGCAAACACGGTTTTGTATTGAATGGCGGAGAGAATCGTCATTCCGCGTAAAATAAAAACAGGCACAGCCAAGCAGAACATGCTTTGCCGTACCTCAATGAAAAAACGGACAGCTTATCACTGCCCGCCGCAAATATGTGTGATTTTCTTCTGAAAAGGGATCAGGTGTTTTTCATAATAACGCTTTCCACCACATTGGCCACATCCTCACATGCGTCGCAGCAGCGCTCCAAGCGGTTGAAGATTTCGGTCCAGGTGAAGATTTCGATCGGATCGGAGGGATCGGCGTACAATGCGTGAATCGCGTCTGTGTACAGCTTGTCTCCGTCCTCCTCCATCCGGTTGATGTCTATAATCATCTGGTGGATGGTGCCGGATTTGTTAAAGTTATGAAACTCCTCCATCATCGACTTCATGGCTTTACAGCAGGAAACGATGATAGAACCGAACTGCAGCGCCTCGGGGCGAATGACTTTGGTGTGGAACATGTACAGGCGAAGCACAACGTCCTCGATTTCATCGGTCACGTCGTCGATCGTCTGGGCCAGCTCAATAATATCTTCGCGCTCAATGGGGGTGATGAATTCCTTGACAAGGCGGCTCATCATCACATGCTTGCCCAGATCGGCTGCGTGCTCAATGGCATGCATGTCCCGAATACAGGCGTCCATCTTTTCCGGGTGGTAATTTTTCAGTGTTTCCAGCAGCAGATCGGCAGCCTGCATGCAGTAATCGATGCCCTCAGACAATACACTATAATAATATTGATCACTTTTTCTCGCCATAGTTTCGATTCTCCTGTTTCGTCAAGGTGTCGGCATATGCCGGATTTAAAAGATCGTCATAAACAGTTTAGCCATCAGGAAACCAATAATTCCGCATCCGGGGAAGGTAAGTACCCAGGTCATTACCATTTCGTTTACGATGCCCCAGTTAACGGAAGAAAGACGTTTTGCGGCGCCAACACCCATAATGGAGGTGGTTTTGGTATGTGTGGTGGAAACCGGGATGCTTGTCAGGGAAGAAAGCAGCAGACAGGCTGCGGCTGCAAGGTCTGCCGTAAAGCCCTGGTGCTTTTCCAGCTTCACCATGTCCATGCCGACGGCCTTGATAATGCGGTAGCCGCCGATCGAGGTTCCGAGGCCCATCACCAGGGAACAGAACAGCATCAGCCAGATGGGAATCTGAAAGTTCGGCACGTTTGCTTCACCCTTGGCCAGGAACATTCCCAGCATGAACACGCCCATGAATTTCTGGCCGTCCTGCGCGCCGTGCATAAATGCCATGGCAGCGCCGCCGCCAATCTGTGCTTTCTGGAAAAACGCGGTCGTACGCCGGCGGTCCATTTTACAGCAGATGGATTGCGTAATCTTGGCACTGCCCCAGCCCATGGCAAACCCCAGCAGGGTAGAGAGCACCAGACCGTAAATGACCTTGATCCATTCCGCGCCGTTGATGCCGGAAAGGCCGCCGTGCAGGGCAATCGCCGCGCCGGAAAGACCGGCGATCAGCGCGTGGCTTTCACTCGTTGGGATTCCAAACCACCAGGCGGCGGTGGCCCAGATGACGATCGCCAGCAACGCGGCGCACAGAGCGACGAGGGCTTCGTGCGTATTGCCGCTGAAGTCGACCATGTTGTAAATGGTAGCGGCCACACTGGCATTGATGGAAGTCATAACAAAAACGCCTAAAAAGTTGAATACGGCCGCCATCATAATGGCGGCTCTTGGTGCCATGGCGCGGGTAGACACACAGGTGGCAATCGCGTTGGGGGCGTCCGTCCAGCCGTTTACAAGAATCACTCCGGTCGTAAGCAGCGCAGTGATTCCCAGCATGGGGTAAGCCGATATCCACGATATAAAATCTGTTAGTGAAACAGTCATTTACACTCCCCTTACATGAAAAATTAATCAATTTTTAACCTGTTTTTAAAATTGTTCGTTTTCATTATATCACATCTTCTCAGAAGCGAAAGATATTTTATTTGGAAAAAGAAAAGTTCTCAAACTATATCAATGATCGCGCAATTTTCAGGGAAAAAAGACGTAAATGTTCACAATAGTTTTCCCCAAAAATCAAAAACCGAAGAAACGGCAAAGATAAAAATGTATAGAATCACAAGGAAAATCAGGGCTCTTTAATATGATTTTTATAGTAAATCATTAAATAGTTTTTAAAAGTGTGTCAGCATAAATAAAAACTTTCATCGGCAGAAGTGATAGAAAAAATTATAATGATATGAAATATAAATATAGATATAAATTATTATTTAATCATTAAAAATGATTAAATAATAATTTATATCTATAAGCGAAATAATAACTTGTATTTAAATCAAGGCCGAAATCAAACAATTACTCCGGGAGCTTTTTATTGCAGATGAAAAGTTTCGAAAACGAATGGACTTAAGTTGAAAAATATGGTATGCTTTTCTTGAATATTATGGATGTTACCTGATATTTGAAGTTTAAAATGAAAGGAAGAGAATCAATGAGCTTAACAGAGAAAATGAACCTTTATTTGGCCAATCAGGAAGTTGCGTTTATTAAGCTGCATAATCTGCATTGGTATGTGCAGGGAAGTGCGTTTTTTACGCTGCATGCAAAATTTGAAGAATTGTACGACCATACCGCAGATGTCATCGACGAAGTTGCGGAACGCCTGCTGGCTTTGGGTCAGGCGCCGATCGCGAACTTGAAGCAGGCTCTTGACATTGCTACGATCAAAGAACTGAACAGCGCACCGATTACTTCCGAAGAATCGATCCATCAGCTTTGCACCGATGTTGAGTACTGGGTACGGGATACAAAAGAACTCGTTGCTTTAGCGGAAGAAGAGAAGGATTCTGTCACTGCAGACCTTTTCAATGGATATCTGGAGCATTACGAAAAACTGCTTTGGATGCTGCGTGCCTATCAGGCATAACCCCATCGCAGTAACGTACTGAAAAATCGGCCCTTGCTGCCTCGCTGTAAGCGTGGTGACAAGGGCCGATCTGTTTTTTAGGATCATTGAAAGCAGTGCTAATGCAGAAAACGCTTCTTTGTGAAAAGCTGCCGCCAGGGAGGGAAAGCAGTCATTGAGACAGAAGAGTTCTTCCTCCGCTCAAAATCCGGCAGGATCATGGAACCATGCGATCCTCTATTCGGCCTCAAGGGCTTTTTTGATTTGAGAAATGGAGAGGCCGTCGTCCTTCATCTGCTTGATCCATTGAATACGTCCTATGGCTTTGGTTCGCTTGTATCGGCGCGTCAGATTTTCTTCCTCCTGCTCGAAGGGCAGCATGCCTTCCTCAGTGTAGTATTTCAGGGTGCTGTATCTTGCGCCTGTCAGCCTGACCAATTCCCCGATGGTGACATATTCCGCGGCCTGTATTACATCCAGCTTTCTTTGCCTTGACAAGAGCGGTCACCTCCCTGTTACGAACCGGCGCTGCTGCCGACAGAGGCCATTACCGCGATCAGCGTGTCAACGTAATCGATCATTTTCTTGATCATAGAGCCGGCTTCACTTTTTTTGATCTCTTCTATGCGGCGGTTCAGGGTGTCCGACTCATATTTTGAAAAATAGTTTTTAATCAGACCGCTTTTCTGCAGTAATGCGCCAAGCACAAGTGTTTCGTCATCTATCGGGCCGCCCTCCAGAAACTCTGCACGGATTTTCTCAACGGTTTTCCTTACCGCCTCCTGATTCGGCACATAGACGGGCCTGTTGTGAAACAGTCCACCGATTTCGGGGGAAACGACCTGCTGTTCCACCATCGGCAGGCAGAGCGCGCGCAGAAATTCATCCGGGAGCCTATGGGACGAAAAGACATATTTGACCGCAAGGTCATATACCTTCAGGGGCTTGCGGTTCGTTAAGATGGCGTAAAGCGACTCCAGATGGGCTTGACTGCGATCCAGTTCCTTTAGGACAACAATTTTCTTTTCTTCGTTTATTGAAATCGTACCGGAATACAACAATTCTAAAAGTCCG
>NZ_CBYL010000036.1 GCF_000577335.1 Faecalispora jeddahensis | reverse complement strand
CCCGCTATCAGCGGATATAATCATTGCCCACCAGCAGATCGCGGATCAAGTCAGTCGGGATTACAAAATCCACAACACCCATATACCCGGGCGCCACCTCGTACTTATCAAACGAGACTACAAGCTTGTGGTCGGTGTTGATATAAAAGTTTTGTTCCGCCGAAATGTTCTGGAACAGCTCGGTGCCCTCACCTGCGTCTATGCCCTCTACCCAGTAAATCTTATCCGGGTCGGCTTTGTTCTGGTCGATCATCTGCTGACGAATGTTCTTGCTGATGACCTCGACATACTGCTCATCCTTGAACAGGCTGGGCAGGGTAATAAGCACCTGGTTCTTTTTATCAATGGTATCATATTTCATCGTGGTCGAGGAAGAGCCGACCGTGTTGACAACATAGCGGCCAATCGAAAGAATGGCGTCGTCGTCGCATTTTACCTCATAGCCGCTGTCTACTCCAAGGTGTCCGCCGCCGTTTTTCTTCAGTTCGGCAACCTCGGCTTCAAACTGCTCATACAGCTTTTTGTTTTCTTCCATATACTTCTGGTTCAGGCTGTTTTCCAGCGGCTTGTTGCTTTCAAGGCCCTCTACGGCAGGGGTCTTGATATTTGCGTGATAAGTGCCGTCGTCCATCGTATACTCACGGAAGGTAAGTACCTTTACAAGGCTGCCGACAACCGGTACATTCCCCATTGTGGCCGCAAATACGGGGCTGATGTTTGCTCCGGCCGTGATTACAACGAAAGCTGCGGCGACAGAAGCGGCTGCTATTTTAATGCCTTTATGGCTGCGTTTGTTTTCCATAGTGGTTCCTCCATTTTCCTGCAATGCTTTCCGAACGACAAAATCCAGTTCCTTCGGGATCGGTGTATCCTGGTACTGCTGCTTCAGCTGTTCCAGATCCTGCTTATTCATGTGAGTACCTCCTTACTCTGCTTCGCTCATTTCTACGCGCAGTAGTTTCAGCGATTTGTAAAGACGCGTTTTCACGGTACTGAGATTCTCGTTCAGAATTCCCGCGATTTCTTCGAGCGTCAAATCTTCAAAATAGCGCAGAACGACAATGCTGCGGTACAGATCCGGCAGACTGTCCAGCGCCCGTTTCAGGTCGATATCTTCATAGTGATCGTCGGCCGCGCTTTCCCCGTGCAACAGGATATCCTCGTCCGGCTCGGCCTCGCGCTTTTTGCGGCGCAGAAAATCCAGCGCCGTATTGACAACGATCTTGTAAAACCAGGGGCGAACGGAATCGGATTTATGTAGCGACCGTTTTCCGGCCATGGCTTTGTAAATCGATTCCTGTACAATGTCGAGCGCGTCGTCCTTGTTATGAACATAGCTGAAAGCCAGCCGATAAATCTGATTTTGATTCAGAATAATGTAATTTTCAATGATCTCTTGTGTATTGCTGTCACCCATTCGTACGAAATGCTCCTTCCCGTATCTGATGGCGCCATCATTTATCTTACACTAAATAGACGCTGCGGCCTATGGAAAAAGTTTCAGACTTTTTCAAAAAAATTATTTTTTCATTTCGATATTTGTTAAAGCATAAAAGAACAAGACGCACATGCTCTGGTGTGCGTCTTGTTCTTTTATAGAATAGGGGGGATAAAAGTGTTTTATACGGCCTGAACTTTTTTGGCTTGCACAACAAAGCGCATGTCGCGCTGGTCGTTGACACAGGTGGAGAGGGTTACGATCTGGCTGCTTGGGCTGACGGTAACCCCGGTGTCGTACAGTGCCAGCTTGGTCATAGCCTTTAGATATTGCTCGTATTTCGACTGATTCGGAAAGGACAGCGTGTAGGTCTCACTGTCCGGCGCGGCTTCGTGTACAGAAAAGACCTCGCAGATAGCTTTGCCGCCTTCGCTATACAGCTCCAGCAGCGGATGCTGTTCCCAGTAGGCTTTCTCCCGGAAGCGGAGCAGTTCGGCGAACATGGTGCCGTCATGCATGTTGTGGCCGTATAGGATGGAGTGCTGCGCGGAAAGACCGTCTGAAAGTTGGGAGTCCAGAAAAATCGCCCCGGCGGTGTTCCGGCTTTTATAAAAGGTATGCGTCAGGTAATAGGAGTTGTCGTTGCCCTGTACCACCGGGTAGCTCAGGCCGGTATCCGGCAGACGAAGCCAGCCCGCCGCGTCGCTGTTCTGAGCGGCGAGCTTTTCATAATCAAAGACAAACGGCTTTTCCCCCGGCGTGCCTGATTCCAGAGGGGCGGCAGTTTCCCTGATCGAGGAAGCCGGGGAGGACTCCATACTCTGCTCAGCCTGCCGGTATTCCTTGCCTGCATTCTGGTATTCCATATAGGCGGAATAAAACTGCAGGCCGCAAAAGGTCAGTATAAACAGGCATATTGCAATGGTAATGCCCTTCCAGTGCAGGAGTAGCGCCCGTTTGGCCTCCGCGAGTGCGGGAGTCAGCTGCTTTATATGGGAAATCATCACAGAAGAAAATGCGCCGGTCGGCGTGGCATCCTCCGGTAAATTTTCTGTTGAGGCAGGCAGTATGGCTGCTTCTCCGGGCGAAAGCTCCGGGGTTTCTGCAACGGCTGCAGAGGCGGCGTGGGAGGGGCCCATCCAGATGGCCGAAACGGCTGCAACGATCGGAACAGCCAGAATAATGCCAAAGCTGGCGGAAAAGGCCTGCATGATCTCAATGCCGATCCCGTAGGAGTTTACGATCTGAATGTACGGCAGGTCATACACATAATTCGATATCAGCATGCTCAAAGAGCCGCCCGCAAACGCGAGAATCAAAGTGGCGGCGTTGCTCCCCATGATATCGCGCCCCACCCGCATGCCGGAGGAAAAAAGCGCTGCCCTGCCGAGCGTGGGGTTGCTCTCATGGATTTCGTTGATGGTGGAGGCGATCGAGATCGAGATGTCGATCGCGGCGCCCAAAGAGGAAATCAGCAGTCCGGAGAACAAAAGCCCGCCTACCTGAATTTTGGTGCTGTCCGCCAGGAACAGCAGATTTTCAATATCGGATACATTATAGCCGGAAACCCCTGAGAAATAGCCGAAGATCACGGCCGCCGCGCCCGCGATAATCACGCCGGACACCGTGCCGATCATGGCGCAGGCTGATTTTTTGGTCGGCCCGCCGATCAGGTACACCGTCACCACGGTGGTGACGGCCGCAACCAGCACCGCCGCCCAGAACGGGGAGAACCCCCGGAACACCAAAGGCAGGTACAACCAGAAAATACAGGCCAGCGTGAAAATCAGCCCAATGGAGGATTTGATTCCCTGTTTGCCCGCAATGATGCTCAGCAGCAGGAAAAACAGCAGAACAAATACATAGATGACCTTTTCACGGTCTGCGCTGTATACAGAGGTGACCGAAATATCTCCGGAAACGCTCTGAATCGCAATGACCTCCATACCGGGGGTACAGCCCGCGCCGAACAGATAGCCCGCGGCGCTGGTCGCGTCTACCGTTTGCCCCTGCTTTGAGCCGCTCAGCATCAGTAGTCGAACCTGCTGCTCCCCGTAGCGATGACCGTCCTCCTGTAAATTATCCTTTACGACCTCGACGACTCTGGCGTGCTCAAAGGTGCGCCCCACGGTTGTGACCAGCTCGGGCTTTTGCACCTGATTGAGCTGGTACAGAAAGAGTACGAAGACCACGGCCAGTACGGCAATAACGGCTCTGCGCACGTTTGCTCTTTGATCTGCGAAATATTTTTCTGCAATCTTCTTCAGCATGTTTTGATTCCTCTGTTTTCTCTAGGATTCCTTCCGTGAGCGCCGGCAGGACAAAGGGGCGAAAAGCTTTCGCTCTGCGCCCCGGGCCGCCAATACGATTGTGTTGTTTATTTTGCGAGCTTGCCCTTTTTCTCTTTCAGTGTCGCCACACCTGCCGCGGCCAGACCAAGAACGGCGAGCGCCGCCAGTGCACCGGTGCCGGTCAGGTCGTTTGCGTCCCCGGTTTTGGGAGTGGTGGTTTTCGAAGTGGAAGCCGTGTCTTTCGCGGTGTTGCCGGTGGCCGCTGTGGTGACTGCCGGTGTGCGGTTTACCGTTTTCTCAATGGTAAAGGTGCTGTCGATCTGGCTTACCTGATCCTGACTGATGCTGTAAGTTGAGATGCTGAAGGTTTTGTCGTCCAGAGAGAGGACCGAATAGCTGGGCTGCCAGTTCTGATTGCGGTATGCGATGAAGTTCTGCTGCTGGTGAGTCAGCTCGTAGAATTTGCTGCCGGTGGCGGAGTTGGCCGTCATGTACAAAGTGCCCTGCGGATTCACTACTTTGGTCGATTTATCTCCGGTAATGGTATAGGCCTCGTTTCCTTTGAGGAAGAGTGCGTTTGCCGCTACGGCCTTTGCATCCTTCTCATCGGGATAGTATGGGAGCACCTGCTTGGTGGATTTGTCGATCACGTTGTCCCAGTCAAAGGTGCCGTCTGCCAGCTTGTTTGCATCGTAGGTCGGGTGAGTTTTGCCGTCGCCCTGCAGCAGGTAGCTGCGGGAATAGCTGTGGTCGTGTCCCTGAAGGACCACGTCAACGTCATATTTGTCCAGAATAGGGGTCAGCTGGGTGCGCAGCACCATACCGTCCGATTCCGAGTGATCCAGTCCGCTGCCGTAAATATCCTGGTGGAACATAACGATTCTCCAGCGGGTATTGGGGTTTTCTTCCGTGGCCTTTTTCAGCAGAGCCTCATGGTCGGCACAGTTGTAGTTGTTGGTGTTCAGCACAACGAACAGCGCGTTGCCGTAAGTATAGTAATATCCGTTTCCGGCCACAGAGGGGCTGGTTTCTTGGGTAAAGGCATTCGGGTTGTTGAAGTGGAAGCTGTAGCTCTTGTTCGTGGCGTCGTGGTTGCCGATGGTCGTGGCCACAGGCAGGGATTTCAAAGCTGCGGGGTACAGGTACCCGGCGTATTCCATCTCGTTCCCGGGGTCGGTGCCGTTCACGTTTTTATTGATCTGGTCGCCTGCGGACAAAGCAAAACTGACGTCGGGATTGCTTTGCAGGGCAATGTTCAGCGATTTGTTCCAGTTAAAGGCGTCGTTTCTTGCGGCGGTGTTCAGGGCCGACTTGTTTTCCAGCTCATTGCCGGTAGAAACGGTCTGTCCTTTTGAAGCGCCGATCTGCGGGTCGCCGAAGAACAGCATTTTAAAGCTGGAAAAGCTTTTGGTAGCGTATTTAACGGGATTGCTTTCCACGCCGTTCACCTGGTAGGTGTAGTAATAAGTGGAGTTTTCCTTCAGGCCGCTGACGGTCACCTTGTTGGAAATATACCCGTCGATCGCGGGGGAGGTGGTGCCGGTAAAGGTTTTTGCGTCGCTCATGTCCTCTTTGGTTGCCAGGCGGACCACCGGTGTTGCCGTAGTACCGGTTTTGGAGTACCAGCCAAAATTCAGTTCCGTTTCGTTTTTACCGGGTGTCAGAGAAACCTGCTGATAATCCGTGCTGACGGATGATGCCCACTGCTGCTCCCAGCCGGACCACGCGGAATCCTTTGTGGCGTCGTTGAAGTGTTCTGTGGCCGCAAATGCGCCGGTCGCTGATGAAATTGCCAGTCCGGCTGCCAGAACGCTACATAAAATCGTTTTTGAACTTTTTTTCATGTTACCCTCCTTGATTCACTCTTTCCATTTTTTGGGCGAAAGAGCCCTCATTACAGGTTCAGTATAGAAAGCCCCAAATAAGATTTCAACAAACCTAGGAAATCTTCTCACAGGTTTAAATTGCCTTTAACATTTCTTCCCGGATTCTGCCGGTTCACGCTTTTTTCGCTTTCTAAATGGGAGGTGCTGGGGGGATGATCCGGGTATTTTCTTTTGTATAGATACATAATATAAATGAAAAAGGGGACAAGATTGAGGAAAAACATTCATAAAACACGCTGGGGCTTCATAAATTAGAAAGAGAAATCCTAGGTGCTGCGGCCGAAGATCACAGTGGAAGAAATCAACAGCATAACGGCTCGGAGATTCCGCTTTTAAGCGGTGTGTCCGATGGGAAGGCAGCTGCCCTGAGAGTCAGAGGGAGTGAGAGAATGTATTTGATTTTAAAGAAAAGACATGTGGCCGCGGTGCTGGCGTGCTGTTTGCTGCTGATCGGCGGGCCTCTTGCTTACCGTTTTACCGCGGGAACAGCGGTGGAAACCGGCGCGGCTGTCAGCTGGGGGCTTAGCTTTCAGGGCCCGCAGGGGAATACCCCGGTGGTGGATGCAAGCGATGCGGATTTAAAGCCCTATAATGCGTATTACATAGGCGATACCAGTCAGAAGAAAGTATACCTGACCTTTGACTGCGGGTACGAAAATGGCTATACTGCCTCTATTCTGGATACCCTTAAAAAGCAGAACGTCAAGGCTGCGTTTTTTGTGGTGGGCCATTATATTGATACCAGCGCCGATCTGGTCAAGCGCATGACGGAGGAAGGCCACATTGTGGGCAACCATACCTACCATCATCCCGACATGGCGAAGATTCAGGATAAGGCTTCGTTTGAAAAAGAGATCAAGTCTCTGGAGGAAGCTTATCAGACGGCTGTCGGACAGCCGATGAAGAAGTTCTACCGCCCGCCGCAGGGAAAATACAGCAAAGAAAACCTGCAGATGGCAAACGAGCTTGGCTATCGCACGATTTTCTGGAGCCTTGCATATGTGGATTGGCAGGTCGATAAGCAACCCAGCCATGAAGAGGCGATGAAGAAGCTGACGACGCGGATTCATCCCGGAGCGGTGATTCTGCTGCACAGCACGTCGAAAACAAACGCGGAGATTCTCGATCAGCTGATCACCGAATGGAAAAAGATGGGATATACTTTCGGTACGCTGGATGAGCTGGTCGCCTGACAGATTTTCCGTTGTCAGCGATATTTCTAAGAGTTTGCCGCCTTATCATTTCCAAATAAAAAAACCGGCTGAAAAAAGCCGGTTTTTTTGTTTGAAAACAGCAATTTAAGAAAATTTTATTCGAAAAAAGCGAAAGAAAGGCCGCGGTTTCTAATAATCTGCGGTCAGGGTACTCAAAGCAGTCGTTTCAATGATTCCTTTGAAAAGTGACTGTTTTTTACATAGAAAAAGAGAATCTGTATGATTCCCGAATTTTAACGTATTTCCGCTTTTCGTGGAATACGGAGAAAATCCTGAAATGATTTGCCCTGCGCCGAAAACCGGGGCCTGGGAAATAGCTGCCCACAGAATCTTAGTATGTTCCATCACTGGAAAAATAAAACGTTTTTTCAAAAGGAGCGGATGCAATATGAAGCCACGTTGTGCGGAAAAAGATATTTACAGCAGATCAGGAATTCTTTTATACGCAAAGGGGCAGGAGCTTACCCCAGAGGTATTATCAAAATTGGAAAATATGGATTTGTTAGAGGAAAAGTTCTTATTTACTGAAGACAAAAAGGCTTCTTATCATGGCCTTCCTTTCTTAAATACAGAGGAATCCGCCTCTGCTGGCGAAGCAAGAAAGGCAGGGCTTTCGCTCTATTGGAATGATCTGAAAAAGCGTTTCCCGGAATCTGTAAATGGGATGGAAATGGAAAAATGCTCTTTGATTCTAAACTCTGTACTGTTTGCGGACAATCGCTGCCCCTGGCGAATTTATATCGATACTCTGTGGCAGCATGGTGGGCGGCTTTATACTCACTCAATGGATGTCGCCATTCTCAGTTTGCTGATTGCATCCGCACTCGGCTGCCCGAAAGACGGCATGACTGATATTTGTCTGGGGGCGCTGCTTCATGATATCGGCAAAATATTGATCCCGCAGCGGATACTGGACAAAGCTCCTGAAGCGCTGACAGAGCAGGAGACCCTTCTTCTGCGCCAGCACTGTGAATTAGGTCATGACATGGTTCAAGGGGCAGGGCTGAGTGAAAATAGCCGTAATATGATTTTACAGCATCATGAACGGCTGGATGGTTCCGGATACCCCAACGGGCTTACAGCGGCGTCCATTTCCCAGGCTGCCCAAATCTGCCTTGTAGCAGATCAGCTGGATTTTACCACATCGTTTCATTCATCAGGCAGTTCGAATTCTTCTACTGCCAGCAGCGGCATTCGGGAGATGAGAAATGCGATTCGTTCGCTGAAGGAGCAGAAAGACCAATATCCTTATGAGCTTCTCCTGGCTGCGGAGAAAAAAATCTTTCAGGATCTGGAACCGTAATGGAAAAATCAGGAACAGATGCTCTAATCCATCGAAGGGATAAGAACGCTACCGGCCCAGTCGGCGGCGTTCTTATTTATGGCATTCATCGCAGGAAAGTGTCAAAATACAGCGGAAATGCTTGCATTTTCGTGCTGTGTGCATTACAATAGAAAAGTTGATTCACATGCCGTTTTTTCGGCTGCGTGAGCAATCAAACACCGGCCGCGTTCCCGAAACGGTTTAGGCCCGGCGGAAGATTTGTGCGGCTGTTGGCGGTGGAAACAATGAGAATGAGAAAAAAGGCATGGGCGCGCCCGGAGCTGGCCCATTGTCCATATTTTATCAGCAGCCCCGAAGAATGGAAGGGCCGCTGGGGTGAATGGTTTGCCGAAAAGCATCCGATCCATCTGGAGCTCGGCTGCGGCAAGGGAGTCTTTCTGGCTCAGCTTGCGCCCCTTCATCCAGAGATCAACTACATCGGCGTCGATCAAAGCCCGGATGTTCTGGGCGTGGCGCGCAGGAATCTGGAAAAAGCATACAGTGAGCTGGGTGCGCCGGTTCATAATGTGGCGCTGATGGCGCATCATATTGAGGACATGCCCAAGATCGTCGATCCGAGCGACAGGGTGGAGCGGCTCTACATTAATTTCTGCAATCCCTGGCCGAAAGTACGGCACCATAAGCGGCGCATGACGCATCCGAATCAATTGGAGCTGTATAAGTCCTTTCTGGCCGACGGCGCGGAAATCCATTTTAAGACGGATGACGAGGAACTGTACCTCTCTACGCTGCGGTATTTGGAAGAAAGCGGTTTTACGCTGTTGCGGTCTACGCAGAATCTTCACGCCGAGCAGTGGGAGGAAAGCCCTTCTACAGAGCATGAGCTGATGTTTTCCGCCGAGGGGATTCCCATTAAGGCGGCAATTGCCCGCTGGGGGAGCGCAAAGTGATTCTTGCAGGTTTTGCCAGGTAAACTTTCGTATTTTGAACAGTGGTACTAAAAAAATTGCAAAAGTTGAAAGAAAATGAACGCGAGCGGAGAACAAAACGCATTTTTTTAGGTTTCAGTTGCAAAAACTGCCCGGCGGGAGTATAATTTGAAGAAAGATTTTTCAAAGATTGGTTCTCTTTTAGGCAGGTCGCTTTTACAGAGCAATGCGCTAACTTTTTTGTATTTTAAAGTGTGGCAGTGTGGCTGCTTGCCGCCTTTGGCCCGGCTGATTTGTTGTAAATGGAAAAAGGAAAGTCGGACAAGAGGGGTCCGCGGATATGTATTTTCGGCTCTGCCGATGATATATTAATTTTATTTTAGGAGGAAACACGATGAAACAGCGTATCTTAGCCGCTGCAATGGCTGCGGTAATGATGGGTGCTGCACTGACCGGCTGCGGCAATAAGCCGGCGGAAAGCGGCTCTTCCAGTGCCGCCGCAAATACGGATGCAAGTGAGATTGTGATTGGCGGTCTGGCCCCGCTGACCGGTAACGCCTCTATTTATGGCATTGCGGTAAACAATGCGATTCAGCTGGCGGTTGAACAGATTAACCAGGGTGAAGGCGTTCTGGGCAAAAAGATCAAATATATTTCCTACGACACCAAAAACGATGCGACCGAAGCGGTCAACGCTTACAATAAACTGGTGCAGAACGACAAAATCGTAGCGCTGGTCGGCGACGTTACATCTACCCCCACGCTGGCGGTTGCGCCTGAGGCGGTAAAGAGCGGCATCCCGATGATCTCTGCTACCGCTACTGCCGAGGATGTTACCGCGGCAGGCCCGAACGTATTCCGTGCTTGCTTTACCGATCCCTTCCAGGGCGACCTGATGGCGAACTACGCGAGCAAGAAGCTGAATGCAAAGACCGCTGCTATCATTTATAATATGGCTGACGACTATTCTGTCGGTCTGGCGGAGACCTTTGAGAAGACCGCCAAAGACCTTGGTCTGGAGATTGTCGCGAAGGAAAGCTACACCACCAACGATGTGGACTTTAAATCGCAGCTGACCAAGATTGCCGCGAAGAGCCCCGACGTGTTCTTTGTGCCGGTGTATTATCAGGATGTTGCGCTGATCGCCACACAGGCCAGACAGCTGGGCATTAAATCCACCCTGCTGGGCGGCGACGGCTGGGACGGCGTCATTGAGCAGATCGGTAAAGACAATGCTTCCGCTGTGGAAGGCTCTCTGTTCTGCAGCCAGTATTCCGCGGAATCCACCGATCCGGCTCTGCAGAAGTTCCTTGAGGACTATAAGGCAAAATATAACACAGATGCCAACATGTTTGCTGTTCTGGGTTATGATGCTCTGCACATTCTGGTGCAGGCGATTGAAGAGGCCGGTTCCACCGATTCCAAAGCGGTTGTTGAGAAATTGACGGCCATCAAGTACAGCGGCCTGACCGGCGAGATCACTTATGATGAGAATCGCAACCCGATCAAGCAGGCGGCGATTACCCAGATTAAGGGCGGAGCCTATAAGTTCCTCGAATACTATTCGAAATAAGCAATAACTGTGATAGTCTGGTGAAAAGAGGGCGATTGCATCACCCTCTTTTTGCCGTATCGAATCAAGGAAGGTGCGGACATGGGGTTTATTTCACAGGTAATTAACGGCTTGGGGCTGGGCAGTATCTATGCCCTTGTGGCGTTAGGTTACAGCATGGTGTACGGAATTGTTCAGCTCATTAACTTTGCGCACGGCGATATTATTATGGTGGGTGCATACGCGATGTTCCTTTTGCTTACGGTCGCGGGCGCTCCTCTTTGGGCTGCGGTTCTGGGCTCTATTTTGTTCTGCGTGGTTGCGGGTGTGTTCATTGAACGCGTTGCGTACCGCCGCCTGATCAATATGAAAGCACCCCGAATTTCTCTGCTGATTACGGCAATCGGCGTCAGCATTTTTCTTCAGAATCTGTCGCAGCTGCTGTTTACCTCCAGCGGCAAAACGATCCCCAGCATGTTTGATCTCGGCACACTCGAGGCCGGTTCTCTGCAGGTGCCGTCGGGCAGCATCATCAATATCCTCACCTCGGTGGCGATGATGGTCGGCCTGAGCTTTCTCGTCAATAAAACCAAAATCGGCAAGGCGATGCGCGCTACGTCGGAAGACGCCGCCGCTGCCCGGCTGATGGGCATTAATACCAACCACTCGATCGCGTTTACATTCGGACTTGGCTCCGGCCTTGCGGCTGTGGGCGCCGTGCTGTACTGCAACACATACCCCATGATCACCCCTTATATGGGCGGTCTGCTGGGCCTCAAAGCCTTTGTCGCGGCTGTTCTGGGCGGCATCGGCAGCATTCCCGGCGCCATGCTGGGCGGCTATGTGCTGGGTGTTGCGGAAAGCCTGACAAAAGGCTATATTTCCAGCAGCTTTACCGACGCGGTTGTCTTTGGCATCCTGATTCTTGTTTTGCTGATTCGTCCTGCGGGTCTGCTCGGCAGGAATGTCAGCGAAAAGGTTTAAGGAGGCGCAAAGAAGCATGAATCGAAAAAAAGTCGCCGTTTACGGCGTGATCCTTGCCCTGATCGTGGCGATTTACGCCCTGGTCACAGGGCTTTCGAATGCCGGTGTGCTGAACTCGTATTATTCCGGTATTCTCATAATGGTTTGCATCAATATTATTCTGGCAACCAGCCTGAACCTTTCTACCGGTTTTTTGGGCCAGCTGATTTTGGGCCATGCCGGTTTTATGTCGGTCGGCGCTTATGCCGCCGCGCTGTTTACCCTGCGCGCCGGACTGCCGGATTCGATTGATTTCCCGATTGCGCTTCTCGTCGGCGGATTGACAGCGGCCTTGTTCGGCCTGCTCATCGGCATTCCCGCTCTGCGCCTGAAGGGCGATTACCTGGCGATCATTACGCTGGGCTTCGGCGAGATCATCCGCGTGATCATCATTAACCTCGATTTTACCGGCGGCGCCAGAGGCCTGCGCGGGATTCCCAGAGAGACGAATTTTTCCTGGGTGTACCTGCTGGCGGTGCTGACCGTTGCGATTATTTTTGCATTTATCCATACCCGGCACGGCCGTGCGGTCATTTCCATCCGTGAGGACGAAATCGCCGCCGAGGCTTCCGGTGTCAACACAACCTATTACAAGCTGCTGGCATTCATTATGTCGGCGTTTTTCGCCGGAATCGCCGGCGGCCTGTACGCGCACCATATCGGTATCCTGAACCCCAGCAAGTTCGATTTCAACTATTCGGTCGAAATTCTCGTCATGGTGGTTCTGGGCGGCATGGGCTCGATTACCGGTTCGGTCATTGCGGCCACGGTTCTTACCATCCTGCCCGAGGCCCTGCGTGATTTTTCAAGTTACCGCATGCTGGCCTATTCGGTTGTGCTGATCTGCGTGATGCTGTTCCGTCCCTCCGGTCTGCTGGGTCAGTATGAATTCTCTTTGACCCGCCTGTTCGGCAAACTGAGCGGCTCGAAAGGCAATAAAACAACGAAAAATCCCGCATCAGGCGGAGAAAAGGGGGCGTAACGGATGCCGCTGCTCGAAGCGAAGCATTTGGGAATTGCGTTTGGCGGCCTGCGCGCCTTGGAAGATGTCAATTTCCAGTTGGAAGAAAATCAGATCATGGGTCTGATCGGCCCGAACGGCGCCGGTAAGACGACCGTATTTAACCTGCTGACGCAGGTATATCAGCCCACGGAAGGCACCATTGAGCTCGAAGGGAAAAGCATCATCGGCAAAAAGACCTACGATGTGACCCGCGGCGGAATTGCCCGTACCTTCCAGAACATTCGCCTGTTTAAGGATATTTCGGTTCTGGACAACGTGCGAATAGCGATGAACTACCAGATGAAATATTCCGCTTTGGCGGGGATTCTGCGCCTTCCCTCCTACTGGAAGGAAGAGCGTGCCATGACCGAACGAGCGATGGATCTGCTGTCGGTCTTTAACCTGCAGGAACATGCAGAGTCCAAAGCGAAAAATCTGCCCTACGGCCAGCAGAGGAAGCTCGAGATTGCCCGCGCTCTGGCGGCGTCTCCGAAGGTTCTGCTGCTCGACGAGCCGGCTGCCGGCATGAACCCCACGGAAACACGCGAGCTGATGGAATCCATTCAGCTGATCCGCGACCGTTTTTCGATCTCCATCCTTTTGATTGAGCATGACATGAGCTTTGTCATGGGAATCTGCCAGCACCTGGTGGTGCTGGATTACGGCAGAATCATCGCGGAGGGCTCTGCGGAAGAAATCCGCACGAATCCCAAGGTGATTGCGGCGTATCTGGGAGGGGAATAAAATGGGAGCAATGCTTTCTGTGCAGGATCTGGTTGTAAACTATGGCTCGATCCGGGCAATTAAAGGAATTTCTTTTGAGGTCAATCAGGGCGAGATCGTTACCCTCATCGGCGCGAACGGTGCGGGGAAGACGACGACCCTGCACGCGATTTCGGGTCTGGTCAAGACCAAAAGCGGCAGTGTGAGCTTTTGCGACCACGATCTGCTCAGTACGGAGCCGCACAAGATTCTGGGGCTTGGCATGGCTCATGTGCCGGAGGGCCGCCGGGTCTTTTCCCGCATGACGGTGATGGAAAACCTTCAGATGGGCGCATACATCCGCAATGACGCCTCCGGAATTTCGGAGGATTACGATATGGTGTTCGAGCGTCTGCCGCGTTTAAAAGAGCGCCGCAAGCAGGCTGCCGGTACGCTTTCGGGCGGCGAGCAGCAGATGCTGGCCATCGGCCGCGCGCTGATGGGCCGGCCGAAGATGCTGCTGCTGGACGAACCCTCCATGGGTCTTTCGCCGCTTCTGGTCGGTGAAATCTTCAAGATCATTTCCGACGTAAACGAATCCGGCGTGACTGTTCTGCTGGTAGAGCAGAACGCGAAAAAGGCGCTGGAAATCGCTGACCGCGCATACGTGCTCGAAACCGGGAAGATCGTCATGTCCGGCGATACCCTTGAACTGGCTGACAACGAAGAGGTACGCAAGGCTTATCTGGGCGGTTAAACCACTGCGTTTTATCTTTTATGGATTTTTACTAGGAAAAGGCTTCGATTTCTTTTGAAGAAATCGAAGCCTTTTTTGCTGGTTTGCACCGCGTTGGCGTTTCCCGATGCGTATGCTATACTATATACCAGATCAACCGGTGTTTACAGTACGAAAAATGCCAAATTGTTTTGAAGGAGGATATTCTATGGGCGAATTTGTTCTCTGGCTTTTTGCAGTTGCAATCATCTGCTTTGTCCTATATTTGGTTATCCGGGCGGCCGTACGAGACGGCATTTTGGCAGCGGAGCAAAGGAAGCATCCGGATTCCCGGCCGGATTCTATTGCGAACGTCACTTGCCCGCATTGTGGAAAGCAATATGAAGCGAATGCGCCGTATTGCCCGCGCTGCGGTCATCCAAAACCGTAAGCAACGCCAAAAAAGCAGCAATGCGCAGTCGGTATCGTGTTTCCTCCGGCTTTGTCTTTATTCCTCCGGGAAAACCGCGCCGCAGGCCTTGCCAATGGCAAGCAGCTCACCGAAGATTTCATCCGGCAGGCTGATTCCCTGCTCCAGGTTTTTCTTGCGGCGGTTATCACTTCCCTCGCCGGGCATGAAAATTTCGCTCACTCCCTCGGCGGGGCGCAGGGATTTGATCTCCCGCCTCATCTGGGCGACGCTGCTGCGAAAGGTATCGACCTCCACAAAATGAGTAATGTCGATCGCGCCGATGAAGTGGCCGACCTCCTGCGGATTCTGCATGTCGCCGTACAGGTCGTGCAGGTGCGGGCCGAACTTTCCGCCGCTGAGTACGCCGCACAGAATATCGATCATGATGGCCAGACCGCTTCCCTTCGGGCCGCCGATGGGGAGCAGGGAGCCCTTGCGGCCCTCGGCAGGGTCGGTGGTAGGGTGCCCGTCCTGATCCAGCGCCCAGCCTTCCGGGATGGGCTTGCCGAGCTTCTGGGCCATAATCAGCTTGCCCAAAGCGACGACGCTGGGGGCCATGTCCAGCACAACGGCGCCCTCTTCGCCGGGAACAGCAATCGAGATCGGGTTCGTGCCCATATAAGGCTCTGACGCGCCGTAGGGGGCGATTTTAGAAGTCAGGTTCGCCGCGCAGATGCCGACCATGCCCTGCTCGGCTGCAAGGCGGGTGTAATAGGCTGCGGCTCCAAAGTGGTTGGAATTTTTCACGGTTGCAAAGCAGCAGCCGGCTTCCCGGGCCTTTTCCATACATTTTTCCATGGTGAATCTGGCTGCGGGCATTCCCAGGCTGTTGCCCGCGTTTACCACCAGAGCGGCCGGGCTTTCTCTTTCGATCGTGATCCGGTTCTCTTTCTCAACCACCCCGGCATCCAGCCGTTGCAGATAAATTGCCAGCCTGCTGACGCCATGCGTGCTGATGCCGCACAAATCCGCATCTACCAGGCAGCGGGCCACCGTTTGAGCGCATTGTGCTTCTACTCCGTGCTTTTCCAGAATGTCCAGACAAAAAGCTTCCAGAATCTCCGGTTTTACCTGTTTCATTGTATCGACTCCTTTGTATGGTACAGGGATGTTTTTATTGTATCACGAACGGAGCTGTATGACGAATTACCATTTTCAAATACTTCTATAATCAAATGCGAATACCGGAAAACAGAAGGAAATAAATTTGATTTTGCGGTTCATGTGTGATATCATATAACAGAATTACTTGCCGCCGGGTAAGAAATCAGAAAAGCACTTATTGATTGCATCGTTAGGCCTTTGAAGATGCAATCAATAGGTGCTTATTTTATTTTGTCGGGAGGAATCGTCATGTCATGGGTTTATTTGGTTTTTGCGGGTCTGCTGGAGGTTGTATGGGCAACGTTTTTAAAGCTTTCAGATGGCTTCAGCAAGCCGGGGTATTCCGCAGCAACCCTTGTTGGAATGATTGCCAGCTTCTATTTGCTGTCGCAGGCGACGAAAGCTCTGCCGCTGGGCACAGCTTATGCGATCTGGACGGGAATCGGCGCGCTGGGCGCTGTGATCGTCGGCATATTGTTTTTTAAAGAGGTGGTTTCCGTACCGCGCATTATTTTTGCATCGCTTTTGTTGGTTGGAATCATCGGTCTGAAAATTACTTCTTCTCATTGATCAGATGCATCTTCGCTTTCCGAACTCCTGTCAGCGAAAAAATGCAGGGAAACAGCTTTTCTGTACCGTCGGGTGCCGTTTTTGATTCAGCACGTGATTTTCTGCGGATTTTTATGCATGCATCAGAAAAGCAAATCCCGTTTGCCTGCAAATAAAGGAAGAGCCGGTCAATTTGACCGGCTCTTCCTTTATTTGTTATATGGCAGGGGCAGAAGGACTTGAACCCTCTAATATAGTCTTAAAAATGGCTGTATAACTGAATGTTCAATTGTCGTGTTGCATTTCATGTTGCACGGTTTTACCTTCGCCAACCCTCGGCAGTAGGCTTTCGAAGTAATTGTTGATGAGCAGATCAGCCTCATTCATATCACTGTCAAGCACGACTTGGTATATTTTCTTCATAGTTTGCATATTATTCCATCCACCACGGGCCATGACGAGCTTATCAGCTATATTAAGAGTCAGCCCTACCGTGGCCATCGATCGACGGAGATCATGAAATTTAAAAGGGCCGATTCCAATTCTTTTGCAAACACGCGGGAAGTGCTTGCTTAATAGACCTTCACTGATATTAAAAATCCGATCGCTTTTGTGCGGCAGCTCTTTTAATTTTCCTGCGATGTAAGGCGGTAAGTTCAGCGTTCTGGTGGAGTCTGTGGTCTTTGTGGACTTCGTAACCATCTTGTGGTCTTTATTTGGTACCAGGGCTTCATCGATTCGGATGGTGCTTTTTTCAAAGTCGACATCATCCCATTTCAAGGCCAATATTTCAGACCGACGCAATCCCAGCCAGAGGGCAAGCAAAATCGGGATTTCAATAACGTCACCGTCGATGCTATTGAGCAGCTTTGCTATCTCTTGGCGGTTCAGAGCTTTTGCGCTGGGCTTTTTCTGCTGGGGCAACGTAATCTTCGGAATCGCCCAATCGGGCCGGTACTGGCTAACAACAGCTGTAATAACGCCATACACGTTCTTTACAGTTTTTGGAGAACTTTTTTCTGCTTCGGCGTTGATCGCCTCCTGCAAAAGGTTCTGTGTCAGCTTGTTGAGTCTGGTTGATTTAATCCCTTTTAGGTGGTTTCTTTTCACATTATCCAGAAACCGAATCGTAGACGGGGACAGCAGATTGCTTTTGAGCGCTATATAAGCATCTATCGCTTCCTCTACAGTAAGGTTCGCGCTGTCAGATGCAACATCGCGGTATTTTTCCTGCCATTCAAGCGCGGCAAGGTTTGCCTTTCTTTCGGTGCTTTCGGTAAAGGATTTATACTGCCTCCTACCGTTGGCATCTTTGCCGGCGTATACCTGCGCCCTCCAGGCTCCGCTGGGGAGTTGTTTTGCTTTAGCCATATTAATAAAGCCCTCCTATTGATTTTGGAGGGCTGACCTGATACAATATTAGTGCATTATATGTACTGTCAGCCCTCGGTTGATGGTTGCCGCTCTATCCTGGTGCAAACAGGGTAGAGCGGTTTTTTTATGCCATTTTTCTCTGGCGCGCAGAAAAATAGAAGTTCAGTGCCTTTTGAATAAATGATTCCGGCAGATCAAAATACTCGGCGAGCTGCCAGCGCTCGGTATATCCGTGCCTTATCGCGGAATGCAGTTCTTCAAACGGTATGTATCTTTCAATCGCCCAACGGTTGGCCTTGTACTCGTGCTTTTCGATCAAATCGAGCGGGCTGCTCACTTTGTGCGTACAGCCGGTAGCACAGTGGCCGAGCTCATGCGCAAGGATGCGTTTCATTTCTGGTATGCTCCCTACTCGGAATGGGTCTAAAAAGATTGCGTATCGATTATTCAATTCAATTGTAACGCTAGTTTCTTCTCCTACGTCATATGTGTAGAGAGAAACCTGTTGCGTTCGCATATCATCATACAGGGAATTTAATTCTACCATGTGAGAAATCTCCAGAAAACTTATTCGTTCTTCTCTTTGTCCTGTTGTTGTTTAAAGAATTTCGCCATTTCAAGAAGCTTTTGTTTGTTTTCCTCCGTAAGTTCCTTGGATTCGTCCAAGAAAGCATATGTGAAATCATCAAAAGTTATTTCAGGCTCGCCCTTTTCTGTAAGGGTGGGCTTTTCTTTTTGTTCAGCGCCAAGTAAGTAGCCTACAGTAACGCCAAAATAATCAGCTATTTTTTGTAATTTGTCTGCTTTGGGAGTTCCTTTACCGTTTTTCCAATCGCTAAGAGTACTTTGTGCAACTCCTGTTTCTTTGTGAACTCGATAAGGCGTAACATCGAACTCTTTTAAAAGTTGCTCAAAAATCTCATACATAGTTATTCACCTTTCACAAACCTAAAAAATATTACGATATTCGTAGTATTTCCTATTGACACAAAACGGAACTCGTAGTATATTATAGGCATACCACGAAATCCGTAGCACAACAGAAACACACCGTGGTACTTCGGATATGGAATTAACTTCAATCGACAATCGAAGTATATCACTAAACCGAAGTAAACGCAAGTACTTTTTAGCGAAAGGAGGTACTTTTTTGCCTAAATATTACACCTGCGAAGAGGTGGCGGAGATTTTCGGCATAAAAACTCTCACTGTGTGGGATTGGATACGCAGAAAAAAACTCCCGGCTATTAAAATCGGAAGGGACTACCGAATCACCGAAACCGATCTTAAGAATTTTGAAGATGAAAGGAGAACAGTATGATTTGCTGTATTTAAGCAAAGAGGGGAGGGGGGAGTAAAGTGACTTCCAGAAATGTAGCGCTGGCTCAAATTTCAGAGGTTCGCGAAAGTTTCGACTTGAAAGAAGTCGCGCAAAAGCTAAACAGCGGAGACTGGATAGCAATTTGCGCGACGACCGAGGAGAAGCCTAAGTTCGTTTTAGGAAAGTTGGCTCCTAGCCCAAGGTTTTTCCAAGAGAATAAATGAAGTTATAATCAGGCGGCTCAGCACAAGACAAAACGCCAAGAACTATCCAGCCTTTGTCAGTATAAGGCTTTGCATTTTCAGCACCAATAACCTCAACCACTTCAACGATTTCTTTATTCATGCTCTCACCTCCTCTCGTTACCATCTTACCGCAGAGAGGAAATATTTACAAGAAAGGACTGATACCATGAACGATTTAACCATTATCAACCGTGACGGCATTTTACTAGCCGACAGCCGCGACGTAGCTGTTATGGTGGACAAACCCCACAACGATCTGATGAAATCCATTCGTCAGTATTGCGAATACCTTAACGTGGGAGGTTTTTCCCTCGTTGATTTCTTCATTGATTCCACCTATCTCGACGGCAAAGGCGAAGAACGGCCCTGCTACCTCATCACCCGCAAAGGCTGCGACATGGTAGCCAACAAAATGACCGGTGCAAAGGGTGTGCTGTTTACAGCGGCCTATGTGACCAAATTCGAGGAAATGGAAAAGCAGCTCACTGCGCCGCCCATGAACACTTTAGACTTTCTGGAATACAGCATCAAGGCCATGCGCGACCAGCAAAAAGCCTTAGAGGACACCAACAAACGCATTGACAGCCTTGGCGAACTGATTTCGCTCAACCCTAATTCTTGGCGACCGGACGCACGAGGCCTTATCGTCAAGATCGCACAGAAGATGGGCGGGAACGATTATATCCGCGAAGTGCAGTCGGAGATTTTTAAGCTGGTGGATGCCCGCGCCGGTACAAGCCTTGCAACTCGGTTGACCAATAAGCGGCGCCGCATGGCTGACGAGGGCATTTGCAAATCCAAGCGGGACAAGTTGACCAAAACCGACGTGATTGCCGATGATAAAAAGCTGATTGAAATTTATCTGGCAGTCGTCAAGGAAATGGCGGTCAAATACGGCGTGTGCGAAAAATCAGCTTAAGGAGGGGAAACCATGTATGTAAAATTAACCGTCGGCGACGAGTATGCCGAGCAGAACCTCGAAATCGAATTGGGCGCCGGCAGCATCTTTACCAAATGCCCGGAATGCGGGAAAGAGTTTTCCGTAGATCCGATCGAATGGGCACACGATTTTCCAGAATTCAACTGGGAAAATATGCCGGTATGTGATGACTGCTCAAACAAGGTTGGGTAATCCTAGTATACCATCACATTTACCCATTTCAAGCAGTGAAAAAACCATTGTCCCATAAATGGGACCGTGAACGGCCAGCAAATTATGGAAAGGAGGGGAGAGGATGCCTAAACTCCGCCGCCCCGCAGAAGAAGCACAGAACCGGGCGATTATAGCTAAGATCAAATACGGCATGGAAATGACCGGCACAACGGTGGAAGGCCTGGCACTCTCAATGCGGACGAGCCCCGCGACGGTATATGCAAGACTTAAATGCCCCGGCACATTTCGATTGCAGGAACTTAGGGCGGTCGCCAATAAGTTGCGCATCCCGATCGAGTCGTTTTTGATCGACGAAAGGCCTGCCTCATGACCGCCACCTGCACCCACTGCAACCGGGTCTGGATCGTAAGCATTAGGACAAGCCCTGCCGGTTATGTCTGTCCGGTCTGTGATTTAAGGCAGCGGTACATAGCGGCGGGGGTGATAGTGCCGGCGCAGGCCGACGGAAAGGAGCATTTCCATGCCATTAGAACAAAAGCGCATTGATCGTCTGTATGATCTGCTACACAAGGTTGAGAAAAAAGACCCTGACACCGCGGCCGTGCATCGGTGGGCAATTTTTGAGCTCGAGCGTACTTTTAAGCAATAGCGCCGGCGAAGGCCGGCGGAAAGGAGGTAGTAATTACGGATACCAATTTAGTGCACGCTCCTATCACCAGCATACTTGATTACAAAGCCGCGCTTAAAAAAGTCAGTCTTTCAGATTTACAGAACGGCGCTGTCGACCTGCAGATTAAAGAGCAGAGCATCAAAGTTCGATTAAAAGAGATCCGCCGCGAAATCCAGCGCCGGCAGAAAGGAGTGAACCACCATCAGCCAAGATAAGATAATCCTCGACCTTTGCGGCGGGACAGGCTCATGGAGTAAGCCATACCGGGATGCCGGGTATGATGTCAGATTGATAACCTTACCTGACTACGATGTGCTTACATATGAGCCGCCGGAAAATGTTTACGGCATACTGGCAGCGCCGCCGTGTACGGAGTTTAGCCTTGCAAAAGGCAGCCGCCCGCGGGATTTTGAGGGCGGAATGAAAGTTGTCGAAGCTTGCTTACAGATCATCTGGAAAAGCCGAATGGACGGAAACCTGAAATTCTGGGCCCTTGAAAACCCGGTTGGCTTCTTAAGGCAGTTTCTTGGAATCCCGCGCCATACAATACGGCAATGGTGGTACGGTGCCGATCAGGACAAACCCACCGATTTATGGGGGTATTACAATTTTCCAAGCCCCACGGTCATGGAAAAGCCCCCCGGACTGCAAGAGAGAGAGAGTATCGCCATGCTGCCCGGTGGGCGGCCCCGAAATGCCCGGAAGAATACAAAGGCTATGTATCACAATTTACAGGTACTGCCCGTAGGGCCGCCATTCGCGCAATCACCCCGCCCGGCTTCGCTCAGGCATTTTTCAAAGCAAATCGATAGGAGAGGAGGATTAACCCATGCCCATCACAACCGCCCTCGCAGTATCATTCGCCGCCCTCGCCCTGGTCGCGCTGGTACAGCATATCCAGATACGCCGGATCAAGCGCCAGATCAGAAAGGGCTTTAAAATCACGGAAGATGCCCTGAACAAAAAGCATTTATGAATGTCAAGTGGCAGTACACAGGCAAAACCATGATTTCATGACATAAAAAGGACATTTCGTAACATCAGCGCACACAAAAACTCGAAGTCACATTAAAATGATTCCCATAACATAGGAGAAATCAAGATGCACTCGAAGGCAAAGAAAAAGGCCGCCCCTGACTGCCATCAGGAAGCGGCGCACAAGTAAATATTCTACACACATACTAATCTGAAAGAGAGGATTTGTCAAGATGCAAGAGAACATAAAGCGAGCTATCGAGTCCCTTACCGCGCGGCGCGATCAGGTAAGGGACGAGCAGGCCTCCACCATGGCCGCGCTGCGCAGCTGCCGGTTTATTGATCTGTCTCACATCGAACTGATCGATAAGCGGTATAACGAGAAGCGAGCCAACATTGACCGCGAGATCATGGAAATGAGGGCTCATTTGGAGGAAATGGAGGCGGCGGGATGAAAACCAGTCTTATCAAGATTCGCACCGCGTTTGGCGTGTCCGAAACTCAGTTGTCCGACAAATCAGTAGAGCTGACTGGTCGCAAGGGCACCGGAAAATCATCAGTACTGGACGCGATTCGATATGCTCTGACCAACCGTTCCGACCGGGACTATATCGTCAAACAGGGTGCGGACGAGGCAGAAATCATCATCGAAACGGATACCGGCCTCCACATTGACCGGCGGCAGAAAGCCGGGCTCGACACTTCTTCCCTCAACCTGAAAGAAAACGGGTTGAACGTTCCCCGGCCGCAAACATTCCTGAATGATATCATCACGCCGCTACAGCTAAACCCGGTCGAATTTATCAGCAAACCTATTGCCGAGCAGAACCGGATTATTCTGAATCTAATCGATTACAAATGGAATATGAGCACCATCCAAGAATGGTTCGGAGAGATCCCGAAGGGCGTCGATTGGCAGCAGAACATTCTCTCTGTCCTCAATCAGATTCAGGCAGAGAATGGCGTTTACTATCTTACCCGGCAGCAGATCAATTCCGAAAAGCTGTTCAAGCGGAAAATGGCCGAGGAAATCGCCGCCAGCATTCCCGACGGCTTCAATGCTGAAAAATGGGAGGCGTACGACACCGGCGTGAAATATCAGGAGTTGAATAAAATTCAGCAGGAGAACGGCAAAATTCAGCGCGCCAAGATGTTCCGGGATAGCTACGATAACAAACTGCGCGGTATTCAGGCCGATCGGGATATTGCGATCAGCAACGCTAAAGATGCTATCAGTGCCGAGCGTGAGGGCTTGGAAAAGACCATTGAGCGCCTGAAAGCCGAGATTCGTGCCGCCGAGGACAAGCTTACCACACTGGATTCCAAGTTGCAGGATAAGGTCGCGGTAGCCAAAGCTGATTATGAAGTCGCCAAGGCCAGGCTGGATGCTGATACTGGCGTCGCCAACGAATACGCCGATCGGCAGCCGACCGATGCCACCGCCCTGCAGGCCGAAATTGACACCGCCGAGGCGATGAAAAAGCACCTCAACGAGTATTACCGAATGGTGAAAACCCAAAAAGAGGTTGATGAATTACAGGTGCAATCCGATGCCCTCACCGAAAAAATTGAACTGGCCCGCAAACTGCCGGGGCAAATTTTGAAAGAAGCAAAAATTCCGGTCGAGGGGCTCACGGTCGAAAACGGTATTCCTCTGGTGCGCGGTCTACCACTCTCGAACCTTTCGGATGGCGAAAAACTGGATTTGTGCGTCGATGTGGCTATCTCAAATCCGTCCGGTTTGCAGATTATCCTGATTGACGGTACCGAGCGTCTGGATGACGAGAGCCGGGCAGCGCTGTACGCGAAGTGCAAGGCCAAGGGGCTGCAATTCATAGCGACGAGGACCACTAACGACGATGAATTGCAGGTGACGGAGCTGTGAAATACAAAGTCATAATGCAAAATGTCGGTAGAAATAAACTGTGCTCTGAAAAAACGTTTGAGGACGAGCCGGCCTATCTCGATCTTTACGGAATGGTTCGAGGTGCTTTACTTTCGTCGGAAATTGACTTTGACACCAAAGATTCACAATATCCTATTCACGGAACGGTTGTAGTTGGTGGATGGAGAGCGGTTGGGTATTTCACGGTAGAACAAATTGAAACGGAGGAAAAATAGAATGGACAACAAAAATCAGAAGTCAATCCTTGAAATGGCGCGCGGCGCCATTATGGAACGTGCTGACTATGAAATGGCGAAAGTCATTGAAAATATTCAGGACGTCAACACCAGCCCCACCAAAAAGCGCACCCTCACTCTCACGGTAGAATTTACCCCGGATACTGAGCGTCAGCAGATCAGCGTGAATGTGGTTGCAAAATCTAAGTTGGAGCCTACAAACCCGGTTACAACTGCTCTGTTCCTCACTGGCGAGGGTGAAGAAGCCACGGCTTACGAAATGGTTCCGCAGGTTCCCGGTCAGCAGAACATGAACGGCAGTGAACAGGCCGAACCGCCCGCCCTTCGTATCGTTAAAAACGCTTAATTTAAATTGAAAAGGAGATTATCAACATGGATATGACAAGAGATTTTTTGAACGGGATTCTGGAACAAGCTGCGCCCCACGAGATTGATTATTCCGGCCGAAAGTTTACTGATAAGGACATGACCGCCTTGCCGCGGGCCATTACCGCTTCCGCCCTGGATACTAGTACCCTTACGTCTGTCGTTGACTACATAACAAGTCAGGCAGATGATGCGGCCCTGAATGGCACCGGAAAATTTATTGTGCACGTTGTTGGTCACAATTGTGTAAAGCTCTACAAGGAGCTGAACGCTGATAAGAAGCGCGATTCCCTTGTGTCTGCCACTATTGACGGCTGCAAATTCCCGTTTGGTCAGTTTATGAGCGTGGAGCAGTTTATCATCAACCTGCAGTCCTTATTCGTGCAGGGTGAAAGCACGGCAAGCCTGCTGGAATTCATTGGGTCTGTGCAGGATGATACTGCCGTAAAGCAGCAGGACGATGGTGTTACCCAGCGAGTGACAGCCAAGAGTGGCGTTTCTCTTGCGAAAAGCGTTCCTGTGCCGAATCCGGTCTATCTGCGTCCCTTCCGCACATTCGCGGAGATCGAACAGCCGGAGAGCGCCTTTGTGTTCCGTGTTCGCAAGGATGAACAGCGTGGCGTAACAGCAGCACTCTTTGAGGCGGACGGTGCGGCTTGGAAAAATGAAGCGATCCTTGAAATTAAGGATTTCTTGAAGAGCCAGCTGCTGGAAGATGTAATCATTTTGGCGTAAGAGGAAACGAATGGCGGCGGACAAAACCGCCGCCAAGATTTTACAAGGAGGACAGTATGCCTGAACATAAAACCCACTGGAAGAAGCTCCAGAACCCGGATTACCTTGGCGCGTATGCGCTCGAACCGGGGCAGGATCTGATCGCCACAATAAAATCTGTCGGGGAAGAGACGGTCATCGGCTCTGACGGGAAAAAGGAAGAATGCACCGTTGTTCACTTTATGGAGCGCGACATAAAACCTATGGTGCTGAATGTCACGAATGCAAAGGTAATCAGCAAAATCTACAAAACCCCGTACATTGAAGACTGGCGCGGCTGCACTATTCAGATTTTTGTAGCACAAGTCAAAGCTTTTGGCGATGTCGTCGACGCACTCCGCATTAGGCCATATAAACCGGACATCAAGGCCCCGGAAAAACCCGTTTGTGCTGATTGTGGCAAAGATATTCAGCCGTTCGGGAAATACACGGCTCCGGCCATGGCGGATTATACCGCGCAAAAATATGGCAAGCCGCTTTGCTCCGAGTGCGCTCAGAAACGAGCAGAGAGAGAAAAGGCCGAACAGCCGGTCAACCCTCTGGCACCAGAAGCATCGGAACCCCCGGAACAGCCCGCCCCGGCCGGAGAGGATGGCGAGTTGCTGTGATTTTAACCGCCGAAAACTACTTCTCCCCCGAAAACCAGCTCGCCTACATGGGGGCATCGCAGTTCAAATCCTTCCTTGCTTGCCCTGCTGCCGCGCTCGCTGAAATCCGCGGCGAATACCGGCAGGAAGAAACCACGGCGCTGCTGGTCGGGTCATTCGTAGACGCTTATTTCGAGGGAACACTCGATGTTTTCAAAGCAAAGCACCCAGCACTGTTTAAAAAGGACGGCGGCCTGAAATCAGACTATGTGCAGGCAGAGCAGATCATCCAGCGCATTGAACGTGACGAAATGTTCATGCGGTACATGGCCGGCCAGAAGCAGGTCATCATGATCGGCGAGATTGCGGGCGTGCCTTTTAAAATTAAGGTGGACAGTTTCCACCCCGGGCGGGCGATCGTCGACCTCAAGATCATGAAAGACTTGGAAGACGCATGGAACGACGCTGAGGGGCACCGCTGCCCGTACTGGATGAACTGGGGCTATGATTTCCAAGGAGCCATATATCGAGAAATCGTTCGGCAGAATACCGGCGACACGCTACCATTTATGATTGCGGCCGCCACGAAGCAAAAAACGACCCGCTTGCAGATTGGCCAGATCGCTCCGGAACGGCTGGATTATTGCCTTGACATCGTAAAGCACGAAGCGCCCCGATTCGCCGCGATCAAGCGCGGAGAGATCAAGGCAGAACGCTGCGAGCAGTGCGATTACTGCGCGGAAACCGCTGTGTTGAGTGAAATTGTTGAGTATCGGGAGGGCGCGTGATGGATGAATTAAAACCAACCGGTTGCGCGCGGTGCGGCGCGGAATGCCTTATAAAACACTTTGGCCGTCAGATGTGGATGAAGCCATAGAAGCATTGGAAGAAAAGTTGAACCGCCGCCCCGCCCCGGAAAACAAGCCGCTGACTCTGGACCAGTTGCGGCAGATGGATGATGAGCCGGTTTGGGTGTGCGGAATACCTGGTCACGAAATTAAGTGGACACCGGGATGGCGCATCATCGACGGAAACCGTGTAGCACTACGCCAATGGAATGATGCTGTAATGTATCTATACTTTGCAGATTATGGGCGCACATGGCTTGCCTACGCCCGCAAGCCGGAACAGGAGGGAAAATGATGGATACTGAATATCTTGCAGAGATTAAGGCACGGGAGCAGGCGGCAACGCCGGGGCCGTGGAAAGTTGGAATATCTGCTCTGATAACAGACGCAAACGGGCATGCGCTGTTTTTTGGAGAGGACGCAAAAGGTAACGCTGATTTTATCGCCCACGCCCGCACCGATATTCCCGCGCTGGTCGCAGAGGTGGAACGGCTGAAAGCAGAATCAGAGGAATGGCGAAATGCTTATATCAGAATGAAAGAGGATTGGAAACATGATTGTGATTTGTTAGTACAGGCTGGTACTGAAAACGCCACGCTGAAAAAGGCGCTGAAAATCGCAATCCGCAGGGCTTACCCACATGCATCACCCGACACAGTAAAAGCAGCCGCGGCTTGCTTGATTGAAGAGGCACGGGAACAGGAGGCCGCCACATGCTAAACGCCTCCGTACTTATGGGCCGCCTGGTTGCTGACCCTGAACTTCGTCACACTACCAGTGACATTGCCGTCACCAGCTTCACGATTGCGGTTGACCGTGATTATCAAAAGGCCGGTGCAGAGCGTCAGGCAGATTTTATCGATATTGTCGCGTGGCGTTCCACTGCGGAGTTCGTGTGCAAGTACTTCCGCAAAGGACAGTTAATTGCAGTTCAGGGCTCGATTCAAACTCGCAGCTATCAGGACAAGGACGGAAACAAGCGTAAGGCTTTTGAAATCGTGGCGGATAAAGTAAGTTTCTGTGGCAGTAAATCGGATAACACCGAAACGGCACAGGGACGCAGTTATCAGCCTTACACCGCCTCGGCTCCTGATATTAACCCCAGCCCGGGGGATTTCCAAGAGATTCCCACGGACGACGACTTGCCATTTTAAAAGGAGGAGTAAACCATGGTTAAAACACATCCCGACAGCAGATTTTCTTTGTATTCTTTGGAACAGATCAGGGATTCCGCGGCGATTATTCTTCAGATAGAACAGACCGAAAGTACATTCACCGATAGCAAAAGGCCGGTTTATCTCTGCGAGGTTGTTCCCGCGGCCTGCTATAACCGCAATTCTATCGCCGAGCGTCTGACTGACGAGATTATCAAGATAAACACCGAAAACCGGCGGCTGCGCGGAAAAATCGAGCGCCTCGAAAAGGCGCTGACCTAAAATGTATGGCGATATTTTTTCACGCATCAAGGAAATCCTCCCCATGCAAGCCGTTGCGGAACGGTACGGCTTTGAAGTCTCCCGCGGTGTAATGCTCTGCCCGTTCCACGATGACCGCAAACCATCCCTAAAGGTTTATCCCGGCTCCCGCGGCTGGTACTGCTGGGTGTGTGACGAGGGCGGTACAGTGATTGACTTTGTAGCCAAGCTGTTCCGCCTTAACGCACGGCAGGCCGCAATCCGGCTGGACAACGATTTTAGGCTGGGGCTGTCCACGGAAAAACCCGACCGGCGCGCCGTGAACGAGTGGATTGAGAAACAGCGCAAGGAGCAGGCGGCTCTTAACGTCTACCGCGCGGAGTATGATGCAAAATGCCATGAGGCGTACCTGATTCGCTCCATGCCAAAACCGCCGCCAGATAGCCCGTTATGGGGTGAATATGCGGCGCTGCTGGGGCGGCTAGATTATCTGGATAATTACTTTTTCGAAAATCATCATTGGAGGTGACGGGCACGGACAAGCAAACCGACAAACCAAAACTCACCGCACCCCCGCCAAAGTACACCCAAGAGGACTTTTTCGACAGCACTTCCCCATACGAAGAGGTGTACTCCTACCATGAGAATCCGTTTCAGATGGAACGTCAGCTGACCATTATGTCACTTCAAGCCCGTCAGGTTGGAGTATTGAATTTCAAAAAGCTTTTTAATGAGTATGTGAAAAGCCTGAAGCGCAGCTCGTCAGAAATCTACGTCGAGAACAGCACCAACTTTCAAAATCAGCCGATCGAGCTGGACGCCGGGGAATGGCAGGCAGACGACCTCGGGATATCCCGCAGCAACGGGCCGTTCGGCGAAGAGGTCGCCTGTTGTCACCCGATTATGCCGGTGGAACGGCTTGTTAATATCGATACCGGCGCTGAAAAACTCAAGATCGCTTATTCCAAAGGCAAGCGGTGGCGGGAACTGATTGCGGACAAAAAGACGCTGGCGAGCAATAACAGCATCCTGTCCCTTGCAGATCAAGGCGTCGCCGTGACAAGCGAAAATGCAAAGGCACTGGTCAAGTATATTTCAGACGTAGAGAATCTCAACTATGACAAAATCCCGGAGAAAAAGAGTGTCTCCCGGTTGGGATACATCGACGGAGAGGGCTTTTCCCCTTATGTTGATGGCCTAATTTTTGACGGTGATGCGAATTTTCGCGCAACGTTCGAGAGCATCAAAAGTGTAGGCAGCCGAAAAACTTGGCTTACCCTGGCGCAGCAGATCCGCCGCGGTAATGTCATGGCTCGTATTGTGCTGGCTGCCTCGTTTGCTTCAGTCCTGGTCGCACCGGTAGGCGCCCTCCCTTTCTTTGTTCACCTGTGGGGCGGCGAGTCCGGTACCGGTAAAACCGTCGCGCTTATGTTGGCCGCGTCTGTCTGGGGAAATCCCGAAATGGGCCGGTACATACAGACTTTTAACAGCACTGTGGTCGGCCGCGAAAAACTGGCATCATTCTTAAACAATCTGCCTCTGATGGTTGATGAACTGCAGCTCGCTCGGGATGCGCGCGGCAAACTGATGTTTGACGTCTACTCGCTGGCCGAGGGCGTAGGCCGCACGAGGGGCACGAAAACGGGCGGCGTAGAGCGAACTCCTACATGGGCCAACACCATCCTTACGACCGGCGAAACGCCCATAACGAGTGCAGGAGCTGGCGCGGGCGCCGTGAACCGCGTCATTGAGATAGAATGCAAATCTGCGGATAAAATCATTGAAGACGGCCATACCGTAAGCAGCATCGTCAAAAAGAATTACGGCCATGCGGGCCGCGAATTTGTTCTGAAGCTGTATGAAAATGATGCAAACACCGAACTTGCTGCGCAACTGTACAAGGAGTACTTTAAAAGATTCACCGAAAACGACACAACTGAAAAGCAGGCTATGGCCGCGGCCGTCATCATAACGGCGGACTGGCTGGCAACAAAATGGATTTTTCAAGACGATCGTGCCCTGACTGTGGATGATCTCTCCAAATTTCTTGCTTCTCGGGCTGCTGTTTCTTCTGGCAGTCGCGGATATCAGTACATGTGCGACTGGGTGGCGCAAAACAGTAATAAATTCAGTATTGATGCTAAGCAAGGGGATATTTATGGTGTCATTGAGGACGAGATTGACGGCACGGTTAAAACCGGCAGAGATATTGCTTATATAATCAATTCTACGTTCCGACGTGCGGTAGAGGATGCGGGATTCTCTGCAACAGCCCTACTGAGCTTTTTGCGAGAGAACAATCTGATCCTGACCAGAGGCAGAAATAACACCCGAGGAAAACGCATCAACGGTGTGAACGTGGAGTGCATAGCTCTGAAAATGCCGATGATTGACGGGGCGCAGGAGGCTGTTACGGCTGCAGACGACTTACCATTTGACGATGCTCCGCTTTGATTGTGTGGGACATGTCCCACACAGTAAAACCCCGCAAACCCGCATGAATGCTGGGGTGTGGGACTGTGGGACAAGTGGGACGCAAAAACATATCCCTTATATAGAGAGTGTATACCCTGCTAATTATGAGGGTGAGTATATACTTCTCACGCGTAAAAGAAAATGTGCAAATCTGTCCCACAGTCCCACAACACTTCGCAAACCCGCATGAATACTGGATTATTTTGTGGGACAAGCTGTCCCACAGTGTCCCACAAGTCAATAAAAAGTCCCACAAAAGGAGGTTATAAATCCTTGAAAGAAATTAAGCCGCGTGATTATCAGCGCGAATGCACTGAAATCATCAACAACATAGACCCCGGAGCCTATCTGATCCAGATGGCAACTGGGCTCGGAAAGACTGTTACGTTTGCAAATATCCAACGAAAAGGCAAAATGCTGATTCTCTCGCACCGCGAAGAGTTGGTACGTCAGCCGCTGAAATATTTTGATTGCCTGACTGGAGTTGAAATGGCTGGAGAATATGCACGTCCAATGGACGAGGTTGTTTCCGCGTCAGTCCAGACCATGACGCACCGCTTGGAACGATTTGCGCCTGATGAATTCGACATCATCGTATGTGATGAGGCGCATCATAGCAGTGCGAGAACGTACCGCAGGATATTTGATTACTTCACTCCACGTCTGCTTCTCGGTTTTACCGCAACTCCCAACAGGAGCGACAACGTCCGACTGAATGACGTATACAGCGACATCATCTTTCAGCGCGATCTCAAATGGGGTATCAAAAACGGATACCTATCTGACATCTACTGCCGGCGGGTGAATATCGGGTACGACTTGCGAGGCGTCCATTCCCGCGGCGGTGATTATGCCCCGGGTGAGCTCGAAAAGGCGATGGACGGTACCGCGGACGCAATCGCCGAAATATACCGCACAATGGCAACGGGTGCAACACTGATCTTTGCTGTATCGGTTCAACACGCGAATGACATCGCCGCAAAGATTCCGGGCGCCGTGGTAGTGACCGGAGAGACTAAGGACCGGGCGAGCATTATTCAAGCGTTCACCGATGGTCAGATACCCTGCATTGTATCCGTCAACGTGTTCTTGGAGGGAACCGATCTCCCTCTGGTTGAAACAATCATAGTCGCCAGACCAACAAAATCGGATTCTTTGTACACTCAGCTTGTCGGGCGAGGATTGAGGCTTTCCCCTGGAAAGAAGCAGCTCAATTTGATTGATTGCGTTGGCGTCACAAACACGAGGTCACTTTGTACCGCTCCCTCTTTGCTTGGCATTAGTGTTGATGACATTCCAGAGCGCAAAATATCAGAAATTGAGGGATTGTTATTTGAATTGCCGGAGAAAGCCATTGCTGCATCCGATTGCCCTGAAAGCTGGGTTCGCAACTGGAAAGTTGTTGATTTGTGGGCTCAGACCCAAAAGTATAACCTGCACGATATTAATTTCTTTCAGCTGCCGAATGGAGATATGACTATTTCTATTCCTGATAAAAAAATCGTCATCCCTGCTCAAGATGAACTTGGAATGACGGTTTACAACGGCAGAAAAATGAATATGCAGCAAGCGATTGATTTGGTGTTTATCGATTTGCAGCACAATTGTTCCGACTCTGAGTACATCTGGAACCTCACTCGTGCTAAGAGATGGGCCAATTCGCCAGCGAGTGAAAAGCAGCTTTCAATAATTCAAAAACGACTCAAAGGGTTCGACGCTTCCAACCTTAACAAATTCGAAGCAAGTCAGATTTTGAACAGGTTGTTTGCGGGCAAAAAGAAAAGAGGCGTTGCGTAATGGGAAGGCTGATAGATTTAAGTGGAAAGCGCTTTGGTCGGTTAACTGTAATAGAACGAGCAGGAAGCAATAATAACAAAAGTGCAACTTGGCGTTGCCGCTGCGATTGTGGGAAAGAGATTGTGACCAGTGGGAGACTATTGCAAAATGGGTCAACTGTTTCTTGCGGATGCAACAAAGCGGAAAAAGCAAGTAGGCGGCTCAGAAAGCACGGGATGTCTGGTACTCTGCTGTATGAAATTTGGTGTTCTATGAAGTCTCGCTGCAACAGAAAGTCTTGCAAAGACTATCCCAATTATGGTGGTAGAGGAATTACGATTTTCCCGGAATGGAATGAATTTGAGCCATTCTACAGATGGTCAATGGAAAATGGATATGCTAAGCACCTCACTATTGACCGCAAGAATGTAAACGGGAATTATGAACCTGATAACTGCCAATGGATTTCAAATTCAGAGCAATCAAAAAATCGAAGGACTACTCTTAAAATTACTTATCAAGGCGTTACACTGACCGCTATGGAATGGAGCGAAAAAACCGGAATCAAATATAACACTATAAAGTCTTGGCTGAACCAAGGCAAAACCCCGGAACAAATATTGGGGAGGCGATCGGCGTGAGTAAAGAACGCATACACATTGCCAAGCCCGACGACCGCGAGTCTGTGATCGTCATCCTCGCCCGGAACGGGTATACCGTCCGTCAAGGGCGCGAAAAAGACCGTAGCACCAGTAAGGCGATTGCATTTGTGGAGTTTTGGAGGGCGCGTCATGAAACAGATGATTAAGCTATATGCTCACCCCGCGAACGAGCATCAGCATCAAGTCAATGTGATACGCTGGTCCTTAGCTCACCGGGCACAGTATCCCGATCTGAAGCTGCTGCATGCTGTGCCGAATGGTGGCAGACGCGACCCGATAGAGGCAAAGCACCTGCAAGACGAGGGCTTGAAACCCGGCGTGCCTGATTTGGACCTTCCCGTTCCCCATGGAAGGTATCACGGTCTGCGTATTGAAATGAAGGATGACACGGGCCGTACTTCTCCCGAACAAGACTGGTGGCTCGGAGAACTCCGGGAACAGGGATATTTCTGTGAGGTATGCCATGGGTGGGAATCAGCCGTTCGGGTTTTAGAGTGGTATCTTGGCCTTGGAGAATTTAAGCTATGAGCGCGACCAGTATGACCCCTGAGCAGATTGAGCGTGCCGCGATGCACAACGATTCTCTCCCGTCCAGCCTTACTCAGCCCGAGCAGCTCCTGTTCCTTTCGTTCCGGTGCCTGTATGCCAGCTACCGTACCGGGACAATTACCCGGGAACAAGCGCAATCTGAAAAGCGCGAGCTGCTGCGAGCATACGATACGGCGGCACGGTGGCGTGAAATTTATCAGGATACCTGCCGGGTACGGGTTGAGCTGGGCGGTATGTCAAAAGAGGTTGAGCAGGGCGATTGCGAGAGATGCAAAAAGATTATGAGAATTTTAGATGGGAGAATAAAAATAAGCGAGGAGCTATCCGTATGAAAGTTATCACAATTTGGCAGCCATGGGCTTCTTTGATTGCCTGTGGAGCAAAAGAGTTTGAAACGCGGGGCTGGGCGACGTCCTATCGGGGACCAATAGCAATACATTCGGCAACACTAAGCCCATTCAAAGCAATCAGGGATGTCCCCATCGATGCGGTTTGCAAAATGAGAGAAGCCCTTAAAGAGAGGGGAATTCTTCCGCCTTTCACAAATTTCAAGGATCTTCCGCTCGGCGCAGTCATAGCAACGGGCGAGTTGGTAGGTTGCCATAAAATAGTGCTACATGGTGGGCGTGGCCTCCCCAGCACAGCCCCCGGTTGGCTTGAAACAGACCGAGGTGTCTATGAGCCAAGTGAGCGAGAACTCCTTTTCGGAGATTGGACCCCCGGTCGGTACGCATGGGAGCTGCAAAATGTAAAAATGCTTGATACACCTATTCCTGCAAAGGGTAAGCAACGCATCTGGAATTGGGAGGAATCCGCATGAAAGCCCATATCCCACCCCGGCAGCAGATCTCTAACCGGTCTTTGAAGGCCGTTGACGAATATATTCAGGAAGAAAGCCACAACATGAGCCGTCGTCTGTTTAAGCTGGTTGCCGTCGCCCTGAACGAGCTGTATGGGTTCGGAGCTAAACGGAATCTTGAATTATCCCAGCGCGTCGGGAATCTCATCATTGAGCACCAGGACGATGAAATCTTTTGGCAGCACGTGGACCGGCGCTGCGATCAGATGGGGCTGGGATATCCGCATGAGGATTATGAGCAGATGGAGAAACGGAAAAGGAGGTAGCGAATGACACGCGAAGAGCTTGAGAAATATCACGACATTGCAGTTCGGTTAAAATTATTGACCTCCACCATCGTAACAGATACAGTGACCGGATCATCCGACGAGTATCCGTTCACGTGCCACCCGATATCAATTCACGGACTGCGAAAGGACGATAAAACACTTAGGGAGATAAAATTACTTACTCAGCAGAAAAGCGAGATCGACAGCTTCATAGACAGCTTGGAGGATGTGCGATTAAAAACAATTGTTGAATTGTATATTAAGCAAAACCTCACATGGGTCCAAGCCGGAAGACGTATGGGCGAATCTCCTGACGCCGTTAGAATGTGTTATTCAAGAAATTTTCCAAAATAATACATTTTGTTCGTTCTGTTCGGTTGGTTCTGATATACTAAAAAGTAGGAAGTTATAAAGCGTATACAAGGTTCATTCTGGCATCCTTTCTTTTTGCCCCGTGGTATTACGCCCGGGGCATATATGCACCATTAACTCAACGGCAGAGTAGCGGGCTTTTAACCCGTTAGCGGAGGTTCGATTCCTCTATGGTGTACCAACGGTTATTGAACCGTTATATCCGGGGCGTATGTACCCAAGCCCAGTACGCCGGGCAAACTTTAATACCTCAGGGCGACCCATTCCGGGCCGTCCTTTTTATTTGGAGGTGAGCAGCGTGCACTGCATCAATTGCCCATGGAACGATTACCGCAAGGCAGGTGTGCCGTACTGCATGCTGCCAAGGTGTTTATATCAGGTAGAGCGAGGTGGTGGAAGATGTGGCGAAGGGCAAGTATCAAAAGTGGCTGACTCCGGACGGGAAACTTCTGCTGGAAGCCTGGGCAAGAGACGGCCTGACCGATGAGCAGATCGCGCACAATTGCGGCATCAACACCGCCACGTTGTACGATTGGAAGAAAAAGTACCCCGAGATTTCCGAGTCCTTAAAAAAGGGCAAGGAAGTCGTTGACATCGAAGTTGAAAACGCCCTGCTGAAACGTGCCAAGGGCTACGAGTACCTCGAAGAAAAGGTTGAAATTGAGGAACTACCCGGTGGAATCATAAAATCCCGTAAGGTGGTCCAGACGATAAAACAGGTGGCTCCCGATGTGGGGGCTGCTGCTTTTTGGCTTAAGAACAGGCGGGGTGATGTGT
>NZ_CBYL010000035.1 GCF_000577335.1 Faecalispora jeddahensis | reverse complement strand
GGGTGGGAGGAACCCGCCGAACGGCGGAATCAGCGGCCCGGGGTTCACGGGGATCGGCGTTTCCTGCACGGGGAACAGGTCAAACTGCGGGCGGAAAGGGATGACCCATCCCACTGCGATGACCAGCCAGATCAGATACCGCCATTTTGCGGCGTACCGTTTTGATAAAAGAGGAAGCACCGCCGCATAGGCGAGCGTTACCAGCGTCATGGAAAGGGAGCATTGCAGTAAAGTGGTCAGAAAAGCCCGCATATCAATCCCTCTTTTCTTTCAGCCACTCTTCCAGCTGGTCAAGATCGCTTTCCTTCAGCTTCTTGCCGTCATACAGCGCGGTAACCAGGCTGGTAAACGAGTTCCCGTGAAAGCGTTCCATAAAATCTCCGGTTTCAAATTTCAGATATTCTTTCTTGCTGATCAGGGGAAAATAAGTACGCTCTTTCCCGTTCTTTTCCGTGCGGAGAAAGCCGCGTTCCACCAATCGAAGCATGAGCGTCAGGATGGTCTGCGCTTTCCATTCTTTCTCTTTCCCCAGCTGTTCCATAACCATTCCGGTCGTGATGGGCGGCTGGTTGGCCCAAACCACTTTCATAATTTCAAATTCCGCATCAGGGAGCCTTTTTACCACGCCCATAGCTGTGCCTCCAAATTCTACAAATGTCTTTATGCGTATTCTACATTTGTCTTAATTGATTGTCAAGCAGGTTTCAAAAAATATTTTTATGCGGAATATGGCTGTATGATGCCAATCAGGGCGCAGAACGCCCCGCTCTTTATTTAAAATGAAAAACACCTTACTTCGGGCCTGACTGGCCGAAATAAGGTGCCAAATGATATGGTATACAGGGGCTTCATCCGCCCTGCGGCGGGTCGGCGGGCTCCGTCCGCCGGTTTTTACGGTACGTAAGGTAATTCTCCAGAATGATGGTAGCAGCCACAGCGTCTACCACGGCCTTGCGGCGTTTGCCGCGCGTGTCGGTCGCGTTCAGGTAATTGTGCGCTGTGATGGTGGTTCCGCGCTCGTCGCAAAAGGTAACGGGAATGCCGCTTTCCTGCTCGAGCCTGGCCCCAAACGCGCGGGCGTTTTGGGCGCTTTCTCCTTCGCTGCCGTCCATGTTGCGCGGCAGGCCCACCACCAGCAGCTTTGCTTTCTGTGCCTGCGCGGCTTCCGCTATGGCCTGGCACAGGCGATCCGGGCTGTGCTCCTGCACCACCGCAAGCGGGCTGGCCAGAAGCTCGCCCTCGTCGCATATCGCAAGGCCGGTGCGCGCCTTGCCCAAATCTACTGCCAGTATCTTCATCGCAGGCCCTCCCGTTTGAAATCAAAATCTGTCTTTGAAAAGCGTATCACAAAGCCGCTATTCTCTCTTGCCAAAGGCGCGGGAAAATTGCCCGGCCCAGTTATCAATCGTCAGTTCTTCCGCGTCCAGTCGCGGGGAGCGGCGCAAGTGGGCTCTCCGGTCAGGTGGGAAGCATCATTTTTCAGACGGATGATGGCGTTCCGCTCCTCGTCAAAGTCGACAATGCTCACCGCGGTGTTATCGCTCCAGTCCATATCGTTGAGCTGTTCGATCGGCCATCCCGCGGCGCGGCAGAGAAAATTGCGGATGGCGCAGCCGTGGCTGGTCACAGCGATCGTTTTGCCGGGGTTTTCCTGAACCAGACGCATCACGGTGTCCCAGATGCGGTCGTAAATCTGCCGCATGCTTTCTCCCTGCTCAGAAACGAACTCGTACGGCGCCGTCCACCAGATTTCCGCCATTTCGGGGAATTTCTCGGGCAGGTCCGTCCACGGAATGCCCTCCCATTCGCCGCCGTCCAGTTCCATCAGCCCCTGCTCCTGCAAAATGGGCAGGTTGTGGTATTGGTTGATCGCCACAGCCGTTTCATACGCGCGCACCAGCGGGCTGGAATACAGCACATCGATTTTGGTGTTGCGCAGGCGCAGTGCCAGCAGTTCCAGCTGACGGCGCCCGTTTTCGGTAATTGGAGCATCCGTGTGCCCCTGAAAAATCTGTTTTACATTTCCTTCCGCCTCACAATGGCGGATCAAGATCACTCTGGTCATTCACTGCTCCCTTTCTTTGTCGTCACCAGGGCATGATGCCGCCGGTCAATTCCGTTACGGAAGAAATTCCGTTCTGCTGCATATATTCGTTCAGCCCCTTCAAAATATGCAGGGGCGCTTTTGGATCACTGAAAAACACGGTGCCGATCTGCAGCGCGGTAGCGCCCGCCAACAGCATTTCGACCGCGTCCTGCCAGGTGGAGATGCCGCCCATGCCGACCACCGGGATGTTCACCCTTGCGGCGGCCTGCCAAACCATGCGCACGGCGACCGGGAACACTGCCGGGCCGGAAAGCCCGCCCGTGTTGTTGTGCAGGATGGGCCTGCGGGTTTTGATGTCGATGCGCATTCCGGTCAGCGTGTTGATCAAAGAAATCGCGTCGGCTCCGGCACTTTCGGCCGCGGCGGCGATGTCGCCGATATCCGCAACGTTCGGGGAAAGCTTCACCATCAGCGGCTTTTTGCAGAACCTGCGCACCTGCGCGGTGATGTCCTCCACTCCGGCGCAGGAGGTGCCGAAGTGCACGCCGCCCTGTTTTACGTTCGGGCAGGAGATGTTCAGCTCGATCATATCAACGGCGGTGTCGGAAAGGCGCTCCGCCATTTCGCAGTATTCCGCCGGGGTGTTGCCCGCAATATTGGCGATAATCCGCGTTCCCTGCTGAGAGAGCCACGGCAGATCCTTTTCCATAAAGGTGTCGACGCCGGGATTCTGCAGTCCAACCGCGTTGAGCATGCCGCCGGGCGTTTCCGCAATGCGCGGCGGGGGATTGCCCGCGCGTTCTTTTAGTGTGATCCCCTTGCAGGAGATGCCGCCGAGCGTGGAGAGCGGGAAAAACTCCAGGTATTCGTGGCCGAAGCCAAAGGTGCCGGAGGCCGCGATCAGCGGATTCTGGAATTCCACCCCGGCAACGGTTACTTTCAAATCTGCCATGCGTTATTCCTCCCAAACAATACTGCGGCTGTCAAAGACGGGGCCGTCCTTACAGACATGGCCATAGACTTCTTTGCCGTCGCGCAGGATTTTGCAGGCGCAGCCAAGGCACGCGCCCACACCGCAGGCCATGCGCTCCTCCAGCGAAAACTGGGCGGGGATATTCTGTTCCTCCGCCAGAGCGCCGAGCGCTTTCAGCATCGGCTTCGGGCCGCAGGCAAAGAGAACGTCGGTTTCCGCCGCGTACTGGCGCGCGCAGTCCGCTACCGTACCGTGGAAGCCCATGCTCCCGTCGTCCGTCGCGATGAATACCCGACAGCCCGCCAGCGCAAAGTCGCGCGCCAGAATCACCGATTCCTGATTGCGAAAGCCGAGGATTACTGTGGCATTTTGACCGAATGGTCTTGCCGCCGCGAGCAGCGGGGGCACACCGATCCCGCCGCCGACGAACAGCGCCCGGCGGCTGGTGTCGCCGAGTTCAAAGCCGTTGCCCAGCGGGGCCAGCAGGTCGACAAAGTCGCCCAGGCGCTTTTGCCCCAGCATCGCGGTACCTTCGCCGCGCTCCTGAAAGACCAGGCGCAGGGTGCCGTTCTCCGCGTCGATGTCGCAGATCGAGATGGGGCGGCGCAGGGTTTTGCCCGGCACCAGCACATGCACGAACTGCCCCGGCTTTGCCGCGTGGGCAAAGTCCTCCGCATCCACAATCCAGTCGTGGATTCCCGGCGCGGGCTGCTTGCGGTAGATGATTTCGCACTGCATCGTATCATATTTCATAGGCGTTATCCGATCCTCCCGATTCTTGTGGTAATCGCGTCACGCATGCGTACGGCTTCCCTTGCGGCGGCCTTTGCGAACTCCTGTTCGGGGGCGTTTTCCTTCTGCCACGCGCACAGAATGCTGCGGGAAGCGTTGATCACCGCGCCGAGGCCCGAGGCGTCGAAGGCCGGGGCTACGTCGTCCGCGCCGCCTCCCTGTGCGCCGTAGCCCGGTACAAGGAAGAACGTGTGGGGGAATTCAATGCGCAGCTCGCGCAGCTGTTCGGGGTAGGTGGCGCCCACTACCGCGCCGACGCCCGAATACACATATGCGCCGGGCAGCAGCTCGCCCCACTGTTCGCACATCACGCCCATCTGGTAATAGACGGATTTTCCGTTTTTCAGCTGCTGATCCTGCAGCTCGCCGGAGGAGGGGTTCGAGGTTTTCACAAGGACAAAAATGCCCTTATCCTCTTGTTTACATAAACCAAGCAGGGGCTTGATTCCGTCGGAGCCGAGGTATGCGTTCACCGTCAGCGCGTCGCCCGCAAAGGTGGTCAGCCGCTCGCCGTCCACATCTGTTTTGCCCAGGTGCGCGTTGGCGTACGCCTCCATGGTGGTGCCGATATCGTTGCGCTTGCCGTCGGTGATGACGAACAGTCCCCGTTCGCGGGCGTAATCCATCGTTTCGGCCAGCGCGCGCATTCCCGGCCAGCCGAGCGCTTCATAGTAGGCGCACTGGGGCTTGATCGCAGGCACAATGGGGGCCAGCTCGTCGATCAGAGCGCAGTTAAAGCGCAGCACCGCGTCGGCTGCGCCCTCCAATGTTTTGCCGTATTTCGCGTAGGATTCTTCCCGAAGAAAGCGGGGAATATACTCCAGCTTGGGGTCCAGTCCCGCAACGGTAGGGTTTTGCTTTTCGATGATCTTTTCAATCAGCGTGTCCAGTGACATAAGGCTCCTCCTCCAATTTAAAATGCCGTCGGCTGTGAGGCCGCTTTTTTCGGTCTCCCCCGCCGAATGACGAGGGAGACCTGTTTGAGTTTCAAGGAAATTCCGGGCGGCTCTGCGTTGTGTCCGTTACGCCTCCCGGTAGACGACGCTACCGCGGCATACGGTATATTTGACCTTGCCGGAAAGCTCCAACCCGGCAAAGGGGGTATTGCGGCTTTTTCCGTGCAGCTTCGCGGGGTCCACCGTCCAGCGCTCGCTTTCGCTGAACAGGACGATATCCGCCGGCGCGCCCTGTTTCAGCGTGCCGCCGGGGATTCCGAGAATCCTTGCCGGGATGACCGACATTTTTTCAATCAGCTGCGCAAGTGTTAGGCAGCCGGTGTTGACCAGATAGGTGATGCCCACGGCGAGCGAGGTTTCCATGCCGATCGAGCCGTTCGGCGCGGTGAGAAAATCCGCTTTTTCCGCCGGTGTGTGCGGCGCGTGGTCGGTTGCGATCGCGTCGAGTGTGCCGTCGCGCAGCGCTTCGCGGATCGCGAGCAGATCGTGTTCGGTGCGCAGGGGCGGGTTCATCCGGCAATCGCCGTTTTTAGAAAGCAGCGCCTGCTCCGTCAGAGAAAAATAATGCGGGGCGGTTTCCGCGGTTACCTGCACGCCGCGGCGTTTTGCGTCGCGGATCATCGCGGCGGCGATCGCTGTGCTCACGTGGCAGATGTGAATCGGCACTCCATATGATTCGGCCAGCGTAATGTCCCGCGCGGTGCCGCATTCCTCGGCGGCGGCGGGGATGCCCGGCACGCCGAGCTGTCGGCTGATTTCGCCCTCATTCATCAGGCCCCCGGCAGCCAGATATAAATCCTCGCAATGGGAAACGACCCGCAGGCCCAGCCGCGCCGCCTGCTTCATTCCTTCGGCCATCAGGCGGGTGTCGGTCACGGGCCGCCCGTCATCTGAAACGGCGGTAACGCCCGCCGCTTTCAGCGCGGCCATGTCGGTCAGCACTTCGCTTTTCAGGCCCGTGGTGATTGCGGCGGTTACATATACGCGCGCATCGGCGTGCTCCGCGCGGGCGAGAATGTCCCGGGCTACTTCGGGCGTGTCGGTCACGGGGTTGGTGTTCGGCATTGCCAGAAGGCTCGTGACGCCGCCCGCTGCCGCTGCGCGGCATCCGCTCTGGATGTCCTCCTTCTGCGTAAAGCCCGGGTCGCGCAGGTGAACATGCATGTCCACCAGTCCGGGGGCTGCTGTCAGTTCGCCCGCTTCGATCACTCTTGCGCCCTGTGCCGAAAGGTGCTCGCCGATTTCCGCGATGACACCGTCCCGTACCAAAAGATCGCCGATGAGGTCGATTCCGTCCGCAGGGCTTACAATCCGGGCGCCCCGGATAAGAAGCTGTTCCGCCATAATGCCGCCTCCTGTATATTCTTTTTGTAGCCGTACTATCAAAAGGATATTTTAGTTCTTCCCCCGCCAAAGGCGGGGGAAGAACGGTTTCTTTCTATTCCTATTATACATGATTTGGGGAAGTCCGTAAACCGCGCAACTGTTCCGAAAAAGCGAGTCGTTTGCCGAAACTTCTTTGCCAATGTGCCGATCGTTCTTTAGCTCTGCAGCAGCGTCGCGGTGAGCGCAAGCAGCTCGCGGGTGTACATGGCAGATAAGATATTGCGTGGGCTTTCGGCGCTCACGGCATAGGGGGTCAGCCCCTGCCGCTTGGCCAGCCACGAGGCGCGCAGCTGATGGTATTCATCGGTCACGATCGCTGCGTTAAAACCAAGGTTGTGCTTGTCCAGCAGCTCTTTGGAATACCGAATGTTTTCCTCCGTGCTTTCAGAGCGGTCCTCCAGCAGAATCCGGTCGGCCGAAATACCGCGCTCAACCAGCTTTTCGCGGATCACCTCGGCTTCGCTGCGGTTTTCTCCCTCGCCCTGCCCGCCGCTCGCGACACACATGGCTTCGGGATTTTCTTTCAGGTAGCGTTCCGCCGCGCCGATGCGCGCCCAAAGGTCAAGGCTGGGCTCGTCCCCCCGAACCTGGCTGCCCAGCACGATGGCCGGGGTGCTGGCCGGGGGCGTGTAGTTTGCGGCAAGGATCATCTGCACTGTCAGAACCCCAGCCCATAAAAATCCGGCGGCCAGCAGACCGGACAGAATCCGTGTGCCGGTGCGGTATGTTTTTAGATGTCCGGCAGCTTCGGCGCGGCGTTTCAGCAGCGGCGCAAATCCGCCCCACAAAAGAAGAAAGACGCACAGCCCGATACCGAGGTAATTCCCGATATTCCAAATGCCGACACTGCCGGGCCACAGGTACCAGATCAGCCCGGCGGCGGGTAACAGCAAGATCAGCCTTTTCATGTCAAGCACTCCTTTTTGAAGATCAGTCACCGTTCCCGGGCTTTGAAATCGAGAGACTGCGGGCATTTATCCTGGCCCGGCATTCCCTTTTTTTCTCTGCGGGAACGGCATGAAACCTGATTTTTTCTTTAGTATAACAAAAAAAGCAAGAAATGAAAAGGAAACGGGAGGTGAGGAGGAGAACGAACAGGAATATATGCCGGAAAAACACCGATTTGGCCGGGAAAATACGGGCAATATGGCAAACGCTTTTTAAATGGCAGGGAATTGACTTGATTTTTGGAAAGGGCTATAATTAAAATACTATTTTATAAACCAATTGGAGGTTCATTTATGAAACGCGTGTATAACTTTTCTGCGGGTCCTTCCGTCCTGCCGGAAGCGGTTTTGCGCCGTGCGGCAGAAGAAATGTTAGATTACCAGGGCAGCGGCCAGTCAGTTATGGAGATGTCCCATCGATCTAAAATCTTTGAAGGAATCATCGAGTCCGCGGAAAGTTGTCTTCGCGAGCTGATGAACATTCCCGAAAACTATAAAGTGCTGTTTTTGCAGGGCGGCGGCTGGTCGCAGTTTGCGATGGTTCCGCTGAACCTGATGGTAAACAGCGGCAAGGCGGATTTTGTCGTTACCGGTCAATGGGCCGCAAAGGCGCAGGAGGAAGCGTCCCGCTACGGTGAGGCTCACATTGTGGCTTCCTCCAAAGACAAGACCTTCAGCTATATCCCCGAGCTTGACCCCGCAACCTTTACGCCGGATGCGGATTACTTCTACATTTGCATGAACAACACCATTTACGGCACCCGCTATACGAAGCTCCCCGAAACCGGGAACGTGCCGCTGGTTGCGGATATTTCCTCCTGCATTCTCAGCGAGCCGATCGATGTTTCTAAATTCGGTCTGCTGTTTGCCGGCGCGCAGAAGAACGTTGCGCCCGCGGGCCTTACCATGGTGATCGTTCGCGAGGATCTGATCGGCCATGCCAAAGAGTTTACTCCCACCATGTTCAATTATAAGATTCACGCGGACAACGGCTCTTTGTTCAACACACCGCCCTGCTACCCGATTTATATCTGCGGACTGGTGCTGGAGTGGATCAAGAGCGAGTTCGGTTCTCTGGAGGGCATGAAGGCCCACAATGAGAAAAAAGCGGGGATTCTGTACGATTTCCTCGATCAATCGAAGATGTTCCGCGGCACGGTCGTGAAAAAGGATCGTTCTTTAATGAACGTACCGTTCGTGACCGGCAACGACGAGTTGGATAAGAAATTCGTCAAAGAGGCGGAGGCAGCCGGCTTTGTCAACCTGAAGGGACACCGCTCCGTAGGCGGCATGCGCGCTTCCATTTACAACGCGATGCCCATCGAGGGCGTGCAAAAGCTTGTGGATTTCATGGCGGAGTTTGAAAAAAACAACGCCTGATTCCTTTATTGTTCCTTCACCTGAAAAAAGGTATCATTCAAACAGGAGTTTCCTCCCCGCCTGTGGTGGGGAGGAAATCAGCGACCTTTTTCGGTGAAAATGATTTTAAATATGCAGAAAGAACAGAGGGCTCAAAGAAATGTATCGTGTTAAAACACTGAACAATATTGCAGAAGAAGGCCTTTCGCGCCTTGGGCAGGGCTATGAGTACGGCAATGACATCCAAAACCCGGAGGGAATTCTGGTGCGCTCCGCCGCCATGCACGACCTGGAGCTGCCGAGTGAGCTGCTGGCCATCGCCAGAGCGGGCGCAGGCGTTAACAACATTCCGGTAGACAAATGCAGCGAGCGCGGCATCGTGGTGTTCAACACGCCCGGCGCCAACGCCAACGCCGTAAAAGAGCTGGTCATCGCGGGGCTGTTCCTCACCTCCCGCAAAATCGCCCCCGCACTCGAGTGGACCAAAACCCTGAAGGGCAAGGGCAGCGATGTCAGCAAGCTGGTCGAAAAGGGCAAGGGTCAGTTCGCAGGCCCCGAAATCAAGGGCAAGAGCCTTGGCGTCATCGGTCTTGGCGCAATCGGCATTCTGGTAGCGAATGCCGCCAAGAATCTGGGGATGGAGGTTTACGGCTACGACCCGTACCTTTCCGTGGATGCGGCCTGGGGCCTGTCCCGCTGGGTGCACCATGCCAGAACGCTTGACGAGATCTTTGAAAACTGCGATTATCTGACCGTTCATGTTCCGCTCACGCCCGACACCAAGGGTCTGATCAATGTCGACTCCATCGCAAAGATGAGGGATGAAGTTCGCATTTTGAACTTTGCGCGCGGCGAACTGGTAGATACCGCTTCTGTGCTCGATGGCCTGAAATCCGGCAAGATCGCGGCATACGCCACCGATTTCCCGTCCGATGAGCTGATCGGCGTTGAAAATGTTCTGGCGATTCCCCACCTGGGCGCTTCCACCCCCGAGTCGGAAGAGAACTGCGCCCGCATGGCGGTGGATGAGCTGAAAGAATTCCTCGAGAACGGTAATATCCGCAATTCTGTCAATATGCCGTCGATTTCCATGCCCCGCGCCCATGCGGTTCGCATCTGCGTTTTTCATCGTAATGTGCGCAATACCATCAGCCGCTTTTCCGGCGTGATGGCCAACGCGGGCATCAATATTGAGAACATGCAGAGCAAATCGAGAGGCGATTATGCCTACACGATTCTGGATGTGACCGGCGAGGTGGACGACGCGGCGCTTGAGCCGATGAGGCAGATGGAAGAAATCATCCGCCTGCGCGTGATTCGCTGAACCCATCCTGAACCTGACGCGTACTGCCGCCCCACGGCGAAGGTGGAGGGCGCAGAGTTAAATATCAAGTGATGATGAACTGCTTTTTTTGGTGGCCGCTGGAACCCAGTGACAATGAGGAAACCTTGAAAAGCAGTTTTTTTTTACCCTTTTGTGGATGCTGGAGGGATTTCCCCTCAGGATCGGGTTAATAGGCTGGGGCATTCTCCCCCGCCGCAGGCGGGGGAGAATGCGAATGCTTTTGATAGGCGATTTTCAGGTGTTTTGGTTATGTTAGAGATAACGAAGGAGAAAACAAAATGAGGATTGGTTTAATTGGATACGGCGGTGTAGGGAAGGCCTTGATCAAGCTGATTACAGAAAAAAGCCCTGCGCTGAAGGCACAGGGTGTCAACCTGGAAGTGATCTACATCATGGGGTCGAAAAAGGGGCTTTACAACCCCCAGGGGATCGATTGCGCCCAATTGTTGGCTGCCTCGAAAGATGGGCAAAGCATAACGATTGAGGATACGGATGAAAGCAGGGAAATCACCCCGGAGTTTATGCTGCAAAACAAAGATATCGATTTGCTGGTGGAGCTGACAAGCACGAATAAGGAAACAGGGGAACCGGCACGGAGCTATATTTTGAAAGCGCTGCAAAATAAAATCCATGTTGTGACAGGCAATAAAGGCCCCATTGTGCACAGCTACCGTGAATTGGCTCAGGCTGCAAAAGAAAACGGGGTGCATTTGGGGATTGGGTGTACCTGCGGCGGGGCGCTTCCTTCCGTCAATGGCGGAACGATCGAAATGGCCGGTTCAGAAGTTTACTCCATCGAGGGTGTGCTAAACGGCACGACCAACTATATTTTAAAAGAGATGGAGGATACCGGCTGCACCTATGGGGCTGCATTGGAAAAGGCAAAAGCCTGCGGGATCGCGGAAGCAAATCCCAGCTTTGATGTGGACGGGTGGGACACGGCATTCAAACTGCTGATCCTTACTAATGTGGTTATGAAACAGGACAAAAAGCTGTCCGACATCCAAATAGAAGGGATTACCGGCCTGACGCCGGAGGATATCCAAATGGCCCGGGCAGAAGGGAAGCGATATAAGCTGATTGGGCGGACCGTACGGGAAGGGGAAGCGCTCCAGATGATGGTCAGGCCCGAGATGCTGAGTGTGGAGCACCTTCTATATCACGTAGACGGCAAAAATAAGGCAGTCAGATATGAGTCGGATACCTTAGGGGAACTGACATTGATTGGCGGGGCGTCGGGCACTACGGCTGCCGCTGCCTCTATCCTGAGGGATATCGTATCTATTTGCAGCCGGTAGCCAGCTGCTGGCGAGCGGGCGTAGGTGTCAGCGACATTCCGGCGGACAAAGGCAATGGAAAAGGCATCGTAGTGTGTTTAACACCTCCGGCGCCAACGCCGCAAAAGAGCCGACAATTGCGGGACTGTTCCTTACTTTCTGCAAATCATCATCCCGCGATCGAGTGGGCCCAACCCCTGAAGGGCAAAAGCAGCGATACCCGCAAGCTGACCGAAAAGGACAAGGAGCAATTCGCGGGCCCGAAATCAAGGGAAAGAGCCTCGATATCATCAAGCTTAGCGCGATCGTATTCTGGCAGCAAACGCCGCCAAGAATCTGGGAATAGAGAATTACGGCGATGACCCGTACCTTTGCATGGATGCGCCTAGTCTTGGCGCGTTGATAAAAGAAAGAGAGGTAATGATATGGTAATTCAGGAAGTTCCGTTCTGCACTGTCGACTGGAGCTCGATTGAGCCCACAGTACATCCGGGCGTGACCGGAGAAGCCCGCTGGCGTACCTTTGAAATGGGAAATATCCGCGTCCGCATGGTGGAATACACCCCGGGATATTTTGCGGATCACTGGTGTAAGCGCGGCCATGTCCTTCTCGTTTTGGAGGGAGAGCTGGTAACCGAGCTGGAAGACGGGCGAGAGTTTACGATGACGCCCGGAATAAGCTATCAGGTCGCCGAAGATATCAACCCTCATCGTTCCCACACGGAAAAGGGAGCGAAGCTTTTCATCGTAGACTGATTTTGCCCCGTGATACATATGGAAACGCTCACAGAGGATCTCCCTTTGCTTCGTGCAGAGGGAGATCTGTTTTAAAAAGGCTGCCGCAATTTTCGAATTGCGGCAGCCTTTTTGATGTTTATTTGATCAGCGTGAATAGAAGCTCCGATAAGGGGTAGCCGACGAAGTGGGCGAACGCGAACAGAGCGGCCAAAAGCGATAACACGATCGTGGTCAGGCCGCTGAGCAGCATTCTGCCGCGCCGGGGCCGCGGCGTTTTGTTGATTTCCCGCTGGGGCTCGATTTCCTCCTCGCGGGATAAGCGAAGCTTCTTGATCAGATCATAAGTAACGCCTGCGCAGGTGAGAAGAAATGCGACGGCAAGGAGGAGTTCAAACCACCGGATCGCGGAGTCCTGCGAAGAGAAAAACACTTTTAAAATGCCGATGAGAATCATGGCGGCGGAAACACCCCTCAGCAAAGCATTTTTGTTTTCGCTTTCCTCCGGTTTTTCCTTCGGATTCTTTTTCACAGGTTTTCCTCCTTCAGGTGTCTCTTTTCAGGCCGATCAAAATGGTCGGCTCCGACTTACTTGCCTAGAAAATTTGCTACGATCCAAATCAGGAAGCCCACGTACAAGATCAGCGCAAGCGTGTACCAAAGCATCTGCCTGCGGCGAATTTGCCGCGGGGCCTCTGCCCCTTCGTTTTGGTAATAGCGCCGCATCCGCACCCAGTCATACAGAAAATAAACCAGAAGGAGAAAGAACAAAGCGATGTCCGCAAGTTCAAACCAGTGTCGAGTAGGGTCCCAGGGCGGGTAGTGACTCTTTATTCCGCTGATAAGTAGAGTGACCATACAGAGGATCAGAATTGTTCGTGTAATCCAATTCGGTTTACCTTTATATTTCACAAGATATCCCTGCTTTCTGAATAATGGAGAATTCATTTCCACCTTACCATCAAGAAGGTTGATATGATTAACATAACATTGTAAATAGAAATTGTCAATAAATTATACTAATCAACAATTATTATGGTGAATGCTGCGGTTTATGTATTTACATAACAGCACGCTTATCTTCAACATGGTTTTTTATGGCCTGACTGGATGCAATAATCCCAAGTTCCATTTATCGTTCTTAAAAAATAGGGCTGCCGCAATTGTGGTCGCCTTATTTTTTAGCTGACGATTCTTTTTCTGGCTGCAGCAGGTGCAGGTTGGCTTCCGTGCTGTCTAAATACAGCTCCTCCGTTTCGGCCTGCGCTTGCCTCAGCTCTTCGATCGTGTCGCTTATTTTATTGAACAGCGTTAAGTACATTTTTTGATAATCTGGCATGGGCATCACCTCAATGTTATTTTAGGACAAATAGTCCAAAATGTCAATAGGACTATTTGTCCTTGGATATACTTGAGTTGGTGATGAAAATGAAAATCAGGATTCGTGATATGCGCGAAGACCATGATATGACGCAAAAACAGGTAGCAGAATTTTTACTCTGCGACCAGTCGTTGTATTCAAAATATGAGCGAGGAGAGAGGGAAATTCCCTTAAATATGATGGTTAAGCTTGCACAGCTGTATCATACCAGTGTGGATTATCTGGCTGGCCTGACGGATGATAGTAGACCCTATCGCTAATTGTTCGACGGTATAACAAGTGTGCTTTTTGCAGGAGGGTACCAGTGAATTACGAATACAGCAAAATGATGGGGAAAAAGATCAGTGCCCTTCGGCTAGCAAAAGGGCTGACACAGGAGGAGCTGTCTGCCCGGCTACAGGTGGCCGGCTGTGACCTGACCAGAAGCGCTTTGGCTAAAATAGAGGTGGGGCAGCGCCACCTATATCCCGATGAAATCAAGGCGTTAAAAACGGCGCTTGGTGTCGGTTATGAAGAACTGTTCGTCTAAAAGAATCCGCGATATGCGTGAACACCACGATCTGACCCAAAAGCAGGTGGCGGAGTTTTTACTCTGCGACTAGTCGTTGTATTCAAAATATGAGCGTGGGGAGAGAGAAATCCCCTTACACAGGATGATTCGGCTGGCACAGCTGTATCATACCAGTGTAGATTATCTGGTCGGCCTGACGGACGACAGCAGACCTTATCGGTAATCGAATAGCAAAAACAAAAGCACCGGAGCAGCCCCCATTTTTGAGGGGCTTGCTCCGGTGCTTATAAAATAATTGCTTTGTATGATTTTTAGAGAAAATTCTGCAAAAATTAAGTGGAGGTCAAATGCACCAGGTGTGCCACACCGGGGACGCTTTCCCCCTGCTGCTGAGAGGTAGTGGACGTCAGCGCACCTGTGGCGATAAACAGCACATTGTTCAGCTCGCGGCTTTGCAGACGGTTTAAAATCACCGAGCAAAGCACCGAAGCCGAGCAGCCGCAGCCGGAGCCGCCCGCGTGCACATCCTGTTTTTCGCGGTCGTACAGCATCATGCCGCAGTCGTTGTGAACGTCTGTAATATCCAGGTTGTTGTCGGCTAAAATTTGGCGGACCAGCTTGGTGCCGATCAGCCCCAGGTCACCGGTTAAAATCAAGTCGTAGTCCTTTGGCATTGTGCCGGTGTCCTGCAGAAAATCCGAAATGGTCTGCGCGGCAGCTGGGGCCATCGCGGCGCCCATATTGGCCGCGTCCTTGATGCCAAGGTCTACGATGCGTCCTACCGTCACATCGGCAACAAACGGGCCCTTTCCACTGGTACCCACAATCACCGAGCCGGAGGCCGTGGCCGTCCACTGTGCGGTGGGGGTTCGCTGTCCGCCGTATTCCAGCGGCAGGCGGAACTGCCGTTCCGCTGAGCAGAAATGGGAGGAAGTAACAGCCGCCGCCTTGCGGGCCGCGCCGCTCTCTACCACAATCGAGGCCAGCGCCAGCGTCTGCGCCATGGTGGAGCACGCGCCAAACTGCCCTAAAAAGGGAATGTCAAGACTGCGCAGGCCGAAGGTGGAGGAAAGGCACTGATTGAGCAGGTCGCCCGCGAAAATGTAGTCAATATCCTGTGCGGTTACACCCGCTTTGCGCAGCGCCAGATTTACGGCCTCCGTCTGCAGGCGGCTTTCCGCTTTTTCCCAGCTGCTTTCGCCCAGCGTCGTGTCCTCAAAGGAAAGATCAAAAAAACTGCTTAATGGCCCCTGCATCTCCTTTTTGCCTACGACAGAGGCGAATCCCTCGATCGTGGGCCGGTTGGTCATCTGTAGGGTATAGCGTCCGATTCGTTGTGCCATGATTTTGCCCTCCTCAGTACCAGCCGAACAGGTAGATAATGATCCCGTAGATCACCGATGTGCAGATGCCGTACACCAGAACCGGCCCGGCGATCACGAACATTTTTGCGCCGATGCCCATCACATAGCCCTCCGGCTTAAATTCCATGGCGGGCGATACCATTGAGTTCGCAAAACCCGTAATGGGCACGAGCGTACCGGCCCCGGCGTGCTTTGCCAGATTATCGTAAATTTTCAGCGCGGTAAAGATTGCCGTCAGGGCGATCAGTACGGTGGATTCCGCCCCGCGCGCTTCCTTTAAATCCAGGCCGGAGCTTTGGAACCAGTTCACCAGGAACTGGCCGAACGTGCAGATCGCCCCGCCCACCAGAAACGCCATCAGGCAGTTTTTCAGGATTGGACTGGGCGGCGACGCCTTCTCCGCCATTTTGGAATATTCTTCTTTCGTCATTTTTTTCAACAGGTTCATCCCCTTTTGTGATTGCGTTAACATTGCTATCTTTTCCTTTGGGGAACGGAATATGCAAAAAAATCCCGCGCTTGGGTATGCTAACCGAAGCGCGGGATTTTATGTTTTGTTTTATTTTTCATGCTGTGAAAGCTTTTTTAAATATGCCGTAAGTTTGTTTCGGCTCAGACACGCGGCTAACCCAGCAGAGGAGCAAGGTTCAGACCGCTGCAGGTAGTGAGGAACTTTATGAGCTTTTCGCGGATGATCTCGACGCCGCCCGCCGCGTCGCTTTCCATGTTCAGCGGCATGATGGGGTCGTGCACGCTCAGGCGCAGCAGGAACCAGCCTTCTCCCTCGCCTTTGCCGAACGATACGCGCAGTCCCTCGCGGTTGTCCGGTGCGATCTGCCAGCCCTGCTCCTTGGCATACTGTTCCAGGTCGGCCAGAATTTTCTCGCCGCACTCGCGAAACGCTTCTTCGGTGATCGGCAGGCGGATTTCCGTCGCTTCCTTCGGTTCGGCCAGCGATTCGAGCAAGCTTTCAAGCGTCTTGCCCTCCTTGCGCAGCACCGCCAGCTTGATGATGATTTTTGTCACCAGATAGGCGCCGTCGTCGAGAAAATAATTTTCGCGCATGGCTGCGTGACCGGAGGTTTCAATGGCCAGCGGGCAGTTGATTCCCGCCTCGTTCAGGCGAACAGCCTCGTTGATCACGTTCTTATACCCGCGCTTAAAGCGGTGGTGAACGCCGCCGAGCGTCGTTTCAATGTAGCGCTTCAGTCCATCGGAGGTGATGGAATCGGTCACGATCGTACCGCCATCGTTGCCTTCCAGCGCAATCGCGGAGGCCAGCGCGACCAGACGGTTGCGGTTAATCTCCATGCCCTGGCTGTCCACCGCGCCGCCGCGGTCTACGTCGGTGTCGAAAATCACGCCCAAATCCGCGCCCGAAATAACTGTGGCGCTGCACACGGAATCCATGGCCTGCTGATTTTCCGGGTTCGGCACATGGTTCGGGAACATGCCGTCCGGGTCGAGAAACTGGCTTCCGTTGATGTCCGCGCCGAGCGGCTCGAGCACGTCGTAGGCGTAAAAGCCGCCGGCTCCGTTCCCGGCGTCAACCACAATGTGGAAGCCCTCCAGCGGTCGGTCGTAGTTTTCCGCATTTACACCCTGTTTGATGATGTTGCGCAGGTGTGCGCTGTAAATTTTCATGTGGTCGCTCGGCTCCACGCTGCCGGGTTTGTCTGCCGCGGGGGCTTTGTTTTCCTGCGCGTACAGCAGTAAAGCTTCAATATCGGGCGCATCCAGTCCACCTGTTTTTACAAAGAATTTCAGCCCGTTCCGGTTGAACGGATGGTGGCTGGCGGTAATCTGTATCGCGCCGTCGCAGGGGATGTCCAGCGTCGCCATAAACATAGACGGCGTTGAGGCAAGGCCGCAGTCGAATACACGGATTCCGCAGCCGGTGAGGGCACGGGTAACCACCGCGCTGATGCGGGGAGCGGAGATGCGCGAATCGTGGCCCAGCGCCACAGAAAGCTCGCTCGACGCCTTGCGCGCTTTCTCCGAGAGCCACAGGGCAAAGCCGCGCGCAATGCGCTCAATCACTTCGTCGGTCAGGTTGACCGGCTCGGGGCCTTCACTGGCTACCCCGCGAATGTCGGTGCCGCTTTTGAATTGCTTCCATTCTTTTGTCAGCATAAAATCCTGCTCCTTTTATAGTGGGCGCGGGCGCGCCGAAAATAAATCGGGAATTGTAACTCTATTATAGAATAAAGCGGCGGGAAAGTATAGCCCATTCGCTTGATAAAGTGATTTGATACAAAAGCAGCAATTCTTCCCCGCAAAAGGCGGGAGAAGAAAGCAAAGCGTTCATCAATCACAGATTTGGGCAGGCTGCTCTGCCCGCAGAATCAAAAGGAGGAATTGCCATGGAACTCATTCGCATTGAGGGAATCGAAAAACGGTACTGGAACGGAGAGGAGGAAATCCGCGCGCTCGACGATTTGAACCTGAAGATTGAGGAGGGGGAATTTGTCGCGATCGTCGGGCCGTCGGGCAGCGGCAAATCGACGCTGATGAACCTGCTGGGGTGTCTGGACCTTCCCACAGCGGGAGAATATTACTTAAACGGGGAGAATGTGGCGAAGATGTCGGAGGACCGGCTGTCGCGCATCCGCAATACAGAGATCGGCTTTGTGTTTCAGGGCTTCAATCTGATCCCCACGCTCGACGCGCTGGAAAACGTGGAGCTGCCGCTCGTATACCGCGGCCTGCGCAAGACGGAGCGGCACGAATTGAGCCGCGAGGCGCTCAGGCGTGTTGGACTTGAAAATCGGCTGTTCCACCGCCCGGGGCAGATGAGCGGCGGCCAGCAGCAGCGCGTGGCGATCGCCAGAGCCATCGCGGCCCGCCCGCCGGTGATTCTGGCGGACGAGCCGACGGGAAATCTTGATTCGCAGTCCGGGCAGGAGGTGATGGAGATTCTGAAAAGCCTGAATGGCGAGGGCAGAACGGTGATCCTTATCACGCATGATGACAAAATCGCGGCGCAGGCTGGAAGAAAAATCCGGATACAGGACGGCAAAATCGTAGAAATCAGTTCGTGATGTTCGGTTGACAAATAAGGGGAAACTGATATAATATTAGTGACTTTAAGGCGGCGCAGGTACCCTTATTTGAAACGGGGGAATTTTCTATGGGAAAATCTGTTTTAGAATTACATGATCTGGATGTGCCCGGTTTTATTCGGGTATTAGAGAAATGCAAGGGGAATGTGTTTTTGGTGACACGCGAGGGAGACCGCCTGAATTTGCGCAGCAAGCTTTCTCAGCTGATGGGGCTGACCCACCTGATCGAGGGCGGGAAAATTGCAGAGGCGTTTTTGGAGTGCGACGACCCCGAAGACGAAAGCATGCTGTTTCGCTATAATCTGTTTCAAAAACCTTGAATAAGTTTTCCAGCGGAAAAGCCGAAAGCGGTTTGAAACGGTTTTGAAAGGTGATTTGCGCTTTGCCAAAGCTTCTGCGCGGCGATCCCTTTTGAGCTGGAATACTCCTCTAAAAAAGCAAAGGCCGCTCCGAACGAGCGGCTTTTTTATTGAAAGGATTGTTTCCTATCACACGGCGAAAAAAAGTATCCATTCCAGCGCTGTTCGCAGCGATTATCTTAGGTATAGCAACCTGGTTTTTTGCATCTGATCCAGAGCGAAGTCCCGGCGGCCTCAATATTCCATCCGGTGATTTTATCAGCAGTGAAACGGGCAGCGTTTCCGTTTATTATCTCGATGTCGGCCAGGGGGACAGCGAGTTGATCTGTCTGCCGACCGGCGAAAACATATTGATTGACGCCGGTCTTTCCGAGGGGGCAGATCAGCTCACGACATATCTTGGGCAGCTTGGTGTGCGCAAAATCGATTACCTGATCGCGACCCATCCGCACGCGGACCATATCGGCGGGATAGCGAAGGTCATCAGCAATCTGGAGATCGGCAAGATCTATGTGCCAAAGGTGGCGGACAGCCAGGTTCCCACCACGCGCGTTTACGAGAATATGCTCGACGCGGTGAAAAAGAAAGGCCTGCGCCTGACGCAGGGCAAGGCAGGCATGACGGTTCTGGAGCAGGACAATACACGGCTCGAATTTTTAGCCCCGGTAGAAGACGAGTACAATGACCTGAACAACTACTCCATCGTAGCCAAGCTGACTTTTGGGCAGCGTACCTTTTTGTTTACCGGGGATGCGGAGAAGGAAAGCGAACAGCAGATGCTGAAAAAATATAGCGATGCCCTTCGCTGTGATGTGCTGAAGGTCGGGCATCACGGCAGCAACAGTTCCACCACGGCCAGCTTCCTGAAGGCCGTGTCGCCCCAATACGCGATCATTTCCTGCGGGAAAGACAATGACTACGGCCACCCGCATAAAGAGACGCTCAGCCGCCTTTCCGCGGCCAAGGCGGTGGTTTACCGCACGGATGAGCAGGGAACCATACTGGTGAGCAGCGACGGAACCGATTTGACGGTAAAGACAGGGCTTCCATTGCTGGCAGCATCGTGAGAAATTAGTTTGATAAATAAAAAGCCTGCGCTGGTGTTCAGCGCAGGCTTTTTATTTTAATGTTTCTTTTTGGGGAGATTTTACTTTATTTCAGGGCGTGTCTCTTAAACTGACGCGTTAAACCTGCGTATAAGTCACGGGCGTAAACTAAGTGTGCATGCACGTTGCGTGGAGGCTCAAAGAACAACTTCCGTTTTGCACTTCATTCGCTACGCGTGCGCTGGCTGTTTCCATACGGAAACAGCCTTTTTAATAATCGCTTTTAAAATTAGACTTTGTTTTTACAGGTTCTCCGTATACCTTCTGCTGGCGCAGGGCTTGCCCCTCGTGCCGGGGCGGGCACTTACTTTCGAAACGAGGCGGCGTTAAGCAAAGACTTGCCAAAGGGGAGAGTTTCGATTCTCTCCCTCTTGGAATCCCCTCAGGGCAACCAAAGGCGCTGCCTTTGGAAACTGTGAGAAGTTCCCGCTCTGGTTCTGTTTCACGTATAGGCACAGCCTGTGTGTGAAACGAGTGTGTAAGGTAAGCTTGAACGTCTGCAAATGGTACGGGAAGCACTCTGTAAACCAACGAAAGAATGCGGCGAAGCCACATTCCAAAAGCTGCGAGCCAACGAGAGCGCTCTGAAAATGACCGCCGACGGATGAAAGCACTAAGCTTTTGATTTGCTGTTGCTAGGAGAGTGGACATTTTCATTGGAGCGCCTTTAAAGTAGTCTTCGTTTACACTATTAGAAACCGTTCCCCAAACGGATTCCAAAGGTGTCCTTTGGAAGGCCTTTGCTTACTTTCGTCCTTTCACGAAAGTAAGTGCCCGCCCCGGCATGAGGGGCATGCCCTGCGCCAGCAGAATTTAGAGAGGAAACCTGTAAAGAAAAAATATTGATTATATAGAGGGTTGTTTCCGCGTAAGGATAGCCAGCGTACGCGCGACGAATGGAGCGCGAAGCGCGGACTTTTCTCTACACTTCCACGCGGTGTACGCGTAGGCTTAGCCTGCCGCGACGTATGTGCAGGTTTAACCTGCTGCAGGATCAGCCTGCTCAAAAAAGAAGCGCCATCCCTCGTTGAGGGACGGCGCTTTCGGCCAAAGGCCGATCAGCCGCACAGGGTGATTTGTGCGGCGAATTGCATTCTTACAGACAACGGCGCGACGGAGCCGGAACCACAGCTCTGGGGAGAGGCCCGCGGTTTCACAGAGAAGCAAATCAATCATTGGGAATAATGGTTGAAATTTGAATTTATAAAAACGGCCCCGCTTTGCCCTGTCTGTAAGGCAGCAAAAAAGCGCGTATTACGGAATCCCCCGGCAAAAGGGATGCTTCCATAACACAGCGCTACCATTTAAGTGCAATACACAATTCCACGAAAGTGAGAAGAACCCCCGATATATCCCTTCTCCTCACCCTGCCCCTGTACAAAAGGGGCAAAATGGGTTATAATTGTGTCTGCAATTCGCAGCAAAAGCTGTTGTTATGGAGGCCTACTCTCCGTAGCAGGGGATGGGTGGTGGTGCACCCCTCCCCGCTTTGCACTTAATTGTACCTTACGGGTACAGCTTACCATTTTTTGGGTTAGATTGCAAGATAAATTGTAAAGATGCGAAAAATTGTCACATTTGGAATAAGTGCGCCGGATTTGAGAAATCCGGCGTTTTTTATGCCTGCAAGCGGCGGAGAAAACAGGCGAGAGAAGAGATAATAAAAAAGCCCCTATGCGTAAAGCACAGGGGTTCTCTGCTTTTTCAGAGCTTGTCCAGCCTTATAAGGTTGAAGAAGCGGCGGACAAATCTGTTCCGAACCATTGTTTTGAAAGCTTTGAAATCGTTCCGTCTTCAGACAGTTCATTCAGCGCTTCCTGCACTTTAACGGTCAGGCTTTCGTCTGCCTTTCGGAACGCAACGGAATAATTTCCGGTTTCGAGCGTTTCGGCGGGGTCAGACCCAGTTTGTCCCAAAATACGGTATTGCTCGGGCGCTTGCTTCAGATAATATTCAGCGGAGACCTCGTCCATGATCACGGCGCTGATCCTTTTGCTGTCCAGAGAGCTCTTGGCCTGGGCGTAATCCTGATACGTTCCCAGCTGCGCCAGGCAGCTCTTGAATGCGGTGGATGCTTCTACCGCCTGCTGGCCGCCGGAGCCTTCCTTTACGCCAACCCGCTGGCCTTTCAGGTCGGCCAGATTATTCAGCGGGCCGTCAGCCAGTGCGAACACAACCTGACTGCTCTTCATGTAACCAAACGTCAGGTTCGACAATTCGCTCTGTTGGGTGGGCTTGCTGTAACTGCTCCAGAAGCAGTCGATCTCATCATTGTTCAGGGCCTGCTGGGCTTTGGAGGGGGAGAGTGTTTTAAATTCAACCGCAACACCCAGTTCCTGCGCCACCTCGCGGGCGCTCTCTACGGCAAATCCCGTCAGGTTTCCGTCTTTATCGTAAAAAGACAGCGGCTCAAAATTTTCTTCCACACCTACGACCAGTGTATCTTTTGTCCGTACCGTATTCCAGGACGGATCCGTGGGAGAAGAGGAGCTCGAACTGACTCCGGAGCAGCCTCCCATAGAAAATCCTATGGCACACACCAGCAGTAGGGCTGAAAGTGCTTTTTTCATATTTTAGATTCTCCTCTTTGGAATATCTTTTTTGGAAAAGTTAAAACTTTTTTATTAGTGTAACATATTTGTAATTATTTTACCCAAAAAAGTTCCAAAGGTAAAGCAGGTACGAAAAATCTTTACAGATTGTTCACGAATTAGAAACAATTTGCTCCATAAAATGGTGCTTTTTCTACTGTTTTGGAGAATCTTCCGGCGGAATGTTCTTAAAGAACTTATCCCAGTCAAAGCCGTCGCGGTCGGGGCCGCTGGTTCGGCCGGAGCTGATATCGGTATATTCGCCGGAGGGCAGGTTGGGAGCCTCTACTGGTGATTGGATTTCTTGGGGCTGTGCCTGAGCAGCGGGCTCAATGCCTTCGTCGAGTGCCTGAGGAAGAGCAGACGGAGCCTTTTTGGGAGCGGGCTTCGGCATGGGGATGGCGGGCAGCGGGCCGGTAACGCCGGCAGGTGCTGAACGCCTTTTGTTGAGGAAGAACTGACGGTATACAAACAGAACCACACCGGCCACACCGGCGAGAATCAGTGCGATGCCGCCGAGAAGCAGGCTCGAAGTGCCGCCGGAGGAGCTGCCGTTTGTCGGCGTATCCTCTCTCAAAAATCCGTCGGTGCTGGCAAGGCCGCTGCCCGCACCGGAAAGCAGACCCTGTAAATCGTCAGAGGTAAAGTCGGTGGGCGCGCGGCTGTCTGGGTCAGCGGAGGCCACGCCCGCGGGCGGTGCAACATACACCGGCGCCTTGGAGGAGGACGGTTCATGACTGGTGGGTCTGGAGGAGCTCTCTGTTTCACCGGGCTCCTCAGCCGGCTGACTGCTTATCGTTTCGTCGGGGTTGCTTGTGACGCCGCTCTCGGTTCCGCCGCTTTGATCGGTGCCGGAGCTGCTTTGCCCGTTCGTATCGGAGGAGTTCTGGTTGTCCCCGCCGCCGTTTGAGGATTCGGGATCAGTTTGCCCACCGCTGCTTGGATCAGTAGCGCCGTTAGAGACATCGGGCGGTTGCGGCGCATCGTCTATAGTGCCTTGAGTACCCTGCGAAACACCAGCGTTGATCTCCTGCCCTTGCGGGGGGATGTTGCTGGTCGCGAAAGCAGTGGCGGAAAAAACCGACAAACTGAAAAGAACGGCTGCAGCCGCAGGAAGAAGCTTGCGCCGTTTGTGGGTAGAGATATCCATGGTACAGAAGCCTCCGGTCGTTATCATTCTGAAAAGTAAATTGGACTTATCATAGCACAAAACCGGAAAAAAATACAACCTGGATTTCATGAACGGATTTGAAATTCTTTTTCTTTTCTTCTGAAAGGAGACAAAAAACACACCGATTTGAGGGGCATTTCAGCGAAAATCGGATGGATTCTTTTTTAAAAACAGAAAAGGAATCGGAAGGTTTTTCTTGTCCACAAGGCAGTAACCCCCCAGACACAGAGTGTGATCTGTGCCCGGGGGTTACTGCGGCCCAGATGAACCGGGCGAATCTATATCGGGATCAGGAGAAATGGAGATGTCATTGGAGAAAGGCTGAAAGCCTGCTACAAAAGCCGCCCGTTCGTCTGTGCGGTACGGGCATACCACTCGGCGGAATCCTTTACGATGCGGCGCTGGGTGGGATAGTGCAGATACACAAGGCCCATCCGTTCGTCGTAGCCGTTGTTCCATTCAAAGTTGTCGGTCAGGCTCCAGTGAAAATATCCCTTGATCGGTACGCCCTCGGCGCAGCATTCGCGCAGCTCGAGCAGGTAGCGGTGCAGAAAATCGATGCGGTCGGGGTCGTGCACCTTTCCATCAAGAAAAATCCGGTCGTTGCAGGACTGCCCGTTTTCGGTAATGTAGATCGGCAGACGGTACCGCCGGTACAGCCAGCGCGGGCCGTAGCGCATCACCTGCGGTGTGACCGGCCATTTCAGCGCGGTGCGCGCGAATCCCAGAATCCGATCCATATATTCTCCGTGTTCATCCACCTGAGTGCCGTTGTAGACGTTCACGCCCAAAAAATCCAGCGGCTGACGGATGATTGCCCAGTTCTCCTGCGGAATGCTGTCGGCGAGCGCCTGCAGCTCGGGCGGGAGGGAGCCGAGGAGAATGGCGTCGAGAAACCAGGTGTGGGTGAACCACCACCGATCCCCCTGCGCAAGAAAGGAGGCACGTTCAGCGGCTGCGCGGTTTTCGGCGGTGTCGTGCAAAGGGTAGCACAGCTTGCCGGTGGAGGCTGCACCGATCTGTACGGGCTCTTCACTTTTCTGTCGGATGGCCTGCACGGCCAGCCCGTGCGCCAAAAGCGCGTTGGCGGCGCAGGCGAACAGCTCGGAGCCCTCCAGGCATACGCCCGGGGCATGCTCTCCCGTGCCGTAGCCTAGCCCGATAAAGCACTGGGGCTCGTTTAACGTGCAGTAATGGCGTACCCGCCCCGCAAAATGTCGGGCGACCAAGCCCGCGTACTCTGCAAACGCCAGCGCGGTTTCGCGGCTGCGCCAGCCGCCCTGCCGTTCCAGTGCCAAGGGCAAATCCCAGTGGTACAGCGTGACGTAAGGGGTGATCCCTTCGGCCAGCAGCAGGTCGATCAGATCATCATAATAATCGAGGCCCGCGCGGTTCGGCTCGCCGCGCCCGTCGGGGAAAATGCGGGGCCACGAGAGGGAGAACCGGTAGGCGGAAAGACCAAGCTGCTTTAAAAGGAGCACGTCCTCGCGGAAGCGCCGCAGGCCATCGCAGGCGATGTCGCCCGTCTCATTGTTCCGGATGGCCCCGGGGCGGGTGCAGAATTCATCCCAGATACTGTCGCCGCGCCCGGAGCGGTTACCCTCTGTTTGGTAGGAGGAGCTTGCGGCTCCCCAGACAAACTGTTTCGGAAATTCCATAGGCACCTCACTTGATCGTTCGTTCCCTTTTGGTGGCTTGATGCAGATACGGCGATTTCTTCCTCCGCTGCAGGCGAAGGAAGAAATCGGCAACTTTTTTAAGTGACATGGCTTTATAATGGCAGAATCACTTCAACGGTGCACTCGCTCTGGCCGGGCCGATGGGGGATCAGTTCCCCGGAAAGGCGCTGGCCGTCTATTGAAATTCCGGCAGACTCACCCGCCTGCGCGCGCCGTACCGAAATATGGTATACGGTGCCGCGAAAGGTTCGGGTCACCCGGTAGTGCGTAAGCTCCTGCGGCAGGCAGGGGTGAATCCGAAGACCGTCGAAGTCCGGCTGAATTCCAAGGATCGCCTGGCTGATGTTGACAAACGCCCATGCGGCGGTTCCGGTGAGCCAGCTGTTTTTGGCCTCACCGTACCGCGGCGCGCTGCGCCCGGCGATCATCTGGCTGTATACGTAAGGCTCCGTGCGGTGAATCTCGCTGGATTCCTCCACCCATGCGGGGCAGGTTCTGCGGTACAGGTCGAACGCGTTTTCGCCGTCGCCCAAAACGGTGTGGGCGATGCTGAACCACGGATTGTTGTGGCAGAACACAGCGCCGTTTTCTTTATATCCGGGCGGGTAGCTGGTGATTTCGCCCAGCTCCTTGTGGTAGCTGGTGTAGCAGGGGGTGAGCAGCTCCACGCCGAAGCGGTTGCCCAGCAGCTCGCGGGCGTTTTTAAGCGCCTGTGGGGCCAACCCCTGCCGTGCGCCGATGCCTGCCATCACGCAGAAGCCCTGTGGCTCAATATAAATTTTACCCTCATCGCATTCGTGGCTGCCCACCTTTTGCCCTTCGGCGTCGTAGGCGCGCAGAAACCATTCGCCGTCCCAGCCGTGTGCCAGCACAGCGGCTTCCATCTGCTGTACGCGCTGCTCCACAAAACGCTGCTCCTCTACATCGCCGTAACGGCGGCAGAGTTCTGCGTATTCACGCCCGTATTTTACAAACATGGCGGCGATCAAAACGCTTTCCGCCGTCTCACTGTCAAAATTCTGGGTGGTCTGAAAGCTTTCGCCCGGTTCCTCCGAAAAGCAGTTCAGATTCAGGCAGTCGTTCCAGTCGGCACGGCCGATCAATGGCAGGCCGTGCGGCCCTAGGTGATTGAGTGTATAGGTGATGCTGCGCCGCAGATGCTCGAACAGCGTCTGCTCTGAGCCTGCGCGGTTGTTGAAGGGCACCGGCTCGTTTAAGATACTGCTGTCGCCTGTTTCACGCAGGTAAGCGGCGGTGCAGGCGATTAGCCACAGCGGGTCGTCGTTGAAACCGGAGCCGACATCAGCGTTGCCGCGCTTGGTCAGCGGCTGGTATTGGTGGTAGGTGCTGCCGTCTTCAAACTGAATGGCGGCAATATCGAGAATGCGCCGGCGTGCGCGGTCGGGGATCAGGTGAACGAATCCGAGCAAATCCTGGCAGCTGTCGCGAAAGCCCATGCCGCGCCCGGTTCCGCTCTCAAAATAGCTGGCGCTGCGGCTCATGTTGAACGTTACCATGCACTGATATTGATTCCACACATTCACCATGCGGTTCAGTTGATCGTTTGCGCTTTCGAGAGAAAAGCGGCTTAAAAGGGCGTCCCAGTACTCCGCAAGCTCCCGGAGCGCGGCGCGGACCTGCTCCGGGCGGGCGAACTGCTCCATCAAACGGCGCGCGGGCGCTTTCTGAATCACATCCGGCGCTTCCCACTTTTCTTCGGGCGGCAGCTCCGCGTAGCCCAGTACAAAAATCAGCTCGCGGCTTTCGCCGGGCTGCAGAACAAGATCGATGCGGTGGGAAGCGATGGGGTACCACCCGCTGGCGATGCTCCTGAAGCTGACGCCCTGTTTGACTGCCGCTGGGGTCTCCCACGAGCCAAACTGCCCGAGAAAGCGCTCCCGGTCGGTGTCAAACCCGCTGATGGGAGCATTGACTCCATAGAAAGCATAGTGATTTCTGCGCTCGCGGTATTCGGTTTTGTGGTACAGCACGCTGCCGTCCACCTCCACTTCGCCGATGCTCAAATTCCGCTGAAAGTTCTGCGCGTCGTCCACCGCGTTCCACAGGCACCATTCCAGCGCGCTGTACAGCTGAATCGTTTTCTCTGTGTCACCCGTATTCTCAAGGTGAAGAAGATTGACCTCGCACGGCTTTCCCAGCGGCACAAAGCAGGTCAGCTCCGCGCGGATTCCGTGCCGCCGGCCCTCCAGTACAGTGTAGCCGAGACCGTGGCGGCAGCGGTAGTCCTCCAGCTCCGTTTTGCACGGAAGAAAGCCGGGGCTCCAAAGATCGCCGCCGTCCTTTATGTAGTAGCGCCGTCCGCCCATGTCTGCGGGTACCTCGTTGTAGCGGTAACGGGTGATACGGCGCAGTTTGGCGTCCCGGTAAAAGCTGTAGCCGCCCCCGGTGTTGGAAATCAGGCTGAAAAAGCCGTCGTTCCCCAGGTAGTTGATCCACGGCAGGGGAGTGGCCGGGGTCTGTATCACATATTCTCTGGCGTTATCGTCAAAGTAACCGTATTTCATGGCGCTCCATCCTCATATCATCAGTTTTCAAATCAGCCTTCAAAAGCGCATTGCAATCACTGTAGCTGACAAGGGAAGGAATCCATCGTCTGTCAGCAAGCCGAAGCCCTGCTTTGGGCTGCTTAGGGAAGTGGTTAACATCAATTTACGAAATCGTTTAAGTATATTGATATTATAGGTCTGCTGCAGAAAAAAAGCAATAGCAAATTGGGAAGGCACGAAATATCTCATGTTTTCAACAATTTCTGACCGTGATCTTTTTCAATGTGAATAATTCATCACGAAAACGTATTCTGATTTTTGAGATTTTTTAAACGGTTTCACGAGAAAAACACGGATTTCACTGGGCTACACCCTACTCTATTTAAACATTATTACAAAAAACAGAAAAAATATTTCAAAAATCTATTGAAATAACGTTAGAGTAGTGGTAATATGAACTCAGAAATCGATTAAGTAACCATTTGCCCTGATTCTGAAAATCCTTTATAATGATCCCAGAATCTGAGGCGGAGGGATCCATACTATGGTCACGATCAAGGATATTTCTGAAAAATGTGGTGTTTCCCGCGCAACGGTCAGCAAGGCGCTGAACGGACATAAGGATATCAGCGAGAGCACCGGCGAGTACATTCGGAACGTCGCCCGCGAAATGGGGTACCTGCCCAATGCCGCGGCCCGTTCGCTCAAAACCAAAAGGACCAATAATCTGGGCGTTTTGTTCGTAGACAAAACCTGCAGCGGACTGACCCATGAGTACTTCTCTGCGGTGCTCGAAAGCTTTAAAGTGGAAGCGGAGCGCTTGGGGTACGACATCACCTTCATCAGCCGCAACATCGGCTCGGCCTCCATGAGCTATTACGAGCACTGCAAATACCGGGGGTGCGACGGCGTTGTGATCGCCAGCGTGGATTTCAGCGACGAAATGGTGATCGAGCTGGTGAAAAGCGAAATCCCCACGGTTACCATCGACCATGTGTTTAACGGCCGCACCGCCATATTGTCAGACAATGTGCAGGGAATCCGCGATCTGGTGGAGTACGTTTACCAGTGCGGGCACCGGCGCATCGCGTATATTCACGGTGAAGACACGTCGGTCACTCAGAAGCGCCTCGCAAGCTTTTACCGCACGTGTGCGGAGCTTTCGATTGAGGTGCCGAACGAGTACGTAAAGGACGCATTGTACCACGATCCCAAGTCCAGCGGTTTGGCCACGCGAGAGCTGCTGGAGCTTTCGGAGCGGCCCACCTGCATTCTCTATCCCGATGATTTTTCCTTCATCGGCGGCATGAACGAGATCGAGCGCCACGGCCTGCATATCCCGGAGGATATCAGCGTGGCCGGATACGACGGCATTTATCTTTCGCAGGTTCTGCGCCCCAGGATTACCACCCTGCGGCAGGATACCGGCGTGCTGGGGCGCGAGGCCGCGGCTCGTTTGGTTGAGGCGATTGAACGCCCCAAGCTGGCCATCCCCCAGCAGGTGATGGTGGCGGGGCATCTGATTCCCGGCAGCTCGGTTCGAAAAATGTAACTTCAGGCTCTCGGCGGGTGCGGGGAATGCAGAACCCTCTTTGTGTTGTGTCAGTTTCCCTTTTTAGGAAGGTTAAAAACGCATTATTTTAAGGAGGAGCTATGTTATGAAATCATTCCAAAAGGCCACGGCTGCCCTGCTGGCATCTTTGATGCTGGTTTCTTCGGCGGGCTGCGGCAGCAACACCACACCCGCTTCGTCGGCAGCCCCAGCAGGGTCTTCCGCCCCGGCTGCGAATACGGATTCCGCCAAAACCCTACGCATTTACGGATGGAATACCGAATTCCAGGATCGCTTCAACACCTACTTTAAAGATGCCGGCAAGCTGCCGGAGGGCATTAACGTGGAGTGGGTCATCACCCCAAATGAAAACAATGCTTACCAGAACAAGCTGGATGCGGATTTGAAAGCACAGGATTCCGCAGCCGACAAGATCGACATTTTCCTGATTGAAGCGGACTATGCGCTTAAATATGTCGATTCCGATTATACACTGGACGTGAAGGGTGATGTCGGCCTGACCGACGACGACCTGAAGGATCAGTACCAGTACACCAAGGATATCGCGACCGACAGCAATGGTAAGCTCAAAGCGGTTTCCTGGCAGGCCACTCCCGGTCTCTTTGCCTATCGCCGCTCGATCGCCAAGGATATTCTGGGTTCCGATGATCCCGCAAAGGTGCAGCAGGCCCTGAGCGACTGGGATAAATTCAACGCCGTTGCAAAGACCGCGGCTGACAAGGGCTACAAAATGCTTTCCGGTTACGATGATTCCTATCGTACCTTCGCGAACAACATCACGTCTCCGTGGGTAGACGCGAACGATACGATCCATATTGACCCCATTATGATGAAGTGGGTCGATCAGACCAAGGAATTCACCGATAAGAACTACAATAATAAGACCTCTCTGTGGGCTCCCGAGTGGGGCGCCGACCAAGGCCCGAACGGCAAGGTGTTCGGCTTCTTCTATTCCACCTGGGGCATCAACTTTACACTGCTAGGCAATTCGCTGGCCACTCCTGTGGCGGAGGGCGGCAAAGCGGAGGTGGGCAACGGCGTTTACGGAGATTATGCGGTGTGCCAGGGCCCGGCGAACTACTACTGGGGCGGCAGCTGGATCTGCGGAGCCAAGGGCAGCGATAACGTCGATCTCGTGCGCGACGTCATGAAGACTCTGACCTGTGATGCGGCCACCATGAAAAAGATCACCGAGGATACCGAGGACTTTACCAACAACCAGACCGCGATGGGCGAGCTGGCGAAGAGCGATTACAAATCCGCGTTCCTGGGCGGCCAGAACCATATTGCCCTGTTTGCCGAGGCGGCCCCGAAGATCAATATGAAGAATATCTCCAAGTATGATCAGGGCATGACGGAAGAATTCCAGAAGGCGTTCAAGGATTACTTTGACGGTAACGTCACGAAAGATCAGGCGCTGGATAACTTCTATAAGGCCATCATTGAAAAATACCCGAATCTGAAGCGTGCCTCCTGATTTTTCTCATACTCTTTCAACTGTCCCACCAGGCGTCCTCCCTTTCAGGGAGCGGGTTCCCGCTCCCTGGGGCCGGGGGCCTGTGTTTCTACAATCCCCCGATTTGAGGTGATACTCTATGCCCGGCACCACGTTAACCAAACCCGAAGCGTCTTCTTCGCAGCAGTATCCCGCGTCAAACGGTGCAAACAAGAAAACAAAAGGCGTAAGCTATTCCAAATGGGGATATTTTTTTATCGCCCCATTCTTTCTGGCGTTTGCCGTATTCTCACTGGTTCCGCTGATCTCTACCTTTTATAACAGCTTTTTTGAAAATTACTGGGTGGGTCTGACCCAGGTTGGCCCCCGATTCGTGGGGCTGCAAAATTACAGTACCCTTTTTTCCGACGGCGACCTGGCCGCTTACGCGGGCAATACCGCGATCATCTGGCTGATGGGATTTTTGCCGCAGATCATCTTTTCTCTGCTGCTGGCGGTCTGGTTTACCGACCTGCGCCTGCATCTGCGTGCCGCCGGATTCTTTAAAACCGTCATCTATCTGCCCAACCTGATTATGGCTGCGGCGTTTTCCATGCTGTTTTTCACCCTGTTTTCCGATTCCGGGCCGGTCAACAGCATTTTACTATCCATGGGGATGGAGTCCCCCTACCGATTCCTTGCAAACGTGTGGAGCACTCGGGGGCTTGTAGCCCTGATGAACTTTCTGATGTGGTACGGCAACACCACGATTTTGCTGATGGCGGCGATCCTCGGGATTGATACGGCACTGTTTGAGGCGGCCGAGATCGACGGGGCTACGGCGTTCGAGTCCTTTCGGAAGATCACTCTGCCGCTGATCCGCCCTATCCTTGTCTATGTGCTGATCACCTCGCTGATTGGCGGCATCCAGATGTTCGACGTGCCGCAGATTCTGACCAACGGCAACGGCAATCCCAACCGCACGAGCCTGACTCTGGTCATGTACCTGAATAAGCATCTGTTCAGTGAAAACGTGGGCATGGCAGGCGCTGTTTCGGTGCTGCTGTTTGTGGTTTCCGCCGTGCTGAGCGTCATTGTGTACTTCAGCATCCGTGAGAAAAAACAGCCGAAGGGAGGCGCTGGAAAATGAAAGACAACGCCGCAAGAGAAAATCTGGGCGTTCTGCGTCTGCGTCGTGGCATCGCGTATCTGGTTCTGCTTTTTCTGACGTTCCTTTCTCTGTTTGCGTTCTATATTCTTTTCATCAATGCCACGCGCTCGCATCCGGATATTCAAAAAGGCTTTTCCTTTTTCCCGGGCGCTTCGCTGGGGGCCAACTTTACAAACCTGATGCACAACGCGAATTTGCCGGTGCTCAGCGGCTTGATGAACAGCCTGCTGGTGGCGTCGCTGTCGGCAGTGTTTGCCACGTATTTCTCTACCATGACGGCATTTGGAATTCATGCGTACCGGTTCCGGCTGAACCAGGCCGCGTTTTCGTGCATCCTGATGGTGATGATGGTGCCCACGCAGGTTACGGCCCTGGGCTTTGTCCGCCTGATGGCGAGCATGGGCTTCAAGGATTCGTTCATTCCGCTGACGGTTCCGGCAATCGCCTCACCGGTCGTGTTCTTCTTCATGATCCAGTACATGAAAAGCTCTTTGCCGCTGGAGGTGATTGAGGCCGCGCGGATCGACGGAGCGGGCGAGTTCTACGCCTTTAACCGCATTGTGCTCCCCATGATGAAGCCGGCCATCGCCGTGCAGGCGATTTTCACCTTCGTCAGTTCGTGGAACAATTACTTTCTGCCGGCGCTGATCCTCGATTCCAAAAAGAAGCTGACAATGCCGATCCTGATCGCGCAGCTGCGCAGCGCGGATTTTATGAAGTTCGATATGGGGCAGGTATATCTGCTGATCGCACTGGCGATTTTCCCGGTGGTGATCGTGTACCTTTGTCTTTCCAAATTCATCGTGCGCGGTGTCGCGCTGGGCAGTGTAAAGGGTTGATTTGCTTTTCCTCCAATATATATCGAAGCCGCTTTCCCCATAGAAAACAGGACAGTCCGCGCAGCTGCGCGGACTGTCCTGTTTTGGTTCCGGCTCGGGAAACCGGAGCAATATTATACATCGTGAAAAACTTCACAAAAGACCAACCCGCTTGAAATAAAATTACTTTACCGAAAAAACATAAAACGAAAGACCTCCGAACGAAAACGTCCGGAGGTCACTTCGCTTTTTATGAGGTCGCAAGGCCCCGCGTATGAGGGGCAGACGGCAATTGAATTTATTTTACGCCGAACAGCAGCTCGCCGTATGTGGGGAAGGGCCAGTAGGTTCTGCCCACCAGAAGCTCCATTTCGTCCGCGATTTCGCGGGCCACTTCCATGCGGGACAGCACTTCTTCGCGGTAGTATCTGGCTTCCTTGAGGAAATCGCCGGACTCTTCCGTGTGATCTACAGCTTTCTGCAGGCTGTCGGCCGCTTCAAACAGCTTCGCGGAAAGAGCGCTGAGCTTTTCGATCTGTGCCTTTTCCAGAGCGCAGTCGATTCCAAGGTTCTTCTTGTTGATCGCCTGTGCGCTCAGGTCGCCGGTGTAGGAGCTGACAGCCGGGAGGATATCCTTATGGATCATTTCGAGCATCGTCAGGGCCTCAATGTGAACCTGCTTGATGTACTTCTCCAGAATGATCTCATAGCGGGATTTCAGCTCGGTTTCCGTCAGTACACCCTGGCGCTCAAACAGCTCGACATTTTCCTTGCGGGGGTAGTAAGCCAGCGCTTCAGGGGTGCTCTTCAGGTTCAGCAGACCACGACGCGCGGCTTCCTCAACCCACTCTGCGGAATAGTTGTTGCCGTTGAAGACAATCCGCTTGTGTTCCTTGAGTGTCTTGCGAATCAGATCGGTCAGCGCATCGGGGAGGTTGTCGGCTTTCTCAAGCTCATCCGCGAAGCCAGCCAGCGCGTCTGCGATGATGGTGTTCAGCATAATATTGATACATCCGATCGAGCTGGAGGAACCCTGCATACGGAATTCAAATTTATTGCCGGTGAACGCCATGGGAGAAGTGCGGTTACGGTCGGTGGAATCCTTGCGGATGGGGGGGAGAATATCCGCACCGATTTTCACAAACCGGCGGCCCTTGGCCTTATATTCGGTGCCGTCTTCAATCGCATTCAGAACATTTTCCAGTTCTTCGCCGATGAAGATGGAGACAATGGCGGGAGGTGCTTCGTTGCCGCCCAGGCGATGGTCGTTGCCGGCATCCGCTACGGCAATGCGCAGCAGATCCTGATGCTCGTCGACCGCCTTGATGATCGCTGTGAGGAACAGCAGGAACTGGGCGTTCTCGGTCGGGGAATCACCGGGATCCAGCAAGTTCATGCCGGTGTCGGTAGAGATGGAATAGTTGTTGTGCTTGCCGCTGCCGTTGATGCGTGCAAACGGCTTTTCGTGCAGCAGGCAGGTCAGCCCGTGGCGGGCGGCGACCTTCTTCATCACTTCCATCGTCAGCTGGTTCTGGTCGGTAGCCTGGCTGCAGTGGGTGAAAATGGGAGCCATTTCATGCTGCGCCGGGGCAACCTCGTTGTGCTTTGTTTTGCTCAGGACGCCGAGCTTCCACAGCTCCTCATCCATCTCTTTCATGAAATCGCCAACCGTAACCTTCAGCTCGCCAAAGTAATGGTCATCCAGCTCCTGGCCCTTGGGCGGCTTTGCGCCGAACAGGGTGCGGCCGGTATATACCAGATCCTCTCTCTGCAGGAACTTTTCCTCAGGAACGAGGAAGTACTCCTGCTCGGGGCCGACGGTAACGCTGGTGCTCTTTACATCGTCGTGGCCGAACAGCTTTAATACGCGAATCACCTGCTTGTTCAAAGCAGAGATCGAGCGCAGCAGCGGCGCTTTTTTGTCCAGAGCTTCTCCGCCGTAAGAACAGAATACGGTCGGAATAAACAAGGAGCCGTCTCTGATAAACGCGTCAGAGGTCGGGTCCCACGCGGTGTAGCCGCGGGCTTCGAAAGTGGCGCGAATACCGCCGTTCGGGAAGCTGGAAGCATCCGGCTCGCCCTGAATGAGCTCTTTGCCGGAGAATTCCATAATCACCCTGCCGTCGCCGGTCGGGCTGATAAAGCCGTCGTGTTTGCCGGCGGTGATGCCCGTCATAGGCTGGAACCAATGGGTATAATGTGTTGCTCCTTTTTCTATTGCCCAGTTTTTCATGGCGTTCGCAACAACATTCGCCACTTGAGCATCAAGAGGAATCCCCTCGTCTCTTGTTTTCTTTAATGCCTTGTAAGTATCCTTGGGTAACCTGTCTTTCATAACACTTTCGTTAAATACCAAGCTTCCAAAAATCTCCGGAATCTTACTCATACGGCTGCCTCCTTTTGGGTTGATAAACAAAAAAACGCTGCAGGTATCCTAAGTACCTACAGCGCCATTACTGTTTTCACACGAGTAATTATAACAAACGGATTACCGGCTGTCAATGCTCCGTAACAAAAAAGTATTCGCATCAAAAGCGAAAATTATACTGCCTGAATTGATTTTTTTGGTGGTTTACACGATTTCGTGCGGCAGCCTTTGTTTGGGGAGTCTGATGACCGGGCCGTTCGATGATTCATAGCCAGCTTATGCGGGAAAAAGAAAAAAGTTTCCAATTGCCAAAAAAGCGGTGAGAAACGCGGAATAAATAGCTGTACTCTGGCAGTTCGGTCATATGCAACAAGTACGCTCCCTTCTTTTCAGCGTTTGCAGCCCGCTTTCCATCATTTTCAGCGGCCTGACTATTTTTATCGGATTACTTTGTATGTTGTTTTCTGGTAAAGAAAGGTTTACATTCCTGTAAAATTCCTCTACAATAAAACCATTCGTATAATCGGGTGCCGAAATCCTACTGATCTTCCATCAAACAGGAGAAACCAAAGCTTTGTTTTTGCTGTTCAGTGGACAATCAGTATCAGGCACCCCTAAAGTGTGATTGTTGCTGGATGCAGAAAGACGGATGCGCATGAAAATACCTTTTTTAAATGCAAGCGCCAGTGAAAGACGCGACATGATTTTGTACAGCGGCATTTCCAAAACGTTGATGCTGCTCGCGATGCCATCATTGATGATGGGTCTGGTACAGTCCATGATGCCGCTGTCGGATGGGCTGTTCATCAATAATATTGCGGGGCCATATGTGGCCAGCGCAGTTACATACTGCGTGCCGATCCTCAACATGGTCGTCGCGCTGTCGCAGGGGCTTGGCTCGGCGGGCATGGCGGTGATCGGCC
>NZ_CBYL010000034.1 GCF_000577335.1 Faecalispora jeddahensis | reverse complement strand
CGTCTTTGAATCCCGCAAATTCACAGCCGTTATCCAGTGTAATTGACAGAACTGGCTTGTCTTTTAATGAACTGCATAAGGTTTGTTTTGTTTCTTTCGCGCTTTTATTTTGAATGAGAGATAAAATTAAATATCTGCTTTTCCTATCCACAAGAGAAATTAACCCGCCCTTGTTTAAACCTCCCAGTATGGTATCTCCTTCCCAATCACCTATACGGTTTCTTTCGTCGATTTCATTTGGTCTGTCACCTATTCGGTGTTCCGGATGGATGGCAGCACTCGAGCCCCGAATATATTTTTTCTTCCCTTGCCTGCGAAGGTGCTTCTTCCTGCTGTAACCTTTAATTAAATCCTTTTTTAATGCATTATAAATACTGCTGTATGTTATCTTTTCACCTGGGTTTGTTTCATTCCATTTTGCCGCTATTATCTCTGGAGACCAGAACCGATTTAATCCTTCACAAATAAATTGCCGTAGTTTTTCATCCTGACCGATACGACTTTTTCTTCCGCATTTTTTTCGTCTCCAAATATACAGAGAACACCCCCACCATGCGTTGTATGAACCGTCCTTTTTCCCGTTTCGCTTCAATTCACGGCTAATACTCGAAGGGTTCCTTTTCATCTCTCTTGCTATTTGGCGAATGCTTTTCCTTTCCTGCCGTTTAAACCATAGACTTTCCCGTTCTTCCAGTGTAAAATGTTGATATGGCTGCATGATAACCTCCGGTTAAAATGGTGTGTGGTAACTTCATTTTATACCTTGGTTGTCTTGCAGTCTATTCTAAATCTAACCGTGTTGCTCTTAATATTATAATCTGCCCTCTCCCCTTTGGCGAGCCTTTGCTTACTTTCGCCTCGCTGCGAAAGTAAGTGCCCGCCCCGGCATGAGGGGCAAGCCCGCGCCAGCAGAATTTCCCTGTGAGGTAACTCACAAAAAATTTGCTCTTTCATCATCAAGAATGAAAAGAAAAAAGTCTCGTCCCGGCAAGGGGCAAACCCTGCGCCAGCAGAAACCCACGCGGGGGCACCCGCAAAAATAAATCCGCTCTCTCAAAACAAATCGTAAAAACGAATCTTCCACACCAACAAAAAACTGCGGTGAAACCCCACAAAGAAAAACTCACTCTTTCAGGCCAACACCGATAAAAAAGAAAAGCCCCGCTCCAATCCAGGAGCGGGGCTGAAAAAATCACTTATACATTAAAGCGGAACAGCACCACGTCGCCGTCCTTCATCACATACTCCTTGCCTTCGGAACGGACAAGGCCCTTTTCTTTCGCGGCCGCCATCGTGCCGCAGGCCATCAGATCGTCGTAGGCCACAACCTCCGCGCGGATAAAGCCGCGCTCAAAATCAGTGTGGATTTTACCGGCAGCCTGGGGAGCCTTCGTTCCCTCTTTGATCGTCCAGGCGCGCACCTCCTGCGGGCCGGCGGTCAGGTACGAAATCAGGCCCAGCAGAGTGTAGCACTCGCGGATCAGGCGGTCAAGACCGGATTCCGAAAGGCCCATGTCCTCCAGGAACATCTGCTTTTCCTCCGGCTCCATGCCGGAAATTTCGGCTTCCACCTCCGCACAGATCGGCAGAACACCTGCGTTCTCCTGCCTGGCCAGCTTCTCGACCACAGCAAAATACGGATTATTCTCCACGCCGCCCTTAAAATCGGCGTCGCTCATGTTGGCCGCATAAATGACCAGCTTGTTCGTCAGCAAAGACACCGTAGCCAAAAGCTCCGCCTCTTCCTCGGTGCACTCCACGCTGCGTGCGGTATGGCCCGCGTCCAGCTCGGCGCGGACGCGCTCAAAGAACTCGCATTCCGTCTGGTACTTCTTGTCCGCCTTGAGCATCTTGCGGGTTTTGTCCAGCCGGCGGTCGAGCACCTCCATGTCAGAGAGGATCAGCTCCAGATTGATCGTTTCTATGTCGCGCGCGGGGTCTACACTGCCGTCGACATGAATGATATCGTCGTCCTCAAAGCAGCGGACAACGTGAACGATCGCGTCCACCTCGCGGATATTCGCCAAAAACTGGTTGCCCAGGCCCTCCCCCTTAGAGGCGCCGCGCACCAGACCCGCAATGTCCACAAACTCGATCGTGGCGGGGGTGTATTTTTCGGGGTGGTACATCTCGGCCAGCTTGTCCAGACGTTTGTCCGGCACGGCCACCACACCGACGTTCGGCTCTATAGTGCAAAAAGGATAGTTGGCGGACTGCGCCCCGGCGTTGGTAATGGCATTGAACAGCGTGCTCTTTCCAACGTTAGGCAGCCCGACGATTCCCAGCTTCATTTCACTCATCAACCTCTTTCTCTCGCATAAAACATTTAACTCTTATTATATTCTTTTTCCGCGATACACGCAAGGCTCTTTCAGCCAATCAGCCCCAGCCGCTCCAGCAGCCACGCAAAAGCGTAGATCACCGGCTGATGCGCGATGTAAATCACCAGCGCCCAGCGGCCCATCTGCGAAAAAAATGGAACACGGCTGCGGTACATCCATTTCGGGGCCAATCCCGCGGCCACCGGCCTGCCCACCATGGTTCCCGCAAGGAACACAAAGCCCCAGGACAAAAGCGGAAAATAATCCGACGATGAGAACGAGGAATCATAAAAGCCCAGCGGGAACAGCCACTTTACATGGTAAATCGCCTCCGGCAGGGGAATCACCGAAACCGGGCCGAACCCCAAATAACCCGACGGGATGGGCCGTGTAAAGAAATAAAGAACAAAGCACAGCAGAACCAGCAGCCACGAAAAGGGGATTTTTTTCTGATATTGCCCCAAAAGGCCGTACAGGATCATGCACACCGCCAGAAAATGCAGAATGCCGAACCAGATGGCATACTGGGGCGTGACGAGGGCGGTGACAAGCGTAACCACAAGCGCGACCGCAAACAGCCGCAATCCCCGCCGCAGATTCGATCGCGAAAGCAGAGAAGAGATTCCCGAAATAAAAATGAACAGCGCCGCAAAAAACGGCTCCGCCGGGGTAAAAAAGCGGAACAGCACCATCATCCATGAAATCTGGTACAGAAAGGCAAAGGTGTAAAACGCGTGGTAAAATACCATGCAGAACACGGCAAAACCGCGCAGCTCGTCCATCAGGTGAAGCCGGGGGCGCGTAGCTGCCGCCGGGGACTGTGTGCTTTCGTTCAAGTTGATTCCTCCCGCCGAATCCCAAAAGTGGTTGTCAATATACAAAATCTGCCGGATTTTTGCGGGAACATAAGCAAAATTACCGCTTCAAACCAGAGCCGTACCGTGTTATACTAGACTCAGGCAGATTTGCCCTGAATTGTCCGGTGCGTCAGTCCGCGCCGGTATCCAAAGATATCATTTTATTTTATTATATCGAAGGAAAGGAAGAATTACAATGAATGAACTGAAAATTGGACAGACGATTTCCCAGGATTATACCGTTACCTCCGCCGATCTGGCCTCCAAACTCGGCAGCGGCAGCGTAGACGTGCTTGCCACGCCCCGACTGGTTGCGCTGATGGAAGGCGTTTGCGCCCGGATGCTGAACACCTATCTGCCGGAGGGGATCACCTCGGTAGGTTCCGAAGTGCATATAAAGCATCTGGCGCCCACGGTTGAGGGTGTTACCATCCATCTGACGGCAAAGCTGATCGAAAGCGACGGCCGCAAATTCACCTTTGAGGTAGAGGCATCTGACAATGTGGGCCTGATTTCCACCTGCACGCATGAGCGCGCCAGCATCAAGCGTGAGAATTATCTGAAAAGAGTAGCGGAACGCGCCAAGCAATAAACCTCTGACGAAAGGAACTCCCGATGAAACCTGTTTACCCCATCGTTTTATTTGATCTGGACGGCACCCTGACCGAATCCGGCCCGGGCATCCTGAGCTGTGTAAAGGAAACCATGCAGCGCCTGGGGGTGCCGGAGCCGCCGCCGGAGATTCTGCGCACCTTTATCGGCCCGCCGCTGTTTCAAAGCTTTTCGCAGACCTGCGGCCTGCCGGACGATGTGAGCGACCGGGCGGTGAAGCTGTACCGCAGCCTTTACGAAACCGATGGCCTTTACAAAAACTCGGTGTACCCGCATACCTTCGAGCTGCTTTCCGCTCTGCGGGGCGCGGGAGCAAAGCTCTGCATCGCCACCTCGAAGCCCCTGCCGCAGGCAAACCGCGTGGCAGAGATTTTTAAGCTGGCCCCGCTGGTGGATTTTGTCGCGGGCCCCGCCGGCAGCGAGGAGCGCGCTAGCTCAAAGGCAGAGCTGATCACCTCGTGCGTGGAGCGCTTCTCAGCCAAGCCGCAGAACGCGGTGATGATCGGCGACACGAAGTTCGACGCCGAAGGCGCACGCCTGGCAGGCACGGATTTTATCGGGATGCTGCACGGCTACGGCACCCGCGAAGAGATGCAGGAGCAATTTTCCGGCGCGCGGTTCGCCGCGGATTTTATAGAGCTGGAACGCTTGCTCTTGACAAACTGAGCGGATACGGATATAGTGATATTGGAACTGAATACGGGGCGCTGCGTATACGCGGCTGAGATGAGGCGGATTGACGCCTATGTCCCTTTGACCTGATCTGGATAATGCCAGCGTAGGAAACTTTTGCAGCACAGCAAGACGCATTGTGGTATTACCCGCAATGCGTCTTTTTGCGTGCGGCATGTTTTTCAGGAAAGATCGCAGTTCACACTTTGGGTTTCCGCTACCGGAACAGCGGACGCGCCTGGAACGATCCTCCTTCACTGTTCTGATGGAAGATTCGGTATCAATCGGCGCGAGGAAGGATCTTTTATGAAAAAAAACAATACCATCATTCTGGTGGAATGCGCGCTGATGATCGCGCTCTCCACTGTTCTGAGCATGATCAAGGTATTCGAGCTGCCGCAGGGCGGTTCGATCACCCTGGCCAGCATGGCGCCCCTGGTGCTGGTTTCTTACCGCCACGGGGTCAAATGGGGCCTCGGCACCGCTTTTGTTCACAGCCTGCTGCAGATGCTGCTGCAGTTCAACGCCCCGCCCGCAAAAACGCTCACCGCGTTCGCTCTGGTGGTACTGCTCGATTATGTGCTGGCCTTTACCGTGCTGGGCAGCGCGGCATTCTGGGGCAAGCCGATCCGCAATCGTTCGGCCAGCATTGCATTCGGCGCGGCAATCGCCGTATTCCTGCGCTTTCTGTGCAGCTTTGCCTCCGGCATCCTGATCTGGGGCGAGTACGCGCCCGAGGGAACGCCTGTGTGGCTGTATTCTCTGATTTATAACGGAAGCTATATGCTGCCCGAACTCGTGATCACCTCCGTCGTCACCGTCGCGCTGGTCAAGGTGCTGGACCGTACCGGAAACCGCTCCGCTCACGCGGCATAAGCGCTCTTACCAAAGGCCGGAGGGCTTGTTTGGAGAAGTCGCCAAAGTTGGGACAGACCTGTCAACAAATGCGGGGGCTTGTCATAAAATACATTAGGTGAGCCGAACGCCTTCTTCCATTTCATGTTCCTCCTATTTCAAATATAGTTCACCGTACAGAGGTAAAAAGGGGAAAACCGCACTGCGGTTTTCCCTTCGTTTTTTGATACATATCAGCCGCCGAAACCTGTGTAAGGCAAGGCGCATATCGCTTTCCCGGCAAACCTGAGTTACAGGCCCAGTTCCTCGGGCTGCACCATGCCGGTCTGAATCGCACGGTCGCGCAGGAAAATATACAGCTCTGCAAGCGTTGCGTAATAATACGGCATAATCAGAGCCAAACCCAATGTAACCACAATATTCGTTAAGAATATGGGCGCAGAAGCCATCTCCAGAACGATCGACACAGCGATCGGGATTAAAAACCAGCCGATAAAGGAAAGGGACAGCACAAGGATCGCACCCTTTTCCCCATCGGTCATCAGGCGGCTGATCTGCCGTACCCGCCGGCCCGAAAGCCGGGGATTGTCAGACAGCAGAAACGGAACCATGATGTACTGCAGCGCCTTGTAAATACCGGGGATGATCAGCAGCAGCGTCCACAGGCCGATGAACAGGTTGGTCACAAAGCTGGTGAGCACCACGTTGCCATACCCGTTCCGAAAGCCCAAAAACACATCGGAAAACTGCCCCGCGTCAAACCGGTTGCGTACAAAAAAGCCGTACACTCCCACAATCAGCGGAAAAAGAATAAAGATATTCAGCAGCAAGAAACCCAGATTATACCCCATGAACACGCCGGGCGCAACCTCAGGCACACCATTCTCCAGTCCAGATATCCACTTATCGTTGACCTCACCGTAACCGGTAATCCATTCTATCAGCGAGGGGACGATCATAATCACGGCAGAAACCAGGAATGCCATCCAATACTTTCCGCCCCGGATTGCCGCTTTCGCATTGCTCTTCACAATCTCTCTACTCCACATTTTCTAGTAAGACCCCTTTCACTCTTTTCTGTATCATACGATACAGCCCTTGGCCACTATGCCTAAACGCGGCCACAGTGCCTATCATAAATTTCCCATTGAAAGGCAGGGCCAGCCTGTCAGCCCTTGCGCTCCCGGCGCTCTGCCATGCTTGAATTTTATGCTTCTGCCCCATTCGGCGGCGCCTGACACCGCCGCAGCTTCCTTCCTTAAGATAGCAATCTTCTGTTTCCCTGGCGGCCAACCGCCGCTCTTTCATGGTATGATTCTTCTGCCCAAATTGCAACAATAAAGGATCAGGCGATCGGTGTTGTCCGACCCTGCCTGATCCCTTGTTACCGATACTGTACTGCGTTATTAATTAGATTGTTCCGCCCGGATTATTCGGCGTATTTGTCCTCTTCGCTCCAGGAATACATCTTGCGCAGCTCTTTACCAACGGATTCTAACTGATGCTCCGACTCAATGCGGCGGCAGGCGTTGAAATGCGCACGGCCGTTCTTGTTCTCTGCGATCCACTTGCCGGCAAAGGTACCGTCCTGAATCTCGCTGAGAACTTTCTTCATTTCCTTCTTGGTCTCTTCGGTGATCAGGCGCTTGCCGGTCTCGTAATCGCCGAATTCCGCAGTGTCGGAAATGGAGTATCTCATCAAAGAGAAGCCGCCCTTGTAGATCAGGTCAACGATCAGCTTCATCTCGTGAATGCACTCAAAGTATGCGTTTTCGGGAGCATAGCCCGCTTCTACCAGCGTTTCAAAGCCGGCCTTCATCAGAGCGCAGACGCCGCCGCACAGAACGGCCTGCTCGCCGAACAGGTCTGTTTCGGTTTCGTCGCGGAAAGTAGTCTCCATCACAGCCGCACGCGCGCCGCCGATGCCCGCGCCGTAAGCCAATGCTACATCAAGCGCATGGCCGGTGTAATCCTGCTCAACCGCTACGAGGCAGGGAACACCCTTGCCCTCCTGGAATTCGCTGCGAACGGTGTGTCCGGGGCCCTTCGGGGCGATCATGAACACATCCACAAACTTGGGGGGCTTGATCTGGCCAAAATGAATGTTGAAGCCATGTGCAAACGCAATCGCCTTGCCATCTGTCAGGTTCGGCTCAATGTCCTTCTTGTACATCTCTGCCTGACGCTCATCGGGGATCAGAATCATGATAATGTCAGCAGCCTTGGTAGCCTCCGGTACGTTTAGAACCTTCAGGCCCGCCTTCTTTGCGCGCTCTGCGCTCTTGCTGCCCTCATAAAGGCCTACTACAACATCGACTCCACTGTCATGCAGGTTCAAAGCGTGGGCGTGGCCCTGGCTGCCATAGCCAATAATCGCTACGGTTTTCCCCTTGAGTACGTTGATATCGCAATCGGCTTCATAATAAATCTTCGGCATAACATGTTCCTCCTTCAGCAGGTATAAAATTTATAAGACAGAGTTCAAGTTTCGTTTGCCAAGTCCGCTCAAACGCTCTGTTTTCTGGTTACCTGGGGCCCCTGCTCCAGTGCGACTGTGCCCGTGCGGGCGATTTCCTTAATGCCGTAGGGCTTCAGCAGCGTCAGCATGGTTTCTATTTTTTCAGCGGTATCCGCAAACTGAATCGTGAGCGAAGTCAGGGATACATCCACCACGCGCGCGTGGAACAGCTCCGCAATCTGAATGATTTCGGGGCGGTACTGCGGCGTGCAGCTCACCTTAATCAGCGCCAGCTCGCAGCTGATGAACGGGCCGGTGTCGTCGAGGCGCTTGACCTTAATGACGGGAATCAGCTTGTTGAGCTGCTTTTCCACCTGTTCCATCACATATTCGTCGCCGTTGACGACGATCGTCATGCGGGAAATGGCGGGGTCCTCCGTCACGCCCACGGCCAGGCTGTCAATGTTGAACGCGCGGCGGGAAAACAGGCCTGAAACCTTAGACAGAACGCCGGGCTGGTTCTCTACCAGAACTGAGAGAGTATATTTCATTTCGGCTCCCTCCCTTTCAAATCGACGGCAAGGTCGGATCAACCTTGCAGACAAGCAGATACGGCTTATTGGATGCAAGCATTTTCCTGGCCAGCTCTTCCGCCTCGGGATTGTTCTCCGCCTGAGCGGATTCGATTCCGTAGGCCCTGGCCAGCGCCACGAAATCGGGGTTGCCGTGCAGCTCGGTGGCCATGTGCCTTCCCCCGTACTGCTTATCCTGAATCTCGCGCACCATGCCAAGGTGCTCGTTGACCATAACGATGATCTTGACGCCGACGCCGCTCTGCATGATCGTGCCGAGCTCGCACATCGACATCTGGAACGAGCCGTCACCGCAAACCGCCACAACCTGACGGCGGGGCTTTGCCAGCTTTGCGCCGATGGCCGCCGGGATCGAATACCCCATGGTGCCAAGGCCGCCGGACGTTAAAAAGCGCCCTTCCTTTACATTGAAGTTGTTGACGGACCAGATTTGGTTCTGGCCGACGTCCGCAACGAGAATCGCGTCGTCTTTCATCATCGAAGAGAGCATGCGCATGAACGAGCGCGGCTCCACATAATCCTGAGAAGGCTCCCCGTGCGGCACATCCGCCTGCCGCAGCTCCTGAACCCGGTTCAGCCACTCCTGCGGTGCCGCGTTGCTCACCTTATCCGCCAGGCTGTTCAGCACAAGGCGGATATCTCCCACAATCGGGATATGCGCGGTAATATTCTTGCCGATCTCCGCGGGATCCACATCAATGTGGATGATCTGCGACTTGCTGCCCAGCATTTCGGGGGCGATAATCGCGCGGTCGCCCACTCTGGCGCCGCAGAGAATGACCACATCGGCAGAGAGCAGCGCCTGATTGGCGCTTTTCTTGCCGTGCGAACCGACCATCCCCAGGTACGAATCGCTGTCCAGCGGAACGACGCCGATGCCCATCATGGTAGAAACCACGGGGATTCCCGTCTTCTCCACCAGGCCCATCAGCTCTTTTCTGGCGCCCGCCAGCACCACACCGCCGCCACAGCAAATCAGCGGCCTCTGCGCTCCGGCAAGCGCCTCGACAGCACGCTTGATCTGCAGAGCATGTCCCTGCGTGCGGGGCTTATATCCGATAATATCCGCGTGCTGTGGGTATTTGAACTCTTTGATCTGGTTTTGCTGCACATCCACCGGCACATCGATCAACACCGGGCCGGGGCGGCCTGTGGAAGCAATATGGAACGCCTCCTTAAACACGCGCGGCAGATCGGCAGTGTCCTTTACCAAATAGCTGTGCTTCGTGAACGGCTCACATGCGCCGGTAATATCGGCCTCCTGAAACACGTCACGGCCGAGCAGCTCGGAACGAACCTGCCCGGTGATGGCGATCAGAGGCACCGAATCCATATAGGCGGTCGCAATGCCCGTAATCAGGTTCGTCGCGCCGGGGCCGGAGGTAGCGATACACACCCCGGGCTTTCCGCTCGAGCGCGCATAGCCGCTTGCCGCATGACCGGCGTTTTGCTCCTGCCGAACCAGAACGTGCTGGATGGAGGACTGTGATAGCTGATCATAAAAAGGACAGATCGCCGCGCCCGGATAGCCGAACGTTAGGACGACCCCTTCCTGCTCCAGGCATTTCACCATGATTTCCGCTCCGCTGATCATCGTACTCCACCTTCCCACTTGTAATATTGATTTGATACGGATTCTCGATAAAACCAAGAATCACGATTGTTCTGCGAAATGCCGTTTCAAAAAAGATAAAATTATCCGGCTCTTTTCCATCCGCCTTCGGAGCGAAAAGAAGCCGCCATCTTAAAAGAGCATTCACTTTGAATTACTTTTTATTATAGTATGATACTTTAAATCAGTCAACTGAAAAAGCGGTGTGCCGCCTCCCAAAGGAACACGGCGCACCGCCTTACTTTTGTGCAATTTTGCTTATGCTACCGCAAGCGCAAAGCGCTGCTGCGGTCTCTTGATCCATTGGCGGTAAAACAACCGCTTGTGGTTTATTTTACCAGAGATTTCAATGTTTCAATCTGAACGGGAGTCAAATCGAGAATATCGCTGTTCTCCATGCCGGTGGAAACATCCTCAATCAGGATCATCTTGGTGTCCTTCTGGGTCACGGTGTTGTGCCACAGGGACTGAGGGATATTGTAAACCTTGAACGGCTCCATTTCCAGCGCTTCCATCTTGAGCTCGCCATCAGCCTCTTCCGCACTGATCAGGGTGCAGCGGCCGCTGAGCAGCACAAACAGCTCGTCGGTCTTATTGTGACGTTCCAGGCAATCGAGGCCGGTAATGTCGTTTGCGGGCTTCCAGTTCTTAATGCCGACAGTCCACTTCTCATTCTCGTAGACTCTCTGCATTCCTTCGCCGTTCATCTCAAAGCTTTGAATTTTCATGGTTGTATCTCCCTCTTATTTCAGCAATGCCTTGGCTTTTGCCACAATATTCTCCGGGGTGAGGCCGTAAATGCGGAACAAATCCGCCGGCTTGCCGGACTTGCCGAACTTATCCATTACGCCCACGCGGTCAAACTTCGCGCCGGACTTGCCCGCCAGGGCCTCTGCAACGGCGGAGCCGAGGCCGCCGATGACGGAATGCTCTTCCACAGAAACCACGGCACCGCATTTCTCAGCCATCTTGAGAATCGTCTCGTCGTCAAAGGGCTTGATGGTGTGAACGTTTACAACCGCGGCGCTGATTCCGTCAGCCGCCAGCAGCTCGGCTGCCTTGAGCGCTTCGGGAACCATCAGGCCGGTGGCGACCAGGCATACGTCGGTGCCGTCCTTCATGATATTCGCCTTGCCGGGGATGAAGGGAGTGCTTTCTTCGGTGATCACGTCGCACACGGGGCGCGCCACGCGGATATAAACAGGGCCGTTGATCTCCGCCGCGGCAAAGACGGCCTTCTTGGTCTCAATCGGGTCGCAGGGAACAAAAATGGTCATGTTCGGCACAACGCGCATCAGCGCCAAATCCTCAATGGACTGGTGGCTGCCGCCGTCCTCGCCGACGCACAGGCCGGAATGCGAGAAGCCGAACTTTACGTTGGCGTTCACATACGCAACTGAGTTGCGGATCTGCTCGTACGCGCGGCCTGTGCCGAACAGCGCAAAGGTGCTGGCAAAGGGGATCAGGCCGGAATGCGCAAAGCCCGCCGCCGCACAGACGAGGTTGGCCTCCGCAATGCCGAAGTTGAAAAAGCGGTCCGGGTATGCATCCAGGAACATGCTGCTCATGGTGGCGTGGGCCAGGTCGGCGTCCATCGCAACTACCTTATCGTTCTTTGCGCCGAGCTCAACGAGAGCCTCGCCGTACGCTACTCTTAAAGATTTTTTCTCAGCCATCGATCTCTACCCCCAGTTCCTTCATTGCCGCCGCAAAATCATCCTTAGACATCGGCTTGCCGTGCCATCCGTGGTTGTCCTCCATGAAAGAAACACCATGGCCCTTGTGGGTATGGCAGCAAATAAACTTGGGCTTGCCGACAACCGGCTTCTTGATCGCTTCTGTAATGGCGTCAATATCGTGTCCGTCCACCTCCAGGCATTCAAAGCCGAACGCGCGGTATTTTTCCATCGGGTCGCCAACGCTCATCACCTGATCGTTGCTGCCGTCAATCTGAAGATGGTTAAAGTCGAGAAGTACAGTCAGATTATCCAGCTTGTAATGGGCCGCGGACATCGCCGCCTCCCATACCAGGCCCTCCTGCATTTCGCCATCGCCGATCAGGGCGTAAACCTTGTAATCCGCCTTCTTGTATTTTGCCGCAAGCGCCATGCCGCCGGCGATTGCAACGCCCTGGCCCAACGAGCCGGTGTTGCAGTCAACGCCCGGGGTTTTGGTCATGTCGGGGTGACCCTGCAGGTGAGAATCTGCCTGACGCAGATGCTGAAGATCCTCCTTGGGGAAGAAGCCCTTGTCCGCCAGCACTGCGTACAGCGTGGGGCAGGCATGTCCCTTACTCAGTACAAAACGGTCGCGGTCTTCCATTTGCGGGTTTTTGGGGTCGTACTTCATTACATTGTTGTACAACGCCAACAGGATCTCTACACATGACAGGGATCCGCCGGGATGGCCCGACTGGCAGGCATAGAGCGATTTTAGAATATCTGCTCTAATCTGCTTGGCTTTTGCGTTCTGTTCGCTGTTCATTTCGATTACTCCTTTACAATTAACCCTTCACGGCCCCCGCGGTCAGGCCTTCCACCAAACGCTTTTGCGCGAAGAAGAACATGATGCAGACGGGGATGATCGTTATGATTCCGCCGGCCGTCAGAAGATCCCACTGAACCCCCAGCTGGCCGATCAGATTTTTCAGAGCCACAGGAATTGTGCGGTTCCGCTCGTTGGTGAACATCACGGCGAAAGTGTACTCATTCCAGGAGGTCATGAAGATGTACACGCCCGTAGCGACAAGACAGGGCACCAGCACGGGAAAAATGATGCGTGTAAATGCCTGCGCCCGGTTGCAGCCGTCTACCATGGCGGCTTCCTCCAAAGACAAGGGCAGGTCGTTGATAAAGCCGTTCAAAAGCCATACCGAAAACGGGATGGTGAACGTGGCATAAGAAAGCACCAGAGAAGCGGGAGTGTACAGAAGGCCCATACTACGCATAATAGCATAAAGGGGGATCAACAGCAAGACCGTGGGGAACATGTTATTGGTTAAAAACAGAACCATAAATGCTTTTCGGCCGGCAAAACGGAAACGCGAGAAAGAATACGACGCCAGCATCGAAACGGTCAGGGTGATCAGTGTGGTAATGATCGCCACCACAAAGCTGTTGCCCATGGGCTTTAAAAAGTTAAAATCCACAAAAAGCTTTCTGTAGGATTCAAATGTCAGGTTATGGGGCCAGTAGGTGACTACACTGCCGTACAGCTCTGCTTCCGGTTTGATGGAGGTGACAAAGGTCCAGTAAAACGGGAAGAGCAGAAACAGCAGCATCACAAACAGAGGCAGGTACAGCAACAGAAAGTTTTGCATTGGTGTTCTTTTATGCTGCATAACGTTACGCCTCCTGATTCGCAAACATATTTTTTAAATACGGAATCGCTACCAGCAGCAGCAGGAATGTGAGCAGGAGCGACATGGTCGACGAATAGCCCAGGTTCAGGGCGTTCGCCTTGTTGAATACATAAACGCTCAGCGTCTGCGAAGCGTAGGCGGGCCCGCCGCCCGTCATGTTGAAGATCACGTCCACCGAGTTTGCCACCCAGATGATGCGCAGCAGCGTGGTGACGAAGATCGTGTTTTTAATGGCGGGAATCGTAATGCGGAACAGCTTCTGGAATCCCGTGGCGCCGTCGATGTCGGCCGCCTCGTACAGCTCACCGGGCACGCCCTGCAAGCCCGCCAGAAGCATCAGGGCAAAGAATGGGATCCCCTGCCAGATGATCGTCAGAATCACCGACGGCATTACTGTGGATTCCTGCGCAAGAAATGCAATCGGCTCATGAATCAACCCAACCTTCATTAAAAGGTCATTCAGCACGCCGTAGCTGCCGTCATAAATCCAGCGCCACATCAAACCGATGAGAACGCCGGGGGTAACCCAGGGAATGAGACTGACCGCGCGTACCACACCGCGGCCGCGGAAGCTTTTGTTTAAAAAATTCGCCAGAATAAAGCCAAAAACAAACTGGAAACCTACGCCGAAAACAACCCACAGGATTGTCCTCCAAAGGGATGCCCAGAACAGCTTATCCTGCAAAACATCAATATAGTTGCTCAAACCAACAAAACCGATGCTGCTTGGTCTTCTTAAATCATAGCTTTGAAAGCTCATTAAAATCGCGTTGAGCGCAGGGACTAAAACGACCGCGATAATAATCAGCACCGCAGGCGTGATGAGCAAATACGGCCAAATATTCGTCTTTTTACGCTGCACTGTATTTTCACCTCTTTGAAAGAATGGGGCTGCGGCCATGCTTGCGCCCGGCCGCAGCCCGCGTAGCCCATGTGTCTTCAGATTTTATTTTTTGCCGTACAGGCCTTCTTGCAGGGTCTTCATGGCGTCAGCGGCGCTCTCTTTGCCGGACAGGGCCGAAGCAACCGTGTTGGGCCAAATGGTGCTGATCCACTCGGTGGTGGTGTCTTTGATCGGGATAATGCCCGCATACGACTGGCCCTCGATGGAAGCCTTCATAAATTTGTCGTCCTTAAACTCAGGTAGTTCCTGTACCGTTTTGCTCACGGGCACGTTGCCGGTGATCTTGCACCATTTCTCCTGGCCTTCGCCGGCTGCCAGATAAGAGACCCACTCAAAAGCGGCGTCCTTGTTCTTGCTGGCCTCGAAGATCACGTTCTCGGTGTCGCCCATGGAGGTCCACTGGCCCTTGCCCTTGGGGAACGGGAATGCGGCAACGTCGTCGCCGAAAGTCTCTACCATGCCCTTGGAAGATCCGGTGTGGTGAATGGTCATAGCGGTTTTGCCGGACTTAAAGTTTGCGATGATCTCGTTAAAGCCATCCTGTGTTGCCGTGGGCGGTACATAGCCGTTCTTGTACAGATCGATGAAATCCTGCATGCCCTGAACAGACTCGGGGCTGGTCAGATTTTCAAAGCTGCCGCCGCGGCCGTAGATGAAGCTGCCCCAGGGCTCCTGACCACCCTTCGCGCCGCGCATGCCGAAGCCGTAAACATCGGTTTTGCCGTCGCCGTTGGTGTCCATAGTGGTCTTTTTAATTGCCTCGAGGAATTCCTCATAGGTCTTCGGAACCTCTACGCCTGCCTTCTTGAAGATGGACGGACGATAGTACACATACAGCACCTGAATGTTCCAGGGCATGACATACAACTTGTCCGAGCCGCCGGCCTGCTTCATAATGTTGTAAATGTTCTGGTCGATGTCGTCCTTTTTCTCCCACTTGGCAACGTAGTCGTCCAGGTTGGCCAGCAGGTTGTTCGCGGTGAACAGCGGGGTTGCCGTCAGCTTCCACGCCGCGGTGTCGGGCCCGCCGCCGCCCATAACGGCATTGAACAGGTTCTCGCTGTACGCGCCGCCGTCCCAGGGGTATTCTTCTGCCTTCACTGTAATGTTGCTCTTGTTGGATTTGTTGAAGTCCTCAACAATTTCCTTCATTTTGGCGGAGTAGTCGGAGCTGTCTGCCCAGTACCAATGGGTAATAGTAACCGGTTCGCCGCCGGCCGCCTGAGACCCCGCCGCGCTGGATGAGGCCGCGGGCTGTTTGGCGCAGCCGGCAAACGATGTGACTGCCATTGCGAGCGCCAGGGTAAGTGCCAGTACTTTTTTCCTTTTCACTTTCATTCCTCCTAATATTTGAGCTGAGAATCGTCCATGGCCTGCAAAATGTGCCGCCGTGCCTCTTCCGCCGCGGCGTCCGGATTCTTATCCCGAATTGCCTCGAAAATGCGGATGTGAGCCTCGATGGCCCGCTGATGCGTGCCAGGAACATTCATCGTTTCGAGATAACCCTCCCGAATCGATTCACAGATTAAAGGCAGAATGCGCTTTAACACGTCATTCTGCGTGCACTCTGCCACAGCCGTATGAAAATCCACGTCGCGGGAAGGGTACTCGAGCCCATTGATGCGCTCCGCGGTTTCCATCTCTTCAATTGCCTGGCCGAGCCTGTAAAGATTCTCGCTGGTGGCCCTTTGCGCCGCCAGCCTCGCGATTTGCGGTTCTATCAGAAGTCTGCTTTCCAGCAGGTTTTGAAGCAGTTTATTCGGATTTGCAAAATGCAGCCCCAAAGGGTCGCTTTTGAGTCCGGGGCTTTCCGTAATAAAAGTGCCTCTCCCCCTGTGAATTTCAACAATATTATCGGCGATCAACAGCTTGACCGCTTCACGCACAGTAGAGCGCCCCACGCCGAACATGACCGCCAGCTCTCCCTCACTTGGAAGACGATCGCCGGGCTTCAGATTTTTTTCCACAATCATTTCCTTCAATTTTTTGGAAATCAAGAGGGGAAGTTCTCTGGTCCCAAACAAAATTTGACTCATGTCCACACTCCTCGGTTTTCGCTGCGCTGCGCATTCTGTCCCTCCCGGACGAAAGCTGCGTTTCATCAGGTTTTTTGTGCAAATACACAAATTTGACGATTTGATTATACCAAACTCAAAATCGAATTTCAAGACTTTTTATAATTATATTTATTTTTTGGACATTAAATTATCAAACAGTGCTAAAAATCCACCAAACGTCATGTGACGTCTGACGACTGACATCCGATTAGATTTTGGCACTATCACCTGATTTATCTGCGAAATTCACATGTTCCAAGCACACCTATTCTACTGTTTTCGCTATTTTTCATCCGCACTCGCGTTTTCTTTTCACCTCCATTCTTTATTGTCTGCAAGCAGTTCAAAAACATACAGACGGTATTTTCTCACGTCAGTCTGATGAAAAATACAAAGCAGAGAAAAATCGTGCAGGATCAGACGGAAAACAAAACGAAAAATCCCGCCTGTTTATGAAATTGAACTTTGCGGGCCAACGCTGAAAGTAAAATTGTTTCATCATTTATTTAGAAAACCTTTTGCGGCTGCGCAGCTTTTCCAACAGCCCGCGGCGTATTTTGCCGCCCAGCGGCAGACAGGCGCTCTTTCGCTTGACTTTGCAGGTTCCCACGATATAGAATAAGAGCAGAAATTGCACAAAACGAAAACTGGAGCGTGAAAACAGAAAGGGTGTTCATTTTGGAAAGTTTCGTGTATCAGGTCCCTACCAAAGTCATTTTCGGAAAAGACGCAGAGCTTCAGATCGCACCGGAAGCCGCAGCCCGCGGTGTGAAACGGACTCTTTTGGTATACGGCGGCGGCAGCGTTGTCAAAAACGGACTGCTGGCCCGGATGGAAGAGTCCCTGGCGAAATCCGGGATCGAGGTGCAGACCCTGGGCGGCGTACAGCCGAACCCCAGGCTTCAGCTGGCCCGAAAAGGCGTGCAGCAGGCGCTGGAATTCGGCGCAGAGCTGATTCTGGCTGTGGGCGGCGGCAGCGTGATCGATACCGCGAAGGCCATCGCGATCGGCACGGCGAATCCTGATACGGACATTTGGGAATTCTGGCTGCGCCATCAAACCGTAACAAAAGCCCTGCCGGTAGCCGTGGTGCTCACCATTTCTGCAGCAGGCAGCGAAACGAGCGATTCCGCTGTTCTCACCGATGATGAAACCAACAATAAGCGCGGGCTGAACAGCCCGTTCAACCGTCCGGCGTTTTCGGCGCTGAACCCCGAGCTGACCATGACGCTGCCCAAATTCCAGATCACCTGCGGCACGGTGGACATCATGATGCACACGATGGACCGCTACTTTAATCCAGTCATGACCAACCAGGTGACAGACGAGCTGGCCGAGGCCCTGCTGCGGGTGGTCATTCGCAACGGCCCCGTCGCGCTCGCAAATCCGCACGATTACAACGCCATGAGTGAGCTGATGTGGGCGGGCAGTCTCTCCCACAATGAGCTGACCGGGCTAGGCGCGAGGAAGGACTTCGCTCCTCACCAGCTGGGCCATGAGCTGAGCGGCAAGTTCGATGTGGCGCACGGCGCGTCGCTCTCCGCGATCTGGAGCTCGTGGGCAACGTACACCCGCACCACAAATCCCGAGCGCTTTGCCCGCTTGGGCAAAAACGTGTGGGGTCTGACCGGCAGTGATACGGAGGAGCTCTCGAAAGCCGCGATCGAAGCGGCCGACCGTTATTTCCGTTCGCTCGACATGCCCACCAACTTCACCGAGCTGGGCATCGGCGTGCAGACGGAAGAGGTCATTGAAGAACTGGCCTGGCGCTGCTCTTTCCAGGATACCCGCACCATCGGCACCTTCCAGAAACTGAACCGCCAGGATATGGCGGAAATTTACCGTCTGGCAAATCGATGACCATCTGACCGAGAAGGAGAAGCTTTATGAAATCTACTTTTCTGCATTTCAATTTCAATGTGTTCGACCTGGAAAAAAGCCTGGCTTTTTACAGCAAGGCGCTGGGCCTGACAGAAAAACGCCGCAAAACGGCAGCGGACGGCTCGTTCATCCTTGTGTACCTCACCGACGGTTCCACCGATTTCGAACTGGAGCTGACCTGGATGCGCGACCGCAAGGAACCGTATAACCTGGGCGACAACGAGATTCATCTGGCCGTGCGCGTACCGGATAAACAGGAAGCCTACGAGCTGCACAAAAGCATAGGCTGCATCTGCTATGAGAACCACGAAATGGATTTGTACTTCATCAACGATCCCGACGGATATTGGATCGAAATTCTCGACCGCTGATTCCGCTCCCGCAAAACAAGCGACCCCCGCCGGCTGAGCCGGCGGGGGTTTTCTCTCTACTGAATAATCCCGTACTTTTTCATGCGGTACTGCAGGCTTTGGCGGCGCAGGCCAAGGCAGTCGGCAGCACGCGTAATATTGCCGCCGTAATATTCCAGAACCGCTTTCAACACCTGACTTTCATAGGAATCCATCGTGTACTGCAGATCGTGGTGCAGCCAGCTTTCCTCCTGATGCTCCCCGGCAGAAAGAATCTGCGGCTTCTGAATGTCCTGCAGGTAGCGCGGCAGATGGGCGACCCCGATCACCGGGCCGTCCACAACATTCAGAGTAAAATCCAGGACATTATAAAGCTCACGTACATTTCCCGGCCAGCCGTACTGAGAAAACAGCGCGATCACATCCGGGCCGATGCTCTGAATGGATTTTGCGTATTTATAGGACTTTGCCGAGATATATTCCTCCGCCAGCTGCGGGATGTCCTCCGGATGCTCCCGCAGCGGCGGCAGATCAATCGTCACGGTAGACAGGCGGTAGTACAGGTCCTTGCGCAGAACGTTGTCCTTCAGCAATTGTGCGGGAGGCTCGTTGCAGGACGAGATAAAGCGGATGTCCGTCTTTTGATCCTGGCTGCCGCCGATCCGGCGGAAGGTACCCTCCTGAATCACGCGCAGCAGCTTCGACTGCATCGTAAGACTCATGGAATTCAGCTCGTCGAGGAACAGCGTGCCGCCGTCGGCTTCCTCCAGCAGGCCGACGGAGTTGGTGCTCCCCGTAAAGGCGCCCTTCTGGGTTCCGAAAAAGACTCCCTCAATCAGCGTGTCGGGGATCGCGGCACAGTTGATGGCCACGAATTTTTTATCCTTTCTCAGGCTGAATCTATGAATGCTCTGGGCGAAAACCTCTTTTCCAGTTCCGGTCTCCCCTACCAGCAGTACGCTGCTGTTCTGAACCGCCACTCGTTTGGCAAGATTTACCGCATCAATTAACTTCTGCGAAGTGCCGATAATGTTACTGAAGGTGTACCCCGAAAACCTAGCAGGGGGCAGCTTTTCTCCCTGATCGGTCAGAGCGGCGCGTATTTTTTCCAGCCAGGCGATCTGGGCCTGAATCACCTCAAGATTCTGCTCGAAAACCACTACCCCCGCCAGTTCCTTGTTCTGAAAAATCGGGTATCCCGTGTTGACCGAGGCCACGCCGCTGCCGGTCGTCGTCTTGAACGTATCAAAGCGATTCAGAACAGGCGCGGCTGTTCTCAGGCACGTCAGCACGGTGCTGATGGACTCGTCCAGATCATACATATCCAGCAGATGCTTTCCCCGCACAGACAGGCTGTCGGGAATATCGGAAATCTTTCTGCTGTTTTCGTTGAGATACACCAGGCAGGCATCCTTGTCATAAATCTGCACTCCGTCCGTCACCCTTTCCAGCGCGGACTGGTACAGGAAATTGACATCCGTATGCTTTTTCAGGTAGTAGACCATCCCGCGGCCCGAGTCCCAGCGAATAAAGTCAAAGAGCTCGCCGTTCCAGCTCAGTTCTCCCTGGTTCCGGCTGAAATCCGTCTGAGAAAACAAAATGGAGAACGGCTGGTGCAAAAACGACGACCATATATGCGCGCAGCTGCTCTTCGCCGCCATGTCCATCCATTCAAAAGATTGAATCCGCTTTTCCCGATCCAGAACAATAGCGACATCGGCCATATTCATAACTGGCACCTCCCCGGCTTTTCAGATGATGGAAAATCACTTTCCTCAAATCATAGCACAAGGCGTTCGGCTGGTCAATGAGTGCAAAATGGCTTGCCGAAGTGCCAAATAATTTGGCACTTATTCAGAAAACAGCCCGACAGTCACTTTTTTACTTTACCGTAAAAGCGGCCTAAACTGCGGATTTTTTCTGTATCATTCTGTTTTTTTCTGTATTTTTCACTTGGCACGGAATGTGCTACTATACCCATTGCTAGCAAAAAAGCCCTGTACCAAAAGCATGCGGATACGGTTCAGGGATCCACAGGTTATTTTGAAAAGGAGGAAAACAGAATGAAAGAAACCGAAACCAAGCAGAAAAAGCCTCTCAAACTGGGGGTTTTCATCCCCTCGTTCGTCATTACCGGCGGCGCAGCTATCCTTGGGCTGGTAAACAACGAGTGGCTGACATCGGCAACCTACACCGTTTTTGAATGGTCTTTGAGAAATTTCGCATGGCTCTACCAGATTGTCGCGATGTTCACCCTCATCATGATTGCCATTATGGCCTTTTCCCGAATCGGAAAAATCCGGTTTGGCGGCCCGAAGGCCAAGGCCAAATACTCCTTTGCGTCCTGGTTCGCCATGATACTTACCGCCGGCATCGCGACCGGCCTGATTACTTACGGGGCCAACGAGCCGCTGATCTATTTTGGGAACATATACGGCGAGCTCACCGCCTCGGGCATCGCGCCCGGCACGCCCGAAGCGGCGTTCTTTGCAATGGGCCGTGTGTTCTACAACTGGTCGTTTATCCCTTACGCCATGTATGCTCTTTCGGGAGTCATCATCGGGTATTTATACTATAACCGCGGGCAGGAGCTTTCCGTATCCGGCTCCCTCACTCCCCTATTCGGGCCGAAGGTAACGCAGGGCCTCCCGCGCAACGTGATCGACACCCTGTCTGTTCTGGCTATTGTTCTCGGGCTGGCCTCTTCCCTCGGCGCGGGACTCGCTCTGGTAGGCAGCGGCTTACAGTCGGCCTATGGCATCGCACAGGGGCCCATTCTCTGGTTCGCCCTCGCAGCGCTCATCACCGCCGCTTTTACCGTTTCTTCCGTTCAGGGCATTGACAAGGGAATCAAATGGCTGGCCGACCTGACCTCAAAAATCTTTTACGCTCTGGTCGCCGCCCTCATTCTCATCGGGCCGACTCTGTACATTCTGAACATGATGAACGTTGGCATGGGCTACTGGCTGGATCATTTCTGGTCCTGGGGCCTTGATCCCTATGTGATGGGCGGCGAAGCGCTGGTCACCTGGTGGACGATGTACGACTGGGCCATCTGGATCGCCTACGCGCCGCTGATGGGTATTTTCTTCGCCATGATCTCTTACGGCCGCACGATCCGCCAGTTCCTGGTCGTCAACTGGATCGCTCCCGCCGTTTTCAGCATCGTGTGGTTCAGCATCTGGGGCGCCACCGCCCTCGACTGGCAGACCTCCGGCGTTGCGGATATGGTTTCCATCATTCAGCAGAACGGAGCCGTAGCCGGAATATGGGAATTCTTAAAGCACATCCCGCTGAGCGCCGTATTTATCCCCATTGTCATTATCACGCTGATTGCAGAATACGCCAATACCGCCAACGGCATGGCAACTACGATTTCTTCCATCTGCACAAAGGGTTCGCGCCACGATGAAGAGCCGGCCACCTGGCTGAAAATTCTCTGGGGCGTCACCATCGGCCTGATTTCCGCGATTATGGTGGCATTCGGCGGCGGCGAGCAGGGCGTTGACGGCGTCAAATACCTTGCGGCCTGCGGCGGCTTTGCCGTTCTGTTCGTGTTTGTCCTTCAGGTAGCGTCTACGTTCAAGGTGTTCTTCCTGGATAAGGAAACGAAGAAGGATATTGTAGATAGTGAAGATTTAATCGAAGGAATCGAAGAAACCGAACAGGAAGCCGGAAAGGAGAAAGCCCGTGCAGAAGCCTTATCTTAAAAGCATCACGCTGGGACCCGATATTACGCTGGAGGATCTGGTCAGCGTGGCACGCCACGGAGCCAGGGTAGAATTTTCTGAGGACTACCGGGAGCGGGTCAACCGTTCCCGGGCCCTGGTGGAACAATGGGTAGACCAGAATCGCGTTATGTATGGTGTTACCACTGGCTTTGGGGCTCTGTGCACAAAAGCAATCTCTAAGGAAGAGACAGCCCAGCTGCAGCGCAACATTATTCTTTCGCATTCCACCTCCGTAGGCGAGCCGCTAAAGCAAGAGCAGGCCCGCGCGACCATGCTGATGGTTTTACAGAATCTGGGGCAGGGTTACAGCGGAGTGCGGCTGGCCGTACTGGAAAAATACCGTGAATTCCTCAACCGTAACCTCGTCCCGTGGATTCCCCGGGAGGGCTCGGTGGGCTATCTCTGCCCGGAGGCTCACATGGCACTGGTGCTGATCGGCGAGGGCAAGGCCTATTTTGACGGCCGGCTGCTCCCGGGCACCGAGGCGCTGGAGGAAGCCGGGATCGAGCCGATCGAGCTTTGCGCAAAGGAAGGTCTCGCACTGATTTCGGGAACAACCTCCGCCACCGCGCTGGCCGCGCTGGCCCTGTACGATCTGCTGGGCGCCGCCAAAGCGGCGGACGTGATCGCCGCCATTACCCTAGAGGCCTCGAAAGGGCTGATCCGGGCCTTCGATGACAGAGTGATGCGGGTTCGCCCGCACCCCCAGCAGAGCGAAACAGCCGCCAACATCCGCGACATTCTGGCAGATTCTGAGGTGATCGATCACTGCCGGAACGCCCGTATTCAGGATGCGCTTTCTCTTCGCTGTGTGCCGCAGCTGCATGGGGCCGCCAGAAAAACTCTGCTAGATGCCCGCAGGACCCTCGAGATCGAGATCAACTCCTGCTGCGACAACCCCATCATCTGGAGCGAACCGGGCGAGGAAGATGTGATTTCCGCCTGCAATCCCGATTCCTCCTACGTCGGCATCGAAATGGACAGTGCCTGCATCGCGGCAACGTGTCTTGCCAAGATGTCGGAACGCCGCAATAACCGTATGATCGATGAAACACTGTCCGGCAACCCGTGGTTCCTGATTAAAAATCCGGGCCTCAATTCCGGGCTGATGATTCCCCAGTACACGCAGGCGGGTCTTTTGGGCGATATGCGGATGCTCTCTACCCCCTCCACGATCGACAACACCTCCACCTGCGGCAATCAGGAGGATTACGTGGCGATGGGCTACAACGCCGCGAAGAAATCGGTTCAAATTGCCGAAAAGCTGGAATACATTCTGGCGATCGAGCTGCTCTCCGCGTATGAGTCGCAGGTATTTCTCGATCCGACCCTTGCGCGCAGCCCTGTAACAGCAAAGATACTGGCCGAGATCGGCCAACATGTCCCTACCATCGAACAAGATGTCTTTTTACACCCGCATATTGAATTCTTGCGAAATTTCATCCATTCCGGAAGATTGGCTGAAATCGCCGAACAGGCCATCGGGAGGTCTTTATTATGAAAAAACAGGCTCAAGAAATCGTAAAAATGGATTTGGCAAAAATCTTTTTCACGCCGCCCAACACCAAAAAAGAAAGAATCATTTTGATTTTGATGATGGTGATCACCTTTATGATTTTCTTCGGCCCGATTTGTTTTTCAGACATTCCCCCGCTTCGGGCCGTTCTGCTCGCCTGTATGCCCACGCTCTCCGTCTCTTGGGGAGTGATGATTTTACTGCGTGCACGATTCCGAAAAAAAGATTTTTGCAAATAAATTCATTTTTTACAGCAAACAGCGCTGCCCTATCATGGGCGGCGTTATTTGCTTTTACAATCATCTTGTGGAATGGCGCATTTTTTCTGTGAGTTGCCTCACATGGAAATTCTGCTGGCGCAGGTTTGCCCCTTGTGCCGGGGAGAGCCTTTTTATCATAATTTAAAAGAGTGACTTTTCAGCAGGCGCTCCGCCATAGGGTTCCTGCCGGCGCAGGGCTCGCCCTTCGTGTGGGCGGCTTTTTCTCTTTTATTTTGATAGGAAAGAGCGCGTTTTTTTTGTGAGTCTCCTCACGTGGAAATTCTGCTTGCGCGGGCTTGCCCCTCGTGCCGGGGCGGGCACTTACTTTCGCTACGAGGCGAAAGTAAGCAAAGGCTCGCCAAAGGACACCTTTGGAATCCGTTTGGGGAACAAGCCCTGACTGTACCAACAAAAGCTATCTGTAAGGCGCTCCAATGAAAATGCCCACTCTCCTAGCAACAGAAAATCAAAAGCTTAGCGCTTCGTCCGTCGGCGGGCATTTTCAGAGCGCTCTCGTTAGCCCGCAGCTTTTAAAATGCGGCTTCGCCGCATTTTTTTGTTGGCTTAAGAGCACTTTCCGTACCAGTTACAGACGTGAAAGCCTTCCTTACACACCCGCTTCACGCGCAGGCCGTGCCTGTGCGTGAAACAGAACCAGAGCGGGAGCTTCTCTCGGTTTCCAAAGGCAGAGCCTTTGGTCGTTGAGAGGGGGTTCGTCAAGAAAGGAAGGGCCCACCCCGGCCCAAGGGGCAAGCCTGCGCCAGCAGGCAAGCTGCGCCTGCACGCACATCGCGAAAAAACCTGCAAAAAAAATAACCCGCTCTCTCGCGAACGAAAAACTTCCGTCAAATAAAAAAAGCCCGCCCCGGCCTGAGGGACAAGCCCTGCGCCAGCAGACAAACCGCGTCTGCACGCACATCGCAAAAAAAACCGCAGAAAAAACAGCCTTACAACTTCTCGTTGAATCAATTAAGTTTTCAACTATCAGTTAACAATTTGTTGAAAACCTTCTTTCCTTTGAATTTGCGATGCGCTTACAGACTCAGCCCGCAAACAAAAAAAGCGCCGGATTTCCAAAAAACCCGGCGCTTTTATTAATGATGTGATAATTTTTCTCATTCTTATAATTTATCTTGCAATCTTCCCCATAAAATGGTATTCTCATTCTGTAAGGTACGATTAAGTGCAAAGCGGGAACGGGGTGCTAGCACCACCCCGCCCCCTGCTACGGAGACTACCCTCCATAACAACAGCTTTCGCTGCGATTTGCAAGCACAATTATAACCCATTTTTCCCCTTTTGTACAGGGGGGTGCCTTTAAATGGGTTTTCCGTCCGGGTTGTGTATTGCACTTATATAGTGGCGCTGTGTTATGGGAGTCCCTTTTCGAGGGAATGATCCGTAACCAGTGCTTTTTTGTTGCCTTACAGACAAGGCAAAGCGGGCCGGGTTTCTGTGAAAATTGAAATGTCAATCCGAATTCCCAATGATTGATCTGCCTCTCTTAAAAACCGCAGGCCTCTCCCCAGAGCTATGTGGTCCCGGCTCCGCCGCGCCGCTGTCTGTAAGAACGCAATTGCTGCACACACCGTCCGTGTGCGGATTCACCCACAACAAAAATCCTCTCCTGAAAACAGGAGAGGATTTTTTCTGCCCCAAAAGGCTTTCTGATCAAATCTTGCTTTTACTCATAACGCAGCGCTTCGATCGGGTCGAGCTTTGCGGCCTTGTTGGCGGGGTAATACCCAAAGAACAGGCCGATCGCCATAGAGAAGCCGACCGCCACCGCAATAGAGGCAATCGTCGGCACCACCGGCTGACCGATCAGCACTCCTCCCAGATACCCCAGCGCGCCGCCGGTTATAATTCCCAGCGCACCGCCGATCACACAAATGATCATCGATTCCACAATAAACTGAATCCGGATCGCGCTGTCTTTCGCGCCCAGCGCCTTGCGGATACCGATTTCACGGGTACGCTCGGTCACGGATACCAGCATAATGTTCATAACGCCGATGCCGCCTACCAGAAGCGAAATCCCTGCGATGACCGCGATTGCCAGCGACATGGTGTTCATGATATTGTTCATTTCCGTCAGCTGAGAATCATAGCTCATGGCGCGCACCATGACCGTCTCGTTATTCGAGTACCACTGGTTGAAAAACTCCTGGCTGTCCAGGCTGGTTTTTGAATAATCCGAACCCATCAGCGCGCTGACCGTAAAGGAGGAATAGCCGTCATTGGTGTTCAGAATCCGCGTGGCCGCGCCGAGGGGCAGGTATAGATTCGTGGTATCGGTAACGCCCATCATCGCCTGCATGGCCTCGTTGCCAACCGACACATCCTCGTAAATCCCTACCACGGTAACGGTCTCACGGCCTGTATCCAGGCTCACCTTGATCTGCTCGCCCAGCGGATTGGAGTTGCCGGGGAACAAAATCGCGGCCAGCTTTTCCGAGATTACGGCAAGATTATTGCCGCGCTGCACATCGCGATCCGTCAGAAAGCGTCCGCTTTTGATTTTGATGTTGCTCGTAACGGCGTAGCCCGGATTGACCCCCGACACATTCACCTTATAGGTTTCACCGCGGAATTTGATCGTACCGGAGCCAACGCTGCGCGAAAGGCCGATGCCGTTGATCCGGTCCTTGAACCGATCCTGATACTTCTCGATCATATCGTCGGTCATCAGGTCGTCCGAATCCATCGAGATGCTCCTTGCGTTATCGCGAGGGGAAACATACACCTCAATGTTGGTAATACCGAAAGTTTCCAGCGCGCTGCTGACCGAATTTGTCATTGCCGAGCCAACGGACGAGATCGCGATTACAGAGCCGATGCCGATGATGATACCCAGCATGGTGAGCAGGGCACGCATTTTGTTCGCGACCAGCCCGGCTACTGCAAGGCGAACGTTTTCCATCAGATTCATACGGCCGCCTCCTGTTCCGGGCGGTGTACGTTTCCGCGATTATCCACGTCGCTGACAATGTAGCCGTCGCGGATGGTGATGATGCGGTCTGTTTCCTCGGCCAGCTCCTGGTTATGGGTAATCAGCACGATCGTTTTCTTCTCTTTCTCGTGAAGCGTGTGAAACAAATCCATTACCAGGCGGCCGGTGTAGCTGTCGAGCGCACCGGTGGGTTCGTCGGCCAGGATAATGGAGGGATCGTTCGCCATGGCGCGGGCAATCGCCACACGCTGCTTCTGGCCGCCCGAAAGCTCATTCGGCATGTGGCGGGCCCGTTCCGACATCTCTACCAGCTCCAGCAGCCTTTTCGACCGCTCCACCCGCTTTGCGTGGGGAACGCCGGCATACAGCATCGGCAGCTCCACGTTGCCCAGCGAAGTGGAACGCGGGATCAGGTTAAAGGTCTGGAACACAAAGCCGATCTTGCGGTTGCGGATGTCGGAAAGCTGATTGCTCGGCATGTCGCGGGTCGAAACGCCGTCCAGCAGGTATTCGCCGGAGGTCGGGCGGTCCAGCGCGCCGATCAGGTTCATCAGGGTCGATTTGCCCGAACCGGACGCGCCCACGATGGAAACAAATTCGCCGTCGTATACATTCAGGTTGATGCCATGCAGAATCTCAAGCTCATTGGGCGTGCCGAGATAATACGTTTTGATAATGTCGTGCATTTCGATGATGGTTTTCCCGCTCATGACGAAGCCTCCCCGGAAGCGCCGCTCACCGCGTCCGCCAAAGCCGACGCGCCGTTTGTCACCGTAATGAGCAGCCCGGGCGACATGGATTTTGCATCGGTGATCACCGGCGTTCCAGCCGTGAGGCCCTCACCGGAAACCTCTATGGACAAGTCGGTCTCAAGCCCGGTCTTGACCGGGATCGCCACCGCCTGATACGTGTCATCGGCCTGTTTTTTCGGGGTATAAACAACGGTTTCGCCCTTCTCGTTCGTGGTCAGCGCATCATAGGGCACCGCCAGAACGTCGGCCTTTTCCTGTGTGATGATCTTCGCGTTGGCGCTCATGCCGATGCGCAGGGGTGTGTTCGGCGTCTGGATCAAAACGTCGGCTTCAAACTCCACATTGCTGCCGGTCGCAGCCGCCGCGGCAGCCGTGCCTGTCGCGGCACTGCCCGAGCCGACAGCGGCAGGGGCGATCTTCTGCACGATGCCCTCGTACTCCACATCGCCGGTGGCGTCCGCCGTAATGACAGCCTTCATTCCCTCTTTGATGGAAGGCAGGTCGTATTCCTTCACCTTCACCTTTACCTGCAGCCCCTCTGTGTTCTCGATCGTGAACATCAGGCCGGTCGCGGTCGCGTTTTCCTCCGCGTAGACGGCGGTAACCGTTCCGGCGGCGGGCGCGGTGACAGTGCATTTCTTCAGGTTATCGTTGAGGGTTTGAATCTCTGCCTGCAAAGATTCCGTGTTCGCCGCTATTTTTTCCGAGGTAACGGCGTCCTTGGCGCTGTCCAGCGACTGGCTGGCCGCGGTCTGCGCCGCTTTGAGCGACTGCACGGCACTGTCATAGGCAAGCTGCGCATCCTCAACCGCTTTCACATAATTCTTCATCTTGTCTGTGGAGGCGTTCTGCGCGTCGATGGTAGCGGCATTGAGTTCTTTCTGCGCGGTCTTGTAAGCAAGCTCCGCATCTTCATATTCCTGTCTTAATTTCTTTATTGAAACAAACTGTTGAGTGTTCTCATCAGTAAACCCGTTATTTTCCTCAAAATCGTCAATTTCCTTTTGCTTTTTATCTATCTCATCCTGACTGGCACCGCTTTGCTTCAGGTCTTTAAGTTCATCCTTTAAATCGTTCAGCTCGTCTTTAAACTCCTTTTTCGCCTCGTTATATTCTTTTTCAGCCCGATCAAACGTCGTCTTGGCAGAATTTACTTTGGCAGTTGCCGACACCAGCTGGTTTTTCATTTCCTGATCCACCCGGGCCTGGTTGACGTCGCGGTCGTCAATCGCCTTACTGAGCGTGCGCTGGGTATTTGTCACCTGATCCTGCGCAGTGTTGATCTGGGTGTTGAGTCCCTGATCCAGATTGTTCTTGGCATCCTGATAGTTTTTCTCTGCGGACTGAATCCGCTGCTGTGAGCTTTCCGAACCGGTACGCAGAGCAATTTGCTTTTGCTGCAGGGTATTATGTATGTCGGTATCGTCCAGCTGCGCCAGCAGCTGCCCGGCGGCGACTTTGTCGCCCACCTTCACCGGCACACTCTCAATCGGGGCAGACACCTCGGCATACACATAAACCGTATCGGTGCTTTCCACATTGCCGCTGGCTTCCACGGTGCCGCGCAGCGTCTGTTCGGCCAGCGTCTCAGTCTGAACCGGTGTAGGCGTCGGTCCCTTCTGGGAAAAAACCGCAAACGCTGCTGCGATTCCGATCACCACAACACCGGCAATAATGATTACTTTCTTTTTTTTCACGGCGTTATCCTCCAATGGAAAAATGCGAACCTTACGCTCATTTGTATTACTCGATTAGTACAATAATACACTAATTTTTCGATAAAATCAATCGATTTCAATTATGGGAGCGCGGCTCATCATAATTTTACAGAATAGTCATAATTTCGCAACAGGCGCCCTGCACCCTGCGAAAATTGTTAATGACATTAACTATATAATAAGAGTATTTATTTTGAATGTCAAGGCAAAAGTATTTGAAAGAAATACCATATGGGGAAAACGGTAGTTTTCTCCGCAGCCTTTTTGTGGTAAAATAGCTGCAAAGCAGGTGGACCCCGGCGGGTTTGAGGCCGCTAACACATCGCGGTGCAGGTGAAAGAAAATAAAAAAAACAGGATGGCGCTTGCACCCCAGGATACAAAGGAGGAACCCCATGAAGCTGCAAGGATGGTATTTGTATAACAGCGCGTTCGTCTTAAAGACGGAAACCCATTGCTTTATTTTTGATTATTACCCGTATGCAGGGGAACCGCGCACCGGCTCTCTGGATTCCGGCCGGCTCGATCTTCAGCAGATACGCGAATTTGGCCTGCCTGTAACGGTATTCGTTTCTCACGCGCACTATGACCATTTTGACAAAAGTATTTTCACCTGGCAGGAAGAGCTTCCGGGGATTCACTATGTTCTTTCCGATGACGTTCCCGCTCCGCACGGCCTTTCATCCGATTTCGTATTAACGGTTCGAGCCGGTCAGCAATACGAGTGGAACGGCCTGGTGATCCGCACGCTGCTGTCTACCGACGAGGGCGTAGCGTTTTTGATCCGCATACCGGGCGCTGTCATCTACCATGCCGGCGACCTGAATTTCTGGGACTGGGAGGGCGAAAGCGACGCGTACCGCCGCCAGATGGAACAGGATTACAAAGAGCAGATCGACTGCATTGCGGGGGAACAGATCGATCTGGCGTTCGTCCCGCTGGACGGACGGCTTGAGGGAACCTACTGGAAAGGGCTGGACTACTTGATGCGTGCAACGGATACCCGCCACGTCGTTCCGATGCACTTCCGCGATCAATATGAGGTATTTGACTGGCTGCGCCGCCAGCCCGAAGCACAGGACTATCTGAACCGGGTGCAGGTGCTCACCCATCAGGGCCAGCCGTTTCTCTTTGACGTGGAATAACGCTGCCCCAAAAGAATGAAAAGCGCGGAAAGGGAGTACCCCTTCCGCGCTTTTTTACGCAGGAAATCCCGCGAAGGCGGAATCATCCCTTGATGAATTTTTCCATGAGCAGGTGGCCCGTGTCCACACGCAGACCGGTCGCAGCTGCGGATTCCTCCGAGAAGCAGTCTACGCCGGGGCATTCCTTGCTTTTGCGGTAAATCAGGAACGGCACAGGGTCGTTCGTGTGGGTGCGCAGCGCCAGCGGCGTCGGGTGATCCGGCACCACCAGAATGCTGTAATCGTCGTACTGCTCCATATCCTCGAGCAGCAGCTTCAAAATCCGGCCGTCAATGTATTCTATGGATTTTACCTTATTCTCAATCTCGTGGCGATGCCCGCACTCATCGGGGGCTTCCACATGAATGTACACAAAATCCTGGCCGTCTGCCAGCTCTTTCAGCGCGGCCCGCGCCTTGCCCTCAAAGTTGGTATCGATATAACCGGTGGCGCCCTCCACGTGCACCACGTGCATGCCGGAAAACTTGCCGATTCCCTTGAGCAGGTCGACCGCCGAGATCATCGAGCCTTTCAGGCCATATTTCTCCTCGAACGGAGAAAGCTGTGCGCGAACGCCCTCGCCCCAAAGCCACATGCTGTTGGCCGGGCGCTGACCGCGCGCCACACGCGCCTGGTTCACCGGGTGATTTTTCAGCAGATCATACGATTTCACCATCATATCATACAGTTTGGCCGCGTTGGGGTGCGTGGGAATATACTCGCGGATCGGCTTGCCGGTGATATCGTGCGGCGGTGTCAAAGTGCCGACTTCCAGCGTGCCGTTATTCCAGATCAGGCAATGACGGTAGCTGACGCCGCTGTACAGTCGGAACTCCTCACTGTCGAAATGCTCCGCCAGATATTTGATCAGGATTTCCGCTTCCTCGGTGGAAATATCGTCGGCACAGTAATCCAGAATCGTCTTGTCGGCGTATTCAGGCTCGTCCGAAAGCGTGACGAGATTGCAGCGGAACGAAACATCCGTGGGCTTCATATCGATGCCGATACTGCCTGCCTCCAGAGGAGAGCGGCCGGTGTAGTAGACTGCGGGGTCGTATCCCAGAACCGACAGGTTTGCCACGTCGCTGCCGGGCTTCAGGTGATCCGCCACCGTCTTGACCAGGCCAACCTGTGACTTCTTTGCCAAAGAATCCATATAGGGCTTGCGGGCGGCCTGCATGGGGGTTTTTCCGCCCAGCTCCTCAACCGGATAGTCCGCCATTCCATCGCACAACAAAACTACGTATTTCATAGAGAGTTGTCCCTTCCGTATGATTTAGAGTTTAGTCTATTCTAACACAATCCGCACCGGATTTCAAACCGTTCGGCAGTCATAACCAACCGTGGCCGTAAATTCCGCCGACCAATTGGATCACAAGCGTAACGGCATAGATGGCGCCGCACAAGGGCAGCCTGCTTTTGCCCGAAATCGGGAGCGACTGATGCAGCGCAAGCACACCGGCCAGCAGCCCTAAAGCAAAGCCCAAAACGCCAAACAACAAAAGACCCGTCGCCATCAGCACCGGAATCATTACCGTGGCCCAAACGGGAATCAGCGACATCGGCACGTACGGCTTGCCGGATCTCAGGTAAACGCCATCCACAGCCACGTCAACAGAATTGCCCATCGCCGTGATCCGGATATCCTTGCCGTCCACAGACAGATCCTCGTCGATCACCCGAACAAACTGATTCTTGCTTTTCGCGGCGCGCCGTTCGCCGTCCACATGCACCGTGGCGCGAAACAATCCAAATTTAATCCCGACCTCGTGCGGCTGACCGTCTACGGTAACCGTCCAGTTTCGAAAGCCGTCCATTCCATTTCCTCCGTTCTGCCGCAGGATCAGGGCTGCGCCCTCCCCGCAGATACTTCTTGCCATCGTATCGCATTCATTATACTACCGGCAGCATTCCTGCGGCAATAGGGAGACTTGATTCTGCTTCCATAAAACAGCAAAAAGCCCGCAGGCAAAACTCTGTTTGCCGCGGACAAATAAAAAAAGCAGCCAAGATTTCTCTTTGCCGCTGAATGATCGTTTCATTATACAGACCTTACCGTTCCGGCCTATCGCCGGCCCGGTATGCTTTCGCATGGCGCTGATTCCAATATTTCGCGCAGACTCCGTTTGTCTATCCTGTATAACTTGTTTATAGTATAACCCCACTTATCCGATTTGTCAATAGTCTATTTGCAAATTTACTTATATTTAACAAATAATTAATATTCATCCCTATTTTCACAAATTCTGCCCGCTCCCCTCTTCGTGCCATAGCGAAAAATTGTTCCTTTTTTCAGCGTTGATTTGAAAGGTGAATTTTTCTATGACTTGTCTCACATAAAAATTCTGCTGGCGCAGGCTTGCCCCTCGTGCCAGCAGAATTCACACGGGCAACCCATAAAGATAAAAATAATGCTTACAAGACGAAAGGCTACTTCCGCGCAAAAACAGCCAGCGCACGCGCGACGAATGGAGCGCGAAGCGGAAACTTTTATCTGAGCTGCCCCGCGACGTATGTGCAGGTTTAACCTGCAAAAAAGCAGCTAAGATTTCTCTTAGCTGCTGAATCATCTTTTCATTATACAGACCTGGCCGTTCCGGCTTCTGCCGGCCCGGTATGCTTTCGCATGGCGCTGATTCCAATATATCGCGCGGACTCCGTTTGTCCGTCCTGTATAACTTGTTTATAGTATAACCCCGCCTATCGGATTTGTCAACGGATTAATCTGTTTTTTCACAAATTACACAAAACCTTAAATTCCAAGCAGCTTCGGTGACGCTTCTTTCAGCTTACCGATGATCTCAAGAGCCTCTTCCCGATGCGCGCCGCGTGCGGAAAGATAAATCTTGATCTTCGGCTCAGTACCGGAGGGACGCACCATCAGCTTGCAGCCGTTTTCCATGCGATACTCCAAAACGTTTGATTTCGGCAGATCAATGGGACTCTGCTCCTCGCCGTCAAAACGAATCCTGGTCTCATAATCGCTGTGGCCGATCACGCGGTAACCCGCAATCTGCTCCGGCGCGGCTTTGCGCAGCGCATCCATCATACCGGACATCTTATTCATGCCGTCCTGTCCTTCAAACGCGAAGTTCAGCAGATCGTTGATATAATAGCCGTGTTTTTGGTACAGATCGCCCATTGCTTCCACCAGTGTTTTACCCTGGCGCTTGTAATAGAGCGCCATTTCGCAGATCAGCATGCTGGCATTTACGGCATCCTTATCGCGCACATAGCTGCCCGCCAGATATCCGTAGCTTTCCTCGTAGCCGAAAATAAAGCGGTCCCGCTCCCCTTTGGCCTCCAGTTCCCCGACTTTTTCACCGATGTATTTGAAGCCGGTAAGCACCTTGAACAGCTCGATCCCATATTCCGCCGTGACCGCCTCGTTCATATCGGTGCTGACGATTGTGCTGACCACCGCCGGGCGCTCCGGCATGGTGCCATTCTGACGTCGCATGCGCGCCACAAAATCCAGCAGAAGAACACCGACCTCGTTGCCGTTGAGCAGCACGAATTCGCCATTGTGCCGCACGGCGATGCCCACGCGGTCGCTGTCGGGGTCAGTTGCCAGCAGCAGATCGGGCTGCAGGCGCGCGCTGAGGTCGAGTCCCTTTTGCAGCGCCTCGCGGAATTCCGGATTCGGATAAGGGCAGGTGGGGAAGTTTCCGTCCGGCTCGGCCTGTTCGGGAACGACCGTAACATCGCTAATGCCGATTTCTTTCAACACGCGGGTCACACACATGCGTCCCGCACCGTTGAGCGGCGTGTAAACCACCTTCAGGCCGCCATCGATGTCGCGGAGCAGGCTCTGGCTCTTCACGGCCTCTATATACGCATCCGCTACCTCCTGCGGAATCGTCCTAATCAGGCCCTTCTCCACGCCTTCCTCATAAGAAATATGTTTGACGTCGCTGAAAATATCGAGACTATTGATCTCCTCCAGCACGCGGTCGGCCATTTCCAGCGCAATCTGGCAGCCGTCGCTGCCGTACGCCTTGTAGCCGTTGTATTTGGCGGGATTATGGCTCGCCGTTATGTTGATGCCCGCGTCACAGTGCAGGTAACGCACTGCAAAGGACAAAGCGGGAGTGGGCATCAGCTCGGGATACAGATGAGCCGTAATGCCGCTGGCCGCCAGAACACCTGCGGCCTCCCTTGCAAAAAGCTCGGAATTGATCCGGCTGTCGTGGGCAATTGCCACCGCGCCGCCGGGTTTCTTTTTATTCAGATAATTCGCGAGGCCCTGGGTTGCTTTCCGCACGGTGTAAATATTCATCCGGTTGGTTCCCGCGCCCAACACGCCGCGCAAGCCGCCCGTTCCAAATTCCAGATCGCGGTAAAACCGGTCGTTGATCTCCTCCGGCTGATCGGCAATGTCTTCCAGCTCCTGAGTCAGCTTCGGGTCTTCCAAAGGGGTATTGCGCCATCTCTCATATTCTGTCATATCCGGTACGTTCCTTTCCTTTCGCCCGATCAAAAGACGTTATTTGTATCATCCTTCTACTTGAAAACAAACCATTGATTTCCCCCCCTGCCTGCAGCAGGGAAGAAATCTCCGTATTCCAGTAAGCCCTTTTTCAAGTTGGATCATCTATCCTTAGAGTAGCATCGGCACACCATTTTGTCAATGCGAAACAAGGCGGCAAACCTGACGTCTTACCCACCCGTACGAAAGCCCTTTTTGCCTCTGAATTTCGAGTTCTCTTCCACCCTAATTCGCACGGATCACATTCGTTACCACGCCCTGCGGCGTCAAATCCACAATGCCGTAGCTGGCATCTGCTCCGCGCAGAGAACCCGGATTCATCACGTACAGTCCGTTATCATACTCCGTGTATGGTACATGCGTATGCCCGAACAGCAGAATCGTTGCTTTTTGCAGACGTGCGGCCAGCTTGATTTCATCCAGTGTGTATTTTACATTGTACAAATTACCGTGGGTATAGAAAATCTTGCGGTTTTCCAACTGGATTTCCCCCAGCGGGGGCAGTGCGGATCCCCAATCGCAGTTGCCGCGCACCTGTAAAAACATCTTTTCCGGATGGACAAAGCGTTCATCCTCCATGTCGTCGCACCCATCCCCCAGATGGATCACCACCTCGGCCTTCGGCTGCGACAAAATCACGCGGTGCAGGGTCTGCCGATCTCCATGTGTATCTGACACAACTAAAATTCTCATGGAACCTCCTTCTATCACAATGCCGCTTTTTACTCAACCAGTTTTACAGTTCTTTTCTGATCAACAGCGGTAAAAGAACCGCCAATTGAAAAAAGTATTGTCCTTTTCTTCAAATCGGCGTTTCGGGTTCTTTCCCCGCCGAAGACGGAGGCAGAACTGCCGATTTTAAAGTGTTTTGTGCTTTAACTTTCATATCCCGAACCTCTCATTCATATCATAGGAAAAGGGGTGATAATGATGCAATCGAACCAATCCAACCAAGCCAACGAAAAACAGCTTCTGCTGAATCTGCTTGCGCAGCGCCTTGGCAAAAGTCCGGACGAAATCATGCAGTACGCGGAAAACGGAAACCTGCCCGCTCTGATGCAAAACATGAACCCGAATGACGCAGCTACACTGCAAAAGGTGCTGAACGACCAGCAGGCAATTCAAAAGCTGATCAGCTCACCGCAGGCGCAGGATTTGATGCGCCGCCTGAACGGACAGAAATAAGAAAAGGGTGTGAGGGTATGGATGATCTCACCAGCAAAATCAACGAGCTGCTCAGCGACCCACAGGCCATGCAGCAACTGAATAGTCTGGCGGCCTCGCTGGGGCTGGGGAATTCCACACCTAACACCCCCACGCCTCCGGGGCAGAACGCACCTGCCGGCAATAACCCTCTTCAGGGGCTGGACCTGAGTAGTCTGGCCGGTCTTTTGGGGAATGCCGGTTCTGCCGCCCCGGGCGGCGGAAACATACCCCAGTCCCCCGGTGCGCCCGGCGGGCTGGATACCGCAAAGCTCAGCTCGCTGCTGTCAAGCCTTGGCGGCGCAGGCGGCCTGAATGCCTTGTCGGGCCTTCTGGGCGGCGGGGGCGATGGCGGAGGAGGACTCGGCGCACTCGCCGGCCTTCTGGGTGGAAACGGGGGCGGCGGAGGACTCGG
>NZ_CBYL010000033.1 GCF_000577335.1 Faecalispora jeddahensis | reverse complement strand
ACGAAAAGAAAGTAAGCAAAGATTCGCCAAAGGGGAGAGTTTCGATTCTCTCCCCCTTGGAACTCCCTCTCAACGACCAAAGGCGCTGCCTTTGGAATCCGGGAGAGGCTCCCGCTCTGCTGCTTGTTCACGCACAGGCACAGCCTGCGCGTGAAGCAAGTGCGTAAGGGAAGCTTTCCCATCTAAAATGGTACGAAAAGTACTCTGTAAGCCAATAAAAAAATGCGGCGAAGCCGCACCTAAAAAACACCGAGCTAACGAGAGCGCTCTGAAAATGCCCGCCGACAGACGGGATTGCAAGGCTCATTTCCTGAGTAAGCTCGGAGAGTGGGCATTTTCATTGGAGCGCCTTGCGGACAGCTTTCGTTTGCACAATCAGGGCTTGTTCCCCAGACGGATTCCAAAGGTGTCCTTTGGAAGGCCTTTGCCTAACGCCGTCCTTTCACGAAAGTAAGTGCCCGCCTCGGCACGAGGGGCAAGCCTGCGCAAGCAGAAACCCCACGCGGGGGCATCCGCAGCCAGCTTGCGCTAGAAAATGCGGCGAAGCCGCACCTAAAAACAGCGAGCCGACGAGAGCGCTCTGAAAATGCCCGCCGACAGACGGAATCGCAAGGCTCGTTTCCAGATGAAGCTCGGAAAGTGGGCATTTTCATTGGAGCGCCTTACGGCTAGCTTTCGTTTGCACAGTCAAGGGCCGTTCCCCAAACGGATTCCAAAGGTGTCCTTTGGAAGGCCTTTGCTTACTTTCGTCCTTTCACGAAAGTAAGTGCCCGCCCCGGCATGAGGGGCAAGCCCTGCGCCAGCAGACAGGCCGTATGAGAGATATCCATAAAATAATTTTATATAATATACGATAATAAGCTTGACTTACCGACGTAATTAAGTTAAAGTATTAGTGACCCCAATAAGTGAGGTGATGTTTTTGGGGAACAAAAAAATGGGTCGCCCTACGGATAACCCTAAGGACATTTCGCTGAAGATAAGGCTAGATAAAGAAACCTCCGAAAGGCTGGACGATTGTGTCGAGGCCTTGGAGGTATCAAAAGCGGAAGTGATACGGCGTGGTGTCCATAAGATGTATGACGACCTCAAAAAATAAGAGAAGCGGCGCCTACCCTAGCAAGTAACGCCACTTCCCCCACAACCGGCAGATGCCCGAAGGCAAATGACAGCGTAAATAGTATAGCATACGCCGTTCTTTCTTTCAAGGCTTCTGCCCTGATTCAGAAAGGAAGCGACGCAATGATTATTCGACAGTTTAAACCCGATCAGTATGAGCAGCTTTGCAAAGCGCTTGCCGAAAGCGCCTATCCGGAGCCGCAGTCCGCAAGCTATACGGTCAGCCTGAACGTGGGAACAGAGGAATACCGGCTCAGGCTTCAGCCGGAGTCCCGGCGCAGAGTAGCCGCCCTGCAGGCGCTGCGGATTGACCGCAATGAAAACGGCCCCCGCTTTGATCTGATCGTCGGCGGGAATCTGCTTTCCGCACTGCTGGAGCTTTGGAGCAGCCAGAATCTTCGCAGAAGCTAAGTTCCCGACGGGCAAAACCGGCAGACGGAATCATTTTTCCTGCTTTTTCAGGCCCATGCGCGACTCCGCGCTTTGCACCAGGTGGAACAGCGAGCCGGCGAACAGCGGGTACTGCTCCTGAATCAGTTCTGGGGAAAGCGCGGGCGCCTGGTCCTTCTTCAGGCCCTTTTCCTGCTCCAGGTCCTCGCCGCTGGCCACGTATTCCGCGTTGGCCTGGGCAATCGAGAGCGCGGCGTCGGAAAGACCCTTGTCAAGGCCGGGCGGCGCGGCGAACATGCCCTGCGGATTTTTCGGGTTCGCCGAATACAAAATCCGGAACGCTTTGTAAACCGCGAGCGTCAGACAGGCGGAAATCTCGGTGGTGAGCGCCTTGTTGCCGCATTTTTGCAGCAGGCTGAAAATGATGTTCAGCGAGTTTGCGAGCAGCTTTTTATTCAGCACGGGCAGCAGGCTGCCCTTCATCACATTTTCTTTTCCAACGGTATCCGGCTCGGGAATGTCTTCCACAGTCAGGGTCGCTCCGCTGCGGTCGGGGGTACGCCCCAGCAGATAATCGCAGGAAACATTGTAAAAATCCGCGGCGCGCACGACAAAATCCAGCCCGCATTCACGGATTCCCTTTTCGTAGTGCGACAGCAGAGCCTGAGACACGCCCAGCTCTTCCGCCACCTTTTTTTGACTATATCCCTGTTCTTTCCGCAGTAATGTCATAATTCTGGAAAAATTACTGTTCATGCCGGAAAACCCCCGTCGAAATTTGTAGCACTTTAACGTATTGTAAAGTATATAACAAATACAACGGATTGTAAACCGCTAGATATCGTAGGAAGAAGTAAAAAAGGAGCAATATCTTATGAAATCTTATCTCATCCATTTGATCCGCCACGGAGTGGCCGAGGGAAACGTGCTCGGTCAGTATATCGGCAGCACCGATTCCCCCCTTTGCGAGCAGGGAATCGAGCAATTACTGCAAATCAAACAGAAGCAGGAATACCCGTCGGCACAGGTGTATTACAGCAGCCCCCTGACCCGCTGCGTGCAGACGATGCAGATTCTGTATCCGGACGCAAAGCCGGTGCTGCTCGACGGCCTGCGCGAGTGTGATTTCGGCGACTGGGAGGGCAAAACCGCCAAAGAGCTGGAGAGCGACCCCGCGTTCCTGCGCTGGATGGAGAGCGGGCAGCAGGCCGCGCCGCCGAACGGGGAAGACAGCCGCGCGTTTTTGTACCGGGTGTGCTCCGCGTTCGAACAGCTGGTGGAAGAGCTGCTGCGCTCCGGCACGACCAGCGCGGCCGTGGTGACGCACGGCGGAGTCATGATGGCCCTGCTTGCTTCCTACGGTCTGCCGCGTGCTTCGGCCTATGAATGGATGACGGAACCGGGTTGCGGATATACGCTGCGCGTCACTCCGGGGCTGTGGATGCGCTCGATGGTGGCGGAGGTGATCGCGACCATTCCGCACGGCGATCAGGGCACTTTGCGCGAGCACACGGTGGTCGATCTGGCGCGCGAGGCGGCAAACCGCGCCTATGGAAAAGAGAACTCCTCCGAAAAATAGGGGTTGACAAAACGAAAACTGCCTCATATAATAAAAGCAATTTCATAGACCATTTGGTCCCCCAAAGACATCGAAGGGAAAAAGACATTTGGCAAAGCAGTCAGAGAGCCGGCGGTTGGTGCGAGCCGGTGCGTAGCCTTTTGTGAATAGCTCATCCCGGAGTCGTCGGTCTGAAGAACTGCAGTAAGACCGAACGCAGCAGGCAGCGTTATCAGCCGGAGCCTTGTTAGAGGCTTTTGAAGGGTTTTCCGCGCGAGCGGATTTCCGAATCAGGGTGGTACCGCGGGTTTGTCCTACACAAATTCGCCCCTGACTCAGCTTATCGCTGAGTCAGGGGCTTTTTTTGTTTTTCCATCCGTTCACTGAAAAAGTGACTTCCTGTGAAAACGGCAGTTTCTTCCAAGTGGCACGATTCATGTTATAAAGGAGAGATCGATTATGGTAACAGGCTATCAAAAGTACATTCCATTTCAGCCGGTTCGGCTGCCCGATCGCCAGTGGCCCGAGCGGGCCATTGACAAAGCGCCCGTCTGGTGCAGCGTAGACCTGCGCGACGGCAATCAGGCACTCGTCAACCCGATGAATCTGGATGAAAAGCTTTTGTTCTTCCAGACTTTGGTGGACATCGGCTTCAAAGAGATTGAGGTGGGCTTCCCGTCCGCCTCCGAAACGGAATATGAGATGCTGCGCACCCTAATCGATCAGAATCTGATTCCCGACGACGTGACTGTTCAGGTGCTGGTGCAGGCCCGCCCGCATCTGATCCACAAAACGTTCGAGGCGATTTCCGGCGCGAAGAATGTCATCGTCCATTTCTATAACTCCACCTCCACGCTGCAGCGCAAGGTCGTGTTCAATACCGACATGAACGGCATCATCGACATCGCCGTCAAGGGCGCGAAGCTGATCCGCGAGCTGACCGAGGAAGAGGTCAAAAAGAGCGGCGCGAACATCCGCTACGAATATTCGCCCGAAAGCTTTACCGGCACCGAGATGGATAACGCCGTTCGCATCTGCGAGCATGTGCTCGACGAGCTGGGCGCCACGCCGGAGAAACCGGTGATCCTGAATTTGCCCAGTACGGTGGAGGGCAGCACACCCAACTGCTACGCAGATCAGATCGAGTATTTCTGCCGGAATTTAAAGGGCCGTGACCGCGCGATCATCAGCATTCATCCCCATAACGACCGCGGCTGCGCCGTGGCGGCCACCGAGCTGGGCATGATGGCCGGCGCGGAGCGCGTGGAGGGCACCATCTTCGGCAACGGCGAGCGTACCGGCAACGCCGACGTGATGGTCGTCGCGATGAACATGTACACGCAAGGGGTTGACCCCGGGCTCGATTTCACCGAGATGAACAAAATCCGCAAGATATATGAATCCTGTACCAAGATGAAGGTTCACGAGCGGCACCCCTACGCGGGCGAGCTGGTGTTCACCGCGTTCTCCGGTTCGCATCAGGATGCGATCAAAAAGGGCGTGGACTACATGCAGAAGAGCCGCTCGCCGGTATGGCAGGTTCCGTATCTGCCCATCGACCCCGCGGATGTCGGCCGCGAGTACGAGCCGATCATCCGCATCAACAGCCAGTCCGGCAAGGGCGGCGCTGCGTTCATCATGCAGCAGATGTTCGGCTACAATCTGCCGAAGGAAATGTACCCCGAGTTCGGTATGGTGGTGCAGACTGCCTGCGACAATCTGGGCCGCGAGCTGCAGCCGCAGGAGATTTTCGACCTGTTCCAGAAGGAATATCTCCAGATCCGCTATCCCTACAACCTCAAAAGCTACAAGCTGTATGAGGAGAACGAGGACGACGGCGAAACCACTGTTCACTTTGAAGGCGTTCTGCGCTTCCACCATGAGGATCACCAGATCAGCGGAGTCGGAAACGGCCCGATCGATGCGTTCTTCAAGGCGCTGGGCGGCGTAGGAATCAAGGATTACCGCTTTGTGTCGTACCACGAGCATGCGGTATCGAAGGGTGCGGATTCGAAGGCGCTGTCGTATATTCAGCTGACCACCCCGGATTACAAGACTGTGTTCGGCGTAGGGCTTGACAATAACATCAGCCTCGCATCCATCAAGGGAATCGTGTGCGCCATCAACCGCGCACAGCTTTCCACCGCGAGCAATAATTTCTGAGAGAGATGTTTCATTGTTTCCCTGCCGAAAGCGGGGAAACAATCGCTTTTCTTTCTCAAGGTCATAAAAACAATGGAAGCTTTAAGGAGGAACACAGATGCAGAATTATCGGATTGCCGTACTCAAAGGGGACGGGATCGGGCCGGAAATCGTAGAGCAGGCACAGCGGGTGCTCAGCCGCGCCGCGGAAAAATTCAGCTTTGCCGTGGAATACGCTCCCGCGCTGCTGGGCGGCTGCGCGATCGACGCGGCGGGCACCGCCCTGCCGCAGGAGACCATAGACATCTGCAAAGCATCGGACGCGGTTCTGCTGGGCGCGGTGGGCGGCCCCAAGTGGGATGTGCTGCCCGGCAACCAGCGGCCTGAAACAGGGCTTTTGGGTATCCGCAAGGCGCTCGGGCTGTTCGCGAACCTGCGCCCCGCCGTCATTTTTGAGCCGCTGCGCGGCGCTTCGCCCATCCGCCCCGACATCATCGGTTCCTCGCTCGATCTGATGGTCGTGCGCGAGCTGACCGGCGGCATCTATTTCGGAGAACGAGGCGCCAGGCAGGTGGACGGGGCCGAGGCTGCCTACGACACGGAAATGTACAGCGTGCCTGAAATCGAGCGCATTGCCCGCGTCGGCTTCGATATGGCCCGCAAGAGAAACGGCCGTCTGTGCAGTGTCGACAAGGCCAACGTGCTCGATTCCTCCCGCCTGTGGCGCAAAACGGTGACCCGCATCGGGAAAACGGAATACCCCGATGTCGCGCTCAGCCATATGTACGTGGATAACTGCGCGATGCAGCTGGTGCGCAATCCCGGCCAGTTCGACGTGATCGTCACCTCCAACCTGTTCGGCGACATTCTGTCGGACGAAGCTTCCATGATCAGCGGCTCCATCGGGATGCTTGCCTCCGCCAGTCTGGGAGCGGAAAATCCGGGCATGTACGAGCCGATCCACGGTTCCGCGCCGGATATTGCCGGGCAGGGAATCGCGAATCCTCTGGCGACGATCCTTTCGGTGGCGATGATGCTGAGGTACTCCCTGAATCAGCCGCAGGCCGCCTCTGCCATTGAAGCGGCGGTGGATGCCGCCCTGCGGAAGGCGCGCACGCCCGATTTGAAAGAAGAGGGCCTGAAAACCGTCGGCTGCGAGGAGATGGGAACGCTTGTCTGCGGACTGCTGTGAGAATCCGGCGGGCCTTGGGGAGGAGAATCCGGATTTGCCGGATCTCAGTTTTCAGCGGGGGCTGAAAGACGGTCTGCCGATCTGTTTGGGGTATCTTTCGGTGTCGTTCGCGTTCGGGATGACGGTGGCCCAAAGCGGGATGCCCATTTGGGTGGCGCTTTTTATTTCCGTCACCAATGTCACCTCCGCCGGGCAGTTTGCGGGGTTTGATTTGATTCTGCACGGCGCGAAGTATCTGGAAATCGCCATTACCACACTCGTGATCAATCTGCGGTATTTTCTGATGTCGCTTTCCCTGTCCCAGAAGGTGGACAGGGGAATGACCACGCTGCAGCGGCTTGTGCTTTCATTCGGCATTACCGACGAAATCTTTGCTGTTGCGATCCAGCAGCCGGGGATGGTCGGCGCGCGCTACCTAGCTGGGCTGATCACCACGCCGCTGACCGGCTGGTCGCTGGGCACCTTTCTGGGTGCGGCGGCCACGGGCTTTTTGCCCGAGAGCCTGCGCACCGCGCTGGGAATTATGATTTACGGCATGTTTATCGCCATTATTATTCCGCCGGCGCGTCAGTCGCGGCCGGTGGCCACGGTGGTGGTGCTTTCTGCCGCGCTGAGCTGTGTGTTCCGCTATGTGCCGCTGTTTCAAGGCATTTCCTCCGGCTGGGCGACGATTTTGTGCACGCTGATCGCCTGCACGTTCGCGGCGCGTCGCTACCCGGTAAACTGTGCGGAAACGGAGGAAGCCGGATGAATACTGCTTATGTGGTGTCCTGCGTTCTGCTGATGGCCGGGGTCACGTATGTGATCCGCATGCTGCCGATGGCGGTGTTTCAGCGGCGGCTTGAAAATCGGTTTGTGCGCTCCTTTCTCGCATATGTGCCGTACGCGGTGCTTTCGGCCATGACCTTCCCGCAGATTCTGTATTCCGCGGGCGGCACGGCGGCTTCGGCAGCCGGGCTTCTGGTGGCGATGGTGCTCGCGTTTCGCGGCAAGGGACTTCTGGTGGTCGCACTCGGCGCGGCCGCCGCGGCACTGCTCACTCAGCAGCTGCTGTTGGCAGGACTTCTATAGAACTTTGTACAAAGATCAAAAGGCTTCTGCATTTGGCAGAAGCCTTTTTTTTGAGGGGTGCTGCCGGAGAAAACTTCGCCTTTTGTTTTCTGGTGCGATGTGGTAAAATAGTTTTAAATTGATAGGCGTAAAATATCGTTGAAAAATAATTTTGTGCCCTTGGCATGGGAAATTCTGTTGATGCGGGGCTGGTCTTTTAGACTGAGACGAGCGTATGCTTTATGTTAAAATGTGCAAAAGAATGTATTTGCTCTTTGCGGACAAACCGCATGTCTGCTGGCACAGGGCTTGCCCCTCATGCCGGGGTGGGCACTTACTTTCGCAACGAGGCGAAAGTAAGCAAAGGCTCGCCAAAGGACACCTTTGGAATCCATTCGGGGAACGCCCCCTATAAGCGCAGACGATAGCTACTGTAAAGGCGCTCCAATGAAAATGCCCACTCTCCGGGTTTTATCTGGAAACAGGCCCGGTAATTTCGTCTGTCGGCGGGCATTTTCAGAGCGCTCTCGTTGGCCCGGGGAAGTCCCTGAACGGGAACTGAGTGCAGGATTGTTTCTGTGTGAGAACAGGTTGCTTTTTGCAGTTTTCCTGCGTGCATGCAGATTCAGCCTGCCGGAGAAAGGAGAAGACCGTGAAACCGGAATATGCTATGTTACAGTCCACGGCCTTGTTCCATGGTGTGGAGGAGCAGGATCGCGAAGCGATCATCAGCTGCCTGAACAGCGGCGTCAGGGAGTATTCCAAAAATCAGATTGTGCTGCTGGCAGGCGAACCGGTCGAATGGATCGGCGTTGTGCTGTCGGGCCGGGTACAGGTGGTAAGGGAAGACCTGTTCGGCGGCCGGTCGATCGTCGCGGAGTTTTCCGCGGGGGAGATTTTCGGGGAATCGCTGGCCTGCGCGCAGATTCGCCAGAGTCCGGTCTCAGTCATCGCTTCCACAGACTGCCGCGTGATGCGTCTTTCCGCAGAAAAATTGCTGTCGCCGTGCCCGGCTATGTGCGGGCACCATGCCACGCTTCTGCGCAACATGATGCATCTGCTTGCGGAGAAGAATGTGTATTTGAACCGCAAAATGGAAATCCTCTCACAGAAGAGCACGCGGGATAAGGTGCTGGCCTACCTCGGTGATCAGGCGCGCCGGCAGGGAACCATGGAGCCGGTGATCCCCTTTTCGCGCGAAGAGCTGGCGGATTTTCTGTGCGTGAACCGCAGCGCTCTTTCCAAAGAATTGGGGCGCATGCAGCAGGAGCAGCTCATCCGCTTTCACCGCAACCGATTTATTCTCAATCCGGACAAGCTGCAGGAGTAGTCGGCTGCCCGATTGTCCGATTACCGGCCACGGCCGCACAACACAAGCGGAGGTTTCATGAACAATCTATCCAACATCACAACAATCAAAGAGATTTTAGGCCGTCACGGCTTTCATTTCAGCAAAGCGCTGGGGCAAAATTTCCTCATTAACCCCACGGTCTGTCCGCGCATGGCGGAGCAGTCGGGCGCCGCGCCGGAAACCGGTGTGCTGGAGGTCGGCCCCGGTATCGGGGTGCTCACGCGTGAGCTGGCCGAACGGGCACAGAAGGTGGTTTCGGTTGAGCTCGACCGTCGCCTGCTGCCGGTGCTGCAAGAGACGCTGGCGGATTACGATAACGTCACGGTAATCAACGGCGATATCTTAAAGCTCGATCTGAAAGAGCTTCTCCAGCGCGAATTTGCCGGGATGCCGGTGTCGGTGTGCGCCAATCTGCCGTATTACATCACATCGCCTGTCATCATGCGGCTGCTCGAGGAGCGGCTCGATATCACCTCCCTGACCGTGATGGTGCAAAAGGAGGCGGCGCGGCGCATCTGTGCGCAGCCCGGCACACGGGAATGCGGGGCGGTTACGGTGGCGGTGCATTACTACGCCGAGCCGGAGATTTTATTTGAGGTGTCGCGCGGCAGCTTTCTGCCCGCGCCGAATGTCGATTCCTCCGTCATCCGTCTGACGCTGCGCAAAGAACCCGCTGTCCGGGTAGAAAATGAAGCGGGCTTTTTCTCTTTGGTGCGCGCGGCGTTCGGGCAAAGAAGAAAAACGATGCTCAATTCCGTTTCAGCGGGGCTGTCCCTGCCGAAAGAAACGGTGGGCAAGGCTCTCGACGATGCAGGGCTTGACCGCCGCGTGCGTGCCGAGCAGTTGACAATGCAGGAGTTTGCCAGGCTGTATACCTGCCTGGCCTCGCAGAAGGAGTGATTCTTGTGCTGGATACCGATGAAAAAATCGCAAAATTCTTTTTTGTTTTTGGTCTGATTCTGGCTTTGGGGGCAATGGTTCTCGGCCCGCTGGATATCCGCAGCTGGTCGATCGCCTGCGGGGTAACGGCCTCCTTTGTAGCGTTGGCCGGTATGTTTTTCGCCCTGCAGAGCTGGAATGAGCCGGACGACGTGCCCAAGGAGCAGACACCTGTCATGGTGATGCCGGTGGAGCAGTTTGTGCCCATGACACAACCGCATGATGATGGCGCGAACAGCGAAGCTGCCGGTGAGGCCGAAGAGCCTGAACAGCCTGTAGAATAAAAAACACCGGCAGGCGAAGTTCCTGTCGGTGTTTTTCAGTTTAGCAGTTTGGCATCACACAGCCCCATCGGGGTTGCTGCCACTGCTGCCAGCCAGTTCGTTCAATGATCCCGCAGGCAATCATTGGCCCGGAATCGCCGGACGGCTGGGTGGTAAAATCATCCCGATGCAAATGGACAATCACCGTATGCCCAATCACCTGTGAAACAGTGAAGCGGTCCGTAAAGAAGGATAAATATGCGCTGCCCCGGTTGCCGAACAGGGGCGGCATGTCTCCTGCGTGGGCCGGGTGCGGGCAGTTCCCCGGATTAAAATGTCCGTCGGCGTTTGCGAAGGGCTCTTGGTCGGTTCCGGTACAGGCTTTTCCCTCGTGAATGTGAAAACCGAATATATTCACCGGGCAGGAGCCTTCCCCCTGCGGCAGCCCATGTACCAGGGCTGTGACGAGAACGCCGCCCTCCATTTGATGCAGGCGCATGGTTCCGCGCAGCTGCGGGTATGCAGAGCTTCCTTTGATGACGGCCTGTGCATCCGGAATTCTTCTCGCGGTATTTTGAATCGTATTTAAATCAAGCACAGAAGCACCTCCTGTGCTATTGTATGCTTCTGAAGAATGATTTGATCAATGATGGGATTTTACATCCGGGCCGGACGCTTTTTCAGCGTTTTCTTCGCCTTTCGCACAGACTGGGAATCAGGCGGCAGGCCTCGAAATTCCTTTTATTGACAAGTCTTCGAAATCATCGTATTCTAAAGCTACGGTAATATTGCATTTATGAATTGTTGGTTTCTTCCTACGCCTTTGGCAGGGGGAGAAACCGCCATTTTTACGTAAAGTCACTTTGAAAAGTGATTCCCATTCCATCATGCAAAGGAGAGGCGCCTGGGTGATTTATCGGATAGCAATGCCACTGAAACAGCATCTTGTCACATATCTTCAGGAACACAAACTGCAGTTTCCTGAAAACGTTGAAATCACATATTTTGTTTATGAGACCATCGAGCAGCTTTGCGAAATCTATGAAAAAATTCATTCGGATTTTCAGGGGATTATCACCAGCGGCGTCATTCCCAACCATGTGATGGAGGAACTTCGTCAGGGCGATACCCCTTGCCTGAGTTATCTTGATATCGACATTGAAAACACTTACCGCATCCTGCTTCGGGAGAGCATCCGTCGCAGGCAGCAGGATTTTTCGCGCGTTGCGGTGGATTTTATGGCGGACAAAATGACCCTGCCGGAGGCGATTGAGAAAAACGCGCTCGCGACCATCGCGCGGGAGTATGACAACACCTTCCGCCACTACGGCCACCTCGTCATCGAGGAGGAGGAGAAGCGGTTCTCACATTATGTGGAGAAAAAATTCCGGAACGGAGAAATCGATTTTGCATTGACCTATCTCTACACCACGGCGGAGCGGATGCGGGGGATGGGCTATTCCTGCTACTATATTTACCCGAGCCAGAACGCGCTGACGAACACCGTGAGAGAGGTAGTGTCGAAGATCGACGCGATGCGCGCCAGGAGGAGCTACCCCGCCAACGTTCTGATCACCTGCTCTGAACTGCTGACCCGAAAATACAGCAATACAGAGATGAAGTTCCTTGCTTATAAAAAAGAAATCCTAACGCTTGTCAGCCCCTACAGCGGCAGCCTGACCGTAAAAGACAGCCGCGACGGCTTCGAGATTTACACGGACTGCGACACCCTTGCAAAGCTGACAAACAATTTTCTGGAGTGCCCTTTTTATACGTACCTGCAAAAAAATCTGAACTTTTCGGGGTCGATCGGCTACGGAATCGGGCGCAATTTTTATCAGGCCCGCATGAACGCCATGGACGCGGTGCGCCACGGGGAGAACTTCGGCGATGAAAACCATCGAAGCTTTTTGATCGATGAAGACAACAAAATGATCTGCATGACTCCCGGCAGCGAAGCGGATCTTGTGATTTCGGATGTGGAGAGCGATTATATTTACCGTGTGGCGTCAGAGGTAAAGCTTTCTCCTGAAACGGTGTCGAAAATCATCCATGTCCTCAAGGAGGAGGGCTCCGATGAAATTTCTTCTCTCGATCTGATCAATCGTCTTGGGATTTCCACTAGAACGGCCAACCGCTTTCTGGCCAATCTGATGAAATACGGGAAAGCCGAGATCATTGGACAAAAAAGGATTGTTCCGAAGGGCAGGCCGGTCAACATTTATAAAATCATGCTGGATTATTAAAACATGGCCCGATCCAGCGGACAAACAATCCGTGTTCGCCTGTGGGCAGCCGGAGAAAAGAGGGAGAATCAATGAACGGTGAACAGCATCCATGGCTGGACGAATATTTGCTGGCAAAGCCCGGCGTGACAAAAGATTTCAAAGAGGAGTGGGGATGGCTGCGCTACCAGGTAGGCAACCGGCTGTTTGCGGCCAGAATGTGCCCGGGAGTAGAGCATAACCCCATGTACGCGGGGAAGGATCTGCTGAACCTGAAGTGCGACCCGATGCTCGCGGAGCTGCTGCGCCGGGAACATGCGGAAATTCTGCCCGGCTTTTATTCTGACAAGCGCTGCTGGAATTCGGTCGATCTGGGCGGCGGACTTCCGCCGGAGCTGCTGCGGCAGTTGTGCGACGACTCTTACCGGCTGGTGTTTGAAAAGCTGACCAAAAAGCTGCAAAGAGAAATTCTTGGGGAGAGCGTAAAGTGACCAGGGTTCTGATTGACGCGGACGGCTGCCCGGTGGTGGATGAGGCAGTGCGCCTGTGCGGGCGCTTCGGGGTGGAGTGCCTGATTCTGTGCGATACGTCGCATCATTTTGAAAAGACGGGTGCTCGCACACTGGTGGTCTCGAAAGGGGCGGACAGTGTCGACTTTGCCCTGGTCAATCTGCTGCGGCCCGGCGACATCGTCGTCACACAGGATTACGGCCTTGCAGCGATGTGCATGGCGCGCGGCGCGCGGATTCTGAATCAGGACGGCATGGAATATACGGCGCAGAATATCGACGCCCTTTTGCTCGCCCGCCATACCGCAAAGAAGATCCGCAACGCGGGTGGCCGGCTGAAAGGGCCGCACAAGCGTTCGCCGGAGCAGGATCAGGCGTTTTGCGGGAAATTGGCGAGTTTGCTGGGGGAGGAATGACTATGCGGCTGTTTCTTGCCGTCAATTTCGACGATGCAACAAAACAACGTATTCTGGCGGTGCAGCAGCGCCTGCGCGAGGTCGCGCAGGGGGATTTTTCCCGGCCCGAAAATCTGCACCTGACGCTGGCTTTTCTCGGCGAGGTTCCGGCGCAGAAAGCCGCGGCTGCCTGCAGAGCGATGGATCGTACCGGGGTTGTGCCTCTGAATTTGACTTTTGATCAAATCGGCTTCTTTCGCCGCGACGGCGGCGACATCTGGTGGATCGGCCTTGCCGAAAACCCGGCGCTGCTCCGGCTGCAGCAGGAGCTGTGCGGCAATCTCATCGCGGAGGGCTTTCGACTGGAGGAACGCCGTTTTTCACCGCATATTACGCTCGCGCGGCGGGTTCGCCTGCATCAAGAGGTTGATCGCGGTGCGATTTTAGGCGCACCGTTTGATACAAGTGTTGACACAGTCAGTCTGATGCGCTCGGAGCGGCCCAATGGGGTGCTGACCTATACGGAGCAGTATTCCGTACGCGCAGGGAGGGATGAGCCTTGACAAAGAAGGAAATGATCTCGCACTGCCTGACCTATCCCGATGCTTATGAGGATTACCCGTTCGATGAGGAATGGGCGGTGATGCGCCACAGGGGAAACCGAAAGTCCTTTGCGTTTGTCTATGAGCGCGGCGGGCATCCGTGCGTCAACCTGAAATGTGAGCCGATGAGCGCGGATTTTCTGCGCTCGGCCTTTTCCGGTGTTGTGCCTGCCTACCACATGAATAAAGTGCATTGGAACACCGTGCTGCTGGACAGCGAGGTGCCGTGGGACGAGCTGCAGCAAATGGTGCGCCAAAGCTATGAACTGACAAAGCCCAAACAACGGCGCGGGGGGTGAGTACAGATGGAGTACCGCAAAATAACGGAAAATAAAAAGCAGTATCTCTCCCTTTTGCTCCTTGGAGACGAACAGGAGTCGATGATCGACCGGTATTTGGAGCGCGGAGAATTGACCGTTCTGTATGAGGGCGGGGAACCGCTGGCGGCTGCGGTCATTATCAACGAGGGTGACGGAGTCTGCGAGCTGAAAAATATTGCGGTCGCTCCCCACAGTCAGGGGAGGGGCCTTGGCAGGCGGCTCATCAGCGAGCTGTGCACACAATGGGGCGCCCGCTGTCATGTGATGATGGTCGGCACCGGCGACAGCCCTGCTACGGTGCCTTTTTATCGGCGCTGCGGCTTCTCGGAATCACACCGGGTCAAAGACTTTTTTACGGAGCATTATGATCACCCGATTTATGAGTGCGGTGTTTTGCTGACAGATATGGTGTATTTCAGCCGCCCTTTGTGGGTGCTTGAAACACCCCGGCTCGGCTTTCGTCGCCTGAGGACAGAGGACCTTGCGGCCCTGCGGCCGATTCTGGGGGATGAACAAACCATGTATGCCTGGGAATACGGCTTTACCGATACGCAGATCGCCGAATGGATTGAGCGCGCGAACCGGCGCTATCAAACCTGCGGGTATTCCCACCACGCCGCCGTTCAAAAGGAGAGCGGCGAGCTGATCGGTTTGATGGGCATTCTGCCGGAGGAAATCGACGGGGAAACCTATTTCGGGCTCGGTTATATTGTCGCACGGCGGTTTTGGGGACAGGGCTATGCGATGGAGGGCGCGGCAGCGTGGCTGCGGTATGCGTTCGACAATCTGGGCGCACAGCAGGTGATCGCCGACATCCGCCCGGAAAACACCGCTTCGCGCAGAGTCGCCGAACGGCTGAGGATGACGGTGGCCGGCGAGCATAGTAAGTACCATAACGGCAAAGAAATGCCGCATCTGATTTATATTAAAAATAAGGAGGATTGACAGGTATGCAGGTGTATTATTTTACCCGTACCGGCAGGAGCAAGGGAATCGCCGAACAGCTGGCCAGCCATTTTCAGACACAGGCAGAACGGATTGAGGACGGCGTCGACTGGTCCGGTGCCGGGGGCTATATGAAGGCCGGATATTTCTCGGCCTCGGGCAAATCCCTGCCGGCTACTTACCATAGCCCGGAGCCGGAGGGAACGGTGGCGCTCGTGTTCCCAATTTGGGCTGGCACCTTTCCTCCGGCGGTGCGTACCTTTATCGATCAGGTGGGGCGCGCACGCATCGTGTGTATTCCCACCTCTCTGGGCAGTAAGCTCAAAGACCGGGACGGCTTTGCAAAGGTGATCGATCTTGTGGGCAAAACGATTTCCGCCCCGGAAGAGCTGTGATGGAGTACGTTTGTGCGCTGCTCGCCGTGCGGGATATGGAACGCTCGAAACAGTTTTACTGCGGGCTGCTGGGGATGGAGATTACCGCTGATTTCGGCGCGAACGTTACACTATCCGACGGTGTTGCCCTGCAGACTGCCGAGAGCTGGCGGGATTTTTTAGAGCTTTCGGAAGATCAGATCACATTTGAAAATTGTGCCACGGAGCTGTATTTTGAAGAAGCGGATTTGGATGCCTTTCTGCAAAAACTTGCTGTGTGGCCGGATTTGAAATATGTTCACCCGCTGAAAGAGCATCGATGGGGTCAGCGCGTGGTTCGCTTTTATGACCCCGACGGTCACATCATAGAGGTCGGCGAAAAAATGCAGCAGGTGGTCTTTCGCTTTCTTCATTCCGGTCTGTCGTGCGAAGAAACCGCCCGTCGGATGGACGTGCCGCTTTCATATGTAGAGTCCTGTATCCGGGAGCAGCAGGTACCGTGAAGAAATTTGGCCGGATTCGTATGGTTGAAAGAGCGGACTGCCTGTGATGAGTAGTCCTAAAAATGGTCTGGAACGGCAGGAATCAATCCGCTTTGAAGACCTGATTTACCGGTTCTACTAGGAAGGGAACAAGAGCAATGGAAGAAATTTTAAAGCCCGGGCGCTACCGCCATTTCAAAGGGAACGAGTACGAGCTGCTGTATGTTGCGCGCCATTCTGAAACTCTGGAAGAAATGGTTGTGTACCGTGCGCTGTACGGGGAAGGCGGCGTCTGGGTACGCCCGGCTGACATGTGGAGTGAGATCATCGCGCGGGACGGTGTAAGCGTTCCCCGGTTCTCTTATCTTGGCGAATAGCCGAATATCGCTATAAAAGCCCCCGCTCTGATTTTCAGAGCGGGGGCTTTTATGTAAGTTGTTTCAGACTTCGTCTTTCCTACGGGAATATGGGATCTTTCATTTGCCCTTTCTTTTGGGGTGAATCAGGCCGCTTGCTTCCAGATCATCCAGAAAAGCGTTGCAGCCCTCCAGAATATCATCGTAGGTGCTGTCAAAATTCCCGGTGAACCAGGGGTCCGCGATATCCCGCGGGCAGGCGGAAAAATCCAGAAGCCGCCGGATTTTCTGCGGATCGTCCGTGCCCAGTATCCGGGCCATGCTCCGAAGGTTGGAACGCTCCATTCCCAGCAGGTAATCATAAGATTGGTAGTCGCGCCGTGTCAGCTGTACGGCGTGCTTGCCCGTGCAGGAAATCCCGTGCTCCGCAAGCTTTTTCACGGTGCCGCGATGAACCGGGTTGCCGATCTCCTCCGCGCTGGTGGCGGCGGATGCAATAACAAACTCGTCCTCACAGCCGCGCTTTGCAGCGAGGTGCTTCAGCAAAAATTCCGCCATGGGCGAGCGGCAGATGTTCCCAAGGCAGACAAATAAAACTCGTACCATTCAGTTTCTCCTGTTTTTAAAATGATAATAATAGGATAATAACAACCACAAGGTCGCTTTCATTGATCAAAAGGAGTACCTTGCGCTGTGAGGTTATTATAGCATGGCCCGAAGTGTTTCAACAACCCGAATCCCTATATCGCGCATTCACCAGAATGCAATGGTTGCCCTGATTACCATTGACTGATATATTGGAGAAAAAGAACGATGGATTTCGCCGGAGATTGCCGGCAAAGAAAACAGGAGGACTTTCATGAGACCAAGCAGAAGAATGTCGCAGGAAGACGCGGTACAGCTGCTGCGCGAGGGAACCTATGGCGTGCTGTCGATTGCCACTTCGCAGGGGGAGCCGTATGGTGTGCCGCTGAATTATTATTATCTTCCGGAAGAGCAGGCGATCTTTTTCCACTGCTTCGTAAAAGGCCGGAAAATCGATACTATCAAAGAAAACGACCGGGTGTCTTTTGTGGTGATTGGCCGCGAAACCATTATGCCCGAGCGCTTTGTTACCCATTATGACAGCGTAATGGTGGAGGGCCGCGCGGAAATCATTACCGACCCGGAGGAGAAAACCAAACGTCTGCTGCAGCTTTGCGACACTCTGGCTCCCGGCGTTTTGGAGCGAAGGGATGAAGTGATCCGCCGGCAGCTGCCGGCCGTGAGTATTATCAAAATCCACGTGGAAAAGATCAGCGGGAAGCGCAACCGCGACGATTGAATCAAAAAACGGCCGTACCCGAACATTGCTCCGGGTACGGCTGCTTTATTATAAAAATATTTGTGTTTTAAAAAAGGCTGGTCAAGGCATCCTCTGTTGTGTTGGAATCTGAAAACAAACCGGCTGTCTGATCCTGTGAGGAAAGCAAAGAATCCGAGAACAGGCTCGACAGAGGGCTTTGAGACTCCTCTGAATCTGAAAATAAAGCCTGCAATGCCTGAAACTGGTACAGCTTCATCAGAAGATAGCTTTCCGAGGTGGAAGCCCCCAGAGAAGAAGAGCTGCCCGTGCTGCCGGTCAGGGCGGAAAGAAGCTCCTGCGAGGAATCTGTACCGGTGCCGCTTTGAGCGGTTCCTGCCGTCAGCTCGGACCCCGTTAGACCCAATACCTTCTGCACGTAATTCTGCGTTTCGGCATAGGGAGGAACCCCGCCGTATTTTTTCACGCTGCCCGGGCCTGCATTATAAGCCGCTACTGCAAGGGTGGTGTCGCCGTTAAACTGGCGCAGAAGCTGACTTAAATATTTGGCGCCGCCCATAATGTTCTGCTCCGCATCAAACGGATCAGAGACTCCAAGGCTGCGGGCCGTGCCCGGCATCAGCTGCATGATGCCCTGCGCTCCGGCGGAGGAAACCACATCCGGGTCAAAACCGGATTCCGCCTTGGCCACCGCTTTAAGCAGATTGACAGGCACCCCATAGACCTCTGCAGCCTTTTCAAACGCCGCGTCGAGGTTGGTGCTTTTCTGCACAGAGCCGAAAATATCAGAAAATGAAGCGCCTGTCTGGGATACAGCTTTCCCCGAAAGGCTTTGACTGCCGTTATTGCCTGTAACACCGGCAACGCCGGTTATGGGGAAATCCAAAGTGTTCAAAGCACCGCTTCCTTTTTTCGACAATTTGTTATGCTTTCAGGGTAATACAAGCCGCCCGGTTTGTCAATCCTTTTTCTGGCTTTTTCAGTGGGCTGGTGTGTCAGATCGCAGCCTTCTGGAACATCTTTTCAAAGAGGGTATTTGCCTTGTGCAGCGGCTTTTTCAGTGCGGCCAGAGGGAGAAATACCACGATAAAGCCAATCAGCGCCCAGATGTTCGTAAATACGCTGTCCCAGGCCGGGCCGGCGATCGCCTCGCGAAAGCCGTTGATTCCGTAGGTGAACGGCCAGAGCGGATGCAGAATGCCGAATACGCGCGGATTGGTCTGGATGGGGTAGATGCCCCCGGCGCCCGCGATCTGAAAGACCATCATAATGACGACGATGGCCTTGCCCACGTTGCCGAACAGCGAAACCAGCGTAAAGACAATGACTACAAAGGTGATGGAGCAAAGAACGCTGAACAGCATCATCAGCCAGAAGTTTTCCGGTTCGACCCCCAGCAGGAAAACATCCCCCAGTGTGATGATGGTGGACTGGATCAGCGACAGGAATAAAAACAGGGTCATCTTGCCAAAGTGCTTTTGCTTCAGGTTCAGGTGGTACCCCTCCGGGTCTTTGCAGTGAACCGTCAGGAACGCGCACAGCAGCAGCGCGCCCACCCAGATGGCAAGAACCGTGTAAAACGGGGTCAATCCGGTGCCGAAGGTGCCGCCCTTGTAGATTTCCACCTGCTCGACATTGAGGGGCGAAGCGATGAAATCTGCGATGGTGTCGGGGTGGTTCTCGATCAGGTCCTCGAGTGTTTCCAGGTCTTCGGTAGAGATGGTGTCTAACCGGGATAAGATATGGCTCAAATCCTCCTGCAGAGTATCGAGCAGGTCGGTCATCTGTGCGCCCTGCTGGACCGTCAGCTCGCTGGAGGCCTTCGTAAAGGCGGCGAGCGCGTCCAGCTGCGGCACGATCGACATCGTCGAGCCGATCAGGCTGCTGGTGTCGTACAGCGACTGCACGATGCTGTCACCGAGGCTGCTGAGCAGCGGCGCCCCCTGCGAGGTGTAGGTGGAAGAAAGATTCTGCGCGAGCTGGGCCTGCTCGTCGCTCAGCTTAGAAAGAGTGCTGAGCATCTCATCCATCGATTCCTTCGGCGTGCTGCTCTGCGCATCGACCATTTTCATTAGTAAATCCTGTTCTGTTTTTACGAGACGGTCGGCATATTTCAGGGAGTTGATCAGAAGCGTCAGCGCGTTCAGATCATATGCTTTATTTAGTTCGGCAAGGTCTTTCGCATCGGTGTCAAGGAGCACATCCAACGCCTTGCAGATAACAATGTTCTGCTGTGCGATACGCTTTGTGTTTTCATCGAGCGTGTTGCCGTTCATATTCCGCAGCGCGGCGATCAGCTGCTGGTTCTGCTGGTTCAGCTCCTGCATGCGGTTCAGGTCGGCGCTCAGATTAGATGCGATCGACTGAATCGTGTGCTGGGTCTTTTCTGCAAGGGAAGCCCCGGATGAGGAGATCTGCTGCAGACCGGTGATCTGGTCGGCAATGGTGGGGGAAAGCGCCGCGGCTTCATCCAAGTATTTCTGAAAGCTTTTGGAGTTGCTGCTGGCCTGGTCGATCTGCGCCTTGGCGCGGGTAATATCCTGATCGGCCTGCTGCAAAGAGGTTTTCAGCTCCTTCAGGCGCGAGGGGTTCATCTGGGTTTCCTTGGAGCCGTCGTTGATCATCGCCATTGCTTTTTCATTCACTGTTTTTACAAAGCTGCTTTCAATGCTGTCGATCAGGCGGTCCTTGGCCACATTGGTGATTTTTGAAGCGATCGCGTTCAGCTTTTCGTTAACCCGGTAGGTCAGAACGGGCCTTTGCGGTGTTGAAGTGGCCAGACTGGCCAGCCGCTCCGAAAAATTACGCGGGATTTCGATCATGGCGTAATAGGTCCCTTGACTCAGGCCGTAATTGCCCTGCCAGTCGCTGACGAACTGCCACCCCATCGACTGATTTCCTTTGAGCTCCTCTACAATGCTGTCGCCCACGTTGATGATTTCCCCGTTGATGACGGCGCCTTCGTCGTTGTTTACAATGGCGACGGGCAGATTGCCGGTATTGGAGTACGGGTCCCAGCAGGCGTAAATGTTGACCCAAGCGTACAGGGAGGGCAGGATGCACAGGCCGATCACAACGGCCAGCGTTGCCTTATTGTGCCGGATTGTTCTTAAATCCTGCAGAAAAACCAGGAATACAGGACGAATCCGTTCGTGTACAACAGAGTGAAGACCGGATTTTATTTTTGCGGGGATGCCCCCCAGCTTACTCATTCGTTTCATGTTGTTCCCCCTTTCATTCGCCCAGACCGGAGCTTTCAAACATCTCTTCAAAGCGGTGCACCGGCTCCGCCATCCGCTGAACGATGAAGTATCCGGCAATCAAAAAGATCAGGGCAAACAGGCCGAGTACGGCAAAATCCAGAAGCACCTGGCTTGTCAGAGGGCCTGCAATCGCCTCGCGGAACCCGCTGACTGTGTAGGCGAACGGGAACAGCGGCTGCAGAATGCTGAAAATCGGCGGGTCTACCTGAATGGGGTAGGTTCCCCCGCTGCCGGGGATTTGAAAGATCATATAGACGATCGCCAGCGCCTTTCCGGCATTCCCAAGGGTAGAATACAGCGTGTAGGTGATGATACAGAACACTATAGAGGAAAACACGGCGAAAAAGATGAACAGCATACTGTTCACCACGTAGATTTTCAGCAGGAGAATGTCGCCCAGCGAAATCACGATGCCCTGAATCAGCGCCATGGAGCAGAACGTCATCATTTTGCCGTAATGTTTTTCGCGCAGCGTCAGCTGTTCGCTTCCTTCAAACTCAGGGGGACGCGAACGCAGGATCGAATTTAAAATCAGGCAGCCTACCCACAGCGCCAGCGCGGTGTAGATCGGCGCCATGCTCGAGCCGTAATTGGGAACGGCGTTGATGTATTCTACGTTTTGTTCAAACGGCTCGGCGATAAAATCCCCCATAAATTCGGGGTTGCTCTGCAAAATCGAGATAATCTGCACAACGTCGTTGTTGTCGACCAGCTCAAGCTTGCCGCCGAGTGTCTGAATGGTGCCTTTGAATTCCTTTAATTTGCTGCTGAGAGAGCCTGTCAGGTCAGAGGTCAGCTTGGTACCGGACTGCGCCGTTTTCAGCATGGTGCCGATTTCAGAACCCAGCTTTTGAGCGGATTGAGAGAGCTGTGCGGCATTGTCGGCCGAGGTGACCAGGCGCTGGCCGATGGTGCTCACATCGCCGCGGATGCTCTGGTTGTATTCCTTTAGAATGTTTGTCAGCTGACTTTCCATCTGATACAGGTCGTCGTTGATGGTGTCGGCTTTTCCTGCGGCCAGCTGTGCGGCGGCATCGGACTGCTTGTGAATGTCTGAGAGCTTGCCGCGCATACTGTCGATTTCCACGCCGATGGAATCGAGCGAGCGGATCATCTTGGTCAGCTGCGCCTTTTTATCGGACTGATTGTTCTGGACTGTTTTCAGAAACTCGACCGTCTTATCGATCTTCGGGATCGCGTCGTCGATCATTTGAATCCCGTTCGCGGCAGCCTGATCGGCCGAAGCGATCGCGGCGGCGGTATCCCCCCGGGTGGCCTGAATTTCTTTCAGATTGGTGATCAGCTTGTCGCCAATGCCGGAATCGCGCAGTGACTTCAGCGCGTCGATCGATGCCTGCAGAACGGTGGAGTGCAGGGATTCATTGAAAGCCTCCAGCGCGGGAATCAGTGTGTCGAGCGATTCGTCGATGTCCTGCACCTGTTTCTCCAGTTCGGGAATTGTTTTGTCCAGGTAGTTGTAGAAGGCCTCCGAGTCTGCGGAGAGCTCCTTCAGGTTTTTCCGCAGCTGTACCAGCTGGCTGCGCAGATTCACCAGCGAAGCGCGCAGAGAGGTCAGCTTTTCTTCTGCGTTTTCCGCATCCTCGCCCCAGTCTATCTCACGGTATTTTTTCAGATAGGAGGCGGTTGCGTCCACAGAGCCGGACATGGCGGACATAGTCGCGTCCAGATCGGAAAAGACGGTGTCCATTTTAGCTGTGCTGCCCTCTTTTGCAGCGCTGTTCAGCTCTGTCAGCAGTGCATGTACGCGCTGGCTGGAGTTTTGTACATAAGAGAGGTTGGTGTCCATATATGTCAGCGAGTTGTTCAGGCGCTTCTGGGCGTCGCGCGAAAGCGTCTGCTGGCTGGCGGCGGTTTTCCCAGCGGTTTCAAGTCCGTTTTCCACCAGCGGCCACGCGGTGTTGACGCTGCTTAAAAATTGATTCAGGTTGATCGAGTTCGTGTGCAGGCTGTCCAGAGAGTAGGAAATGACGTCCATGTTCTGGTTCAGGTTCACGATCGCGTCTTTCATTTGAATGACGCTTTGCAGGTTTTCGTCGGCATCTTCGCCCACAGGATTGAGCATAGAAAAAATGGACTGGTTTACTGTAGACACAAAGTTCGATTTGATTTCCTGCACCAGCGTGTTTTTTGCACTCTCTGTGATCTTTTCCGCCACAGGGTTTACCTTGGTGTCTACCTTATAAATGATTTTTGGCTTGACGGGTGTATCCGAAAGCAGGGTGGTAAAGCTTTCGGAAAAATCCGCCGGAAGCTCGATCGCGGCAAAATAAGTGCCATCGGCCAGGCCAAGGTCGGCCTGCCTCTGGCTGACGAATTTCCAATCGATCTTTTTGTTGTTTTTCAGCTGGTCAACAACGCCCTTGCCGATGTTGACCTCTTTTCCTTTAAATTCCACGGTCTGATCGTTGTTGACGATGGCCACCGGGATGCTGCCTGTGTTTTCGTATACGTCCCAGCAGGCCTTGATATTGACCCAGGCGTAAAGAGCCGGAAGAACACAGATACCGATGGTAATAATAATGGCGACGGGATTATGCAGAATCCTGCGCCAGTCATTGATGAAAATTTTTCGCATGTTATGAAATTTCATGAGAACTCCTCTCTCGGGCCGGATGGCCGCGAACGGTTTTCCGGTGCTGCATGGTTAATTATAGTACACTTTTCCAGTGTTTTGTCAATGGAGAGCGAATTTCCTTTTGCCTTTGGCGAATTCCAACAGGGGGCATCCTTTGCCGCAGTTTCCTTTTTTGAAAGAAAAAACAAGACAGATGCAGAAAAAACGGGTATACTGGCAGTAGGAAAAAAACAACAATCGCATAAATAAAGGAGAAACACAGTGCTGAAAATCGGATGTCATCTGTCTTCTGCAAAGGGATTTCTGGCGATGGGGAAGGATGCGGTTTCCATTGGGGCAAACACCTTCCAGTTTTTCACTCGCAATCCCCGCGGCAGCAAAGCAAAAGAAATCGACCCCGCAGACGCCGCCGCGCTGCGGGAGCTTGCACAGCGCGAAGGGATCAGCAATATCCTGGCCCACGCGCCCTATACGCTCAACGCCTGCTCCGCAGACCCAAAGGTGCGGGAATTTGCCCTTTTTGTGATGCAGGATGATCTGCAGCGCATGGAATATCTGCCTGGCAGCTGCTATAATTTTCATCCCGGCAGCCATACCGGGCAGGGGGAGGATGCGGGAATTTCGCAGATTGCACAGCTGCTCAACGGAATTCTGCGTCCGGAGCAGACAACAACCGTGCTGCTGGAAACCATGGCCGGGAAGGGAACCGAGGTCGGAGGGAGTTTTTCTCAGCTGCGCCGGATACTGGATCAGGTTTCTCTCACAGAGAAAATGGGCGTTTGCCTCGATACCTGCCATGTGTACGATGCGGGGTACGATCTGGTCAATGACCTCGACGGCGTGCTGGCTCAATTTGATCAGGAGATCGGTCTTTCCTGGCTGCGGGCCATCCACCTGAACGACAGCATGAATCCCTTTTTCAGCCACAAGGACCGCCACCAGAAAATCGGGCAGGGCAGCCTGGGGCTCGCTACAATGGAGCGCATCATCAATCACCCTTCTCTGCGGGAACTTCCTTTTTACCTGGAAACACCCAACGAGCTGCCGGGCTATGCGCAGGAAATTCAGCTGCTGAAAAGTCTGTACCGGGAATCGATATAAATGCCGGACAAAAATATTTCACAGCTTTCAAAACCGCCGCGAGGATCTTCTGTCGTGTGGCTAAGTCAGAATGCGGAATCACTGAGGAAAGTGCTGCCCGAAAGCGGCCTTTCCTTTTTTGTTCATTTTCGACGGTCAAACGGGAATCTGTAAATCCGCAGTCAGGAAGCACACGCTTTGCGCTCCTATAGCGGTTTTGATTTCGTAATGCGAAAATTGTCGTTTTATGTTGATATTGGTCAAAATGCAGTTTGATTAATGTCCTTCATTATGCTATAATAGTAACAAATTAACAGGAAAATTTTGTAAATAAATATTTGAAATTTCTATATTTCATTTATATAAAATCAATAGTTTTCAAAAAATAATGCGGTGCGTACAAAAAACAGAATATCGATGAATCACGGACTCATTAATGGAGGGATTATTGTGACGCAGGAAGAGATTAAGAAAATGGACCGCAGAATTCAGCAGGTAAAAGATCCTTTCGGAACCGGCTTTCCAAGCTTTTATCGTTTGCTGGATGACATGGCTCAGAAAAAGGGAGAATCCCGGGAAGAAATACTGCGGCAGCTGATCGTTTGGAAATCGAAAAACCGTATGTGATTTCAAACTTTTCCGCCTGATGACTTCATTTTGAAGGGGATCGTCCGATAAATAAAATACATAGACGATTCTTTTTGGAAACGTTTCCAGGATGTGCAGTGCACAGAAGATATGAGGCGGAATCATGAAATTAAATGTGAATCAAATGCTGCTTTCTTTTTCCTTTACGTTGGATTTTGTGGAAAGAGATTTGCTGAAGGACGTTACCAATCATACCAGACATGTTGCTTATATTTGTGCAAGACTTGCAAAATTGATGAACCTGCCCGAGCGGGAGTTCTTCGATTTGATTTCTTATGCGCTTTTGCATGATAACGGGATCACACGTTCTCTGCTGGACAGAAATCCGGTGGATATGGCCGGGCTCGAGAAAAATATCCGGCATTGTGAGGTGGGGGAGGAGAACGTATCCTATTTTCCATTCAACCACCCGATTCCCGGTGTGATTTTGTATCATCACGAATGCCAGGACGGCAGCGGCTTTTTTGGGAAGCGCGGCGAAGAGATTCCTTTTTACGCCCGTTTGATCGCTCTTTCCAACCGCGTTGCGGTGGAGTACGCGCAGGGGAATACCCCGCGCGACATACTGGGCATGCTGAAAAAGGATGCCCGCCTTTTTGATCCCGAGCTGCTGCGCCTGTTTTTCCATATTTCACAGCACGGGGAGTTCTGGCTGAATATGCAGCCAATGTTTATCGAGTCGGAGCTGGAGCGTCTGCTCCCGCAGGAAACACGGGAGTTCAGTTATCAGAATATCCGCCGTATTTCGCGGCTGTACAGCAACATCATCGATGCGAAGTCCCCGTTTACAGGGGGCCATTCCCGCGGCATCAGCAAAAAAGTCGGCATCTTGTGCCGCTATTACGGCTGCGGCGAAGAAGAATATTGGAAGATGCGGATCGCGGCGGACCTGCATGATCTGGGAAAGATCATGGTGCCGAACGAAATTCTGGATAAGCCGGGAAGCCTGACCCGGGAAGAGATCGATGTGGTTCAGTCGCACACCTACTATACCCGCAAGGCGCTGGAGATGGTGCAGGGCTTTGAGGATATTACCGAATGGGCGGCCAATCACCACGAAAAACTCAACGGCAAGGGATACCCCTATGGCCTTACCGCCGATCAGCTGGATTTCAATTCCCGCGTGTTGGCCTGTGTGGATATTTACCAGGCGCTGACGGAGGATCGCCCCTACCGGATGGCGCTCTCGCACGAAGAGTCCGTCGGTATTCTCGATACCATGGCAAAGCAGAATCTGATCGACGGATCGATCGTGAGGGATATCGACGCCATTCTGGGCACTGTTTTTTATGAAGAAGACCTGAAAGTGAAAAAGAGCAGATGATCCATCTTTTTGTCTCTGCGGGACCTGCAGAAGCGATCTTCTAAATAAAATTAATAATGATTATTGTTATTTATTACAAGAAGCTCGCTTGAATTCCGGCGATTTTTTCCGTTCTGCAGACTTGTTTTACCACCTGGTCATGGTATAATAATAGCAAGAAAGATCATTACCAGTTTTTACTGCCGGGCGGTAAGCTTCTGTCAGGCGGGCCGGCATTACGGTCGGCCGCAGCGGCAAAACCGGCAGGCGGAACAAATCAAACGCCGAAGGAGTGACATTTGTGTTAAATGAAAAGGTTGTAAAGCTGCTCAATGAGCAAATCAATAAAGAGTTCTTCTCTGCTTATCTGTATTTGGATATCTCCAATTATTATAAGGATGAAGGGCTGGATGGTTTCTCCAACTGGTATCAGATTCAGGCGCAGGAGGAACGCGACCACGCGATGCTGATCCTGCAGTACATGCAGAACAACAACGAAAAAATTGTGCTGGAGGCCATTGCGAAGCCCGACACGAAGTTCAGCGATTTGATCGGCCCCGCGAAGGCGGCGCTGGCCCACGAGCAGTATGTAACGAATTCGATCCACACGATCTATGAGGAAGCATACAACGTGAAGGATTTCCGCACCATGCAGTTCCTTGACTGGTTCGTAAAGGAGCAGGGCGAAGAGGAGACCAATGCGGAGAATATTATTAAGAAGATAGAGCTGTTCGGTTCCGATTCCAAGGGCTTGTACCTGCTGGATCAGGAGCTGGCGGGCAGAGTATACGCGGCGCCCAGTCTGGTTCTGTAAACCGGTCGGGGGAACCCCGCACACCGGTGGGAAAGTAACCTGAGGCTGCGGCTTTCCAGCGCGGGAGCTTTTACCGCCCGGGAACAGCCGAAAAAAGGGTTTGCCCAACAGGACAAACCCTTTTTCTTTTCACCGGCGAATCATAACGAGTATCAGGACGTTTCCCCCTCGAGGCGAAGAGTTTTTTCCGTTTCGAGTTTCAAAGCTCTCGCAGCCGTCGGCAGCTTGCTGCCGCCTATGGCGTGAGGTTCTTATAACGAGAACTTAGAACGAGTTCTTCGCAAGCGAAAGGCATCTTCCGTCTCGAGTTTCAAGGTTCTCGCAGCCGTCGGCAGCTTGCTGCCGCCTACGGCGTGAGGTTCTTATAACGAGAACTTAGAACGAGTTCTTCGCAAGCAAAAGGTATCTTCCGTCTCGAGTTTCAAGGTTCTCGCAGCCGTCGGCAGCTTGCTGCCGCTTACGGCGTGAGGTTCTTATAAGCGACCGTTGGTCTGCAGATATTCCACATATCGATGCAGCTGGTCTGCCGTTTTAACGTGCTCGTTATACCGGTGCAGTTCCATTTGATCCGGAACCGGAAGCGACATAAAATATTGTCTGGTACTGCTGCTTCTGCGGATCAGATCCTGAAGATTTTCTGCTTTCACCAAGTATCACCCTGTTTTACTATGTGCGGTCCGGCTCTGCTTTATGGCAGGGAATTTCCACCAGAACACGGAGCGGGCTGTGTTTTCAGAAAATAGTATAGAATATAGGAGATATTATGAATTCTGTTGCTTGGCTGGCGTTTGGGCTGGCGTTTCCGTTCGCAATGACAACGCTGGGCGCGGCGCTTGTGTTTTTCTTTCGCGGAGTCATTCATGAAAATGTACAGAGAGTGCTGCTGGGATTTGCCAGCGGCGTAATGATCGCGGCCTCCATCTGGTCGCTTTTGATGCCCGCCATTGAGCAGGCGGAGGAGCGCGGGCAGGTGGGCTGGATTCCAGCGGCAGGCGGCTTTATCTTTGGCGGCCTGTTTCTTCTGGCGCTGGATAATGTACTGCCGCATCTGCATTTGGGCGAGAGTCAGCCTGAGGGCGTTTCTTCCTCCTGGAAGAGAACGACGCTTCTGTTTTTGGCAGTCACCCTACATAATATTCCGGAGGGCATGGCCGTGGGGCTTTCTTTTGCGCTCGCGCTGCAAAGCGGAGAGCAGGGCCCGCTGACGGCAGCCGTGGTGCTGGCAATCGGCATGGGTATTCAGAATTTTCCTGAGGGCGCGGCCATTTCGCTTCCCCTGCGCAACGAGGGTCTCAGTGTGGGCAGGGCCTTTCTGGGCGGTACGCTGTCGGGTGCGGTAGAGCCGGTGTTCGCCGTCATTACCATCCTGCTGGCAAGCCATGTGCTTTCTCTGATGCCATGGCTGCTTTCGTTTGCGGCCGGCGCAATGATCTATGTGGTAGTGGAAGAGCTGATTCCGGAAGCCAGCCGCGGCGAGCATTCCAATATGGGAACACTCGGCGTGATGGGCGGATTTGTTCTGATGATGATATTGGACGTCGCTTTGGGGTAAAGTATTTTACAGTCATGCAGCTTTTTCAATGACGATTTCTTTCCCTGCCTGCGGTGGGGGAAGAAACGGCTGTTTTCCAGTGGGATGCTTGTCGTTCGGTTGGTTATAATTCGCTTGACAAAATAAAAACATATGATATATTATGGGTGTGGTAATCAATGGCAGAGCGATTTGTATGGAGAGTCTCTGCCTGTTTATAGTTGCTGTACCGGCGCATCAAGGATGCCGTCAATAAATATAAAGGAGCGGTTTTATGGCTTATCAAATTAAAGATGTAAAAGGCAGGGAAATCCTGGATTCCCGCGCAAACCCCACGGTAGAAGCGGAGATTCTTCTGGAAAACGGTGTAACAGCTCGCGCGGCTGTACCCAGCGGTGCATCTACCGGCCAGTTTGAGGCGTTGGAGCTGAGAGATAAGGACCCGGCCCGCTTTGGCGGAAAAGGCGTTCAGAAGGCTGTTGAGAACATCAATACCGTGATCCGCGACCGTCTGATCGGCATGAATGTTTCCGATGTTGCTGCGATCGATGCCGCCATGCTCGAGCTTGACGGAACAAAGGATAAGTCCAACCTCGGCGCGAATGCGATTCTTGCCGTTTCTCTTGCAGCCGCTCAGACGGCAGCCAAGGCACAGGGCGTTCCGCTGTACCGCTTTTTGGGCGGCGCCGCTTCCGATACACTGCCGGTTCCCATGATGAATGTCCTCAACGGCGGCGCGCACGCTGCAAATAACGTAGACATTCAGGAGTTTATGATCATGCCCGTAGGCGCTTCCAGCTTCCGTGAGGGCCTGCGCATGTGCGCAGAGGTGTTCCACGCTCTGGCTTCCATTCTCAAGAAGGAGAATCTTTCCACTTCCGTCGGCGACGAGGGCGGCTATGCCCCGAACCTTGGGAGCGACGAAGAGGCGGTTCAGTACCTGCTGCGCGCCATCGAGGCGGCCGGCTACAAGCCCTATGACGATTTCATGCTGGCGATCGACGCTGCTGCCAGCGAGTGGAAGAGCGAAAAAGGAACCTATCTGCTGCCGAAGAGCCAGAAGCATTACACCACCGATGAGCTGATCTCTTTCTGGGAGGACCTGGTTTCCAAGTACCCCATCGCTTCTCTGGAGGATGCGCTCGATGAGGAGGACTGGGAAGGCTGGAAGAAGCTGACCGCGCGCCTGGGCGATAAGCTCCAGCTGGTCGGCGACGATCTGTTTGTAACGAACACCGAGCGTCTGCAGAAGGGCATTGAGAACAGCTGCGGCAACTCCATCCTGATTAAGCTGAATCAGATCGGTTCGTTGACCGAAACCCTGAACGCCATTAAGATGGCCCACAGCGCGGGTTATACCGCCGTTGTGTCTCACCGTTCCGGCGAGACGGAGGATACCACCATTGCCGATTTGGCGGTTGCGATGAATGCCGGCCAGATCAAAACCGGTGCCCCCAGCCGCAGTGAGCGCGTGGCGAAGTACAACCAGCTGCTCCGCATTGAAGAGGATTTGGGCAATTCCGCCCGTTATCCCGGCAAGGGCTGCTACGACTGCAAATAAATCATTCCTCCGCCGCTGACCCGGCGGAGCTGTTAAAGCGGTGAAAAAGATGTCATTTGGCATCTTTTTCACCGCCTTTTTTGGGGTGTCCCCTGGCTTTTGGCAGCTTTTCCTCAAAAATCCGGAATCACCATTTTGAATAATTATTCATCTGTTTTTGCCTGATTTCTCTTTGTATTCCGGTGGAAATCTTTTCCGGAGCGTACGCCGAAAGCGTTCGGAAAGCGGCGGAAAATCCTGCAAAAAGGACGCTTTTCACCGTTTTTGTTCCGCCGTGTGGGAAAGAGACAAAATTCGCTATAAAAGCGGTGAGTGGTTGACTTCTTTACTCAGGCATGCCGGGCGGTGTCTCCCCGGATATGTTTCGCGGCTTTGGGGAGGCGGCTGCGGCCAACTGCCCCAGCCTGCATTTTTTCCACTGAATTCCTGCATAATAATCAAAAAACGCTTCCTATATCCGGCAATTTGTGCAGAAAATTCCCGGCGTCTGTTCATTCTTCCCGCCAAAAGGGGTGTTTGGTAAAATGCACTGTTTTCGTTTCGCCCCGTGAGAAAGTCGGGAAATGAACCCGGTTCCGGGGGAAATTTGTGCATTACCATAAATTCAGAGAAGTACTCGGAAAATGATTGACAAGCAACGTATAAATAGTTACAATATATACGATATTATTCATAAATTCTATGACAGCAAGGAGGTTCTGACAAAGAGCGGCCTTGCTGTTTTTATTTTTAAGGAGGTAGAGGTGTTTGAGCAGGTATACCAAAGCGGATATTCTGGAACTGATCCAGCAGAATAACGTCCGTTTTATCCGTTTACAGTTCACCGATATGTTCGGCGCGATCAAAAACGTGGTCATCACCAGCGGGAAAATTGAAGAAGCCCTGGATAACCAGTGTATGTTCGATGGTTCCTCTATCGAGGGGTTTGTCCGCATCGAGGAATCCGACATGTATCTCCACCCGGATCTGGATACCTTCCTGATCCTGCCCTGGAGCCGGCAGATCGGCGGCAAAACCGCCCGGCTCATCTGCGACGTTTATAAGCCGGACGGAACCCCGTTTGAAGGGGACCCCCGTTATATTCTGAAAAAGGCGCTGAAGGATGCCGCCGAGATGGGCTTTACCCTGAATGTGGGATTCGAGTGCGAGTTCTTCTTGTTCAATACGGATGAATTTGGGCACCCCACCACCGTAACGCACGACACCGCCGGGTATTTCGATCTTGGCCCCGCGGATTTGGGCGAAAGCGCCCGCCGCGACATCTGCATGACGATGGAGGAAATGGGCTGCGGGGTGGAAGCCGCCCACCACGAACTTGCCACGGCGCAGCACGAGATCGACTTTAAATATCAGGAGGCACTGTGCTCCGCCGACCAGATGATGACGTTCAAGATGGTCGTCAAGAACGTGGCGAACGCCCACGGCCTGTGCGCGTCGTTTATGCCGAAGCCCCTTTCCGGGCAGGCGGGCTCGGGCCTGCACACGAACATCTCGCTGTTCAAGGGCGGGGAGAACGTGTTTTACGATCCGGAAAGCGAAACCGGACTGAGCCGGCTTGCGTACCACTTTATCGCCGGTGTGATCCGCCATATCAAGGGAATCTGCCCGTTCACCAATCCTCTGGTGAATTCGTATAAGCGCCTGGTGACCGGCTACGAGGCGCCCCGCTACATCGCGTGGACGACCGGCAACCGCAGCGCGCTGGTGCGCGTGCCAAGTGCACGGGGCGTCGGCACCCGCGTGGAGCTGAGAAATCCCGATCTTGCGGCGAACCCGTACCTGCAGATGGCGGTGCTTCTGGCCGCGGGGCTGGAGGGAATCCGCGAGGAGCTGATGCCGCCCGCGTCGGTCGGCTCCAATATTTACGATATGACGCCCGACGAGCGGCAGGAAAAAGAAATCGACAGCCTTCCCTCCAATTTGATGGAAGCTGTTCAGGAACTGAAACGGGATCCGTTCTTGCGCGAGGTTCTGGGCAGCCATGTGTATCAGAAATACATCGAGGCCAAGGAACAGGAATGGAACCGTTTTAACAGCACGGTGACCCAATGGGAGCTGGAGGAATATCTCGAAAAATTCTGAGAGCCGGCAAAAGGCTGAGATTCTGCGACGGGGGTGTGACCATGAATGGGCAGTGTGATCGTTGCAAATTCAAATAAGGATTCTGCCCGGCGGATCGGCGCAGTGCTGAAAACCGACGGCGTGCTGGTGTACGGCCTTTGCACAACCGGCGCTCAGCTGCTGGAAATGACCAGCTACCACTATCGCGGCGGAGTTGTGGTGTGTACTCTGGACCTGCAGGACGTCACGGCGTGGGACCTTCCGCAGATGGCCCCCAATTATGATTTTTTGTTTATCATAAAGCCCCACCAGGCAGAGATGGCCGCAGACTTGGATTCGGCCTGTCTGATGACGCCGCTGAACAAACCGGATTTGACCGCGTCGGTCAATATGTTCCTCAATCTGGCGGAACCGGGAATTCCGGCCCGCAGGAATTTTGAGGAGGAGCAAAAGGAGCTTCTTCAGCGCGCCAAGCAGCTTTTGATGGAGCGCAATTATTTTACGGAGGCGCAGGCGCACCGTTTTCTGCAAAAAAAGAGCATGGATACCGGCAAACGCCTGATCGAGATCGCGGCCATCGTGCTGGAGATGTTCTAGCGCAGACCTTATGCGGGAATCCGTGTTTGATAAGATGGATTTTTGAAGGAGGAGTATGGTTTGAAATTTACAAAGATGCACGGCATCGGCAATGACTATTTGTATTTCAATTGTTTTGAAGAGCCTGTAACGGACCCGGCCGCGCTGTCGATCCGGCTCAGCGACAGGCATTTTGGGGTTGGTTCCGACGGGATCATCCTGATCGGCCCCAGCGATAAAGCGGACTGCTCTATGGATATTTACAATGCGGATGGTTCCCGCGCCATGATGTGCGGCAACGGCATCCGCTGTGTGGGCAAGTATGCCTACGAGCGGGGCATCGCGAAGAAAAAGACCCTTACGGTGGACACCCAGAGCGGGGTAAAGACGCTGTTTTTAACGGTGGACGAAAACGACCACGTGACCAGCGTCACGGTCAACATGGGCAAGCCGGAGCTTTCCGCGCCGAAAATCCCCACGCTGTTTGAGACCGAGCAGGTGATTGATCACCCGGTGGAGATCGCGGGCAAGGAATACCGCGTCACCTGCGTTTCGATGGGCAACCCCCACTGCGTTGTCTTTGTGGACGATGTGGATGCCATCCCGCTCTCTTCCATCGGCCCTTCGTTCGAGTTCCATCACATGTTCCCGCAGCGCGTCAACACGGAGTTCGTGCAGATGATCGGCGAGAACGAGGTGAAAATGCGCGTTTGGGAGCGCGGCTCCGGTGAAACCTGGGCCTGCGGTACCGGCGCTTGCGCCGTGGCGGTTGCCTGCGCTCTGGGCGGCAAAACCGGCCGGCAGGTGCTCGTGCACCTCAAGGGCGGCGACCTGAACATTCGATGGGATGAGGAGACCGACGAGGTCTTTATGCAGGGCCCCGCAGAATTTGTATTCGACGGGCAGATCGATTGAGACTGCCCCTGTGATAGATCGATAAAATAAAGGAGATTGTACTATGCTGAAGGTTAATTCAAATTTTGTCAAACTTCCCCCCAGTTACCTCTTTGTGGATATTGCGAAGAGAGTGAATGAGTTTGTGAAGAACAATCCCGACCGCCCGATCATCCGCCTTGGAATCGGCGACGTGACGCTCCCGCTGCCGCAGGCAGTGGTAGATGCCATGAAGAAGGCCTCCGACGAGATGGGCAAGATGGAAACCTTCCGCGGCTACGGCCCGGAATGCGGCTATGAATTCCTGCGCCAGGCGATTGCAGATAACGATTTTAAAAAGCGCGGCGTCGATATCGACATTGACGAGATTTTCGTCAGCGACGGCGCAAAGTGCGACACCGGCAACATCGGCGACATTTTTGGCCAGGACAACGTTGTGGCCGTGTGCGATCCGGTGTATCCCGTGTATGTAGACACCAACGTCATGGCCGGCCGTGCCGGTGAATACGTGGAGGGCAAGGGCTGGAGCCGCATCGTGTACATGCCCTGCGTAAAGGAGAAGAATTTCCTGCCCGACCTGCCCAAGGAGCCGGTAGATCTGATCTACCTGTGCTTCCCGAATAACCCGTCCGGCGTGGGCATCAGCAAGGAAGAGCTGAGCAGATGGGTGGATTACGCCAACGAAAACAAGTCGCTCATCCTTTTCGATGCCGCGTATGAGGCGTTCATCACCACTCCCGATATGCCGCACAGCATTTATGAGATTGAGGGCGCAAAGACCTGCGCGATCGAATTCCGCAGCTTCTCCAAGACCGCGGGCTTTACCGGCACCCGCTGCGCGTTTACCGTAGTGCCGAAGCAGCTCGAGTTCGACGGCGTATCCCTCAACCGCCTGTGGAGCCGCCGCCAGTCCACCAAGATGAACGGCGTTCCCTATGTGATCCAGCGCGCGGCAGAGGCTGTGTATTCCGAAGAGGGCGCAAAGCAGATCCGCGAGAATATCACTTATTACCAGAACAATGCGAAGATCATTCGTGAGGGCCTGGCCGCTGCCGGGTTCGAGGTATACGGCGGAGTGGATTCCCCGTACATCTGGCTCAAGACGCCGGGCGGACTCACCGCTTGGGAATTCTTCGACCTGCTGCTGCAAAAAACCGGCGTGGTCGGTACTCCGGGTTCCGGCTTCGGCCTTGCCGGAGAGGGATATTTCCGCCTGACCTCCTTTAACACGAAAGAGAATACGGAAAAGGCTGTGGCAAGAATCATCGAGTCTTTCAAAGCCTGATGAAGCCTGAATTTTCCAATTGACGAAACAGCGGCCCTGCCGCCGGATCCGCCCGATCTTTTGGCTGCCTGGCAGCCAAAGAGCAGGCTCTGGCAGCAGGGCTTACCGGCGGGGTTTGGCCGCCGACAATCAGCCGGGACCTTTCCCCGTGCTGCGGCATGTCGCGCGCTGCCGCAGTGACCGTAAATCAGCGGCGCGAAGAAATGGTGGTTATAGCGTGAAAGCATTATTACTATTGGAAAACGGGATGACCTTTGAGGGTCAGGGCTTTGGCGAGCCCCGCGATGTGCTGTGCGAGGTAGTGTTCAACAGCGCCATGTGCGGGTACACCGAACTGCTTACAGACCCCAGCTATGCAGGCCAGGGCGTTGTGATGACTTACCCCATGATCGGAAACTACGGAATCTGCTATGAGGACGCGGAAGCCGATCACCCCTGGGTGGAAGCATTTATCGTTCACTCCGTTTCCGGGATTGCCAGCAATTTTCGCTGTGACATCGACCTGGACGGATACCTGAAAAACAACCGGATCCCCGGAATCAGCGGGATCGACACCCGTGCGCTCACCCGCTGCCTGCGGGAGTCCGGCACGATGCGCGGGATGCTCTGCTTCGGCGATCAGATTGACCGTGACGAAATGAAGCGCAAAATCGCCGCGCACGTTGTGCCGAACGGCGTTTCGCAGGTCAGCATCCGCAAGCCGCGCGATTACGGCAACGGTTCGGTCAAGGTGGCGCTGCTCGATTACGGTACCAAAGAGAATATCATTCGTTCGCTCACCCGCCGCGGCTGTACGGTGCGCCGCTTCCCGAACGACACGCCGTTTGAAGAGATCAAGGCGTGGAACCCGGACGGGGTCATGCTCTCGAACGGCCCCGGGGACCCGCAGGCCTGCGTAAAAGAAATTGCGGAGCTGAAGCGCGTTTACCAGAGCGGTATCCCCACCTTCGCCATCTGTATGGGGCACCAGCTGATGGCGCTTTCGCAGGGCGCGAATACGTACAAGCTCAAGTACGGCCACCGCGGCATCAATCACCCGGTGAAAGAACTGAAAACAAATCGTGTGTACATTACCTCGCAGAACCACGGCTATGTGGTGGATGCAGGTACCATCGACTCTTCTATTGCAGAGGTCAGCTATGTCAGCATGAACGACCAGAGCGTAGAGGGCCTAGATTATAAAAACGGCCGCGTGTTCTCCGTGCAGTTCCATCCGGAGGCCTGCTCTGGCCCGCTCGACACAGGCTTTTTGTTCGACAGATTTATGGATTTGATGGGAGGGGGCCGCGTATGAGTAAGCTTGACAGCATTCAGAAGGTATTGATCATCGGCTCCGGCCCGATCGTCATCGGCCAGGCCGCCGAGTTCGACTATGCGGGCACGCAGGCCTGCCGCGCGCTGCGTGAGGAAGGCGTCGAGGTCATCCTCGTCAACTCCAACCCGGCGACGATCATGACGGACGGCGAGATCGCCGACAAGGTGTATATCGAGCCCCTGACGATCGACACGCTGAAAAAGGTGATCCTGAAGGAACGGCCCGACAGCGTCCTGCCGACCCTCGGCGGCCAGAATGCGCTGAATCTTGCAGTGGAGCTGGAGGAATCCGGCTTTCTGATGGAGCATAACGTCCGCATGATCGGCACGAATGCCGACACCATCCGCATGGCGGAGGACCGCGAGCTGTTCAAAGAGGCCATGGCCCGCATCCAGCAGCCCTGCGCGGAAAGCGAGATCGCCGAAACGGTGGAAGACAGCCTGCTCATCGCAAAGCGCATCGGCTACCCCGTGGTGGTGCGCCCTGCGTATACGCTCGGCGGCAGCGGCGGCGGCATCGCCTATACGGAGGAGCAGCTCCACGCGATCGCTTCCATGGGCCTGCACCGCAGCCGTGTGAATCAGGTGCTCATCGAGCGCTGTATCTCCGGCTGGAAGGAAATTGAGTACGAGGTCATTCGCGACGGCAACGGCAACTGCATCACCGTCTGCAATATGGAAAACTTCGACCCCGTCGGCGTTCACACCGGTGACTCCATCGTCGTCGCGCCCTGCCAGACGCTGGCGGATAAGGAAATCCAGATGCTGCGCAGCGCGTCGATCGCAATCATCAACGAGCTGAAAGTGGAGGGCGGCTGCAACGTACAGTTTGCGCTGAATCCCGAAAGCTTTGAATACTGCGTTATCGAGGTAAACCCCCGCGTCAGCCGTTCCTCCGCGCTGGCTTCGAAAGCGACGGGCTACCCGATCGCGAAGGTCGCCTCCAAAATCGCGCTGGGCTATACGCTCGACGAGATTCAGAACGCGATTACGAAAAAAACCTACGCCTGCTTTGAGCCGACGCTCGACTACTGCGTCGTGAAAATCCCGAAATGGCCGTTTGATAAATTCGTCCACGCCCGCCGCAGCCTCGGCACCCAGATGAAGGCGACCGGCGAAGTCATGGGTATCGCCCCCACCTTTGAGGCGGCCCTGATGAAATCCATCCGCTGCCTGGAGCAGAACATGTATGATCTGACCGACGCGGAGCTCGATGGCCTTTCGGATCTGGATGTTTCCGAGCGTATCCACGCGGTGGATGACCGCCGTCTGTTCGCGGTGGCGGAAGCACTGCGCCGCGGCTTTGCGATGGAGAAAATCCACAGCGTCACGAAAATCGACCGCTGGTTTTTGCAGAAGCTTCAGTCCATCATCGCGGTGGAAAAGCGCCTTGCCAACGAGCCGATGAGCAAAGAGTTGCTGCTGAAAGCCAAGTCGTTCGGCTTTCTGGATGAAACCGTCGCGAAATTCTCCAGCATCAGCATTGAGGAAATTCGCGGGCTGAAAGAGAAATGGGCCATCCGTCCCGTTTATAAGATGGTCGATACCTGCGCCGCGGAGTTCGAAGCCGAAACGCCTTACTACTATTCGAGCTACGGCGACGAGAATGAATCGCGCCACGAAAGCGGCCGAAAAAAGATCATGGTCATCGGCTCCGGCCCCATCCGAATCGGCCAGGGCATCGAGTTCGACTTCTGCTCCGTTCACAGTGTGTGGGCGCTGAAAAAGCTGGGCTTCGAGACCATTATTGTGAACAATAACCCCGAAACCGTCAGCACAGATTTTGATATTGCCGATAAACTGTACTTCGAACCCTTGACTCCGGAGGACGTTTGGCATATTGTAGAACTGGAAAAACCCGACGGCGCCGTAGTTCAGTTTGGCGGCCAGACCGCCATCAAGCTGGCGGGCGCCATTGAGAAAATGGGTATTCCGCTGCTCGGCACCAGCTTTGACAGCATCGACGAGGCGGAGGACCGCGAGCGCTTCGACGCGATTCTGGCAAAGTGCGGGATTCCGCATGCCGCGGGCCGCATGGTGTTTACCTGCGATGAGGCTTTGCGCGCGGCTCACGAGCTGGGCTACCCGGTGTTGGTGCGCCCCTCCTACGTTTTGGGCGGCCAGGGCATGGACATTGCCTACAACGACAACGACATTCGCGAGCAGATCGGCATCATCAATACCATCGCGCAGGAGCACCCCATTCTGGTGGACAAGTACCTGATGGGCACTGAGGTAGAGGTCGACGCGGTCTGCGATGGCGTTGACACCCTCATCCCCGGCATCATGCAGCACGTAGAGCGCGCGGGCGTTCACTCCGGCGACAGCATCTCGGTCTACCCGGCGCAGAGCCTTTCAAAGCAGGTGGAAGACACGATTGTGGACTACACCAGAAAGCTTGCGCTTGCACTGAGAGTCAAGGGGCTTTTGAATATCCAGTTCATCGTCAAGGATGAGCAGGTGTATATCATCGAGGCGAATCCCCGTTCCTCCAGAACGGTGCCGTATATCAGCAAGATTACGGACATCCCGATCGTTCACCTTGCGGTGCGCACCTTCTTCGGCGAAACATTGCCGCAGATGGGCTACCAGTATGGCCTGCAGCCGAACAAGGCGCTCATCGCCATCAAGATGCCGGTGTTCTCGTTTGAAAAGCTGTACGGCGCAGACGTCAACCTTGGGCCGGAAATGAAATCCACCGGCGAGGTGCTCGGCATCGCCAGAAGCTTTGAGGAAGCCATGATCAAGGCGTTCCAGGGCGCGGGCATGCACCTTCTGACCAACGGCAATGTGATCATCACCGTAAAGGATCAGGATAAGGAAGAGGCGCTGCCCATTGCCAAGGGGCTGTGTGACCTTGGCTGGACCATCTATTCCACCGAGGGAACCTCCAACTATCTCAAAGAGAACGGCATCCCGAATGTCCGCCTGAACAAGGTGGGCGGCGATGCGCCCGATATTCTGGATGTGATCCTCTCCGGCACTATCGATCTTGTCATTAACACGCCCTCCAAGGGTGCGGAACATCGCCGCGACGGATTTTTGATCCGCCGCAACACGGTAGAGGCCGGCATTCCGTGCCTGACCTCGCTGGACACCGCAAACGCATTCCTGCGCTGCGTGCAGCACGTAGAGGATACGAACCTTTCTGTTGTGGATATCACGAAGGTTTCGTCCTTCCTCGTGTTCTTATAACGAGAATTCAAAGCATTCTCTCCAGAAGCTGCGGGTTATTATCCCGCTTCGAGTTTCAAGGCTCTCTCAGCCGTTATCGGCAGCAAAGCTGCCGATAACGGCGTGAGGTTCTTCATAAATTGCCCGCGGGCAGTCTGCCCGCGGATCTGCCGCATCGAATCTGTGCGGACCTTTTACAGTCCATTCACTAAAAATAAGCTGCATGAAAATGACGATTTCTTCCCCTGCCAAAGCCGGGGAAG
>NZ_CBYL010000032.1 GCF_000577335.1 Faecalispora jeddahensis | reverse complement strand
TCCTGCCGGTGGACAACATCAACGGCCTTGCCGCAGCGGAACTCGTATCCCCGGCGCTGATTCCCGCGCGGGACGCCGAAACCGACGATGAACTGCGTGCCCGGTTTATGGCTGCTGCCCGCCGAACCCCATACGGTGGCAACGTGGCGGATTACGAGGAAAAGGTGCTGGCGATCGAGGGTGTCGGCTCTGTCAAAATCTTTAAGGCGAGCGAACTCAATGCGCCCGGCAGCGTCGGTATTATCATCGGTGATGAAAACCACGAAACCGCCACGCAAGCCTTGATTGATCTTGTGGCGGAAACCATGGGCACGGACGGCGACGGAGTGGCGCCGATTGGTCACACGCCGATTGTACGCACGTCGACGCCTTTGCAGATCAACGTAGACGCTCCGCTTGTGCTGACATCCGGCGCGTCGCTTTCCGTTGTGCAGCCGTCGGTTGAGCAGGCAATCACCGGATACATCGACGGCATCGATTTTAAATCCCCCACGGTGTACTTTGCCAAGCTGGTCGCTGATATCCTCAATGCGCACGAGAGTATCGTTGACGTCGGCGCGGTAACCATCAACGGCGCGGAGCAAAACCTGACGCTGGAAAAGACCTTTGACAGCTATCAGGTACCTGTAATCGGTACGATCACGGTAAGCGAGGTGACCGGCTGATGTTTTACGACAACAAGGCAGATTACAAAAGCTACCTGATCGACAAGCTGCAGGACGTGGTGGAGATCGACGCAATCGCCACAGCGGTAAACATCCAGATTGATAAGCTGCAAGACGTGGTCAAGCAGATAGTACTGAATAAATCGGTATTTACCTGCGACGAATCAGGGGCCCAACGCTGGGAGCGTTTGCTTGGTGTATCCTCTCCGCTGAACTCCACCTTGCAAGCCCGTAGGGATGCCTTGAAAGCTAAACTAATGACCAAGCCACCTATCAATCTTAGAACCTTGCAAGCGGTGATAGAGGCGTATATGGGGCTGAGCGTTGATATATCGGTTCAGGATTTTATCATCACCGTAAAATATCGCGGAGAAAGCAGGATTGCAGACATTGCACCGCTGTACGCAACGGCATATGAAATGATTCCAGCAAACCTGCTGATGGATATCGCCTATCTCTATCTGACTTGGGATGAGCTGGACGCGCAGGCGATCACCTTTGACCAGCTGGATGCAAAAGATCTGACAATGACAGAATTTGAAAGGGGCGAGTGGATTGCCTGATATTACCACATTATTTGAAGGAACTGACGGAGCTACGAGAGAAAATTTTAATCAGAAGCTGTCTGACGTCAACGCGCATGGAAATGACACCGCTGCCCACATCACAACCGCCCTCCACACCCGCACCGGCACGACAAACAACCTCGACATCCCCGACGGCGCAAAAAACCTCACCTTTTTGGCCACGGCTGACCTCGCAGACGGCGACACATGGACGGTCAACGGCAGCGCTGTAACCGCAGTGCTGCAAAACGGGGAGCCGCTGCCGGGCGATCTGTTTAAGGCGGGTTGCTGGGTGACTGGGGTAAGGCTGAGCGACGACGGGACGCAACTTTTTTTTAGGGCCGGGGCGTCTACCGTCCCCTCCATCTTTGGAAACGGTAGCGACGGTGACGCAGTTATCAGCGGCACGGTAACACTTCCTGTGCCGGTAGCGCACCAGAGCATCGTAGAAAAGCAGTATAAATCCCTTACCATCAATGCCGGAGCAATCCTCAAATGCGCCACATTTAATGCTGGCCTGATTATCCGCGTTCAGGGTGACTGCATTATTCACGGCACGATAGATCAGAGTGGACTTGCACCTAAGACTAATCCTCAAAATAATTACCCGTACCCCGCGCAACTTGTTTGCGGCAACGGGGGCAATGGCGGGGACGCTCTTGACAAAAATGGTAATTTAACAATTAAGGGCGGTGTTGCAATGCTAAAGCGCCCTTATGGCGGAGGGTATGGTGCCGGTGCAGCCGGTGGCCGAAGTGACGCCTATAATGGATATGCTGGGGGAGACAGCACAAACATAACTATTGAGATTTCGAGCATATTTAACGGATACACCGACAGGGTTGGTACTTACGGCGGCGGCGGGCCAGGAAATTCCGCAGAGGGCAGAAGTGGAACGCAGGGGCGTGGAGGTTCTGGCCCTGGAGGTAACGGAGGAAACGCGACTGATTGGGCTTCTGGCGGTGGCGGCGGGGCGGGTAACTATGGCGGTGGCGTAATTATGTTATTTGTGATGGGGCGTCTGATTATAGACGGGTCTATTTTATGTAACGGGCTGCCCGGTGGCGCAGGAGGGAAAATAACCGCCGCCTCTAACGCTAGAGACGGTTCAGGCGGCGGCGGCGGAGGCGGCGGCGCCATCTATATTTACCACAAAGGGGAGTATGTAAACGCAGGTGTGTTACAAGTAAATGGCGGTGCTGGAGGAACGGGCGCTACAAACGGTATTGCCGGAGGCGTTGGCTCTATCACAGTAATTCAGCAAGCAGCGTAATTAGCATAAGGAGGATGTTTTATGCATAAAACAGAAGTTTTAGACGGAGGCTCTGGCAATGGACATGAACCATTTGTCATTAACGGTAAAGGATATAATTTAGGTGGCCACGGTCACACCAAAAAATGTAATAGCAAACCTCATGTTGTTATCGATCAAACAGATTGCTACGGTGGCAGCGGATTTGCGGAGAGGTACAGCTTATGAGCAAACAAATTCGAGTAGCAATATTTCACAATGAGGTTGACGCTAGTAAAACCTACGCCGAACAGCTCGCGGCGCAGATCGACGCCGAAACCGTACTTATCAATTTCCGCGATCCTCACCCGTGCGCGGAGGTTCTGCCGATGCGAGCCTCGCCGAATGTAGCGCTTCTGCTTTTTGTAGACTCCCTTGAGGAACTGCAAGAGCAGATCGACGTGCTGCGGCAGCTCGGCTATATTCGCAAGCAGAATACCGTGACTGAGATTGTTGATGAGCTGGTGGACGTTGCCGGGGAAAATCTGCCGGACGAGTTGGCAACCAAAATCGCGGATACATTTTACAGTGAGTAAAGGAGTGATCACGCATGACAGGACGCTTGAAAATATTGTTTAAGGTAATACAACGCCGGGTACAGGCAGGCGAGAACAGGGACACGGTGATTGCCAACTACAACCTGCTCACGGACGCAGAAAAGGCGGAGATTATCACAGCGCTGGACGCGGCAGGAACGGAGGGAAGCAATGCTTAAAGGTATCGATGTCAGCAACGCTAATGGCCGGATTGACTGGGACAAGCTCAAGGGCAACATTGATTTTGCTATTCTGCGCTGCGGCTACGGCAGCGATATGGCCAGCCAGGATGATAAACAGTGGGCGCGGAATGTGGCTGAATGCAATCGGATAGGCATCCCTTGGGGTGCCTATCTTTATAGCTATGCCACATCTGTAACCGAAGCCGAGAGCGAGGCGGCGCATGCCCTGAGGTTGCTGAAAGGGCTGAAACCTGCCTACCCGGTCTACATCGATATGGAGGACGCGGACGGCTACAAGACAAAGCGCGGCGGCATCAGCAAACAGATGGCAACTGACATTTGCCGCATCTTCTGCGAGCGCGTCACTGCCGCCGGGTATACTGCTGGGGTATACGCTAACAAGGATTGGGCCGTCAACCGGCTTGATATGGCGCAGCTCTCCAAGTGGACGTTCTGGCTGGCACAGTATAACGACAAGGTGACCTACACCGGCAAATATGATATGTGGCAGTACAGCAGCAGCGGGACCATGCCGGGCATCGCTGACAAGGTCGATCTCAATTACTGCTACAAGGATTTTGCCGCGCTGGGAATCCCCATGACGGCGATCACCGGCCTAACCCTCGACACTCCCAACGGCAAGGATTTGACTGTAGGCGAGCGGTACACCGTCTTGGCCAAATGTAAGGACAAGCCCGCCGTTACCACCACCGGTCGCGACGTGATCGCCGTATCGGAGCCGCGCCTTGACCCGAAAGGGCGCGGCTGGCTGATCGACGTGCAGGGTCTGCCGCCGGAGCCGGTTGTAAGGCATGGACACATCAACGTCACTGCAGACGGTGTGACGCAGCAGTGCAATTTTAATGTAACTTGAGGAGGGTAACATAATGGCTTTATCTGCAAAATCGATGTACATTTCGGCGCTGACCGTTTTTTCCGCGGCCGGCGCCGCTATTCTTTCCGCGCTTGGTGGCTGGGATACCAGTTTGCAGTTTTTGATCGGCATCATGGCTGTGGATTATCTTCTGGGCATCCTGATCGCCCTGGTATGGCATAAGTCGCAGAAAACTGCTGATGGTACGTTCGAGAGCAATGCCTCGCTGAAAGGCCTGCTCCGCAAGTTCAGCGTGCTACTGGTCGTATATGTCGCGGTGCAGCTCGATACCGTGTCTGGTACTGGAGGGTACCTGCGTACGGCGGTGATTTTGTTCTTCATTGCAAATGAGGGATTTTCCATCGTAGAAAACGCTGGTATTATGGGCGTGCCAATGCCGCCGGCGATTAAAAACGCTTTTGCAGCGATCAAACAAAAGGCTGAAAAAACCGAATAAAAATGAAAAGGCGGCGTACTGGAATGATTTTCCGGTGCGCCGCCTTTGTTTTTGTGGTATTATCATATCAAGCAAGGAGGAAAAAACATGGGAAAAATTCATCCAAAATTCAATAAGGAACTACCTGCAAATTGGAAAAGCTATTTTGATCCAGAATTTGATAACGAGTTCAAGAGAGAACATAAAGTTGCCTACCGAATTTATACGGTAGTGGGGATTTGTGCTTTGTTTATTCCTGTATTCTTATGTATATTTCTAAGTGTTTTTATAGGGAAAGATATTGAGAATCCTTGGGCTCTTTTAGGATTTTTGGGGGCCTTTATTTTTGGCGTAGGATTATTTAATATCGTTTCAGCATTTATTGGGCAATACCTGGGCCATAAAGTCACAATTGTTTGCCTAACAGCTGGATTTGCAATACCGTTCATAGTGCTGTTGTGGCTTCTTTAAATTTGCATACAGATAAAGCGATCCCCGCTGAACGGCGGAAGAAAATTGAGGGTATGATGAAGAATTTATGGGCTGATTAAAGTCAAACGAAAACGCCCTCATCTCCCGGCCATGGATGAGGGCGGTTTCCTTTTCATTATATATAGACACGTTTACAGCTATAATTTGTGTTGCATTTCGTGTTGCATCGGTTTAAAAATGACTCAATTTTGCTATGGAAATTCAAATTTTAATCAAAATAAATAGAATTATAAGTATAAAAGAATCCGCATACACGCTGAAAATCAACGAATATGCGGATTCTTTTATGGCAGGGGCAGAAGGACTTGAACCCTCGGCACGTGGTTTTGGAGACCACTGCTCTACCAACTGAGCTATACCCCTGTATCGTGCTGTAAAAAACGACTAGTGCGGGTATTATAGTATCATTTTATAGGGGTTCTGTCAATATCCCTTTGCATTTTTTCCCCGGCAAAGATTCTTTCTTAGCACTTGACATCTTTCCCATCAGCCAGTATAATTATTTTTATGTTATACGGGATAACTAATACCCCTGCCTGGTGGCGGAGGGGAGGGAAAATAAATGGCTGAAATCAGAATCAAAGACAATGAATCTTTGGACAGCGCTCTGAGACGTTTTAAGAAGCAGTGCGCCAGAGCCGGAGTGATTGCCGAGGTTCGTAAGAGAGAAGCTTACGAGAAGCCTTCGGTAAAGCGGAAGAAGAAGTCTGAAGCCGCACGTAAGCGCAAGTTTAAGTAAGTTGAATGGATGAAAAGCGGGCTGATTCAGCCCGCTTTTTTAACCATTTCTGGGGTTTGTGGGGCAGATTTGTTTTGAAAAGAGGAGAGACGGTATGTCGTTGTTCTTGCCTACGGCGGCGGTGGACAGAGTTACCGACATCACGCCGGAGATGATCAGAGAGATGGGTGCGAGCGCGATTATTCTGGACGTGGATAATACGCTGGCGACCCACGGTTCGCCGGTTCCCCTTGTGGGGACCGTGGAATGGGCCCACGCCATGCGGCAGGCGGGGCTCGCGGTTGTTATTGTATCCAATAATTTTAAAGATCGGGTTGCACCGTTCGCGGAAAAATATGATCTTCCCTTTTTGTGCGTGGCGATGAAGCCGCTGCCGTTTGCCTACTGGCGTGCGGCGCGCTTTCTGGGGGTTTCACGCGGCCAGGCTGTGGCGGTGGGCGACCAGGTTTTTACGGATGTCATGGGCGCGAACGTGGCCGGGGTCAAATCGATTCTGCTGCGGCCCAGCGACCCGGAAACCAGCGTGTCGTTCCGGGTGCGCAGACGCTTGGAGGAACCGATCCGCCGCAAAATGGAGCGGCGGCAGGCAGAGCGAGAAAAAACAGACAGGAGTGGAAAAGCATGAGCAAAAAAAGGGTACTGGTGTTATTGGGGCCTAACTTAAATATGATAGGAATCCGTGAAAAGGGCGTGTACGGCGACGAGACTTCCCAAAGCATCGAGATGCAGATTCACGAATACGCCGAGAGCCTGGGCTTTGAATGCGAAATTTTCCAGTCCAACTGGGAGGGTGCGCTGATCGATAAAATCCATGGAGCCAAGGGCGTGTTCGACGGCGTCGTGCTCAACGCCGGTGCGCTGGCTCATTACAGCTACGCACTGCGGGACGCGGTCACCTGCCTGCGGATTCCATTCATTGAAACTCACATGTCAAATGTGTTTGCCAGAGAGCCGTTCCGCGCTCATTCTGTTTTGTCGGAAGTGTGCGCCGGGGTCATCTGCGGCTTTGGCAAGCACAGCTACTTTTTGGCGCTGCAGGCGCTGAAAAGCCTGATGTAATCGGAAGGGAGACTTATTTCATGAAAACGGCTGTGGAAGAGCTGCAGCAGGTGCTGCGGGATCATGTGCTGGAACAGGAGGCGGACGCCGCGCTGGTGACGTCGCCGCAGAATCGTCTGTATCTCACCGGCTTTCCTTCGTCGGCCGGCTGGGTGCTCATTACGCCGGAGAAATCCTATTTTCTGACGGATTTCCGGTATTTTGAGGCAGCCGAACGGCAGGTGAAATCCTGCGAGGTTGTGCTGTTGAACAACCTTTCGCAGAACTTCTGCGAGATCGCGCAGCGCCACGGCATCAACCGGGTTCTGGTGGAAAACGTCGGGCTGAACCTTGCGGATGCGAAAACCTACCGCGAAATGTTTGGCTTCATGGGCGTGAAGACAGTGGAGGACAACACGCTCGACCGTTTGCTGCGCGGCCTGCGGGCGATCAAGACACCGCAGGAGCTCCAGAAGATCCGCGATTCGCAGGCGATTACAGATGCAGCGTTTTCACATATTCTCACAATGCTGCGCCCCGGCCTGACAGAGCGCGAGGTTGCGCTCGAGATCGAATTCTTCATGCGCCGCAGCGGAGCCCAGGGCGTGGCGTTTGATCTGATCGTCGTTTCCGGCGCAAACGGTTCGCTGTGCCACGGCGTTCCCTCCGAAAAGAAAATCGAGAAGGGCGATTTGGTCACCATGGACATCGGCGCGTTATTGGACGGGTATCATTCCGATATGACGCGCACCGTCGGCATGGGGCATCTGTCTCAGGAGCAGGAGCGCGTGTACCACACGGTGCTTTCGGCCCAGATGGCCGCCATCGAGAAGGCGGCGCCCGGTGTGGTGTGCAGCGAGGTCGACCGCGCCGCGCGCGATATCATCGATCAGGATTATCCCGGCACGTTCGGCCACAGCACCGGACACGGGGTCGGTGTCGAAATCCACGAATGGCCGAACTTCGCGCCCAACTGCAAAGAGGTGCTTCGCCCCGGTATGGTGGTTACCGCAGAGCCGGGTATTTACCTGCCCGGAAAATTCGGTGTGCGCATCGAAGATATGATCGCCATTACGGAGGATGGCTGCGAAAATCTGACTGCCTCCGACAAATCTCTGCTGATTTTGTGAGGACACGTTATTCTATTCTCCCATCAGAATCCGGAACCCGGACATTTCTCCCCTGCCGAAAGCGGAAGAGAAATGTCCGGGTTCCTTTTGGATTGAAGAGCAGTGAAAAAACAGTCATAATCTGCTTTTCCGTCTCAAAAATGTCAAAAGAGTGTTGATATTGTCAACGGGCGGGGTGTATAATAAACACGCAGAAGTCTACGGATATAGGCTGTAATATGTAAGTAACGGAGGAAAAGTGAGATGTTTGAAGAGCTGATTGCACAGCTGAAGGGCAAGAACAGAAGGCTTGTGTTTACCGAGGGTTCGGAACCCAGGATCCTGAGTGCGGCCGTTCGTCTTCATCAGCAGGGGATTCTTGTGCCGGTGCTGCTCGGCGATCCGGCGGAGATTCAGGCCGCCGCAAAAGAAGGCGGATTTGACATTGAGGGGATCGAGATTGTAGACCCCACCCATTTTGAGAAATTCGACGAAATGGTAGACAAGATGGTTGAGCTGAGAAAGGGCAAAATGGATGCCGAAGCATGCCGCGCCGCGCTTTCCAAGTCCAACTATTTCGGCACCATGCTCGTAAAGATCGGATATGTGGACTGCCTCCTCGGCGGCGCCACCTACTCCACAGCGGACACGGTTCGCCCCGCTTTGCAGCTGATTAAGACAAAGCCCGGCAACAAGATCGTTTCCAGCTGCTTTATTATGTACAGAGAAAAAGACGGCAAAGAGGAAAAATACGCGATGGGTGACTGCGCGATCAACATTGCTCCCAATGAGGATGAGCTGGTTGAGATCACGGTCGAAACCGCCCGTACCGCCCGTATGTTTGGCATCGACCCGAAGGTTGCTTTGCTCTCTTACAGCTCCCTTGGTTCCGGCAAGGGCGATTCTGTTACCCTGATGCAAAACGCGACTGCGAAGGTAAAGGCGCTCAGCCCCGATTTCCCGGTGGACGGCGAGCTGCAGTTTGATGCCGCATTCTCCCCCGAGGTTGCAAAGACCAAGGCAAAGGGCAGCCCCGTTGCAGGTCAGGCCAACACCTTCATTTTCCCCGACGTGGACGCCGGCAACATCGGCTACAAAATCGGCCAGCGCCTGGGCGGCTTTGAGGCTTACGGCCCGCTGCTGCAGGGTCTGAACGCTCCGATCAACGATCTTTCCAGAGGCTGCAACGCTGAGGAAGTATATAAAATGGCGATCATCACCGCCGCGCAGAAGTAATTTCTGCCAAAGGGTGAATCGTATCCCGGCAAAAAGCCGCCGTACCGGATCTTCCGGTGCGGCGGCTTCGTTGTTGCTGTTATGTAAGACAGTGCGCCGGCATTATCGCCGGCGGGGAGTGCCTTGGTTCTTGTCGTCGGAATCCACGGCTTCAAACTGCATTTTGCGCCGGAGCAGAATTTCGCGCTGCTTGGCGAACACATACTGCATCACGGCCTCCTGATCGCGTTTTTCGCGAAAATAGAACCGGGCCCGGTATTCGTACATCCCGTACAGCTCTCTGGAATCCTCCGGCGATTCGGTATGCAGCACAATGGCCTCAATGGTGATCATTTGGTCTTTCATCGGCAGGGTGCAGTAAATCGGCTCTTCCTCTGAAAGCAGCGTGGGGGAAAGAAAGCACATTCCGCCCCCGCTGATGTTTTCCCCCGTTGCGGGGTAGAGGGGCAGATCCCCCGTCTCGTCGGCTCCAAGCATGGGGCGTGTATATGTAAATTCGAATGTAGTATTTACCCGGTAGAATTCGCGGCGCTGAATCGATTCCAGACGACCGATCTGGATTTTTACGATTGCCACGTTGTTTTCCACAAAATTGGCCAGAACCTTGCCGTCTGTGCGGTACAGGCCGGTCTGCGCGTAAAAAACAAATTCGTAGTCCTCGAATGTGGAGAGTCGAATCACCTGCCCTTTGAAGATGGGGGTATAGATCAGGAGAGTCTGTTCGTCCACAAGGGTGTCGATGTAGCTCATGTAAGAACGTCTGGGGCCGTCGCTGACTTTTACACTGATGCTCACTTTATCACCGGGGTTGATATAGGATGATCTCATGAAAGTTCTCCTTTCCCATATTTTATGGGAATGCAAGCCGGGCAATTTTCAGAATGCCTCTAATTCTGTTTTTTACATATTATACCATGTTCTATAAAAACACACTATCTAATTTGAAAAAACCAAAAGAAAATTTTCATTAAAATTTCATTTTCAAAAATTCCCACAATCCGCGCGATTTCTAAACTTTATCAGATAATGCTTGAAAAACGGGAAAAAATATTATAAACTATGGGGTAGTAAATAATAATTTGGAGGAATCAAACCCATGATATCAGCAGGCGATTTTCGCAATGGCGTGACCTTTGAAATGGACGGCAACGTTGTGTCCATTATAGAATTCCAGCACGTCAAGCCCGGAAAAGGCGCGGCGTTTGTCCGTACCAAGATCAGAAATGTAATCACCGGCGCTGTGACAGAAAGAACCTTTAACCCCAATGATAAATATCCCACTGCCTTTGTGGAGCGCAAGGACATGCAGTACCTGTACAGCGACGGCGATCTGTATTATTTCATGGATAATGAAACATACGAGCAGATCCCGATCAATAAGTCTGTTTTGGGTGATAACTTCCGCTTTGTAAAAGAAAATATGGAATGTAAGGTACTGTCTTACAAGGGCAATGTGTTCGGGGTAGAGCCGCCCAACTTTGTTGAGCTGCAGATTACCGAGACAGACCCCGGCTTTAAAGGCGATACCGCTACCAACGCCACCAAGCCTGCTACACTGGAAACCGGCGCCGTCATTCGTGTGCCGCTGTTTATCGACGAGGGTGAAATGATTCGCATCGATACCAGAACCGGTGAATATATGGAGCGTGCGTAACGCATAATCTTTCTGAATAGAAGTTTATGATATATTAATGTGAAAAGGGGGCATCATTATGACCAATACAGAGAAAGTAGCTTACATCCGCGGCCTGACCGAGGGGCTTGAGCTGGATACGGACAAGAAAGAGGTTAAGGTAATCAATGCGATTATTGATTTGCTGGATGATATTGCGCTGACATTGGCGGATATCGAGGCAGATCACGAAGAGCTGGCGGATCAGCTCGATGCTGTTGACGAGGATCTGGGTACGCTGGAGGATGATTTCTACGGCGACGAGGATGACGACGAGGATTATGATGCTGATGACGATGACTGCTATTATGAGGTAACCTGCCCGGCTTGTAATGAAACGCTGTGCCTGACAGAGGACATCATCAACGAAGGCCACATCGACTGCCCGAACTGCGGCGAAAACCTGGAGTTCGATCTCGAAAGCCTGGCGGATGAAGACGAAGAGGGATGCAGCTGCGGCTGTGAGCATCACTGATATTCGGCGGGAAATTCCTGCTTTTTGGAGAAACCGGTGCCGTGTGCACCGGTTTTTTCGCGGAAATCCGGTTAGTCTGCATTTACTGTAGGGTTCCCAAAGGTCTGTTTTCGGCCCGGCTGGCAAAGAGCCGGCGCTGCACGGAACCCAAAGATGGAAAGAGGGATTTTATGAAACTCACGAAAAAAATTGCAGGTCTGGTGCTGTCTGCAGCGCTTCTGGCAGCGTCTGCCGGGTGTGCCGGTCAGCCTGCCGCTTCTTCCTCCGCGGCCGAAGCGCCGCAGAGCAGTACCGCGTCTGCCGCAGAAAAAACGCAGATGCGCGTCGGCGTGCTGAAAGGACCCACTGGGCTTGGAATGCTCCAGGTGATGGAGAATAACGACCAGAAGACCGCCGCGAATGAGTATACCTTTACCGTGGCGGGCAGCCCCGATGAAGTTGTGGCCAAGCTTGTTTCCGGTGAGCTGGACGCGGCTGCCGTTCCCACCAATCTGGCGGCCACCCTTTACAACAAAACAAAGGGCGGTGTGCAGCTTGCGGCAATCAACACGCTGGGAATTTTATATCTGGTCACCAGCGATGAGAGCATCAAAAGCATTGCGGACCTGAAAGGCAAAACCGTCTATTCTTCCGGCCAGGGCGCCGTGCCGGAATACGCGCTGGATTATATCTTGACGGCGAACGGCCTGAAAGACGATGTAAAGGTAGAGTACCTTGCCGAGCACAGCGAGGTTGCGTCGCAGCTTCTGGCGGGTAAAATCGCCACAGCGGTTCTGCCGGAGCCCTTTGTAACTCAGGTGACCACCAAGGATGCAAAGCTGAAATCCGCGCTGGACCTGACTGACGAATGGGAGCGCGCGGTACAGAAGGCCGATCAGGGCTCGAGCGTTCTTACCATGGGTGCGCTGGTTGTGCGCAGTGAATTTGTGAAGCAGAATCAGGGCGCTTTTGACAGCTTCCTGTCCGAATACCAGCAGTCTGTGAATTATGTCAATCAGAATCCGCAGCCGGCGGGCACTCTGTCTGAAAAATACGACATCATGCCCGCGGCAGTCGCGCAGAAAGCGATCCCGAACTGCAATATCGTTTTTATCGCCGGGGACGACATGCGCGTCAAGACAGAGGACTTCCTCAAAGTGCTTTACGAGTATAATCCCAAATCCATCGGCGGCGCGTTCCCGAAGGATGACTTTTATTACCTGAACACAGCCGGATGAGCCGGGGTGCGATCAGCCGTGCTGCGCGCGTACTTGGCGTAGCGGCGTTCTGGCTTGCGGTTTGGCAGTTGTTATATCAAAGTGTAGGACAGGAGATTCTTCTGGTATCTCCTGCCCAAACTTTATCCCGTGTTTTTGAGCTGTCGGGGCAGGCGGATTTCTGGATTTCTGCGGGGGTATCTCTGTACAATGTGGCGGCCGGGTTCGTGTGTGCCTCCTTTTTGGGTATCGTGCTGGGGGCGCTCTGCTGTCGGTTCCGCTTTTTGTATCAGCTCATTTACCCGCTGCTCAGCGCGGTAAAGGCGACCCCGGTGGCCTCTTTTATTATTCTGGCGCTCGTGTGGCTGCAATCGGTCAGAGTCCCGGCGTTTATCGCGGGGCTGATCGTTCTGCCCATCGTGTTCGGCAACGTCTGCCAGGGCGTGGCGGCGGCCGATCGCGAGCTGCTGGAAATGGCACGCGTATTCCGTCTTGGCCGGTGGAAAACGCTGCGGTACATTTATCTGCCGACGGTGGCGCCGTATCTTGCGGCGGCCTTTACCACCGGCATCGGCCTGGCGTGGAAAGCGGGCGTGTCGGCAGAGGTTCTGGCCAACGCGAGGAACTCCATCGGCGGCCGGATTTACGGCGCGAAAATCTATCTGGATACCGCCGACCTGTTCGCGTGGACAGCGGTGGTCATTGTGCTGAGCGTGGTATTGGAGAGGCTGCTGCTGGCCTGTTTCCGCCGGATACCGTGGGGGGAGGGAAAGTCTTGAAGATCGAGCATCTGAATCAGGCGTATGGGGAACGCGTCGTACTTCAGGATTTTTCTCTGGAGCTGCCCGATTCCGGCACAGTCTGCCTGTTCGGCCCCTCCGGGTGCGGCAAAACAACGCTTTTAAACTGCCTTGCGGGGATTTTGACGCCTAGTGACGGGACGATTACGGGCCTTTCCGAAAAACGGATTTCGTATGTGTTTCAGGAAAGCCGCCTGTTGCCCTGGGCGACCGTGCAGGAAAACGTGGAGCTTGTGCTCCCGCCGGACCACACCCAAGCGGCGCGGGAGTGGATTTCGTGCGTGGGGCTTCTGCCGTATGCCGGGCAATACCCGCGGGAGCTTTCCGGCGGCCAGCGGCAGAGAGTGTCCTTTGCGCGGGCGCTCGCTTACGGTGGAGACGTATTTCTGCTCGACGAGCCGTTTCACGCACTAGACCAGGCGGCGGCACAGGAAATGGCGGCGCTTTTGCAGCAGTCGTTTCCCGAATCGCTGAAAATCCTTGTCACCCACAACCGCGAGGAAGCCGAGCAGCTTTCCGACCGCATTTATTTTCTGGAGGGCCCGCCGCTTCACGTTGTTTCCTGCCTGGAACGCAAGGTGCAATAATATGGTTCGATTCCGGAATAATAAAATGAAATGCAGTGATTTTAGTTCCTTCAAGGCCTGGAGAAGAAATGCAAATTTCATTTTGAGCGGTATTATGTGGGATTGAGTGTCGATTCGACGTTCCGTCCTATCAAAATTAACGATTTTCGTATTTCTTTTGTTGTGCAGTTGTGATATACTCTATAAGTTAATATTTCACAATGGCTTTCGGGAGTAGTTTACATGAAGAATAAAAGGGTTAGTATGTTTTACACGCTGCCGCAGATTTTGCTGGACATCGTGTGTATTTACGCCAGCTATTGGATCGCCTTTATTCTGCGGCTGGATAACAAGGTTCCCTCTAATTACGTCGATGCTTTCCAGCGCTTTATGCCGTGGGCGACGATCATTTGTCTGGCGATATTTGCACTTTCCAGATTTTATAACACCATGTGGCAATTCGCCAGCCTGGACGAGCTGATCCAGATCTGTTTTGGGACGGGCTTTGCCAGCGTGTTGCTGCTGGTGCTGGGGTATACGGTCTTTAACCCCGAGCGTTTTCCGTTTACCGTGTATGTGATGGGCGGCATCCTCATGCTGCTGTTTGTGGGCTTTTCGCGCTTCAGCTTCCGTCTGATGCGCCGGGCCAGAAAAAAGAACGAGCTGTCCAGACGCAAGGATAAAGAAGAGTTCCACCGGGTGATGATCATTGGCGCGGGTGAGACCGGCTCCATGATCATCAAAGAGATGAAAAGCGCGCCTGAAACCAGCGGGATTCCCGTTGTCGCGATCGATGACAATCGCGCTAAGCGCGGCAGCCGTATCCATGGCGTAAAGGTAGTGGGCGGCCGTGAAAGCATCACCCGTGCTGCGGTGCGCTATAATGTAGACCAGATTCTTCTGGCGATCCCTACCTCCAAGAAAAAGGATTTGCAGGAAATTCTGCAGATTTGCTCCAAAACCGGCTGTCAGCTGAAAACCGTACCTGAGTACAGCGAGGTGCTGGAAAACGGCGTCGATACGCAGTCGATCCGCGATGTGGAGATCACCGACCTTTTGGGCCGTGACGAAATTACGCTCGACGTAGACGAAATCTGCGGCTACCTGAAGGATAAAACCGTACTGGTAACGGGCGGCGGCGGTTCGATCGGCTCTGAGCTGTGCCGGCAGATCGCGCTGTTTAATCCGAAGAAAATCATCATTTTTGATATTTACGAAAATAATGCCTATGACCTGCAGAATGAACTGCTCATGCGCTTCAAGCGCTTGAATCTGGAGGTTCTGATCGGCTCGGTGCGCGACGCCAGCCGCATCAACCACGTATTTGAGGTCTGCCGCCCCGACGTCGTGTTCCACGCGGCGGCGCATAAGCATGTGCCTTTGATGGAACTGAGCCCCGGCGAAGCGGTAAAGAACAATGTGTTCGGCACGCTGAATGTGGCGAAAGCCGCGGACAAATACGGCGTGAAGCGCATGGTGCTGATTTCTACCGATAAGGCCGTGAACCCCACGAACGTCATGGGGGCTACAAAGCGTATCTGCGAGCTGATTATCCAGTATTTCAGCCGTCACAGCAAAACGGATTTTGTGGCGGTGCGCTTCGGCAATGTGCTGGGCAGCAACGGCAGCGTGATTCCGCTGTTCAAAAAGCAGATTGCGTCCGGCGGGCCGGTGACGGTCACCCACCCGGATATCATCCGCTATTTCATGACGATCCCCGAAGCGGCGCGTCTGGTGCTGCAGGCGGGCGGTATGGCAAGGGGCGGCGAAATCTTTGTGCTGGACATGGGCCAGCCGGTCAAAATTGCCGATCTGGCGCGCAACCTGATCCGTCTTTCCGGGTATGAGCCGGACGTCGATATTAAAATCGTCTACACGGGTCTGCGCCCCGGCGAGAAGCTGTATGAAGAGCTGTTACTCGACAGCGAGGGCGGCTGCGCCAAAACCTCTCACGAGTTGATCTACATCGGCACGCCGATTCCGTTCAATGAAGAGACCTTCCTCAGCGAACTCGATACACTGCGCCATTGCGCGGGTATCAACAACGTCAGGATGATGGAGATCATTCATCATTTGGTGCCGACGTACAGCGGCCACGCGGAAAAGAGCGATGCCCTGGCACAGGCAGAGGAAGAAGAAGAAACAGAAGAATAACGAACGGCCCCGCTTTTTCAGCGGGGCCGTTTTTCATTTATAATGCTGTTTTATTCGGACTTTCCGTTTTCAGGGTTTCAGAAAACGGTGGGTGAATTACTGCTGATTGATAAAATCCACAATCCGGCGCACCGGAATCTCCAGGTTACTGGTGAGCAGCTCCAGCAGCTTTTCCTGTTTTTCCGTTTCCAGAACGGGGGAGGTGATCCTCCGGAATTTTTCCGTGATCCACGCAAGGTCCACGTGATCGGTGGCTTCTCCGGGAGCGGAAAAGGTTTCAGAGCGAAACAAAGTGCCGTCCTTCAAAGTAACCTCGATCCGGGCCAGGCGCTTCTGCGGGAACTGCGCTTCCAGAACAGGGTCTACGATAAACTTCAGGCGCTTCATCATATCCAGTACCGCGGGGTTCTGAAGTGCTTCTTCCCTGACCTGAAGATAACCCAAGTCTCCATGGACCAGCGCGGCGGCCACAGGGTAAGCGATGTTATACTGGGCTTCGTCCGTTTCGGTGGGAATCTGCTGGCTCAGCCGGGCGGCGGCATCAAAGGTATAAACGACAGCTTCTTTGATCTGATCCGGCCCGAAGCCGTATTTGCGCATCAGGGACAATCCGGCGGCAATGGGCTGGTGCGCCCAGCGGCAACAGGTATAGGGCTTAAAGTACAGGTTCATGATCTCGTAGCTACTGCCCAGCGTCTGTGCCAGATGCTGATACTCTTCCGCTTCCAGAAGATGCCCCCGCCCGCTGCTGCCCGATAGGGTCTCGAGCACGGCCATCGCCCCAACCAAAGCGCCGAACGGCACGCCGTCCTTGTTCATGGAGGGAGTGGTCACCGACCGCATGACAGGCACGACCGGCGCGTGGAAATCCGCGATGGAAAGAGCGGTGTTCAGCTTCTCTTTGTCCATTCGGCACAGTCGGCCCATGCCGGCGGCAGTGCCGAAAGCGCCGTAGCATCCGGTGCTGTGCAGATATTTGTAATGCTCCTGCTCCGCTAGGGCGAACCGGATCGTCACCTCATAAGCCACCACCAAGGCGGTCAGATATTCCCGGTAAGAGATCCCCTGCTCCAGCGCCGCCGCCAATATGCCCGCCACAAAAGAGGTGCCGGGGTGGCCTTTGATCATGTTGTGGCCGTCGTCGATGTCAAAGGAATTGGAGGCGTGGGACATGGCAATGACCGCCCCCAAAAGATTGTAGGTATGCTGCGAGCCTACTACCGGGATTTCCCCATCTCCGCAGACCGACTGCGCCAGCTTTTCCCCCGCGGCGAACTGCCGTCCGTGGCTGCCCAGGAGTAAGGCGGTCGTCAAATCGATTCCGCAGACCACCGCGCGATCCTGAATTTCTTTGGGCAAATCTTCCCACGTGGTGTTCAGAATGTAGTTTTCTACCCGATAATCGGTATGAAACTGCATCTCTATTCTCCTTCCATACGGATAGACTCTTTCAAAGTCATCGGTTGTAGACTCCCTCGTTCAAATAGGCCAGCAGCTCCTGCTTCGGCATATTGTCGATACCGAGGTAAGCCAGGGTATACCGGCTGGTCTCGAAGAAGCTCTTCTTGTGCATGGCGCCGGCCAGAGTGATCATGGCGTCGATGATGGGGGTGGACACGCCGTACTGCACGCCCAGGTCGTGGTAAATCTTGCAGCCGATCGGCACGTCCTCGGTCAAATAGCGGTGGTTGATGCTGTTGGGGCCGGTGTTGCCCTCATTCGACGGCTGATCCAGCGGGAAGACCACGTTGTCGTTGCCGTTCTCATCCAGGCCCATGTACTCCTGGGTCAGCACGCTGCGGCGGGAGAAGAACATTTCGTGCTTGTATGTAGGAGCGCCTACGCCGATGGCCTCTGCCAGGGCGAGCTCCTCGTTATAGAACTGATATTGAACCTCGCAGATGGAGGGGGACAGACCGTGAGAGTACATCGAGTATGTTGTCTTATCATGTCCGCAGAAAATGACGCCCCAGTTCTCCATGGTGGACACGCCCAAAATAGTGGCGGGAACGTGGATGACAGGGTTGACATTGGCAAAGTTGACGTCCAGGACAGTGTTGGCCTTGGCAGGGCCCTCGCCCTGAGTTACGGCGTCCAGGCAGGGCAGATACTGAGAAGCCTCCAGGAAGGCGTCGGTATCCTTTGTGGGCAGGGCAGCGCCCCGCAGGGTGATGGCGCGGTATTTTACACCCACATGCGGGAACTGGAAGCCGTTGACGCTCTCAATACGAGTACCGTAGGGCGCGGAGGACCAGCCGCCGATAATGACCTTCTTGGTGCAGCCCGTTTCCCGCATCAGTCTGCGCAGCAGCAGCGTGCCGAAGTTGTCTGTGAAGATGTTGATGACCTGACCGTCCTCCAGATGGGGAATCAGAGCGCGGAACATGGGCTCGTGACCCCAGGATCCGCAGGCCACCACGATGTGTCCTGCACCCTTGACGGCGGCAGCGATATCGGTGGTCACCAGGTCCGGATACGCGCGGCCGGAGCGCTCAAAACCGTCGCGGTTACGCTGTACTCCGTCCAGCAGAATGCCGGTTTTTTCCAGGCCGCGCAGAGAAGTCTCCGCAAAGGGCACGGCATCGTACAGGCGCACCTCGCGTCCGGCCAGCTTGATGTCGGCCGCACAGGTTTTTCCCACCGCTCCGCCGCCGATAACGGCGACCGGCAGGTCTTTTAAATAGTCCATCTTTCCCATAGTTATTGTCCTCCTTTGCCTTTTGAACAGGCATCTGTTTTTGAATCCTCAGAAAGAGGAAACGGTTCTGTGGAAATGCCTTTTACAAATATTAGAGCGTATGTTATAATCATTTTAAATAAAATAATTCCACAACGCTTTGCAACTCTACTATAACAATTCTAATTGGATTTGTAAAACGAATAGTTTCAATGATATCTATTTTAAATTTTAATGGGGTTGTCAGTATGGAACTGAGAAATGTGGCTACCTTTTTACGCGTAGCGGAATGTGAGAGCTTTACAAAGGCAGCGGAGCAGCTGGGGTATGTTCAGTCTACTGTCACGATTCAGATTCAACAGCTCGAAGCAGAAATTGGCGTCCCTTTGTTTGACCGGATCGGCAAGCATGTGTCGCTGACGTCCAGCGGACAGGAATTTATGGGGTATGCCACACAGATGATGCAGATTGCCGAGTGTTCGCTGCTGTTGGGCAAGCCGCCTAAAGAAATGGGCGGTGTGCTGCGGCTGGGAATTCTGGAATCGCTGTTCAATTGGGTGCTGTGCGATCAGATTCCGCAATATCACCGGGACTTTCCCAAAATCATCCTCGAGACGCGCATGACCTCAGGGGATGATTTGCTTCAGATGCTCAAGCACAACGAGCTGGATATGATTTTCTTTCTGGGCAAAAAGACCACGGAAAGGGATTTTATCCGTGCCTGCGCGCACCTGATCAACATCGTGTTTGTTACTTATCCGGAGCATCCCCTGGCGGGGCGCGGGCCGGTCGGCCTGGCCGATGTAGTGCGGCAGCCGATGATCCTGCCGGAGCGAAAGGCGGTTTACCGCCGGGCCCTGGAGGAAGAGGCCGCGCAGAAGAATCTGTATATCGCGCCGTTTTTAGAGATAGACAACAGCGTAAGCATTGTTTCTCTGCTAAAGCAGAAGCTGGGAATTTCCTTTCTGCCGGAATATGTGGTGAGGAGCAGTGTTCAAGAAGGGGAACTGGTGATTTTGCCTGCAGAGGACTGCTCCGTTCAGCTTTGGAGCCAGGTGTTTTACCACAAGAGCAAATGGGTGACCCCGCCCATGGACAGCCTGATCCAGCTGATTCAGGATCGGGTTTTTCAGGACAGGTTTTTGCAGAGATGAGTTTGAAATCGAATACGCAAAGGGAGGCTGATCTTACGATCAGCCTCCCTTTGCGTAAGAGGAGAAATTTGTGGTGTGTAGTTGAAAGGCATATTGGCTGGTATCAGTTTTAGAAATTCAGGAACGCGGTAATAATCATTGCGTTGAAGAAATCGGAAAACATTCCGCCAAGCGGGATGACAAAATATGCGGTTTTTGCGGGGCCATACTGCTTTGTAATAGTTTGCATGTTCGCCATGGCGTTGGAGGTGCCCCCCATACCGTATCCGACAATTCCGGCCATGAGCAGGGTGGATTCATAGTTCCGGCCGGTGGTGTAGAAAATGACCCAATAGGCAAACAGGAACATAAAGATCATTTGTGCTACAAGGATGACAAGCATCGGCAGTGCCAGATCAACCAATTCCCATAGCTTTAATCCCATCAGAGCCATGGTTAAGAAGAGAGACAGAGAAACGTTCGCGATGGTATCATTTTCGGGCTCGGGGAACGCTTTTCCGCTCATGTCGAGAACATTGCGGATAAGGGCGGCGCCCAGCATGGCGCCAATATAGGCCGGGAAGGTGATGCCTGTTTTGCTCAGCAGAATGGACATGATCGTCCCAAGCCCCATGGCGATGGCCATCAGCATCCAGGCGTATACCAACTTGGAGGAGGCGGTCTTAAATTCTCCGTCCTCTTCCGGAATTTCTACATTTTCTGCCGTGGCTTCTGCGGCTATTTCCTCAGAGTGCAGATTGTGCCTTGCGATTCTTCTGTGGGCAATCGGACCGCCCATCAAAGAACCCATCACAAGCCCGAACGTCGCTGCTGCCAACCCCAGCGTGGTACTTCCGGCGATTCCCATATCCTCCATGGTTTTGCCAAAAGCAGCCGCTGTTCCGGGGCCGCCCAGAAGCGAGATGGAACCGGCGGTCAGGCCAAGGCGGGAATCCAGCCCGAACCCACCCGCAATACTGTAGCCGATGAGATCCTGGCAGACGATGATGGCAATGGATAGCAGCGTGACGACGATGATTTGCTTACCGCCTCTTTTTAGAATGTCAAAGCTGGCGGTAAAACCTACTGTGGTAAAAAACAGAACCATAAAAAAGGATTGCAGCGTACCATCAAATGTGAGGCGCATGGCTCCCATTCCACTTAAAATTGTATTCATTGCCGCGAAGACCACACCGCCGATGAGCGGAGCAGGAATACAATATTTATGTAGCGGAGCGATTTTCCTTTGCAGATAACTGCCGATCCAGAACATAATTGCCGCGATGCCTGCCGCTTGATACATATCAAGCTTCAATTCGAACATGATTCATACCTCCTGCAATTAAAATTATGATAGACTCAGCCGGCGGGGCGCACAGTATGTAACGTAAACGCATACGGTTCTTTGTGCGGAATCCGCGTACGGCTGAGTGACTTCCTGTCTCAGGAACGTGGGGCAAGGGAGCTCACCCTTTATGGATGGAAAAGGATATGCAATTCTTCTGGATATCTCATTTACATCTGCCGAAGGTTGAATTGATCAAATATAACAAAAATAATGAAAAATAATTTAGAATTTCATTTCGGATTCATTATATTTGCTGCTTATGGATTTGTAAAACGAATAAATTTGATTATATTGATTTAAATTTTCAATCGAAAATAAGGTCGATTTTTTGCGATAGAGTTTTTATAAACAGGAATTGCTTTTCTGTTTTGTAGATGTTTTTCTTTTAGAAGAAGAAAAAACGCTTTGCAAGGTATAATCAAAAGGCGGGCAGCCGAAGCTGTCCACCTTTTTGATCGATAATGCTTTACATTCCATCCCTCGGAAGAGTATCTGTCAGTTCTCCCTTTTTGCTTTCCAGAGAGAAAATAAAATCCATATAGCCATCGCGCTGGCGGGAACATCAGCCAGCAGAGTAAAGCTTTGGAAAGGAAAACTGCAATATTTTTGAAACACAGGGAATATTTAGTAATTGCAGGTTCCCTATTGTGCAGGGTTCCGACTATCTTTATAATGAAAATAAAACCAATGAAAAATAATCCATTGGAAAAAGACGGATATGACCTTGTCAAACGCCCGGTGCGTTTTGCAGAGAGTCAGGCCCGAACAGCAAAAGGAGAACAACGATGAAAAAGCGATCTGTATGGGGAAGATGCCTCGCTGTCCTGATGACCGCCGTAATACTGGTGCTGTCGGGGATACAGGTGGGGGCGCAGCAGAGTACGGCAGCGCGCACGCTGGTGATGGATACCAGAAGCTACCAGATGGCACCCGGAAATCTTTACGACATTAAGGTGTCGGTGAGCGGCGCAAACGTCAGTTCCTCTGATGTTGTGGTGTATTCCTCACGCGATTCCGTTGCTAAGGTCAGCCGAATTGCCGGAACAGACAAGTACCGTGTCACAGCCTTGAAAGAAGGAACCACCTACGTTACTTCTGAGGTGTACGGTGTTCACGCCTCTGTTCGTATTACGGTGAAAAAAGGTGTGCAAAAGCAGGGCGAGGCCAACCGTTCCGTCACAGTGATCGGCACGGCGTCTTCACAAAGCGAGATGCGCGCTGTGTGGATACCGTATATGAGCCTTGACATGAGCGGGCAGGCCGATCGGAGCGAAGCGGCTTTCCGCAAGAAATTTGATACCCTTGTCGCACAGGCGAAGAACAGCGGCATGAATACCCTGATCGCTCATGTGCGCCCGTTCGGGGATTCCCTGTATCCTTCGGCCTACTATCCGTGGTCACACCTGCTCACCGGCACACAGGGAACGTCGCCGGGGTACGATCCGCTGGCCTATATGATTCAGGCCACGCATCAGGCCGGGCTGAAATTCCACGCCTGGGTGAACCCGCTACGCGTTTCCTTAAAAGGCCTGCCAAAGACCTTTTCTTCCGATAACCCGGCGGTGATTTGGAAGAACGATGCCTCGAAGCAGAACTGGACGATGGAATGGAACGGCGAGTGGTATTATAACCCCGGTATTTCGGAGGTACGCGACCGGATTGTGTCCGGCGTGCGCGAGATCGTTCAGAATTATGATGTAGACGGCGTTCAGTTCGACGATTATTTTTATCCTACTACGGCCTCCACAATCGACAGCGTATCGTACCTTGCCAGCGGAACGTCATTGTCTGTAGCCGATTGGCGGCGTCAGAACATCAATACGCTGGTCTCTCAGGTATACGCGGCAGTCAAGCAGACAAAGCCGGCTGTTTTGTTCGGCATTTCTCCGCAGGCCAATCTTCAGAACAACCGGAACATGGGCGCCGATGTTGCCACGTGGGGCAGTCAGGCTGGGTATGTCGATTATCTTTGCCCGCAGCTGTATGTCAATTCCAGCAACGCGGTGATGCCCTTCGACGCAACGGCGGTCACCTGGCGAAAGCTGGTAACGAATCCGAACGTGAAGCTGTATTTCGGCCTGGCATTGTATAAGGCCGATTCCAATGTGGATGGCGGCACCTGGATGACCCCCGGCTCTGTGATGGCATATCAGATTCAGAAAAGCAGGAGTCTCGGCTCAAACGGGTTTATGCTGTATTCCGCCGCATTCCTGGAAAACAGCCAGACCACCTCTGAAATGGCACAGGTGAAAAAGCTGCTTCATTTGTAATGAAAACGAGAGTGCGATCAGGAAAACGCGATTGTATGGCAAATCGTGTATACCCTGCATATCGTAAATTTTGAAAGAGGAGCTGCCCTTTACGGGGCGGCTCCTCTTTGAACTGCTGTATTTAGGTGGAGAGGTGCGGGGTATAGGCAATAACTATAACGGAATATAGGATAATGGAGTTACCATATATGTTTTATTATGAGTTATAATAACCTCATCAAACACTTAGGAGGGCTTCTCAATGAGCAAGAGATTTCAAACAGTCGGCAGTTTACTGCGCCCCCAAAAACTGCTGAGCTATAAACATCAGATTGAACAGCGCGACGATATTACTTACCCGTTCTATAATGATTTTGAAGGGTATGAGGAATGCGAGTTTGAAGCAACCAAAGACGTGGTGAATCAGCAGATTCAGCACGGTTTTGAAATTATTACAGACGGAGAATACTCAAAGTCGATGTGGCACCTGGATTTTGTCTGGGGCCTGAAGGGCATCAGCCGTTATATTGCCGATCACGGTTATTTCTTCCGCGACAAGGACGAAACCCAGAAATACGAAACACGCCGCGATATCGGTCTGCGCATTACCGGACCCCTGAGCGGACGGAACCACCATTTTATTCAGGTTTTCAAGCGCCTTCAGTCCATCGTGGGCGACAAAGAAACAAAAATTTGCGTTCCGTCGCCGTCGCATATCTTCGGCGAGCTTTCGTGGTCTGACAATATCGGCGGCAAGGATTCCGTCTATTCCACCACCCAGGAGTTAAAAGCAGGGCTTGTTCAGGCATATCAGGAATTTGTTGAGGAATACGCCACAGCAGGAGGAAAGATTCTGCAGTTCGATGACTGCCTGTGGGAGATTTTTGCCGATGATAACCCCAATTCCCCGTATACGGGCGAGAATATCGATCAGGATACGGTTCGGGCCTTGGCATCGGAATTTATTGACATCAACAACACGATTATTGACTTCGGCCACAGCCTCGGGCTGAGAGTGTGGACACACAATTGCCGCGGAAACTACGATTCCCGCAACATGGGCGGCGGCTCGTACCTGAAGATCGCCAACCTGTTCCTGAAGCAGCTGAAATACGACCGTTTCTTCCTGGAGTGGGACGACGACAGAGCGGGCTCGCTGGAAGCACTTGCCGTGTTCCAGGAGAAACCCAACACGGAAATCGTGCTCGGCCTGCTTTCGAGCAAAACGAACACGCTGGATGACGAGGCCCGCGTGCTCAGACTGCTGGACGAGGCGTCTCAGATTATCCCGAAAGAGCGCCTGCTCCTTTCGCATCAGTGCGGTTTTGCCTCCTGCGACGGCGGCAATGAACTGACGGAAGACGAACAGTGGGCAAAAATCGATCAGGGTCAAAAAATCGCTTTGCAGTACTGGGGCGAATGATTTTCTGCTTTGCAGGAAAGCAGCACCCTTTTGTCACACATACGCAAAGATTACGATTCAAAGAGGGCGGATTCCATTTGGAATCCGCCCTCTGCTTATTTTATGATGGAATTTTGTCGGCAAAGAATGATAACGAGTGTTTTAATCCAGCAGTGTGGCCGTAAGATTAAAGCCGTTTTCATCGGCATTCAGCCTGACGTTACGCGTCTGCGTGGAACCGTCGTTGAAGGTTACGGTAATGCGTAATATACTGCCATTGATCTGCGAAGTCATACCCGACAATATGCTGGTCTCAAATTCGATCCATGGGTCTTTAAAAGAAGGGTCTTCTCTCAATTTTTCCAGTTGTTTGTCACTTAAACCGGCTGTGATCTTGGCCCATTCGGCTTTTACTTTTGCCAGCGCTTCGGCAGAAACATGGCTGGACAGCTTATAGCCATACTGTTTTCCGAAATCATTCTGATCTTCATAGGTGATGGTGTAGCTTTTTCCTACCGTTTTGTAGCCCCAATTCACTTGTGTCGGGTCTTCCTTGGAATACTTTTCCAAATTAAAATATTGGGGGATATTCCAGTTTTCGGGGTTTGTCCCCGTCATGTCAAGCGCCCAGGGATCAATTGCATAGTCTTTGGCGTAGTAATCTCCCTTTTTATTATCGATTTCCATAAACTCTTTCGCAAGATCGTCTGCTTGCTTTTTATTTAAAATAACGATCTTCGCAAAATCAATGCGGTCGGATTCATAGGTAATGCTTTTAATGTTTTCTCCCCTGCAGTTTAGTGCGAACACATTATAAATCTTCCATTCCTGAGATCCGTCCGGCAGATCAAGAGTCCGCGGGGCATAGTAGTTGGCGCTGTATGTTTGCAGTTTGATGGGTTCTCCCTTTTTCATTGTACTTTCTTTTTGTTCAGCCGCCGCGACCACCAGCGAAAACTGGTTTTTGTCGGGGGAAGGAAATGGATTCAGCCTGCCCCAAAGACCGCCCAGCACCAGAACCAGAATCGCCCCAAAGCACAGAGCCGCTTTCTGCAGGCGGTGCGCGGTGTGCTTCTGCCGGGGAGAAATGGCGGCAGCCATGACCTTGTCTTTCAGTGCAGGATTCATCTGGATTCGCTCCACGGCTCGTTTGAGATCTTGTTCGTTCATTCTGCCGAAGCCTCCTTTATCTGCAATTTTAATTTTTCCCTGCCGCGCCGTGCGGCAGCCTTTACTGCGTTTTCCTTCATGCCAAGCAAATCGCCAATCTCCCGAAGCCGGTATCCTTCCACATAATGCAGATATAAGATCGTTTTGTCTTTATAGGGAAGGGCGGCCAGCTGTTCCAGCACAAAGAGGTCGTTCGGGTATTCTGCGATCCCCTCAAGCGCCTCCATCCCGGTGGTAGACCGGCGGAACCAGCTGCGGAGCCTGTCCTTGCTTTTGTTGGTCGCGACACGGATCAGCCAGGCTTTTTCGTGTTCAGCGCTTTGAAAATCAGGACGCGTTTTCCAATAGCCCACAAAGGTGTCCTGTACCGCGTCCTCGGCGTCCTGTTGGTTTCCCAGCAGAACCATGCACATCCGGAACAGCATGGCGCCGTAGTCGTCAAACTTTTGTGCAAGTAAGGACTCATCTTGATCCCGCATTTCATCACTCCTTTCACAAATAAAACGATTGCCGAAAGGGAAAAGTTACTTCTAAATAAAAAAAATTTTATAACATTTCAAAATCATTTGAATTTATTATAGCCTTCGGGCAGTCGGAAATGAAAGGAACAGCAAAAAGCACCTCTGTTCCCAAGGCTGACCATACAGCCGGGCGGGGCAGAGGTGCGGGGCGGAGAAGCGTACTCGCGGTTCAATAATAGAAACGGATAAATTTGATGTTGTAAAAATCGCAGGCCAAAAGATCGTCACTGTCGGATTCGTTGATCAGGATATAGTTTGCGCCAACGCCCAGCAATGTGCCGGAGCGATCGGTCATGGTGTTGGTGCCCAGCAGGAATTCCACCCGCACGCGCCGTCCGATCTGGGTGCGCAGGAAGCCGTTCAGGTATTGCAGGCTTTCTACCGTCATGGGCATCGGCTGGTTCAGGTCGGTGATCGCGCCGCTGAAGGTTTCCGGCGGCGTGTTGGGCACAAAGCCAGTCGAGCCGGAAACGGGGGGAACCTGTGTCAGCGCCGTGGAGGGAGATGCACCGGCCGGCTGCTGAAAGCTGACCTGCTGGTATGGCGTAGGGGAAATGGTGGGAGTCATGGACGGCATGGGCTGTGGGGGAATTTGTGCTGCCATTTGACTCTGTGCGCTCATGGTCTGTGTTGTGCTTTGTGCGGCGGGCTGCCAGGCTGGCATCCCGCAGGATGGGCATGGTCCGGTTTGGGAATAAACCGCGCTGTAGCCCATGTTTGGTTGATTCATGGTGATGTCACCTCATTTATGTGAGTTGGTATCTTTCTGTGGGAGCGTAAAAGCAGTGCTGGTAGATATGGCTGTAAAATGTGCCGACGCCGCCGGGTGGGAAGTTATCCGGGCAGGTAGGACGGTATGGATTGAAGTAGAACAGGCTGTTTCCAACGCCGGCGAACACATTGCCGGCCATTACAGCATCGGCAATCTGGTAGTGAATCTCCTCCGGATCCATATTGTAAACGTTCTGCGCATTGTATTGCCCGCCGACAGTAGTCATCATGCAGGTAAACTGGCCGGGCTGTTCGATAATGTTACGGATGCTGCCGCCCTGACTGACCCGAAAAAATTCGCCGTAAGGAACATTGGCACGGTTTAGCACGATGGTGGCCACGGCGTTCATTCCGTTGTCGCCCTCGCCTCCGGCTTCGCATTTGATCAGCCTTGCCAGCAGTTCTCTTTCATTATAGGGCATATAAGCTCATCCCTCGCTTGATACAATTGGCGAAAAGTTGCCTTAACAACATTATATGGTTGTACTTTGATTCTGACACAAAATACTTTTTTAGCAGCAAACCACATAAACCACCGGCACCGATTTATACTAAACAGTACCGGAAATGCGCTGTATTAGGAATACCACTTTAAGAAAGCGCTGTACCTGCATCAGACTATTTTAAAGTGATATGGATTGTAAAAAGCGATGCCGGATATTGGATTTGAACTTATGGAAGTTTATGGCTGCTTGATTCGAATGAGTGGTTCGCAGTTTGCGGAAAGAGGGAGAGCATGAAAACCATTATATTATGCGGAAAACAAAGTGATACGGTTATTTCACAGGCGATGATCGACGTGCTGCGCAGGTATGGACGGGTGCAGTATTATAATGGAATACAGCTCAACAGCATCCCTGGGGAAAACCCAGGCGTTTTTTGTATTTACGATTGTGAGCGGCTGCCAATTTTAAACACGCCGAATTCCGTTCTGGTTTTTAAAAACAGCTTTACACCGTCCGCAGAACCGGCCAGACTGCCGCACGGAATTCCTGCGGTATTCAGCTCGCGCTGTGAAAAAGCGGCCGAGCAGCTCAAGGGCGCGCCCGTGATTCCGGTGGCATGCGGCACGTCCTCCAAGGATACGCTCAGCGTCGCCAGCCTGGCGGAAGGCAGCGCGTGCGTCAGTCTGCTGCGCAGCCTGTGCACCCTCACTGGCGAAATCCTCGAGCCAAAAGATATTTCCGTTGCGCTGCAGCGCGAAATAGGCACGTATTCTCTGCTGGCGGCCTGTGCCGTGTGCCTTTTGTGCGGCATCGATTCAGAGACGGGATATCAATTTTAATGTTTTTTAATATTTCAAAAAATTGTCAGTTATAAAAAAAGTGCACCCGCACACAATAAGGGTGCAGACGCACAAAGAGTTTTACAAATCAATTTCAAAAAAAGATTAGGAGTGTATTATTTATGGCTAGAAGTAGCAATCAGGCAGTTGTTCCTCAGGCTCGTGAGGCACTGAACAAGTTTAAGATGGAAGCCGCTTCCGAGGTTGGCGTAAACCTGAAGCAGGGCTATAACGGCGATTTGACCTCTCGTGAGGCCGGTTCTGTTGGCGGCCAGATGGTCAAGAAAATGATCGAGTCTTACGAACAGAACATGAAATAAACTTCTGTCGTATAGCGGAGCCCCATACCCAATCGGGTATGGGGCTCCAAACTTTTTTGGGGGAAATTGCGAATCGTGGGGGATTCGGTTTAGCTTTCGTAATCCTCACGGATCCGCTGGAGCTCGGCGGTAGAATCCGCCTCGATTCCGGTGGCCAACAGCAGCTGGTCGGTTTGGGGAAGGGAGGAAACATCCACGTCTATAATTTCAAACGGGGATTTTTCCTCGTTTTTAAAGATGCCGATTTTACCGTCGTAAGTGCGCACCAGGTAGCTGTCCTGCTGGCTGGTCATGGCTGGCAGATTACCGCTTTCTTGACTTGAAGGGGCATTTGAGGTAAAATGAATCTGATTTTCTGATGCAGAAGAAGCGGGACTTCCGCTTACCTGAGGACTGAAATGTGCGATCAGCATCAGGCCGACCAGGACCAGTACGGTACACACGGCAAGACTGACGAATTTTTTCAAAGGGAATCACCTCAGCGATAGTATTAGATTATGATTGGAAAATTATTCATATCTTTGCAAGATTACCGGTATAATGTGCCATCCTATGGGTACGAAGATTCCGGACACAGCAGAAAAACAGCAAAAAGGAGGTGACCGCCTATGAGGAAAACCGATCTGAATAAATATGTCGGTGCGCCGGAAACCGGCCGCGCCGCAAGCGCATCGATCACCGCAAGGATTGCTTTGAAAGGGCTGTACAGCATCATAGCGGTTCTGGCGGTTGCCGGAGTGATTGTGCTGGTTTTTATGACTTCTTTTATCCTGAGCTTCCGGAATGAATCCATTAAAATGGATCTGAATAATCTGAAGCTCAATTATACCAGCTTTATTTATGTGAACGACGATTCGGGCCAGCCGGTGGAATATCAGCGGCTTTACAGCTCGGAAAACCGCATCTGGGTGGACTACGACAAAATCCCCAAGAATATGAAAAACGCGATGGTCGCAATTGAAGATAAGCGGTTTATGGAACATAACGGAGTAGACTGGATTCGTACGGCCGGCGCCGTGACCACACTGGTTACCAAGGGCGGCAGCTACGGCGGCTCTACCATTACGCAGCAGCTGGTCAAGAATATCACCGGTGAGGGCGAGGTGAGCCTGACCCGTAAGGTGAGAGAGATTTTCCGCGCCATCAATCTGGATTCCCGCTATTCCAAGGAACAGATTCTGGAGGCTTACCTGAACGTTGTCAACTACGGCAGCGGGTGTCAGGGTGTGCAGGCGGCGGCGAATCTGTATTTCGGCAAGGAAATCAGCCAGGCTTCTCTGGCCGAGTGTGCTTCCATCGCGGCCATCACGCAGAATCCATATAAGTACAATCCGCTCAATTTTCCCGAAAACAATAAGACCCGCCAGCAGCTTGTGCTGAGTGAAATGCTCAACCAGCAGATGATCAGCCAGGATGAATACAACAGCGCCATGGAGGAATCGAACCACATGGTGTTTGTGGGCAATCAGAACGAGAATGTGGTCAACGATACCCCGGTGTGGAATTGGTATATCGACGCCATGTTCGAGGATATTGTTGAGGACCTGCAGACGACGCAGGGAATCTCGAAGGATAAGGCCGTTTACATGATGTACCACGGCGGCCTGAAAATTTACTGCGCCATGGATCAGAAGGCGCAGAATGCGGCGGAAGAGGTTGTTTCCAGCGACAACATGCCGGCGGATCAAAAAATTCAGCTGGGCTATTTTATGATGGACTACAACGGTCGTGTGCTTGCCACCGTGGGCCGGCGCGGCGAAAAGACGGGCAACCGTCTGCTCAGCTACGCAACGGACAGCCAGCGGCAGCCCGGTTCTTCCATTAAGCCGATCGCGTCCTACGGCCCGGCGGTCGATATGGGCGTGCTCAATTATTCTTCGATTCTGCCCGACGAGCCGGTTGACAATTATTTTGCCGGCGGAAAACCCGGCCCGAACAACTGGTATAAAAAGTTTTACGGCGATATTACGGTTCAGCGCGCGCTGGAAATTTCTTCCAACGCCGCGGCGGCGCAGCTTGTGAAAATGATTTCTCCCATCACATCGTACCGCTTTTTGACGGATCAGCTGCACTTTACCCATCTGAATCCGAAAACGGACAGCGTGCAGATCGCGGCCATGGCGATCGGCGGCATGAACGGTGGCGTTACGGTGAAAGAAATGACGGCAGCCTACCAGATATTTGGCAACGGCGGCCAGTATCATAAGCCTTATACCTATTACTATGTGGAGGACCACGACGGCAACGTGATTCTGGACAACCGGCAGAGCACGGGCACACAGGTCATCAAGTCCACCACCTCCACCATCATGAACCGCCTGCTGCGCAACGTTGTATATGGTTCTGAGGGAACCGGCGGCGGCGCGGCCGTGAGCGGCTGGGAGGTATTCGGCAAAACCGGTACCACCGATGAGGATAAGGACAGCTGGTTTGTCGGCGGAACGCCTTACGCGGTAGCCGGAATTTGGACGGGGTATGAAACGCCCAAATCGCTGTCTTACGGGCAAAAGGAAAATTACACCAAGTGGGCCGCTAAGATCTGGCGGAACATTATGGCCAAATATCTGGACGGAAAGAAGAAGACTTACTTCCAGTACGATTCCAATGTTGTTTCCGCCACCTTCCGTACGGATAATGGAAAGCTGTCCGGCGCGGATGTCGGCGTTCCCACCAAAACGGGGTGGTATGAGCGCGGCAATATGCCGGAGGTGGATACCAGCCCGCCCGTGAGTTCTTCCACCGCTTCAGACATTCTCTCGGAGCCGGAGCAGTCGGAGCCCGAGAATTCCCAGTGGGAGACATCGCACCCGTCTACTTCTGAAACCAGTTCAAAGCCGGACTGGGAGAATTCCTCTCCCGCAAGTTCCCGGCCGTCCTCCTCTCATTCGCAGGGGAACGGAAATGGGAATGGGAACGGGAATGGAAATGGCCCCGGACAGGACGGAAACGGCCTCTGGGTTCCGCCGGATACGGAAATCCGTCCCTGAGGCTGAACCCGCAAAAGGAACAGAAAATGCACAAGCTCCCGAAAGAATCATTTTTCTTTTGGGAGCTTTTTTCTGCCCGTTTGCCCTCCGGTTCGTCAAAGCATACGGGTTTTTCAAGGCAAAGGTGCAGAATTTCACACTTTTGGCTATTGAATTTCACGGTGGAAAATGATAAACTGTATCTTAACACAATACAATAGTTCGCGGGTGGTGGACAATGAAAGAGCCAACTTTCTTTCTGGTGGATAAAAAGGTTCTGCCAAAGGTATATTCCAAGGTTGTGGAAGCCAAGCAGTATATCATGAATTCTGAGGCCGCCAGCACATCCGAGGCGGCGCGGATGGCGGGGATTTCCCGCAGTGTGTTTTACAAATACAAGGATTCCGTGTATCCTTACCAGCCGGAAGCCACAAACCGAATTCTGACCGTTCAGGCGGTGCTGTACGACCGCCCCGGCGTTTTGATGTCGCTGGTGTCTGAATTCTACGGGGCCGGGGCCAATATTCTGACGATCAATCAGAATATCCCTGTCAGCGGCAAGGCGATGGTTTCGATCTCCGCGCGAATCAACAACATGATGGGTACGATTGACGAGCTGCTGGCCCTGCTTCGGAATGTGGACGGCGTATGCAGCATCGATAATATTACCGATCAGTAGAGAATAGGGTCAATTTCGTTTTGAAATTGACTTTAGCAAATAAGGCAATTCCTTACCCTGCCTTCAGCGAGGGGGAATCAACGGCCTTGTTTCAGGGAAAATTGGATAAGGGGTGGAAGAAATGGTAGAAATCGCAATCATGGGGTATGGTGTAGTGGGCTCCGGTGTGGCGGAGGTTCTGAGCAACCATACCGAAAATATTGCCAAACGGGCAAAAGAGGAAATCAGAATCAAATATATTCTGGATTTAAAGGAGTTCCCCGAGGATCCGCTGGCGGATCGCTTTACGAAATCCTTTGACGATATTTTGAATGATCCGGAAGTCAAAATCGTGGTAGAGGTAATGGGCGGCCTGCATCCGGCATATGAATTTGTGCGCAGCTGCCTTTTGGCGGGCAAGAGCGTCGTTACCTCGAACAAAGAGCTGGTGGCGGCCAAGGGCGCAGACCTTCTGGCCCTGGCGCAGAAGCAGAACCTGAACTTTCTGTTTGAAGCCAGCGTCGGCGGCGGTATCCCGATCATCCGCCCCATGAGCCAGTGCCTGGCGGCAAACGACGTGATCGAGATCGACGGTATCCTGAACGGCACAACGAACTTCATCCTGACCAAGATGATCCGCGATCAGATGGATTTTGACGACGCGCTGGCCTTAGCGCAGAAGCTCGGCTACGCGGAGCACAACCCCGCTGCGGACGTAGAGGGAATGGATGCCTGCCGCAAGATCTGCATTCTGGCGTCTTTGGCGTTTGGCAAGCATGTGTACCCCGATCAGGTGCATACAGAGGGAATCACCAAGGTAACCCTGGCCGACGTGGAATACGCGGAGGTATGGGGCGGCGTGATCAAATTGATCGGCCGGGTCAAGATTCTCGAAAACGATCAGATTCATATTATAGTCTGCCCGATGTTTGTTCCCCGCAGCAGTCAGCTGGCCACCGTGGACGACGTGTTCAACGGCATTCAGGTACGCGGCGATTCGATCGGCGACGTGGTGTTCTACGGTAAGGGCGCGGGTAAGCTGCCCACCGCCAGTGCTGTGGTAGCGGATGTGATCGACTGTGTGCGGCACTTCAAGGCCCGCAAGTACCTGTTCTGGGATCAGGCCGTGCCGGACTATGTGCGCGATTACCGCAAGGATACCATCGCGTTTTATGTCCGTGCCAAATCCGAAGACTCTGCTTTTGCGCTGGGTCAGGCAGAAGGCCTCTTTGGGCCGGTTCGCCAGCTGGTGCGCAAGGGCGCGGACAAAGACGAGTTTGCCTTTGTCACCGAGCCTTTGGTGGAAGAGGACTTCCTTGAAAAGCTGGAGCAGCTCAGGGAGGAAGGCGCAAAGGTGCTTTCCACTCTGCGCGTCGGCGAATTTTAATCAGCATAGAAAGAGGATATCCCGATATGATCAGAATACAAGTGCCGGCGACCAGCGCGAATTTGGGGTCCGGTTTCGATGCGCTGGGAATCGCCCTCACCTTGTACAATCAGGTTTGGATGGAGGAGAGCGATACCCTTCAGATTGTGAGCAGAGATGCGACCCCGGTGCCGCAGGATGAGCATAACCTGGTTTACTGGGCGGCAAAGCTGCTGTATGAACGCTGCGGGCACAGCCCGCGCGGGCTGCATATTGAGCAGGAAAATAACATTCCCATGGCGCGCGGTCTTGGCAGTAGCTCGGCCTGCATTGTGGCCGGCCTGCTGGGCGCCAATCATCTTCTGGGTAACCCGCTCGGCCAGCAGCAGCTGATCGATTTTGCGGCAGAGATTGAGGGTCACCCCGATAATACCACGCCGGCTCTTTTGGGCGGGCTTGTCACCTCGGCAATGGAGCAGGGGCGCGTGTACAGCGTCAGCGTGCCGGTATCCGAGAAAATCCGGTTCGCTGTTTTTGTGCCCCCCTTTGAGCTGAAGACCGAAACGGCACGCTCGGTGCTACCGAAGGAATATTCGCGGGAGGATGCGGTTTACAATCTGTCGCGTTCGGCGCTGATGACGGCCTCGCTCTTTTCAGGCAATCTTGAAAACCTGCGTGTGGCTGTGCAGGATCGCATTCACCAGCCATACCGAAAGGGCCTGATCGACCACTGCGACAAGGTGTTTGAAATGTGCGCTGCGCTGGGCTCCCTCGGCACCTACATCAGCGGCGCGGGTTCGACCATCATCGCGATGGTGGAGGCCGGGCAGGCGGAGGGCTTTGCGAAGCAGGCACGGGCGCATATGGCACAGTGGGGCGTGGAGGATTGGGAAATCTCGATCCGCAGCGCGGAAGCGCACGGCGCCAGAGTATTTGAAGAAACAAATTCCTGATGAATTTTTATCTGATAATGGAGGACAGAACGTTATGAGCTTGATCGTTCAGAAATTCGGCGGCAGCTCCGTGGCCAACGCGGATCGTTTGCGCAACGTCGCCGACATCATCACCAAAACGTATTCCCAAAACAACGACGTGGTCGTTGTCGTGTCTGCACAGGGCGACACAACAGATGACCTGATTGCCAAGGCCAAAGAGGTGAATCCCCGCCCCTCCAAACGGGAGATGGATATGCTTCTGACCGCCGGTGAGCAGATGTCTGCTTCGCTTCTCGCCATGACCATCGAGCGGATGGGGTTCCCCGTCGTTTCGCTTCTCGGCTGGCAGGCAGGCTTTCTTACAGATACGTCTTACGGTTCCGCCCGCATTAAGCGCGTGACGCCCGACCGTATCAAGAAAGAACTGGATAAGCGCAACATCGTGATCGTTACGGGCTTTCAGGGAATCAACCGCTACAACGACATGACTACCTTGGGCCGCGGCGGCTCCGATACCAGCGCCGTTGCGATTGCGGCTGTCATGCACGCGGATCTGTGCCAGATTTATACCGACGTGGAGGGCGTGTACACCGCCGATCCGCGCAAAATCAAAAACGCAAAGAAAATTGATGTCATTTCTTACGACGAAATGCTGGAGCTGGCCACGCTCGGCGCGCAGGTGCTGAACAATCGCTCTGTGGAAATGGCGAAAAAATATAATATTGAGCTGGAAGTTCTGTCCAGTTATAACCGGGTACCGGGTACGATTGTGAAGGAGGCAACCAAAATGGAAAAAATGTTGATCAGCGGCATTGCAAAGGATGACGGGGTAGCCCGTGTAGCGATTATCGGAGTTCCGGACCGTCCCGGTTTGGCCTTTAAGGTATTTTCCAAGCTTTCTGCAAAGAACGTGAATGTCGATATTATTCTGCAGTCCATTGGCCGCAACGGCACAAAGGACATCAGCTTTACTGTTTCTGAGGATCACCTGCAGGCCACTATGGAGGTTCTCACCCCCTATGTGGAGCAGATTGGTGCTTCCAGTGTTGTATATGACGAGGACGTCGCAAAGGTTTCCATTGTTGGTGCAGGTATGGAGACACACCCCGGCGTAGCCGCGATGATGTTTGAGGCTCTGTTTGAGTCCAACATCAATATCCAGATGATCTCCACCAGCGAGATCAAGATTTCGGTTCTGATCGAGCGCAAGGATGCCGACAAGGCGGTTGCGGCGATCCACAACAAGTTCTTCCCCGAAGTCGTCGATCAATAAGCCTCCTTAATACTGTCCCTAGCTGCCGATTGGGCAGCTAGGGCGGAAAAGACCGGCTCCGAAGCATGCGCGTCAGCGTCTGCCTCGGAGCCGGTCTTGATTTTTATCCTGTGCTGCTGTAAATGCGTTATGATTGTATTGCCGCTGCGTTATTCCCGTTCCGCCGCCCGTGCAGCTGCTGCCGCGCGCATGCGCTTCCATTTGCGGATTTTGGAGCGGAAGGTTTGAAACGGCGCAGCGGAATTGATGTGAATCCACCTCGCCATCGGCCAGTTGAGCTTGTCGCCCGTCCAGCGGCGCGCGCCCTGCACGAAAAGCTCCTGCTCCGTCAGGTTTGTCACCCAACTCACAAAGGCGGCTTCCTCTTCGGCCAGACGGTTTCGCAGCTCCCGCAGAGAAAGGCTGCCGCTGCTGCGGTAAAATTCTGCATACAGCTCGCCCAGCCGGTTCCATTTGTAACCCGGCGCGGGCATCTCGGGGGTCTGGCCCGAAAGCTCCGTCTTGTCCCAGCCCCTTACCAGCGGCAGCCAGCCGATCTGGTAAGCCAGCATCTCCGCTGGGGTTTTGTCCACCTCCGGCAGGCGCAGGTCTTTGTCCTCTTCCGGAATTCCTTCAAACTCGGCGTCAAACAGCAGGTATTTACTGTGAATGGCGTCGAGCAGTTCCTCTTTGCTTTTGTAATCGTAGATCGCCAAGCGATGCGCCTCCGTTCCTTATGCTTCCGGCGTTTGCCCGTAGATGCCCTGTACGACGACCTCGCCGGAATTGATCTCTATGCGCTCGCCGTCGCTGGTCTGCACCACCAGCTCGCCGCCATCGGTAATATCCACCGCCGTGCCGATGATTTTCTCGTGTCCCCGAGTCGCGCCTACCGTACGGTTCAGCGAAACGCAGCTTTCTTTATAGGCCTGCAGCCAGCGGCTGCTTCCCTCAATAAAATATTCCAGATAGAGCGCCTCAAATTCCTTTAATATCTGCTGCAGCAGCGTCACGCGCGAAACCGGCGCTCCGGTTTCGAGATGCAGTGAGGTCGCTTTTATCTTCAGCTCCTCGGCGAATCCTTCGTCGTTGACGTTGACGCCGATGCCGACAACCGCAAAATGAACGCGGTCGATTTCGGCAGTCATTTCCGTTAAAATGCCGCATACCTTTTTGCTGCCGATGATGATGTCGTTCGGCCACTTGATTTTCGCTTCGCATCCGGTCAAAGTATGAATTGCCCGGCTGACGGCCAGCCCCGCCAGCAGCGTCAGGTTCGAAACCTGCGGGGGCGCGGCATCGGGGCGCAGCAATATTGTAAACCATAGACCCGATTTCGGCGGGCTCTGCCACGGGCGGCCCAGCCGGCCTTTCCCGCCATTTTGCTGTTCCGCCACAAACACGGCTCCGTGCGGAGCGCCCTTGTGTGCCTGGCGCTTTGCCTCCTCGTTCGTGGAGTCGATTTCTGTAAAAACGGATACGGTTTGTCCAAATGCTTCGGTCGAAAGACCGCTTTGTATCTCGGTGGGGGTCAGCGCGTCGGAGGAATTCAGAATGCGGTAGCCGCGGTTCGTCACCGATTCGATCACATAGCCGCTCTCGCGCAGGCTGTTGATGTTCTTCCATATTGCGGAACGCGAAATTCCCAAGCGCCGGCTCAACTCCTCGCCGGAAAGGTAATCTTTGCTCTCTTTTAAATATTGAAGGATAATGTCTTCCTTTTTCATATCGTTTTCTCCGTCCTTTTTCATCCGGTTCTGTTTCCATTATAGACTGTTTTCCCCCGGATAGGCAAGCACAGAAAGGCAAACTGCAGAATTTTCGAAAAAGCATGGGAGTTTTTTGCAATTAGTGCTATAATAACCTCACGGCGCAAGCCAAACGAAGCCAAAGCTTCGGGCGTCCGAGAGAGCATCGAAGTATGATGACTCTGCTTTCAGGAACTGCATTTTAGGAAAGAGAATAGTCTTATGGTTGTTATCGTGCTATAATATAGAGAGTATTTGAATGTCTCAGCGAGTTTTCTCCTTCCAACATCAGGGGTGTGTTCGGGACAGAATAGGTTGTTTTTCTGTTTTTTGTGATGTGTGTGCAGGCGCGGCCTGCGCAAGCAGAAACCCTACGCGGGGGCACCCGCTGAAAATTATCTCTTTCTATCAAGATAAAAAAAGAAAAGACTTACCCCACCGAGAGGGGCAAACCGACAAAAAAGAAATTCCCCGCAGCAAAGCCGCATGAAAAGATTTTCTTTCTTTTTGAAAATAAAAGAGGGAATGTCTCGGCTTGAGTGGAAAGCCCTATGTAAGGAGAATCCCTGCAGGGATTCTCCGCAAAAGAAAATTTGCTCTGAAATAATGAACTGAGGAGGGATACGGTATGGACGTACGGCCCGGTGATATTTTACAGATGAAAAAGCCGCATCCCTGCGGCAGTAAAGAATTTGTGGTGCTGCGCGCCGGCATGGATTTTAAAATCCGGTGCAAGGGCTGCGGGCATGAGGTAATGGTTCCGCGCCTGAAATGCGAAAAAAATATCAAGAAGATTCTGCGCGAAGAAACGCAGGATACCTTGTAGCTGCCTTGCCGATCACTCTGTTTGATTCCATATTAGGTAAGGTGGTAGCAAAATGTTTGAAAATCTGACCGTGTTTGTCAACCGGCTGGAGGAACTGAATCAGCGCATGTTTGACCCCGTCGTCGCGGCGGATGCTAAAGGATATGCCGAGCTGATGAAGGAATATAAAAATCTGGAACCGATCGTGGAAAAATACCGCGAATATTTGAAAGCGGTGCAAACGGTGGAGGATTCCACCGAAATGCTCGGCGAGTCCGGCCTTGAGCGCGAGATGAAGGAAATGATCCAGCAGGAGCTGGACGATGCCAAGGATCAGGTGGAGAGAACGGCAGAGGAGCTGAAAATTCTGCTTCTGCCGCGCGACCCGAACGACGAGCGCAATGTGATTATGGAAATCCGCGGCGGCGCGGGCGGCGAGGAAGCAGCGCTGTTTTCGGCGCGGCTGTTCCGCATGTACAGCATGTACGCGACCCGGCGCGGCTGGAAAACCGAGCTTTTGAACGTCAACGAGACCGAGCTGGGCGGGTATAAGGAAATCAGCTTTCAAATTACGGGCGACGGAGCGTATTCGCGCCTGAAATATGAAAGCGGCGTTCACCGGGTACAGCGCGTGCCCGAAACGGAAACGCAGGGCCGCATCCATACCTCTACCGCAACAGTGGCCGTTCTGCCCGAGGTGGACGACGTCGAAATCGAGATCAACCCCACCGATCTGCAGATCGATACCTATAGGGCCAGCGGCGCGGGCGGCCAGCACGTCAACAAGACGGAGTCGGCCATCCGCATTACGCACCTGCCCACGGGCACGGTGGTGGAATGCCAGGATGAACGAAGCCAGTTTAAAAATAAGGACAAGGCCATGAAGGTTCTGCGCTCGCGCCTGTATGAGGCAAAGCAGCGGGAGCAGGACGCACAGGTGGCACAGCAGAGAAAATCCCAGGTTGGCACGGGCGACCGCTCCGAGCGGATCCGCACCTATAATTTCCCGCAGGGGCGGCTGACCGATCACCGAATCGGTCTGACCATTTACCGGCTGGAGGAAATGCTCAGCGGCGATCTAGATGAAGTGATCGACGCGCTGATCACTGCGGACCGTGCCAGACAACTGGAGGAAACAATCGATCGTCAGGAGTAATCAAAGCAAAGTCATGGAACAGCAAAGTAAAACCCTGCGCCTTTCGGCGGACAGGGCAGAAGAGATACAAACAGCGGGCAATTTGCTCAAAAACGGCGGCCTTGTGGCGATTCCGACCGAAACGGTGTATGGCCTTGCGGCCAACGCGCTCGACGGCCGGGCCGTTGCCGCCATTTTTGCCGCCAAGGGGCGGCCGATGGACAATCCCCTGATCGTCCATATTTCACAGCTCGACCAGTGGGCGGCGCTCGTCAGCGAGATTCCGCCGCGTGCGATGGAGCTGGCAAACCGGTTCTGGCCGGGGCCGCTGACCATTATACTGCCGAAGTCGCCGCTCATTCCCGATGAGGTGAGCGCCGGGCAGGCGACGGTTGCGGTGCGCTTTCCATCCCATCCGGTGGCCCGCGCGGTCATCGATGCGGCGGGTGTGCCGCTGGCTGCGCCGTCGGCGAATCTGTCCGGCAGTCCGAGCCCGACCGAGGCGCAGCATGTGCTGGCCGATCTCGACGGCAGAATCGACGCCGTTCTGGATGGCGGCCCGTGCCGCGTGGGAGTGGAGTCGACGGTGGTCACGCTGGCGCAGGAGGTTCCGCGCCTGCTGCGCCCAGGCGGAATTACGCCGGAGCAGCTTTCGCAGGTGCTGGGCAGGGTCGAGGTGGACCCCGCCGTGATGAATCCGCTGGCAGCGGGAGAAAAAGTTCTTTCCCCAGGCATGAAGTATAAGCATTATTCGCCGAAAGCCAACGTAATTTTGGTAAAGGGAAATCTTTCGGCGTATTTGGAGTATGTGAACAGCCGCGTGGAAGAGGGTGTGTTCGCTCTGTGCTATGACGGCGAGCAGGAAGCGCTGCGCGTGCCCGCGGTCGCCTATGGCGCAAAACAGGACGCCGCCGGGCAGGCCCGACACCTGTTCGATGCGCTGCGAAAGCTGGACCAGATGGATGCGAGGGTCGTGTATGCCCGCAGCCCGCAGCCGAAAGGCGTGGGTCTTGCCGTGTATAACCGGCTGATTCGCGCGGCAGGATTCGAGGTGGTAGAGCTTGGCTGAATCTGTGATTATCGGCTTGACCGGCCCGACCGGAGCGGGAAAATCCACCGTGGCGGGTATTTTGGGCGAGCTTGGCTGCGCCGTGATCGACTGCGATCTAACGGCCCGGCAGGTGCTTGTCGACTGCGAACCGTGCGTACGGGAGCTGCGGCAGGAATTCGGCGACGATATTGTGGGGGAAAACGGCAGCGTAGACAGAGCGCTTCTGGCGCGCCGCGCCTTTTCCTCTCATGAAAAAACACACCGGCTCAACGAAATCACCCACCCGTGGATTCTGCGGCGGGTGCAGAAGGAAATCGACGAGTGGAAAGCCGCGGGCAAGGAGTTCATCATTGTCGACGCGCCGCTGCTGTTCGAAAGCGGAGCCGAGAAGCTCTGCGATAAAATCCTGGCGGTAATCACGCCGCTGCCCGTCCGGCTGGAACGCATCATCCGGCGGGATAATATCGACCATGAAATGGCTCTATCGCGCATCCGGGCCCAGCAGGAGGATGCCTATTATACGGAGAGATCCGATGCCTGTCTGAGAGGGGATGAAGATCCCGGGGAACTGCGGCGGCAGGCAGCCGCTCTTCTGGAAAGGTGGCGCAGATGAAAATCGTTTCCACGCGGACGAAGCGGGGCGGCAGAGCTAAAAAAATAGTGGGTGCCTCGCTGATTCTGCTTTTTTTAACGGCAGTTGGATATTTTTTTCTGGCAAACGGCTACGAAATTTTTATGAAACGCCAGTATCCGCTGGGGTATCAGGATATCATAGAGAAAGAAGCGGAAAACTATCATCTGGAGCCTGCTTTGGTGTACGCGGTGGTCAAGGCCGAAAGCAATTTCGACCCGGACGCCAAATCCCGCGCGGGAGCCGTGGGGCTGATGCAGATGACGCCCGCAACGTTTGAGTGGCTGCAGACAAAGCTCCCAGAGCAGGACGCCATGGATGAGACCTCGCTGTTAGACCCGGCAACCAACATCAAATACGGCTGCTATCTGCTGTCGATGCTCAGCTCGATTTATTCAGACCGAACGACGGCACTGTGTGCATATAATGCCGGAATGGGAACGGTAGACCGCTGGCTTTCTGACCGATCTGTTTCTCCGGATGGGGTCACGCTCAGTAAAATCCCTTATCCCGAAACCGCACATTACACCGATGCCGTGATCAAGAATTATGAAATCTATCAGGAATTATATGATTTTTAGTCCTGTTTCAGATAGATCCCCTGAAATGCAGCAATCCAATGACAAAATAAGCATGTTGCCTAAAAAGGCGATTTCTTCTCCGCCGTTGCGGGAGGAAAATCAATCCCATTTGAAAAGCGATACGGCTTAATATGACGAAGGAGGTTTTTGATATGGCGAAGAAAGAAGAAAAAAAGACGAGCAAAAAAGAAGACGGAAAGCCTGAAAAAAAATCCGCCGCAGAGGAAAAAACTGAGGTAGACCGTCTGCGCGAGGAGCTTTTGATCAACCGCAAGAACGGCTTTTTCTCCGTAACCGACGAGCAGATCAAAGAGGCCGACGAATACTGTGAGGGCTATAAAGAATTTCTAGATCTGTGCAAAACAGAGCGCGAATGCGTAACGTACGCCATCGAAAAGGCTGAAAAACGCGGTTTCCGCGAGCTGGATTCCGATGCGGTATATCACCCCGGCGATAAGGTGTATTTCAATAACAGGGGCAAATCCATTATTTTGGCGGTCATCGGAAAAAAGGGCTGCCGCGAGGGCGTGCGTATTTCTGCCGCGCA
>NZ_CBYL010000031.1 GCF_000577335.1 Faecalispora jeddahensis | reverse complement strand
AAATAAAAAGGGTATGCGACAGCGCCGCATACCCTAAAAATCACGCTTATTTAAATAGAAAAGAACGTTATCGCTGCACCGCCGGCTCGGCCACACAGCGGCCATGATAAAACACGTACAGCACCAGCTCAATGCAGGATCGAATCGCAAAGAACAGTTCGGTTTCAAAGTCCTGCCCAAGCTCGTATTTTTGATGAACGCGATCGTGCATATGTTTATAAATTTCCTGTACTGTCAAGGGAACCTCTATTTCAGGCACATAATCAAGGCCTTTGAAATATTCCATATGATTGCCCATGTAGAACAACAGATCCTGCTCGTATTGAATATGCTCTGAAAGAGTGCCGTCAAATTCAGAGCTGTGCGCCAGGCAGAGGAAATCGGAATAGTAGTGGCACAAAACTCCCAGTTTTTTGGACAGCTGCCGATTCTTATCCTGCCATTCCAGGCGGCAGGTGCGGCCGATCTTTCTCTTGACCATATCCTTGCAATAGCGCATGCGATGCGGCCTGAGGAAAGAAAGAGAATGATCCGGGCTGGTATTTCCCTTTAGGAAGCTGGCTCTGTCCAGCCGAACACCATATTTTTCAGCTACATACTCATATACAACCAGTCCGATTAGCACATGATTCGGACTATTCATCCCGGGACTTCCACTCCTTTTTCAATAAATCAGGAACACTGTCATTCACTATACCACACTTTTTTCAAAAGTAAAATATTTTTTTCCGTATTCCAAAACTTACTTTATAAAATTTTGAATAAAAAGTTATTTTTTAGTTACGCAGTTCTTCGCTTGACTTCTTTTTCCCGCTCGATATAATGAAAATAGATATAGAATCAGGGGGATCGTCCATGCAAAAATCGCACATACTGCATAAAGAACACCTGCAAATGCTGCCAAGCTACCTTTTCTCTGTTTTAGGGGGGATCATCTGCGCCGCGAACCTGAATACCGTCATTGTTCCGCTCAAGCTGTACAACGGCGGGTTCATCGGCATCGCGCAGGTTCTCTCCGATCTTGCAATCAATGTTTTGCACCTGAATATTCCTCAAACCTTCAATCTGGCCGGCGTGATGATGCTGGTTCTGAACATTCCCCTTCTGCTGCTCGCCTACCGTGAAATCAGCCGTACATTTTTCCTGAAAACCGTACTGACCGTCGCAAGCCAGTCGATGGCGATGACGATCATTCCGGTTCCGAGTGCTCCGATCATTGACGATTACCTGACAGCCTGCGTCATCGGCGGACTGATCGCGGGTTCCGGCATCGGTCTGACCCTGCGCTCCGGCGGCTCCGGCGGCGGAACTGACATCATCGGCGTGTACTGCACCAAAAAATTCCCTGACATGAGCGTCGGCAAGCTTGGCATTTCTGTCAGCAGCATTGTATTTTTGTACTGCCTCTTCCGTTTTGACGTGGAAGTGGTGGTGTACTCTGTTATTTTCTCTGCCGCAACCTCTCTGGTGGTGGACAGAACCCATTATCAGAACATAAAATCGAGTGCTATGATCTTTACGAGGCATCCCGAGGTAGCCGATACCATCGTTCAGCTTCTGCACCGCGGCGTTACCTGCTGGCAGGGCTATGGCGCTTACACACACGAGCAGTCGTATATCTTTATGACGGTGGTTTCTAAATTTGAGATCAACCGCATGAAGCGGATTGTCCGGGATATCGACCCCCAGGCCTTTATCATCATCAACGACCGGTTGGATATCAGCGGCAATTTTGTCAAGCGATTGTAAAAAACCGAAAATGTTACGTTTGGTTGACAGATTTCCAGCTTTTGTTGGTAGAAAGCCTTTCCCGCATCCCTTATCATAAGTAAGTACAAGACTACTTAATAAACCAAAGGGGGCGGTAAAAGAATGTCTTTGGGAAAAAAACTTCTGGAATTGCGCAAAAAAGCGGGTCTGTCGCAGGAAGAGGCGGCAGATCAGCTGAATGTTTCCAGACAAACCGTGAGCAAATGGGAAACCGACCAGACAGTTCCCGATCTGACCAAGGCAAAGCTCCTCTGTGAGCTGTACCGTGTCAGCTATGATCAGCTGATCAGCGGAAACACAGTGGGCGGGGATTTGACCAGCATGGACAGCGCGGCGGACGAAATCGACTGGACCGCAGCCTGGAGCCAGAAATACCCCATTTTGGCCTCCTATCAGGGATTCAATGGGATCAGGGCTTACCGGGAACAGATTGCGGCTCTGTGCGGCCGCTGCCAAGAGCAGTTCGGCCTGAGCGAAATGGACACATTCCTGATTCTGAAGGATATTCTGTATCAGGAGTACAAAAGCCGGAACGGGAAAAAACCGGCCACATAAAAAAAGAGATTCTTCCTAAAGCCGGTGGAAATCACCGCTCCTTAGGGAGAATCTCTTTTTGTCTTTTACGCACAATCTGCCGCGGAGCACCGGCCCGAACGGGGGGCCGGGCACGGCAGCCCGGCGCTTTGTGTTACAGGGTGCCGAAAATCCGGTCGCCCGCGTCGCCAAGGCCGGGAACGATATATCCGGATTCATTCAGATGATCGTCAATATGTGCACAGTAAATCGGCACATCAGGGTGAGCCTTGCTCAGAGCCTCAACGCCCTCGGGCGCTGCGATGACGCACATGAATTTAATGCTCTTTGGATGGCTGCGCTTGATGATATTGATCGCATCCACAGCGGAACCGCCGGTAGCCAGCATCGGGTCGAGCACAATCACGTCGCGCTCATTGGTATCCTGCGGAAGCTTGCTGTAATATTCCACCGGCTGCAGGGTCTCGTGGTCGCGGTACAGACCGATATGACCTACCTTCGCGGCGGGTACCAGCTCAAGCACGGCGTCCACCATGCCAAGGCCCGCGCGCAGAATCGGCACGAATGCCAGCTTGCGGCCGGACAGCACCTTTGTGGTAGCCATTGCGACCGGCGTTTCCACCTGTGTTTCTTCCAGAGGAAGGTCTCGTGTGGCCTCGTAGCACATCAGCATGGCAATTTCGCCTACCAAGCTGCGGAACTCCTTAGAGCCTGTGTTCTTATCCCTCAAAAAAGTCAGCTTGTGCTGAATGAGGGGGTGTGTCATTTCAAAAACCTGATGTTCCATCCGTTTACTCCTTTACAGCTTTTCTCCGTCTTCAATTTCTTTGATCTGCGCAATTCTTCTTGCATGCCGTCCGCCGTCAAATGGGGTTTCGAGAAAAATCTTGGTCAGCTTGACCGCCATTTCCTCATCGATCACGCGGCCGCCCATGCACAGAATGTTGGCGTCATTATGCCGGCGGGTGGCCTCTGCACAGAACTCGTTTGTGCATACCGCCGCACGGATTCCCTTTACCTTATTGGCTGCGATCGAAATTCCAATTCCAGTGCCGCAGCACAGAATTCCCTTCTCTGCTCTTCCTTCGGCCACATCGTAAGCCACCTTAGAAGCAAACAGCGCATAATCTACCGATTCTTCACTGTAGCAGCCATAATCGTGATACGGAATGGAGTTTTTCTCCAAATAGGCTTTTACCGCTTCTTTCAGACAAAATCCGCCGTGATCCGCTCCCAGTACTACCATGCTTAGCCCTCCTTTTGATTTTCCTGCCGTTTTTTGAGTTCCCGCTCTGCCTGAGGCAGGCGCAGGTATACGGGCAGCAGCTCAGAAGCAGGTACTGCTTCGCCTCGCTGCCAGGCGCCAAAGGCTGCTTTTCCCACCCCGAACGCCCGCTGATACAGCGACGGTTCCGGCGGCAGAACAGCAGAAAGCTCCTGAAACCCGTTCGTATTATAGCACAGTTTTGCCCCATCTCCAACAAGAAATAAAGGCCGGCTATAATTTTTACATTCTTCGCTGAGCGCCTCCACCGAAATCGCGCGATCCGGCATCAGGCGCTCGAAACCATCCTGCCCCAAACGGAACACGGCGTTGTAAACCTGCCCGCGCCGTGCATCCATCACCGCGCAGACCGTGGCCCCCGGCAGGGCAAGATTATAGGCCATTGCCTCCAGAGTGGAAACGCCGACGCACGGCTTTCCCCCGGCCATCGCCATTCCCTTGATGCTGGCCACGCCGATGCGCACACCGGTGAACGAACCGGGCCCGGCCGCCGCCGCGAATAAATCAATGTCTTCGACAGAAATGCCCACACACTCCAGCACCTGCTGCACCATCGGCATCAGCGTCTGGCTGTGGGTAAGGCTGGTATGAATAAAAAATTCCCCCAGCAGGCGGTCATCCTCCAGCACCGCGGCGGAAGCCGCAACGGCGGTGGAATCTATGGCAAGTATTTTCATAGCTCTAATCCCTCGATTCGGAAAATGCGCTCCTGCTCCGTTTTCCCGGCGGACAGCTCGATGATGATCGCGTCGGGCGGGAGAGCGCCGATAATATTTTCACTCCACTCAATGACCAGAACCGCATCCGTATCCAGATAATCGAAAAAACCCGTGGATTCCAGATCCTCCCAGCTTTCTACCCGAAACATATCAAAGTGGTAGACAGTCAGACGGCCATGATATTCATTTACAATAGAAAAGGTGGGGCTGCTGATTCCGGAAGAAATTCCCAGGCCAGCCGCAAGGCCCCGCGTAAACGCTGTTTTTCCCATTCCCATACCGCCAAACAGCGCCAGTACCTCCCCGCCCCTGAGCTGCTGAGCGATGCGGCGGCCCAGCTCTTCCGTCTGCGCGGGTGAGTCTGTGACAATCTGCAAAATAGAATCCTCCTTAACGATTCCAAAGGGCCGGCTCCCAAAACAGCATGTCCTCATTACAATCATTTCGATTGAGAACGAGCCATTCTTTTATTTCCCCACCTGCAGCGAGGGAGAAAAGGCAACTTTTATATTATGCCTTCTTGAAAACGAATGAACAATAGTAAACCGCTGATTCGATTCCGGCGCTCTTTGCAAAGAACAATTGAAAGAATTATACCACATTCACGGGCCGGATAAAAGTATTTGCTTGAACTTTCGCCCGGTTCCGCCTATAATAGGACTCGAGGTGAAATTATGTCCAGAGCTCTTGACTCGTTCAAATTATATTTTCGACGAACAAACAAGCCCCTGTGGCTGTTTATGATAGCGATTTCCGTTTACGGACTTCTTCTGGTGGCCAGCGTGACCCGCGCGTTCAGCGTCAACTACTTTAAAACGCAGCTGATTGCCGTGATACTGGGGTATATTGCCGCCATTGTCCTGACCCGTCTGAACTACCGGGAAATTACGAATTACTGGTACCTTGTGGCGGGCTTTTGTATTTTTCTGATTATCTATACGCTGCTGTTCGGACAATCTGCCTCGGGCTCCTCCGGCGTTGACGCCAAGGCGTGGATCAAGCTGCCGGGCGGCACGACCTTTCAGCCGTCTGAGCTGGCGAAGATCGGTTTTATGATCACCTTCCCGAAGCATCTTTCCGTTTTGGAGGAACGCGGATTGCTGAGGAATCCTTTGTATGTGATCACTCTTGGTGTACATGCCCTGATCCCCATGCTGCTGACCCATATGCAGGGCGACGACGGAGCGGCGGTGATCTTCTTCTGCATGTTCCTTGCCATGTCTTTTGCGGCAGGCGTACAGCTACGCTACTTTGCGCTGGTGTTCGGCGCCATGCTGATCGGCGCTCCCCTTGCGTGGAAATACGTTCTGGCGGATTACCAGAAAACCCGTCTGATCAATATGATGAACCCCGAGGCTGACCCGCTGGGTGCGGGCCTGCAGCAGATTCAGGGCAGAATCTCCATCGGCTCTGGCCAGATGTTTGGCCGCGGGCTGTTTGAGGGCCCGCGCGTGGCACGCAACAGCGTCCCGATTCAGCAGAGCGACTTTATTTTCTCCGTCGCGGGCGAAGAGCTTGGATTCATCGGCACCTCGCTTGTGCTGATTTTGATTCTTGCGCTGCTGATTACCGTGCTGTACTGCGCCAGAAAGGCCAGCGATCCGATGGGGACCTATATGTGCTTCGGCTTTTTCGGCATGATCGCGTCACAGGCGATTTTCAATGTAGGCATGTGCCTGAGCCTGCTGCCCGTTATGGGCGTTACGCTTCCGTTCTTCAGCGCGGGCGGCTCTTCTACAGCGTGCTTTTACCTTGGCTTCGGTCTGGTGCAGAGCGTGTATATGTTCAAGCACGATACCGACAAGGTAAGATTAAGACTATGATAAATTATTAATAATTCATACAACAAGACCCGCATGATTTAACAATCATGCGGGTCTTGTTGTAAAATGAAAAGAATTTTCTTTAAATGTGCAGTCAACTCATTGCACCGATCCATCCGCCGATAAAATACAAAATATAGATATGAATGGGATAGAAGAGATAGAAAAAGTATTTATAACCTTTTCCCTTTTTACCATTATAGGCTAATAAAAACGGCAGGGCTCCTACCATCATCCATTGATATTCTGTAAAAAATGGATTCAGTTCAGAGGAATACCCGGTTGCAAGCCCGGAATGTCGCATACAAAAATCATACAGAGTGAGTTCGAAATCAGAAAGAGTAGTCGATAATGCAGTTTGTCCATTATTCCCCAGTATATATGCAAAATACTGTAATTTGATCAATACACGCGGGAGAAATTGCGTAACAGTCACTGCAAAATAGACTGCGCAAAAGGATAAATATCCCGTTGCCAGAGTTTTTTTATTGTCTTTCACAAGGTAAAGCAAGACCCCCAGCAGCAGAAAAACCCAACCTCCCTCCAAATAATAGACCGAACCAAGCAAGTTGGGGAGAAAACGCACAATCTCTTCTGATAAAGGACTGGGAGAAAGAAACTTTCCCAAAAGCTCCAGGAACAGATAAACGCTGGCCTGCCATACGCAATAAGCCGCGAGGTACTTCCTGCGATTCGAATTTTTCTTTTGGAAGGAATCGATTAGAAAGCAAAGTACACTGATACAAAACAATGTGCGAAAGATATTATTATCTATTCCTAATTTTACTGGGGAAAAATCAGAAAGAGTATATCCAATGCCAGAAACCCAGCGATTGAGCAGATCCATGAAAATACCCGCAAGGTACAGCCGGAGCATGTACTGCTTTTTGCTGTGGGTATGGGAAAAACCCTCTGTGGTACAGAAAATAAAAAGAGGCAGGGCAAGCCTCCCTGCCCAGCGCAGCACAATGGGCATGCCGGGAATAAACACACCGATATGGTCCAGAGCCATAAAAACGAGCGCAACTAGTTTGAGTGCCGTAGTTGACATATTTTATCTTCTCTCCTCTTCATATAAATTAAAAAAGAAAAAGGCACCCCTTAATTTATATTAAAGGATGCCTAGTATCCATGTTTTTAAAAATTTTCAAACTATCTTTGCAACATTAATAGATATACCCTTCAAAATCTTGACTTGAACCAGTAAATTCCAAATATATCTGACTACCTGTTGGCGACGTTCCCGTAACGGGGTAAGTAACATAAGCTCCAGGAGCAACCGTAAAATCTCGATAAACCGTAGAGGACGTTAAGCTAAGAACCCGCACTCTAAGATTATTATACGAATTATTTGTAACGCCCACATAATAACTGTATTTTCCGGTAAAGTAATAATTGGTATATAGTGTTTGATAATTGGATCGTCCGGCGAAATTATATTGCCCTTTTAATGCAACATTCCATTCCGCTGTTGGTTTCACAACTTCTTGCGGTGTAATCACAGAACCAGAACTTTGGGAACTTTCGCTTCCGATGTAAGGATGCACGCCGGAATAGTTTTCTGCTGTAGATGCAAAAACAGAACCGCTAACGCAACAGGCCATTACTCCCGCTAAGCATAGAGACAGAATTCTTTTTACGTTTTTTATTTGTTACACTCTATACTTAAAATATTTTGGTTAACATAATAATATATCCTTACAATAAATTTGTCAATATTTGGCGATAAAAAATTGCGTTATTTTACATTAAAACACACCAATATTATTCAGCATGCTGAATAATATTGGTGTGTAATTTAACAGAAATTATTATTTTGATGCGGAAAGGAACTCCAGCCCTTCCAGATCAAAGGAAGGGATATACGTTTTTTTCGCCGAGGAGCGCTCCTGCACAAAACCGTCCAGCCCGGATTCCATCAGATATTCCTCTACCTTATGGAATTCCCGCGCGGTGATGGGACGGTTGATTTCGGGGTACTGCTCCGCCTTTCCGCAGGGGATATACTGCGCCATCAGGCTGACCGGCACCCCCTCGGGCAAATGCTCCCTCAGCCAGTCGAGCACGGCGATGGATTCGCGCGTATGGCCCGGCAGAATCAAATGGCGCACCACAGTGCCGCGGACAAGCATTCCCTGTTCGTCGAACCGGGCCTCGCCGGTCTGACGCACCATTTCCAGAATCGCCTGCTTGGCGTATTCGGGGTAATCCGCCGCGCCGGAATATCGGGCAGCCGGTTCAGAGCCTACATATTTCAGATCGGGCAGATACACATCTACCAGGCCCTCCAGCAGCCTGAGCGTTTCAACGGTTTCATAGCCGCTGCTGTTGTATACCACCGGCACTGGAAGCTTTTTCAGCCTTAAAGCCTCGGCAATCGGCAGAGCAAACTGCGTGGGGCTGACCAGGTTGATATTGTGCGCCCCTTGCTCTACCAGGCTTTGGAACACCTCGGCAAGCTGGGCGACGGTCAGTTCTTTTCCCACCTGCCGCCGGGTGCTGATGTCGTAGTTCTGGCAAAAAACACAGCCCAGGGTACAGCCGGTAAAAAACACCGTACCTGAGCCGCGCGTTCCGCTGATGCAGGGTTCCTCCCAAAAGTGAAGCGCCGCGCGCGCCACCACGGGATGGCTCCCCATATGACAAAAGCCGCTGCCCTTTGACGGCTCCCTGCGAACCCCGCAGCCGCGGGGACACAGCATACAATGCTCAAGAGTCAAGGGACTGCGCCTCCTTCAGGCACATCATCGCCACCATACCGCCGCGTCTTTCGCCCATCAGACGATGAGAGAAAAACAGCTCCGGGTGGCATTTCGTGCAGACCTCGCCCACTGAGATATTTTCGTCCGGAATGCCGGCCAGCACCAGAATCCGCCGGTTGCACTCCCACAAATCCAGCAGATATTTCCCGTTCCCCTGCTCGGCAAACAGTTCTTCCGGCAGCAGGTCTGTGTGCTGCATCACCTGCTCCCGTACCGTTTCATCCACCTCATAGCAGCAGGGGCCGATGGACGGCCCGACCGCCGCCAGAATATCCTGCGTGCTGCAGCCGAACTGCCGGCACAGGGTTTCGGTCATTTTTTCACCAATGCGCTGTACGGTGCCGCGCCAGCCGGCATGGGCCAGAGCGATCACATTTTTCGTGGGATCGAAAAAATACAGCGGCACGCAGTCGGCATAGCTTGTGACGAGCGTGATGCCGGGAACATCGGTGTACAGGCCGTCCACACTTTCCATGTCGCGCGGCCTTGTGATGCCGATGCCCTTCTCCTGCTCCGTCACATAGCGCAGAACGGTATGATGATCCTGCGCGGAAGCAACCAGACCATCAAAGTCATACCCCACCGCGCGACAGATGCGCCGGTAGTTCTCGAGAATGTTTTCCCGCGAATCCCCTCTGCGGAAATTCAGGCTCTCAAACTCTCCCTCGCTGACTCCGCCGATCCGGGTGGAGAAGGAATGCAGCAGCTGCGGGTATTGCTCCAGCGCCGGAAAGGTCAGGTATTTCACTCCGTCTGTTTCGTGCAGTTCCATTTGATTCAGCATGCCGTGCTCCTCCTGTTGTATAGCACCGCCACCGTAAAAGTGGCTGATTTTCCCCCGCCTGCGGTGGGGGGAAATCATTGCATATGGCGTTTTCCAATGAATTGACTATACTCTTCAGGGTTCCTCCTGTATGTCCTGCAAATCCAGCGCCAAATCCGCCATGTCCTCTCCGCCTTCCGCAGTTTCTTCCTGCGACTCCTCCTGAAACGGAAGATTCTTTTTCTTGACGATCAGACCGTCGTACTTCAGCTTAAACTGTATGCGGCCGGTAAATCGGTAATCACAGTGCGGGCAGTAAAAATCCGCGCGGAAGCTCTTGTTGCGGACGATCCAATCGCTCAGCTGCTCTGCCTCAAGGCCGCAGCGGTCGCAGAGGATGGTCATATCAGCCCCGCGTACCATAGGGTGCTCCCAATCGGAGAGGATGACTGTTTTAAAGGTGAGCCGAGGGTAAAAATCCGGATCATCCGCATCCTGAATCATCGACTCGAACGCATCCTTTTGGTACAGTACCCGAAAGCATTCGAGCGAAAGGATACTGTCGTTCAGGGCGCGGTGATGCTCCGACTCTTCCTCATGGATTCCCAGCAGCTGCGCGCAGGTGGAAAGGCCCATCTGCATCGTGCCGATGCCCGGCAGCCGGGATTCGCAGTAGCGCTGCAGATCCACATATTTTGTTAAAAAAGGAATGTGACCGTCACCGCAGAAATAACGGCAGTTCTCAATCAAAGCCAATAGATCGGAGGTTCCCCACGTCATCAGCAGCGAGTCGCCCGCCCATTTTTTGAACCGGCTGACCGCCTGCATAAACAGCATGCCGTCCACCAGATCTTCATTGCTCAGGCGGGTCAGGGTGCGGATCTTCCCACTAATTTTCTTGCCCACCTGAGGGCGGACAAATGCATGAAAGGTATCCACAACCGTCAGGGTCTCATCCACCTTGACGGCTCCAAATTCGATGATTTCGTTGATATAGCCCTTCAGCCGGCGGCTATAAGTACCGTTCCATTCCAAATCCAGTATAATCAGCTTCATTGCTTCTCTGCGGGCGGATGTATCCATCAGTTCCCTGGCGCTTTCTTTATTTTTTTCTGTTGGACTGCTTCATGCGCTGCTCTTTGTTCAGAATCATCTTGCGCATACGGATCGATTTCGGCGTAACCTCCACCAGCTCGTCTTCCGCAATAAATTCCAAAGACTGCTCCAGACTGAGCACCGTGTGGGGCGTCAGCTTGAGCGCGTCGTCCGAACCGGAGGCACGGGTATTGGTCGCGTGCTTTTTCTTGCAGATGTTGACCGTGATATCCTCCTGCTTGGGGCTCGCGCCGACGATCATGCCCTCGTAAACCTCCACGCCGGGGCCGATGAACAGCTTGCCGCGGTCCTGCGCGTAAAACAGTCCGTAAGCGGTGGAGGGGCCGGTTTCGTGCGCAACCAGCGAGCCCTGGGCGCGCTGTACAATATCGCCGCGGTACGGCTCGTAGGAATCAAACACATGGTTCATGATGCCGTTGCCGTTTGTATCCGTTAAAAATTCCGAACGATAGCCCATCAGGCCGCGGGCGGGAATTTTAAATTCCATGTGGGTCACGCCGCTCTCACGGGTGCCCATGTTGACGATCTCCGCCTTGCGGGAGCCGAGCTTTTCCATGACGGCGCCCACGTACTGATCCGGCACCTCGATCATCAAAAGCTCGATGGGCTCACAGCGCTTGCCGCCGATCGTCTTGTAGATCACGCTCGGGCGGGAAACCTGAAACTCGTAGTTCTGGCGGCGCATGGTTTCGATCAGAATGGACAAATGCAGCTCGCCGCGCCCGGACACCTTGAACGTATCCGCGGAATCGGTTTCCTCCACGCGCAGCGCCACATTCGTTTCCACCTCTTTAAAAAGGCGGTCGCGCAGGTTGCGGGAGGTGACAAATTTGCCCTCCTTGCCCGCAAAGGGGCTGTTGTTGACCATGAACATCATCGAAACCGTCGGCTCGTCGATCTTGACGAACGGCAGCGGCTCCACGCAATCCGGCGCACAGGCCGTTTCGCCGATATTCAGGTCGGTAATGCCGGAAACGGCCACAATATCGCCCAGCGCCGCTTCGGTTACCTCCACTCTCCTGAGGCCCTCGAACTGGTAGAGCTTGACGATGCGGGCGTTGCGGTTGCCGTCCTCATGGCCGCACAGCACCACGCTCTGGCCGTCGCGGATTCTGCCGCGCTCCACGCGGCCGATGCCGATGCGCCCGACGTAATCATCGTAGTCGATGTTCGAGAACAGCACCTGCGCCGGTCCTTCCAGATCGCCCTGCGGGGCCGGTACAAACTTTAAAATGGATTCAAACAGGGGTATCATGTTCTCCCCCGGCTTGTCCGGGTCCAGAGTGGCGTAGCCGTCGCGGCCGGAGGCGTATACCACCGGGAATTCCAGCTGGCTTTCGTCTGCGCCGAGCTCAATGAACAGGTCGAGCACCTCGTCCACAACCTCCAGCGGGCGCGCGCCGGGGCGGTCAATTTTGTTGACGACGACCACCGGCTTTTTGCCAAGGCCGAGCGCCTTTTTCAGAACAAAACGGGTTTGGGGCATACAGCCCTCAAAGGCATCCACCAAAAGCAGAACGCCGTCCACCATCATCAGAATGCGCTCCACCTCGCCGCCGAAATCGGCATGGCCGGGGGTGTCTACAATATTGATCTTTGTTCCGTCATACATGACCGCAGTATTCTTAGAAAGAATCGTAATGCCGCGCTCACGCTCCAGGTCGTTCGAGTCCATCACTCGCTCGGCGACGGCCTCATTGACGCGGAAAATGCCGCTCTGACGCAGAAGCTGGTCGACCAGAGTGGTCTTGCCGTGGTCGACGTGCGCGATGATCGCGATGTTTCTTAAATCGTTTCTAATGTCCATCCAATTACCTCTTTTGAAAAATTCACAAACATTTCATAGTATAACATACTTTCCTGCTTTTTCATAGAAACTGCCGCATGTAAATCCTACAAAATTTGAGTAAAAAATCCCCCTTGAAACCCGACGCTTTGTATAGTGTATTTCCAAAACCGGCCCAATGGTAGCCAAAGAGAAAAATCGTGCTCAAAATCTCAAAAAACGAAGGGCTTTCTTCGGCAAGAATCCCTTTTCTTCCGCGAACCGACCCAAACATTCCCACCCTGTATAAAATATCGGAATATTTACTGAATTCACGGTTTTCTCTTTGAAAATAAATTTAAAATATAAACGGAAGCATTGTGTCGCCTTTTGGGCGGCGAGGGAATCAAAACTGGGAATGCCGTACCATTATTGCTTTTTACAGTCTCTTTTCCCCCGGAAAAAGCCCGGCGGTTCCAACGTTTTTTCGACGGGACGCGAGAAATTCGCTTGTTTTACATAATGAATAATGATACAATGAGTTGGAAGTTTCATGATAAAGGACTGAATCCCAATGCATCGACTGAAGCAATACCGGGGGGAGCTGATGCTCTCCCTTTGTGCCGTAATCTGGGGAACCGCCCTTGTGCCACAAAAGCTGGGCACGCTGTACCTTGGGCCCTTTTCCTTTGGCGCCGCCCGGTTTTTGACGGGAGCCGTCATCTTTTTCCCGCTGAGCCTGATTCTGAAGCGCGTCGGCCACGAGGGTCGAAACCCGTTTCTGCGAAAGGATCTCGTGATCGGCGGAGGACTTTGCGGAATCGCCATGTTTTTGGGCGCTTATTTTCAGCAGTTGGGGCTTGCCGATACCACTGTGGGGAAAACCGGGTTTATCACCGCGATGTACATTGTTATCATTCCTCTGATCGGCCTGTTCTTCCACCGCAAAACAGAACTGATGACCTGGGTGAGCATCGCGCTGGCCGCGGTGGGATTATACTTTTTGTGTATGTCTGAACATTTCAGCGTATCCAAGGGCGATTTTTATGTTTTCATCGGCTCTCTGTTCTGGGCCATACAAATCACCCTGGTGGATACCTACTCCAAGAAAACCAACAGTCTGGAGCTGGTTCCGGTGGAGTTTTTGGTTGCGGGCGTTTTGTCCCTTTTCTGCGCCTTCCAGATGGAATCGCCGAATCTTCAGTCGGTAACAGCAAGCATCGGCCCGATTTTGTACACGGGAATCATGGTTGTCGGCGTTGCATACACATTTCAGGCCCTTGGCCAAAAAACCGTTTCACCGACGATCGCAGGGCTGATTCTCAGCACGGAATCCCTTTTCGGCGTCATTTCCGGCGCTTTGATGTTCCAGGAGGTCATGAGCCTGCGGGAAATCTGCGGCTGTGTTCTGATGTTCAGCGCGCTGATGCTGACTCAGATCAAGCTGCCCGTTCCCCAAAAGCTTCTTCCAAAAGCTGCTCCGGCAGCTTCTGAATCTTCTTCCACACCCGGCAAGCAATTACAAACACCGGCTACGCAAAGCGTAAAATCCGAATGACGAAAAACGTTCGGGAATCGAATAGAGCAACAGCAGAGAAGGCCAATCGCATCGATTGGCCTTCTCTGCTATAAGGAATGCGAAATCATCAGCAATTATGATTCAGATGAAGAACAACGGCAAATTCAAAAGGATGTGTCTTATCTTAATATTGCTTTGCATCAGACCGTCAGATATAACGCCTTACCTTATTACAATACGCATCGTATTCCTTGCCATAAATCTCCCTGAGTGAGTTTTCCTCCCGGCAAACCTGACGATCGATCAGCCATACGCCTGCAACCAGATATGCGAAAAATATCCACGTAGGGAAAATCAAAAACACTCCGATCAAAATCATCATAAAAGCAACATAAAGTGGATTTCGGCTGATAGAAAAAGCTCCATTGGAAACAAGCGCGCCGGGTTTATCGAGATCGATACCAACACGGAAGCTTTTCCCGAACGAAATCACTCCCCAAAGAAACAGGACCGGCGCCAAAACACAAAGCGCTGCGCCAAGCCATGCGGCAATCTCATTGTGATCCAACACAGCACCCATTCGGGGCAAATCGAAACTGTTTGCAGCAATGAGATAAAAATACAGAAGAACAAAGGGAGGAATGAAGAAATCTTTTCGATCGATTTTACCGAAATGCACTGCCTTGATTCCTAACTTTTTCAATTGCCGGGAGCGAAACAAAACGCAAAAGATCAGTGCGATCAATGCAAAAATGATAAAATAGCCCTGCATACAATCACCCTCCGCCCTACTAAATGTATTCTAAATAGATAAGAGAAGAATACCATGTTCCAGTCATACAGTAAAGACGATTCTTATGGGTAGTTTGATAAAATTTGCAGAAAATGAAACAACCACGAAGCAATCCTGCTTCGTGGTTGTTTTGGAGCGGATGACGAGGCTCGAACTCGCTACCTCCACCTTGGCAAGGTGGCGCTCTACCAGATGAGCTACATCCGCAAACAAACTGCGAGAGTTATTATATGACAGAATTCGCCTTAAGTCAATACCTTTTTCCAAATTTTTTATTTTTATTTTCCGGCCCTTCCATTTGGCCTTTCTATTCCTTCCCTTGCCGAAATGTGGTATAATAATTTAATGCTAAACGGCCAAGTAAAGCTTTGGGCTGCCAGGAGAATATTCAGGCACCCATTTCGTGCTTTCGAGAATTTCGATCATATTTTCGTAAGCCTGCTTATTTTATGATATAATAACCTCACGATATAAACGAAAGCAAAGTTTTCGACGCCTGAGAGAGCATGGAATCACTAGCCTGACAATTCCGATCTTATGGCGTTCTTTGCAGACCGGCTTTTGATTCATGATATCACAAAAATATATTTTGCCGACATGATTCCTTTTTGAAACAGCTGAAAAGTATGTCATGTCTTTTTTTATTGATCCTGCCGGTAGGGCCGCGCAGTTCTGATTTGCCCGCCCATCCCGCGTGGGATCAATCGTACAAAGGAGTATACCATGGTTTTTTCTATTCATCCCGGTGCATGGAAATCGGTTTTTGCCGTTCCCAGCACATTAGTCGATTCCCATATTAAAATGGCCAGCCCGAATCAGCTGAAGGTTCTTCTGTGGGCACTTCGCCACGCGGAAGAATCCTTTACGCATGAGGCGATCGCTGCCGCACTGGGCATCACGGCCTCCGACGTGCAGGACGCAATGCAGTACTGGGTGCAGGTCGGCCTTGTAGCGGAGGAGGTTCCGGAACAGGCGGTACAGCCGGCTGACGCGGAACGCCCCCTGCAGCCGGAGTTTCCGCTGGCTGCTGCTCCCATCGCCGAAAGCCTTCCCCCTGTCCCGCCGCGCCGCATCCCCAAGCCGGACGGCCTGTTTATTGCGGAACGGATCAATCAGTCGGCAGAAATCCGCTTTTTGATGCAGGAGGCCCAGCAGCTTTTGGGGCGTCCCCTCTCCCCGGGGCTTTCTTCTACTCTGCTGGCGATTCACGATGACTACGGCCTGCCCGTGGACGTTACCCTGATGCTTCTGCAGTTTGTCAAGAGCAAGGGCAAGGACAACACCAGCTACATAGAGGCGGTGGCCCGCGACTGGGCGGAAGAGGGCATCTCCACACATCTGCAGGCGGAAGAAAAACTGCGCCGGCTGGACGAAATCAATAAGGCATGGAGAAAAATCGAACAGGCTCTGCGCCTCTCTCCCCGTGCCCCGAGCGCGCGGGAGGAACGGTATTCGGACCGCTGGCTGCTGGAATGGAAATTTTCACCCCAGATGGTGCGCGAGGCCTACGACCGCAGCGTAGACGCCATTGGAAAGCTGAGCCTGAGCTATATGAACAAGATTCTGGAGCGCTGGCAGCGAGAGGGCATCACAACACCCCAGCAGGCCGCGATGGAACAAAAAGAAAAAACTACCGTGCAAAAACAGTCAAAACTGCAGCAAACTACTTATGATATTGAGGAATACGAGCGCATGAGCGCTCAGGTTCCTGATTTATTGGGAAAGGAATGATGCGTCGATGGCCTATGGAAAGGATATTTACCAAGTCGCTCTTGGTATTCTGAACGACCGTCGTATGCGTGAAAACGAATCCGCGGACGAGCGCCGCAGGGCTTTTTACGCCATGTATCCCCGTGCGCACGAAATAGAGCGCCAGCTGGCCGCAACGGCCATCGGCGCGGCCAAGGCCGTGCTGAACGGCAGCGATACCGTAACGGAGCTGACCCGCCTGAAAGAGAAAAACCTCTCTTTACAGCAGGAGCTGAACCAGATGCTGCGCCAGGCAGGTTTGGAGCAGGACTACCTGAACCCCCACTATCAGTGCAAAAAATGCGGTGACACCGGGTATGTGGACGGCAGAATGTGCAGCTGCCTGCGCGATCTTCTGCGCAAAACCGCCTATCAGCGTCTGAATGAAATGACGCCGCTCTCCCTTTGCTCTTTTGAGGAATTTTCTTTGGAGCATTACCCTGAAGTGCCCCAGAACGAAGGGGAAATCGCGCCCAAAAAGCAGATGGAGAACATTTTTCATTTCTGCCGCACCTACGCGCGGGACTTTTCCCTGAAATCCCCCAGCCTGATCCTGCAGGGCGGAACCGGCCTTGGCAAAACCCATTTGTCCCTGGCCATCGCGCGCGAAGCTGTGGGAAAAGGCTTTGGAGTGATTTATCTCTCCGCGCAGAATATGGCTACCAGCCTGGAGAGGGAACGCTTTGGGCGCGCGGAAGAGGACGAGGATACCAACGCGCTGCTGCTCGGCTGCGATCTTTTGCTTCTCGATGACCTTGGGACCGAATTTTCCACCTCGTTCATCGACGCCGCCATATACAATATTGTCAATACGCGCCTGATGGCCGGGCGGCCCACGATCATCAGCACCAATCTTTCTTTGTACGAGCTGCAAAAGCGCTATTCCGAACGTTTTGTTTCCCGGATCATCGGGAGCTACGTGCGCCTGACGTTTCTGGGCAAGGATGTGCGCCAGCAAAAACGGATGAAGCGCGGCTGAAGAACGGAGCGGTAACGCTTTTTGGCTTACAAACATACAAACTTCATGGTATTCTAAAATCAGACTTACCAGTTTCAGATAGATGCAACGAACAGGAGATCGATACATGAATCAAAAACAAGAGGGCATATTAAAAGATTTATCCTGGAACAGCACAGCAGATCAAACAAAATCCGGATTTATCGCGGCATTGCAAGAAACGGATCATCAGTACCTACTGCAGCCAACCGATCATTTTGACAGCTGGGAAAACGCCTCGATTCTCTTTTTAATACTGAGTGATGAAGAAATCAAACCGTATCTGGCGGATTTGCTCAACTGGCTGCAGGATTTAAACTGGCCTGGGGCCGAACGAATTCTGGACCGTCTTCAGCGCATTTCCTCCGAATTGCTTGTAAAGCCGTTGGAGCTTGCCGCAAAATTGGCTGCTGAATCAAAGGATGAAACCTGGCTGAGCAATATTTCTATTCTGATTGCCAATCCCGGCATGAACAAATTATTGGATTCCGAAACGTTTACATTGCTCAAGCCATTTGCGGCGGATCAGTGGCAATGGGATTATGATAAGATTGCAGAACATTTTGATTTTGATTGACTTGCGCCGATAAACATAAGAAAACAACAAGGTTATGGAATACCTGTTTCCCAGTAGTCATTTTCACGGCAGGCCGGCACCTTGGGCAGTTTCTCTATAAAAATAAAAAATATAATGCAACACAGGAGAAGCTTATGAAATCAAACCGTAAGAAAACACTTCTGCTTTCCGTCATTGTTACGATACTCTTTATTTTCAGCGCAGTTCCGGCTTTTGCGGCGGAAGATGCGATTCCATCCATTCGTATCGACGCCGCTTTGCGGAGCGACGGTTCCGCAGCCATCACAGAGGTCTGGAACGTTCGCGGTGTGTACAGCGGCACGGAATATTACAAGGCCCTGAATCACATGGATGGCATGAGCGTTCATTCTCTTACTGTAAAGGACGAGTCTGGCACGCAATACGAAACACTGAGCACCTGGGATGCGGACCGTTCCAGAGAAGAAAAGGCCGGTACCTGCGGTATTCTGGAAACATCCGACGGCTATGAGCTTTGCTGGGGAATCGGCACATATGGCGATCATCAATACACCATCCAGTATGTTCTGGACGGGCTGGTAAAGGATTACGGTGACTATGCAGGATTCTATCATCAGTTTGTGTCGGATCTTTCCAGCGCTCCGGAATCGGTCTCAGTCAAAATCCGAATGGCAAACACTTCCCTGACGGAAAATAACGCCCGGATCTGGGGATACGGCTTCCCCGGTGAAGTGCAGATCGCCGACAGCGGAATTCTGACCGCTGATTCCTCCGAGTCTTTGGGCGGCGGAGATTATGTGAATCTGCTGTGCCGCTTTGAAAGGGAGTTGTTCCCGCAGGCCGCCAAAGCAGATATGTCTTTTGAAGACCTGCAGAAAAACGCGGAAAACGAGGAATCACCAATCGCGCTCTATATTCTGGGCGCTATTTTTGCTGTGCTAATCATCGGGGGCGCCGCGGCGTTCGCCCTCTTCTTTTCACGCTACAAGCTTGCGGACGGCACGGCGGTAAGGCTGGCTGCGAGAGATCAAATCGAACCCACGTGGTCGGTTCCCTTTGGCGGCAGTATCCCTGCCGTATATGCCGCAATGAAATTGCTGCGCAAGGGAATTTCCTGTGATAAGCTGATGGGCGCTTATCTCATCCGCTGGCAAAAGGCAGGATATATCAGCATCGAAGAGCGTGAAAACCCACAAGGTAAAAAGAAATCAAAACCGGAAGAAGTCATCGTCTTTCAGCCGGAGAAAATACCCTCTGCCGCAGTGGAGCAATCGCTGTATGCCATTCTGACCGCAGGCGCCGATCTGGATGGAATTCTTTGGAGCTCTGCGATAGAAAAGCGGGCGGAAAAACTTTATGAAAAGCTTACGGAGTGGGCCAAAGAGGTCGAAAGCGAAGGAGAAAAAGAATTGATTCTCCTGAGTGTGGCGGCTAAAGATAAAAACGATGTTGTCCGATTCACTGCCTCCGGTTTCGATCAGGCGGTCCGAATGATAGGCTTCCAGAAATACCTGATTGGAATGAAAGTGCATCAGAAAGACGGCCCGGCTCCGCGAGAGCTTTGGGGCGATTATCTTGTATTTGCCGCTCTATTCGATATTGGCGAGCAGGTGCTGAAAAGCATGGAAGCTCTTGATCCCATTTATTATGAATCCTTTTCAGGCATGTATGGCTACAACTCTTACCGTATGATTTACTTTATGACCATGACAAATCATATTTCTCATGCTGCTGCCCCCAATTTAAACGGAACCGGCGGTGCTGCAGGCTCTGTTGGCGGCGGTGGTTTCTCCGGCGGCGGTGGCGGCGGAAGCCGGTAAAAGCAGGCGGACTGATGGGGATTAAAGTTGATCTTGATCAGAGGAAGCCAGGCGTACATTGGCATTTCAAAACAGATGCCAATATTGTATGCTTAACGGAAAAATGCCTGACCATATACAAGCTCCTAAAATAAGGCCGGCCTGTTCAAACGGCTCGTCTTTCTGCTAAGAAAATTCATTTGCGCGGCGAACACTTTGACAAATGAAAGCAAGTGTTTTCGAGCGCCGAAATATTTGAACTGCTGGCTTTCATCTGCTTTCTCTCTTCCCCTCAAGGGGATGGAGCAATATTCGGATGAGAGCCAGCGGTTTTCTTACCCAATAAGGAGAGAGAACCATGAATTATCATTATCTTGATATGGAGCACTACCCGCGCCGGGGGCAATTCGATTATTTCCGCAACATGGCTTACCCTTATGCCGGAATGACGGTTCCTCTTGATATTACGGAGCTCGTGGATTGTATCAAAGAAAACGGCTGGCCCTTTTTCCTGACACTGCTGTACCTTGTAACCGGTACGGCAAACGCAATCCCTGAATTTCGTCAGCGGATCCGGCAAGACAAAATCATTGAATTTGACCACTGCATTCCCTCCTATACGCTTGCGGCGGAAAACGGAAGCTATTGCTACTGTACTGCGGATGAGCGCCTGCCTTTTCAGGAATATCTTCTTGATGCAAAGCACAGGCAGAAAAAGGCGCAGGAAGCGGCGGGAATTGAGGATTGCGGGGACGAAGAACATCTGTTTTTCATCTCTACTCTCCCCTGGGCAAGCTACACCGCACTCGTTCAGCCAGTACCGGCCCCTGCCGACAGCAACCCGCGCATTACCTGGGGAAAACATTTTCAGACCGAGGGAAGAATCAAAATTCCGGTAACCGTGCTGGTCAACCACGCGCTGATGGATGGATTCCATATTTCAAGATTCTTTCAGGAGCTTCAGAGCCGGTTCTGCGACATGGACTGTTTATCCACTACGAACTTTACATCAGAGGTTTCATCCGATGATACTTAATATCAGGAGGATATGGTATGGAAACGCTCAAAATCAAAAGCAGTGCATTTGCGGAAGGAGCCTGGATTCCCGAACGGTATACAGCCCGGGGAGACGATCTGTCTCCGGATTTTGAAATAGAAGGCATCGACCCCAATGCAAAATCCATTGCAATTACCCTCGACGATGCGTCGCACCCTATTTTTCCGAACTATAACCACTGGGTGATTTGGAATCTGCCGGTACAGACCGTTATTCCAGAAGGAATACCGCGTGGCGAGACTGTTGCTTCCTTCGGCGGCGCCATACAGGGTATCGCTTACGGCAGAAACCGATACAAGGGGCCGAAACCGCCGCTGCGATCCATTCACACCTATGTATTTACCGTTTTCGTTCTGGACTGCCAAATCGATTTGGCCTCAGACAGCAGAAAGCAAGACCTCCTCCACAAAATGGAAGGACATATTTTGCAGCAGGCTAAGCTTTCGGGGAAATTCCAAAGCCACAGAGAATAAAATAAAAAAGCGCTTTGCCAAAAGGCAAAGCGCTTTTTTAAACTGCCGAAAAAATTGCGCAGCCATAAAATTGTAAAACAACTTTGCGGCTACGCAATTTCAATGGTTTGTATGTTTTTCAGAGGCCCATTTACAGCCCCTTTTTATGTTCTGCAATCGCGGCTTCGTAAACCTGCTCCATCTGCTCCACATTCTTTTTAAAGTCAAACAGACGAAGTACCCGCTCACGGCCCGACTCGCCCATCTGGCTGCGCAACGCGGTATCCTGACAGAGTCTCAGCAGATGCTCCGCCAGTGCTTCCACATCCCCGCAGGGAGCCAGAAAGCCGGTGACGCCATCCTCCACAGTCTCCAAAAAGCCGTCTACATTGCTGGCCACCACGGGAACGCCGCAGGCCATTGCCTCTACAGCCGAAACACCGAAGCTCTCGGAACGGCTCGGCAGACAGACCGCGTCCATACTGCTCAACACCTTCGGCACCTGCGGATTGGGGATCACGCCGCACAGACTCGCGCACTTAGAAAGACCAAGCGAATCGATCAGCTGCTGTAGCGACTCCTGCCGGCTGCCTTTCCCGTAAATCTTCAGGGAATACGAGCCCGGCGGTGCTTTCTGCACAAACAGCGCGAACGCGCGGATCAGGTCATCCATGCCGTAGACATCCTCCAGCGCTTTCACCGCACCGACGCAAAAGCCGTCATGCTCCTGCGGCTGCGGAGAAAACTGTGAACAGTCCACGCCGAAAGGGGTAATCCAGATTTTGCGCTGTTCCCCAAAGACACGACGTACCTGATTCGCCATCACCTCGCTGGTAGAAGCCACAACATCCGCGGCCTTCAGGTTACCGGCTACCAGAAACTTATGCACCGGGCTTTTCAGCGGAAACTCATACACGTCGCTGCCCCATACAGACAGCACCAGCGGGTGCGAGCGTGCCATACGAACCAGCGTACCGTAGCCGCTAGCATAATGGGCATTGATGACATCGGGCGCAAAGTCCGCCAGATCACGGCGCAGCTCGCCGCCGTTCAAAAAATACCCGGCAAACCCGCTCTTGCCCAGATATACTACTTCTACCTCGGGATTCAGGTTTTTCTGGCGGTTTTCATGCTCCGGCAGCGAATACAGCCGTACCTTATGCCCTCTTTTACATAGGGCGTTCACCCACTTGACCGTATGGCTGGAGCTGGCCGCCGACACAAACGCTATTTTCATGCCTGCTTCTCCCCCTGACTGCCGCCCAAATCTGCAAGGACGGTTTTTGCCCGGTCTGTCCAGAGGTTTCCCTGCACCGCCTGTGCGGCATTTTTCGCACAGTGGGCATACAGCTCGGTATCTCTGAGCAGCTCGGATACTTTCTCTGCAAAATCCGTGGGATCGTTTTCGCACACGAGCCCCAGCGAATATTTCTGGATAAACTTTTCGGTTTCCGTACAGTTTACCGCCACCATCGGCAGGCCGTATTCTAGGTATTCCATCAGCTTGACGGAGAACGCAAAATCATTATACGCATTCTTTTCGATGGGATAAAGGGCCAAATCCGCCTGCTCATACAGCGGAGCCAGCTCTTTTGCGCCGGAAGCATGTACCAGCTTCAGCCAGGGCTTGTTCCGAACCTTCTCTTCAATATAGGCGACTCCCTGCGGACGGCAGACCAGCGTGAGCGGGAACTCGTCCCCGTCCCCATTGAGCAGATCAAAGGCTTTCAGCAAGGTGTCCGTACCGTAGCGCTTCGAGACTCCGCCTACATAAATGCTGCGCTTGCCGGGAAGTTTCCCCAGCTTATTGCCGCGGCTGCCCATACAGGCCGGCGGCAGAAATGCCACATGCGGGAAATCAAAATACTGCTCCATGCTCTCGGTAGGCAGGTAAACAAGGTCCGTATTCTTTTTGAGAAACCGCACGTCGCGCTCCGACATCCACGCAATCACGTGCTGCTTGAGGCTCTTTCTGCCGGGGATGAACACCTCGTCAAAACGGAAAGCGGCGTCCCGGTAAAAATACCCGACCGGAATTCCCATTTTGTGTACCCGACGGATGAGCTTTCGGTCAAAGCCATGGAAAATCGGGCCGGAGGGGCTCTCTACATAACAAAAGTCGGGCCGGTTTGTATCGAGCCAGCGGTTGATCTCCTCCACCGCATGGCGGCGCTGCTCGCGGCGGTTCTGCTGCGCCTGTAAGAGCTTGACCTCGCAGCCAAGAGACAGAAACGCCTCATACATCATCTGCGGACGAACGGACGAGCCGGACTGGAAATCCCCAAAATCAATATAAGTCAGGTATAAAATCGTCATGATTTTCCCGCCGCCTTCTTTTCTTTTCCCTCGAGACGATCCAACAGCTTGATCAGGCCCGCCGGCGCACGGGGCGACAGGCGTTCCCAAATCCAGGGGGCGAAATGCCCGGCCACCAGGAAGAACAACAGAAGATAGGTTTGAAAATTGTAAATAAAGTCTACGAACCCGCCCTGTGTCGCCAGCGCCAGGCGGCTGGTGAGCATCGCGGTCAGTGCCAGCTGATAAGGGGTTTTACGCAGACGGGTAAACGCATAAAACAGAACGCCCATCACAAGCCCCATATACACGATGGAGAGAACCATCCCCCAGAAGCCGAAATTCGCGTAGGCCTCGCCGATATAAAAGGCGTTCATCACGCCGCCGGTACCGTCGTACACTTTCTCGGAACCGTAAAAATCCATGACCAGCTTGGCGGAACGGACATAGCTCCCGTCGATGCCCAACAGGTGCATCGCCGTCGGCGACAGGCTGCGGCCATGCAGAAACGGGAAGATCGTCGGGAACAAGTCAAAGTGCATCGTCAGCGTGCCCACCTGGGTAAACAGCGTGCGGCCGATCGGGCCGTTATAAAAGTTGCTGTCGCCGGAGGTAAAACTGTACCCCATCCGCCCATAAATAAATACGATGAACAGAGCCATGGCAGCGCCAAAACCGAACACCACCCTGCGGGAGATGCCGCCGCGCTCATACATGAGGATCAGGAGCAGCACAAACAGGTAGAACAGCACTGGGGATTTCTCAAAATTGATGGTCGCGGAAACGATGGCCGAGCCTACTAACACAGCGGTAAGAGCCCACCACCAGAATTTTTTGAGTACCACTGCGTAGGCAAACGCGACATAAGACAGCAGCGGCAGAAACAGCCCCAGCAAAAGGTTTTTGACGTAGCTGTTGACGATCACGATCTGCGAAATCCGCTGGCGCTCCACGCCGAACTCAAAGCCGGCCGGAGTGCGCACCAGGCGCAGCAAGGGGAAATAGCCGATCTTGATGATATAGATCAGAAGCATCACACAGCAGATAAACCCGATGCCCGAAATCGCGTAAAAGGCCAGTCTCTCATGCTTCACCTCAACCGACTTTTTCAAATAGCTTTTGTAGCGCTGTTTGATGTCGATATGAAAGCACTGGTAAAGCACGATGATGGTCAGCGGGAACAGAATCGCGGAAAGCAGAACGCTGTAGAACATCAGGTCAAAGCTGCTGTCGACCGTAATGTACTTCATCGTGTAATGATTGTGATCCCCCAGATACACCATGGCGGCACCGATATACGTCTGCAGCAAAAACAGGTACATCGTATAAGAAAGCAGATTGATTTTTCCAATATTCAGTGTTGCCGATGCCTTTTTAAACAAGATCAGCGAAATCAAAAGGCCAAGGACAACGATAAGCTCTTTCCAGATCATTCGTCGGTCTCCTCAAAGCCATATTTTTCGTTCAGCAGATATTGTTTTGTCAGCAGGTCGCCATTGCGGAAACGGCCCTGCAAGAAGCGGATTTTCGAACGGTCGAATTCGGGATCCAGGAAAATGGAGTTGAATTGCGGCAGCTTTTCCAGAATGGAAACATCCTTAATGTCGGTGTACTGCATTTTCAGCACCTGAAGCTCGGTGTTGTTTTTCAGCGGCTCCAGAGAGGAAATGTTGTTCAGGCTGATCGTCAGCTCCAACAGCCAGGGATATTTTGAGGCAAAGTTGATGTCCGTCAAACAGTTGGACGCTACACTGAGCTTTTCCAGCACAGGAAGATCGCCCAAATCACCGATTGTGGTCAAAGAGTTGCTCTCCAGAGAATACTCGTACAACTGATCCATACCGGTCAGGGGCTTGGCCACCATGATGCGGTTGGAGGTAAGATTCAGAATATTCAGCTGCGGCATCCCCGAAAAAACGCTGTTATCGGTAATGCGGTTGCGAGACAGATTCAGGCTTTTCAGATTTGTCAGCTTTGTGATATCCGAGGTGACGCCGATGATCGAGTTGCCGGACAGATTCAGTTCCGTCAGGTTTTTCAGCGAGTACAGCGGAGACATATCGCGAATATAGTTGCCCGCCAGTGTCAGACGCTGCAGGGTATTGATCTGCCCCAGCGGAGTGACGTCAGCAATCTGATTGCTGGAGAGATCAAGTTCTTTGAGATACGGAATATCCTTCAGCGCGCTGACATCAGTGATCTTTGCGGAAGAAATCGTCAGCTTGGAAAGGCCCTTGAAGTATTTCAAATCCTGAATATCCTTCACCGGCACATTCTGAATCGTCAGAATACTGATCTTCTCCACATCCACATCGTAAATGTCATCCTTGGGGCGCTCGAGCAGATTACGCACCTCGCGTTCCAGGTTTTTATCGTGGAATTCAATCTTAACGGCGTCCTCGTTGATCACGTCGTCATTCATCAGAACGTTGTAAACATTCTGATACGTGTTGACTCCCAGAAAAAACAGGGAAACCAGCAGCAAGGCCAGCGTATAGGAGAAAGGCTTGTTGCTTTTCATGTAGCCTGTCATCTGTCTGAAGCGCTCTTTCAGGCGCAGCTTACTCTGTTTTTGTTGCATTTCAGTTACCTCTCCACATTTTACTTATTTTGCATTTCTGACAATCGTCTGGCAGAAGCGGTAAAAAATCAGATAAGCACCGGCCATCGGCAAGGATGCGGCCAGCAGATACTGTTCAAACGTCATGGGGATCACAAAGGTCAGCAGCGACGGAACCGATACGGTAATCAGCAGGAAGAATTGCCAGACCATCGTAGCCTTCTGCCGCCCGAGTGCAATTGCACTGTTGGTCAAAGGCGTTACAACAAACCGCACCATGAACAGCGGGATCAGGTATTTCAGGTATTCCGGAATCGGCTTCCACTCCGGACCGAGGAACAAGGGAATAATCGGATCGCCCCACAGCAAAAGGAAGCCGAAGGGGAAAATAGACAAAATGGTCAGCCATTTTGTCACCGTGGAAAAGGTCTTGCTCAGCTTTTCCCCGTTGTGCTTGTCCGCCGAGGCGCCCCGCAGGAACACCTGGGACACCGCGCTGGAAACCAGTGTAAGCGGATTACCCAGCAGACGGTTAATCTGGCTGTAATAGCCATTCATTATTCCGCCGAACTGCATTTGAACAAACAGGCCCGTCATATTCATCGAAAGGCTGTTCGCGATGGCACTGGGCAACATATATTTGGGGTACGCCACATTTTTACGCGCAATCTTCTTTAAAAAAGGCAGGCGGAACATATAACGGTGAATCCGCCCTTTGAGGGTCATCACCATACGGAAGTTGCCAAAGAAATAGGAAAGGAACTGCCCAATAATCATGCCCCAATATCCCGCGCCAAGATAGCCCAAAACAAGCTGGGTCGCAATCATCACGGAAACACGAATAATATTGGAAGCCGAAATTACTTTATACTTTTCATGCCTTACATTAAAATAGTTCAGCGCAGTGGTCAGGCCGCAGATTAATGTTGTCAGCGGAACCATCCATAAAGTGTTTTCTGCACCGCCCGTCAGGTGAAAGCGCGTGCCGATCTGCGGAATAAACGGCCACATGATCAGCCCTAACAGTGCCGAAAACAAAACTGCCAGCAAAGCGCTGAGTACAAAGGCACCGCCTGCCTCCTCATCACTATCCGCCACGACAATGGCGTAATCATAACGGAAGCAGGCGATTTGCTGCGTAATACTGGTGATGTACACATAGATACCATAAATACCCTGAAGCTCCGGCCCGTAAAGCCGCCCCAAAATCGGCATAAATGCAAAAGGCAGCAATACCTGCGCCACGGCTGTGCCGCCGGTGAGAACCGCTACGTTTTTTAAAAACTGGTTCTTCTTCAGGGAATTCATCTTAGATTTCACAAAAGACAAGACACGGCCCCCTGTTTACTCGATGTTTTCTCCCAATGTGCCAAGATTCTGCGCCTTGAGATATGCGTTGATAAAGCCATCCAGATCGCCGTCCATCACGGCGGAGATATTGCCCATTTCAAAGCCGGTGCGGTGATCCTTCGCCAGCGTGTAGGGCATGAAAACATAAGAGCGGATCTGGCTGCCCCAGGCAATTTCCTTCTGATCGCCCTTAATATCCTCAATCTTTTCCAAATGCTCACGTTCTTTGATCTCAACGAGCTTTGAAATCAGCATTTTCATCGCGACATCGCGGTTCTGGTACTGGCTGCGCTCCACCTGGCAGGAAACAACGATGCCGGTGGGCTTATGCGTCAGACGCACGGCCGAAGAGGTCTTATTGACCTTCTGTCCTCCCGCGCCGCTCGCGCGGTATACCTGCATTTCAATATCATCCGGGCTGATCTCCACAGAGGTATCGCTGTCGATTTCCGGCATGACCTCAAGCGAAGCGAAAGAAGTATGGCGGCGGCCCGACGCGTCAAAGGGAGACACGCGCACCAAACGGTGAACACCCGCCTCACTCTTTAGAAAGCCGTATGCGTTTATGCCTTCAATTAAAATGGAAGCACTCTTCAGGCCGGCTTCTTCCCCATCCAGATAATCCAGCGTTTTGACCTGAAAGCCGTGGCGCTCCGCCCAGCGGCAGTACATGCGGTACAGCATCGAGGCCCAGTCCTGCGCCTCTGTTCCGCCCGCGCCCGCGTGAAAGGTTAAGATCGCGTTCTTGGCGTCGTATTCCCCCTTGAGCAGGGTTGTCAGGCGAATCGCTTCCAGCTCCGTCTGTATTTTCTGGTATTCCTGCTGTGCCTCCGGCAGCAAAGAGAGATCCTCGGCTTCATCCGCCAGCTCTACCAGAGCCAGCGCATCCTCCAGAGAAGAACACAGTTTTTCATAATTGGCGATTTTATTCTTCAGCATGCTGGAACGCTGAAGGATTTTCTGGGAACGCTCCATGTCGTCCCAAAAACCGGGCATCGCGGCCCGCTCGTCCAGCTGCGAAATCTCTTCCTTCATGCCCTGCAGCCCAAGCGCATCCGCCAGGTCGTTAATGTCCGGCCTGAGCTTTTCCAGCGCCAGCCTTAATTCCTCAAATTGCAGCATCCGTACCATCCTTCTATCACAAATCAAAGTTTTGTTTCTGCACAATAATAAAATATTATAAGTTATTTTTGGTCAAATGTAAAGAAAAACCATCTTTCTGCCCCTGGTCAGTCTGTGAACGTACTGAAAACTTATGCAAGAAATGATTGCAGTTTCCGGCAGAATTAGGTACAATAATTGTATTAAGGATATAAAGATCCTCTCGCCGGGGATGGATCACCGGCGATCTATTACAGGAGGCTTTCAAGCATGAAGTATACTGGCATCAAATGCCCGGTCTGCGGCATTCCCTTTCAGGCTGACGATGACATTGTTGTCTGCCCGGATTGCGGGGCGCCTTACCATCGGCACTGTTATGAAAAAGAGGGCAAATGCCTGTTTTCAGATACGCACAATACCGGAACATACTGGACTCCCCCCGCGGAGGATTCTGCCGCACCTAAAAAGGATTCAGAGATTGTATGCCCGGTTTGCGGCAGAAATAATCCGTCGGACGCGCTGTTCTGCAGCCGGTGCGGTTCTTCTCTGAACCGGTCGGACGCGGCTTCGCCGTCTCACCAGGGTCAGGTGCCTTTCCGGAATGATCCGCCTGGCTACCAGAATCCATACCAGAATTCGGGGTATCAGAATCCGGGCAGCCCCATCCCGCCCAATGCGCCTTTCGACCCTGCGCAGGGCGATTCGCCGTACCAGAGTGCGCCGAACCCCTTTTCGCCCATCACCATTCGGGCCGACGAACCCATCGAGGACGATATCACTGCCGGGGAAATCGCGAAATTTGTTCAGAACAATTCCTCTTATTTTCTTTCGGTTTTCTTCCATAAAAAGAGGACAAACCGTGGGCATTTCAGTTTTTCGGCCTTTTTGTTCTCGGGTGGATGGATGCTGTACCGCAAAATGTATCGGATCGGCACGATCATTACCGCGTGGATGGCGGCTCTGTTTGTCATCAGCACATTTGTGTCCCTGAATTATTCCTCTCCCCTGCTGATGAAACTGTATGAGCAGGCGGGAGTGAGCACCAGCGTATACCCTTCTTATGAAGAGCTGATGAAAGTCACTGAGCTTGTATACCTGCTTGACCCGGGCAGCATTATCCTGCTGTTCACCCCTCTGCTTACGCTTTTGATTCAGGCTGGTATTATGATGTACTGCGGTTTTGCAGGCAACCGTTTGTATTACCGGCACTGTGTGGAAGGTATCCGCAAGCTGAAAACAGAATACCCTATAGCAGCCGAGTACGACAAAGCGTTGCAGGAAAACGGCGGCGTGAATGTTTCGCTGGCTTTATGCCTGCTCATCTGCTATTCTATTATTATTTATCTTCCGAATTTCTTTGTATAAGAACCTCGAGCGGGGACATGTTGTTATTTTGAGGGTAAAATGATTAGCCATTTCATTCTCGTTATAACAACCTCACGCCGTGAATGGCAACAAGTTGCCGACGGCTGAGAGAACCTTGAAACTCGAAGAGGGAAATACCCGCTACCTATTTTAGATGCGGGTTATCTAATTCTAAAATTATTCTATTCATTATAACCGGTAGGAGGGAATTCTGTGAAAATAACGAAGGCTGTCATCCCCGCCGCGGGGCTTGGCACACGTGTTCTTCCTGTCTCAAAGTCCATGCCGAAAGAAATGCTGCCCATTGTGGATAAGCCGGCAATCCAGTATATTGTGGAGGAAGCCGTTCATTCCGGCATTACCGATATTTTGATCATTACCAATCGCGGCAAAGGGCTGATTGAAGACCATTTTGACCGCGCTCCGGAGCTGGAAGCCCATCTGGCGAAGGGCGGCGCTGATAAAGAAGCTGCCCTCAACAGTATTGTGGAGATTTCCCGTTTGGCCAATATTTATTTTGTGCGCCAGAAGGAAACCCGCGGCCTTGGGCACGCGGTAAACTGTGCGCGCTCCTTTATTGGGAACGAACCGTTTGCCGTACTTTACGGTGACGACGTGATCATCGGAAAAGACCCGGCCTGCGGCCAGCTGATCCGCGCCTATGAGGAATTCGGCAAGGGCGTGCTGGGAGTGAACGAGGTATCGCCCGAGGTGATCGGCCGATACAGCTCGCTGAAGGTGGAACCGGTTCGCGACCGCCTGTTCCGCTGCACCGACATGATTGAAAAGCCCTCGCCCGATAAGGTGTTTTCGTACTACTCCATTCTGGGGCGCTGCGTGCTGCCGCCGGAGATTTTCGATATTCTTGATCGTACCCCGCCCGGAAGCGGCGGAGAAATCCAGCTGACCGACGCCATGCGCGTGCTGGCCCAAACCGTGGGGATGACCGCGGTGGAGTTCACCGGCAAACGCTATGATATGGGCAATAAGCTCGGCATTCTGCAGGCTACGGTGGAAGTGGCGCTGGAGCATCCGGAGGTTGGAGAAGGCTTCCGCAAGTATATCAAGGAAATTGCAGATACTTTATAAAAAGCGGGATATGCCCACCGCTTGAGAATAAGTGCTTGATTTTCTCTGATTCACGTTATTTGAAAGAATCACTTTTCCAGTAAATTCTTGCGGAGCGAAAAAATAGCTTGACTCCCCTTAACCTCGCTGATATAATTAATCTGTTAGGCCTGCCCCACAGGGCAGCGCTTTTCATAATCCTTGCTCCAGCGTCCTGCTGGGGCCAAAGTCCAGAAGGAGGTGCAATTAAAATGCTAGATGTAAAAAATTCTTACGAAACCGTATTCATTCTGTCTACAACACAGGGTGAAGAGGCAGTCCAGACAAATGTTCAGAAGTTTAAGACTCTGATCGAAAAGAATGCTGTGATCGACTCTGTGGACGAGTGGGGCAAACGCCGTTTTGCGTACCCCATTGAGAAGCAGACCGAGGGTTACTACACCCTGATCAGCTTCACCAGCGCTCCCGACTTCATCGCGGAACTGGATCGTATCTACAAGATCACCGACGGAGTTCTTCGTTCTCTCATTGTCAAAAAAGAAGTAAAGAAAGAAAAGCCGAAAAAGGCTGTTGAAGTCCAGAAAACTGAAACTGCTGAAAGAGAGTGATCGATATGCTCAACGTGGCTGTATTAATGGGCAGGCTGGTTGCTGACCCTGAGCTTCGTCACACTACCAGTGACATTGCCGTCACCAGCTTCACGATTGCGGTGGATCGGTCTTATGTTAAGTCCGGCGCGGAGCGTCAGGCGGATTTTATCGATATCGTCGCATGGCGTTCTACCGCGGAGTTTGTATGCAAGTACTTCCGCAAGGGACAGTTAATTGCAGTTCAGGGCTCGATTCAAACCCGCAGCTATCAGGACAAGGACGGAAACAAGCGCAAGGCTTTTGAAATCGTGGCGGATAACGTGCATTTTGCGGAGTCCAAACGCGAAGGTGGAGCTCCGAGCCCCGGATATGGCTCTTACAGCCGTTCCGATGCGCCGATGCCCTCTGCCCCCGCCTACACCAGCGGAAACACAGGTGATTTTGAGGAAATCCCGACAGACGACGATCTGCCGTTCTGATTTTCTCACGTATTTACTTTATTTTTTGAATTGAGAAAAGGAGGCTTTTGGCATGGCTGATAGAAACGATCGGCCCGAGCGCGACAATCGTCGCGGCGGACGTAAGGGACGCAAAAAGGTTTGTAGTTTTTGCGTAGAAAAGATCGACACCATCGATTATAAGGATGTAGCGAAGCTGCGCCGCTTTATTTCAGAGCGTGCAAAGATTCTGCCCCGCAGAGTCACCGGCACCTGCGCACATCATCAGCGTGAACTGACTGTTGCGATCAAACGCTCCCGTCATATCGCTTTGCTGCCCTTCAGCAGCGACTGATCTGAAAAGATACAGACTGAGGAAACGGATCTTCCGTTTCCTCTTTTTTGTTGCCCGCATGAGAAGTCATACAATCATTTGAAATGAAATTTGATTAGGAAAAAAGCTTTCTTTAAAATCCACGTTACAGGATTTTATAGAAAGCTTTTTTCGCCGGGATCAATAGACCTTTACGCCATTCGCAAAGGATTTGATTGTCATCACGCCGTCATCCGTTGTAAAATATAAGGTTCTGCCGTAGTTCAGACCGGTGTCCTGCGCTTTGATGGGAATCTTCTCATAGGCCAGCATGGCACGAACAGCCATTACATTCCTCTGGCCGATATTGCCGAAGGCCGAGTCCCCCGAAACTTCGAACATCTTGGCGCCCCCGGCGATTTTGGCCGTGAGCTGGGCGCGAGAAGCGCCCAGCCGTTCCATTTCCCGAAGCATTTCAGTGATACAGGTATCAGCAAACCGATATTTGTTTTCTTTCGGGTTTCCCGCAGGGTATTTGGGAAGCATAATGTGACCCAGACCGCCAACCTTGCGCAGAGGATCGTACAGGCAAATACCCACACAGGAACCTAACGCATATGTGACAAGCTGCTCACCACCCTTCACTACTTTCATATCGGAAATGCCGATGGTTATCATATTGCTCATAATTGGATCCCTAATTTCTGCATTAATCTATCCAGCGATTCCATGCTCGGAATCAGCATCATATTGGAGGTAATATCATCCGCAGAGCTGAGAAAATCCTCTTGAATGAAGATGATTTTATCCGAAACGGTGCGCATTTCAATGGCAGGCACACTCAGCAGAGCGCCGACCATATCTACCGCGATGGCCGGAACAGAGGATTTGATGGACATTTGAGACAAGGTACTGATGGACCCGAGATAGGCCGAAATCATAATATTGCCGATCTCGGAAATAGCAGAAAGCTGCATCTCTGTCAGAGCGGCATAGCTGACCTGCTTTTCGCCGAGCAGGCTTTCCAGCACAGCCCCCGCAAAGGACTGTCCGACGATAAACATCATCAGCCCGTCAATTTCCCCCGAAATCTTTGTCAGAATCCCGACGACCGGGTTTTCCGGGCCGCCAAGAGCGGTGGCCGCGTCGCTGATATCCAGAATCCGCACCTTGGGCACAGACATGTTGACTTCTGCGTTCAGCATTTGAGAGAGCGATGTAGCTGCATTTCCAGCGCCGATATTTCCGATTTCTCTTAGTACGTCCAGGTGTATTTCATTTAATTCGTCAATGCTCAACATAAAATTCCAACTCCTTTCGCCGCCTCAGGAACGCTGTGCTGCCCTGGAAGCGGAATCTGTTTTTCATGGGTTTAATGCTTAATGGTATCCGGCGTATCAGTTGGCGTCGCAGGCCGCCACTCAATCTTGCCATATGTAAGATAAAATTTTGCGCAGCTTGTTTCTTTGATCACATTATAGGTATAACCGGCAATTTCCATCTTCACCCCCGGGTATACCATGCCTTTGGCAATGATGGAATAGCTCAGGAAGGAATTTAAAGAAGTTTCTGACTGCTGATGCTGTTCTTCCAGTTCTTCAATCTTTTTGGAGAACTGGATCCGCTTCTTTTCAGCCGCTTTGTTCACCTGCTCAAATTTTGTGCCGTCATCTTCCGGGTGCTGCTGGATAAACTGCTGATGCAGCCGCTCGAACTGATCTTCAAATTCGCGCATCTCCCGGCGGGCATTGTCCAGCTCATGGAGCAGAACCTCGGGGTTCTTCAGCTTTTTTGAGCTTTCCGTTAAAAGGGCATTCAGTTCCCGGGATTCAATTCGCACCTTGGTGACACTGCCGGACGGATTCCCAACGTTTTTTGCATAAACACCGCAGCCCACCGTACATTCACCGCCGGCTAACGTTGCGATATCCTTATTCAGAATCAGCGATCCGCCGGCACGAACAACGCTGTTCATGATAATGCTGGCATAGATTTCGTGCTGTGCATCCAGAATCGCATTCTCAAAGAATTTACCGGAGATATTGCCGCCGGCCTTCAGGCTGCCTCTTCCCCCGCCGTTCATTCCCTGGGAAATCACGATGTTCCCGCCGGCCTCGAGGTGTGCGTGCTCCACAATTCCGCGAACCGTGATATCGCCTCCAGCGCTGACAGAAAATCCGCTCTTTACGTCGCCCTGGATCAGAACCGAGCACTTGGCGGAAACGTTACCGGAATCCCTGCCAACATCGCCCTTGACAATAAATATTTCATTGACGTTGATCGCATTCGGAAGCATTTCAATCGTGCCGTCCACCATAGAAATCAATGTTTGACCATCCTCAGAAGCCTGCGTATTTACACCAATGGGCAAAACAGGTACCGCCCCTTTGTGATATGGCACAACCTTGCCGAAAACATCCATACCGTCGCTTCCCGGGTTTGGCAGTATCAACGCGCAAAGAGAATCTCCCTTTGAAATGTTTTTGACCAGCCCAAGCTCCCGGTAATCCAAGGAACCGTCTTTCCGCTGAATGGGGCGAAGCACTTTATCGGTTTCAAAATAATATTCGATGCGGCCGTCGCTCTCGTCCAGCACCTGCTTTCCGACCGCACACACCAGAGACTGCATAAAATTAGCCTGTTTGCAATACTCGCGAATCTCTTCCTCCAGAATCCCGTAAGAAATCTTTTTCCTTTCTAAGAACGCCAGAATTTCTTCGGGGGTTACCTTCTGGTTCAGGGAATGAAGTGTGACCTCTAAAACAGCGCGCATGCCGTTTGAAGAAACCTTCAAATCGAGGATCGGAGGTTCGGAGGATTCCTCCGCGGACGGGTCACTCTTTGTTGGCACCTCTCCCTGTGCTTTTTGTTCCGGAACCTGTTTTTCCTGTTTTTCCGGTTCCATGCCGAGAAGCTGCTCCAGCTCCCTGATGTGATCCAGCGCGGTCATCTCTTTCGGTTCAGAGGGCTGCTCCGATTCTGCCGCCTGTTCCGACTCCGCGGCCTGCTCCGGTTCTGCCGTCTGTTCCGGTTCGGAAGCCGGTATGGCTTCGTCAGGGTCCTCGGGCTGTTCTGTCATGCCCTCCGTGGATCGAACCGCATCCTGATCTGTCTTCTCTTTCTTGTTCCAAAACTTTGCCAAACTCTTGGGAAACACAATCATCACCCTTTTCTGACAGTATATAGTAATGCCACTTTAAAAAGCGGTTGATTTCTTCCCCCGTTTTCGATGAGGGAAGAAATTGCCGTTCTTATGGAAAACTGCTTTCAAAGTGAATTGACTATAAAATCACCTCAGACTGTTGACAGTCTGCATAATTTCGTCCGAAATCTGCACCATTTTGGAGTTGAGCTGGAAAGCACGCTGCGTTTCCAGTATTGTCGCCATTTCATCCGGCAGGCTCACGGAGGAGTTTTCCAGGTATCCCTGCCGCACCTCTGCGTCCCTTACCGCCTGAGCCTGGCCGGAGGCTTCTGTCTCTACAAAATAAGTTCCGGCCTCTCTCTGCAGGCCGTCACAATTGGAGAAGGTGAACACCCCCACCGGGGCCGCCGCACTCTCGTCCGTCACCTGAATCGGCTGCCCGTTCGCTCCCAGTACATAGCCGCCGTCGGAAGACACCAGGTAATTGGCGTTCCCCTGCATGGAAAGATGGAAATTACCGTTGCGCGTGTACTTTACCGTATCCCCGGAGCGAATGGCGAAAAACTGATACGCCTCCGGCAGAGCATAGTCGAGGGAACGCGAGGTGTTTTCCAGCGCACTGGCGGCAAAGAGGGTATCTGTCTTTGCAAGCTTCGTCCCGTGACCGGAAACGAGGTCAGAGTCCGTTCCTTCAGCCGCATGGATATTGGTATACACCAGATCGGCAAAGGCGCCCTTCTGCGCCTGAAAGCCGGTGGTGGAAACGTTCGCAATATTGTTGGCCGTTACATCCATTCCCTTCTGCATCTGGATGGTGCCGGTGGCCGCCGTATAAAATGAATTGATCATGGGTACCTCTCCCCTTTTCTGAATAAACCCGTTTCTCATTTGACATCGAAAGCGCTGCTTTCGATGAAACCGATCTTATATCTTACCGATCTCCGTCACGGTGCGGGATAAAATCTGATCGTACATTTTCAGCGCCTGCGTGCAGGTCTGAAGCCCTCTTTGAATCGCAATGGCGTCAGTCATTTCCTGAGCAGCGTCTACATTCGAGCCCTCTACATATTTCCATTTGAGCTGAGGGAACTGCATCTGCTGAGCGCCTCCCGCTGCGGTAAAGGATTCCTGCCCGGCAGATTTCAGGTCATTGTAATCCGCAAACTGATAGACAGCCAAAGACCCAACCTGATTGCCGCCGACACTGATATTCCCCTGCGCGTCCGCATCAAACTGGTCTGTTCCCACGCGGATCGGGCCGTTTGCTCCCATGACGCGGCCGCCAAGGTCTTGGCTGACAAGGTATCCCTCTTCATCCACATTAAAGCTGCCGTTGCGGGTATATACCAATCCGTTGTCCTTCTGAACCGCGAAGAAGCCTTCGCCCGTAATCGCGAAATCCAGCGTGCGGCCGGTTTCCTTCAGGCTCCCTTCGGAATGAATCACATTCGTCTGATCCGCCGCAGTCATCATGCTCATTTCACCGATCGGCACATCGCCCTGATTGTTCAGACGGTGAATCATCAGGTTGCCGAAGGTAGAAGAGGTCACAATGTTCCTTTTATATCCGGCCGTCTCTACGTTGGCAATGTTATTACTGACCGCCGTCAGCTTTCTGGACTGGGTCAGCATGCCGGAACTCAGTGTGTAAAACCCTCTCTCCATAGGAATCGTCTCCTTTACGAATTGTATTCCGTCAAAAATCGCTTGAGCTTTTTTAATCCGTTTGAGTGAATCTGCGATACGCGGGAGTCGCTGATTCCCATGACCGCCGAGATTTCTTTGATCTTCATCTGTTCCTTATAATAAAGCGAAATGACCATTTTCTCTTTTTCATTGAGCTTTTCAATGTATTCCGCCAGAACAACCTGCAGCTCTTTTTCGGCCACAACCTGCTCCGGTCCCTGAATGGAATCGTTGGATACGCTGAACCGCACATCTTCCACGCCTTTTTCATAGATCATCTCTTCAAAAGAAAGCATGGAGAGCGCACAGGTTTCGGCCTGCATTTTCTGGTACTCCTCAACGGAAACGTTCAGATGCTCCGCCATTTCGCTTTCTGTGGGATAACGGCCCAGCTCATAGCTGAGCGTGTTTTCCGCATCGCTGATGTTCTTGGCGATCCGTTTCAGGCGCCGAGGAAAGCAATCCTGCTTGCGTATGTAATCGATCATCGCGCCGCGCACCTTAATGGAGGCATAGGTTTCGAATTTGACCTTTTTTTCCGGGTCGAATTTTTCCACCGCGTCCAGCAGGGCGATCAGTCCCTCATTGACCAGATCATCCATATAAGTGAAATGCTGGTAGGCTCCCACTGTTTTCAGGGCAATGCATTTGACGATATACCCATAGCGGATGACAAGCGTATTGCGGACATCTTCCTCTTTATTCTGAAGGTATTCTTCCCACAGGTCTTCCGTCGTTTTCTGCTTCGTGATTACTCGTTCCATCCAGCTGTTTCACCTCCTTGATCGGGTTCGATCGTCTGATAAACACCGGTTTACGGCTCCAGAGTAATATTCGCCACGGCCTGTATCTGCACGTCGGAATTCAGTTCACTGAAAGAGAGCACCACCGCGCCGGGATAAAACTGCTCGAGCAGCTTGCTGAAATAAATGCGCACCACCGGCGAGGTCAGGATGATCGGCACATTGATAACGGCCTTGACCTTCTTGATGCTGTCAAGCAGCTTCGTAATAATCGTCTGCGTTGTCTGTGGGTCCATCGACAGATACGAGCCCTGATCGTTGCGGTTGATGGAATTCGCGATGACGCGCTCCACCTCGCTGTCCAGCGTAATGACGCGGATCTGACCGCCGTCGGACCATTTGCGGGTGATGGTTCTCTTCAGGGCCTGACGCACATATTCGGTCAGAACCTCTGTTTCGCGCACGGTAGCGGCATAATCGGAAAGCGTGCTGAGGATCGTTTCCATGTCGCGGATCGGCACACCCTCTTTGAGCAGGGCGCACAGCACCTTCTGCAGGCGGCTGTAAGACACCAGATTCGGCACCACATCGTCCACCAGAGCAGAATCGGCCTTCTTCGCGGATTCCAGAAGCTGAATGGCATCCTGACGAGTGAGAACCTCGTAGGCATGCTTGCGGATCGTTTCCGACAGATGGGTAACGACAACGGAAAGGGGATCGATTACCGTGTAGCCGTAAATCTCCGCCAGTTCCTTTTTGTCGGTAGTGATCCACTTGCTCGGGATTCCGTAAGCGGGCTCGATGGTCTCTATGCCATCGATCGTGCCGGTCAGGTTGCCGGGGTCCAGCGCCAGGTAGTAGTCGATAAGAACCTCACCCTCGCTGACGACCTCCCCTTTGACCTTGATCACATACTGATTGGGATTGAGCATCCCGTTATCCCGCAGGCGCACCGCCGGGATCACCATGCCCATCTCAACGGCAAACTGCTTGCGGAACGTGACCAGACGGTCGATAAAGCTGCTGCCGCTGTTTTCATCGACCAGCGGGATAATACTGTACCCGAACTCCATCTCGATCAGGTCGATCTGCAGCAGACCGTATATGTTATCAATATTCTTGTAATAAGCAGTTTCATCTTCCACTTCAGCGCCAACTGCCGCACCGGGCCCTGCGCCTGCCACAGCCAGCGCCTGCTCCTGTTCCGTCTGTCGGGCGTGTCTGAGAAGCACGATCCCCAGAGTGATCATGGTGCCGGCAATCAGCAGAATCTGGAGCTTCGGCATTCCGGGAATCAGGCAGAGAAAGGAGATCGCGACACCGGAAATCAGCAGAACCAAAGGCTGCGATGAGAACTGGCGGGCCACGTCCACGCTCAGGCTGGAATCGGACGCCGCGCGGGTGACGATCATACCGGTTGCGGTAGAGATCAGAAGTGCGGGAAGCTGAGAGACCAGGCCCTCACCGACGGTGGCGATCGTGTAGGTCGTCAGCACCGTGCCGAAATCCTGCCCGCCCTGCACCATACCGATAATGGTGCCGCCCAGAAAGTTGATGAGCGTAATGACGATGGACGCAATCGCATCGCCCTTGACGAACTTGGTGGCACCATCCATGGCGCCGTAGAATTCTGCCTCTCGCTGAATGTCGTTGCGGCGGGTCAGGGCAACTTCCTCCGAAATCAGGCCGGAGCTTAAATCCGCGTCGATCGCCATCTGCTTGCCGGGCATTGCATCCAATTTAAAACGGGCCGAAACTTCGGAAACGCGTTCCGCGCCCTTCGTGATGACGAGGAAATTGACCAGAACGATGATCAGAAAGATAATAAAGCCAATGACGATATTGCCGCCCAGAACAAACGTGCCGAACGTGGAAATCACCTGTCCGGCATGGCCGGATTCCCTCAGGATCAGACGCGTGGAGGAAATGTTCAGCGAAAGCCGGAACAGTGTCGTAATGAGAAGCATGGACGGAAAAACCGAAAACTGCAGCGAGTTTTTCACGTACATGGTCATCAGCAAAATCAGAATCGACAAGGTAATGTTCAGAATGAACATCATGTCCAAAAAGAATGTGGGAAGAGGTATGATGATAAAAGCGATAATAATGATAACAAAAACTGTTATAACGTTATTTAGAACCTTCAATATCTGCTGAACCTCTTTTCATGGAATACACCCAAGCCATAATTTCTGCCAGAACCACATAATATTCCGCCGGGATGGGCCGGTCTACCTCTACCTCTCGGTACAGTGCCTGAGCCAGGGGCTTATTTTCCGTCATGGGGATATGGTGTTTTTCGGCGATCTCGATAATGCGCAGCGCCGAATAGTCCTGCCCCTTTGCCACCACCACCGGGGCGGCGTCTTTCTCTATGTCATAGCGAAGGGCAACGGCAAAATGCGTTGGGTTTCTGACAATCACATCCGCCGTGGGAACCTGCTGCATCATGCGCTGCATCGACATTTTTCTGCGGCGCTCGCGCTGCTGGCTCTTGACGAACGGGTCGCCCTCCATCTGCTTGTATTCTTCTTTCAAATCCTGTTTTGACATGCGGATATTCCGCTCGTATTCCCACCACTGGTACAGGTAATCCAGCGCGGAGATCGCGATAAACGCGACGCACAGCTTTAAAACAATGCTTATGATGTTGCGCAGAATAAACAGAACTCCCTGGTAGACATCCGCAAACATCAGCTTTGTAAAATCATTCGAAATGCTCAGAAGCGAGGTGTACAGCAAATAGAGCATAATCGCGATTTTGATGATGGATTTAAACAGCTCCACCACAGAGCGAAGGGAAAAAATACGTTTGAGCCCCTGCAGTGGGCTGATATTCGAGAATTTGAACTTGATCTTTTCTTTCGAGAATTTCAGCTTCGTCTGTATGCCGGTACCGATAATCGCCGCCGCTATAGAAGCGAGCATGATCGGCCCCGCCAGAGAAAATATAGCCACAGTGCAGTCCTTGGCAATATCGATGACCGTGGCCTGCGTCATCCTGTCCATCGAAGAGGTGTAAGAAAAATAGCGGGTCAGAAACTGCTGCATGAATTCGTAGGAATGCGGCAGGGTCGCGCGCAGAATCATAAAAATGACCAGCAGGCTCAGAGCGCTGACAATGTCTGTGCTTTGAAAAATATTACCCTTTTTTCGTTCGTCTTCCCGTTTTTTCGGGGTAGCCTTTTCGGTTTTACTGCTGTCCGGCATTGTCATCCCCCCCTTTTGCACCGCTTTCAGAATCAGCGGGAATGGCGCCGCGCTACATCAGCATCCGGTAAACCCCGCCGATCTGATCAAACATCAGGTCGATCATCCTTTCAAGGAAGGACGCCAAAGGCCCGGCCATCAGAAAGAGAATCCCAAAACCCAGAAGTACCTTGATCTGTATATTGATCATGAAAATGTTCAGCCGGGGCACGGCCTTCATGACCAGACCAACCGCAAATTCCGTAATCAGCTGCGACGCCATGATCGGCAGCGACATTTTCACCGCGTAGATCAGGATCAGGCGGAACAGCTCCACCAGATGGGAAAAAATCTGCCGATCGATGGCGAGCTCCCCATATGGAACCATGACACAGAGCTGCACAAACACCTGAATGAGCGTTCGATGCGCACCGGTGGCAAAAAAGAGGAGAAAGAACATCGCGTTGATGAAGGAGCCGGAGATCGGCATGGAAACGTTGCTCTGCGGATCGTAAATCTTCGACATGGAGATACCGATCTGCATGTCCATATTTTCACCGCTGATCAGAATCACCGATAAAAACATCTGAATGATAAAGCCGATCAGAAAGCCCAGCAGCAGCTCGCGCAGCATGGTGACAAAAAAGATGAGAAAGCTTGGAAGCACCACTGTCCGCACCGGAACAAGCTGATAGGAAAACAGCGACAGCATGAGCGTCAGGCCCACCCGGATCACCACCGGGATACTGGTTCGCCCAAAAATCGGGCTGAATACCACACAGCCCGTCATACGCATAAAAATCAGGAGCAAAAGAGTTACGTTGTAATTGAGAGTGACAAGATCTAACATTCCGAACCCTTTCTGCTCCTTTTTTGGACTTGTTGATCAAACAGCCCCTAATTCAGGCTTGCGATCAAGCTGAAAATGTAAGTAACAAAATCGCTCATGACCTCCATCATCCACGGCCCCAGCAGAATCAGCACCACGGCGATGATCAAGAGCTTCGGAACAAACGAGAGTGTCTGCTCGTGAATCTGTGTCGCCGCCTGAAGCACCGCTATCACAAGGCCGATCAGCACGCTGGAAACCAGAATCGGCAGCGCAAGCTTCATGGTGGCGAGAATCGCCGCCTGAAATACCCCGATAATCTCAGATGTCGTCATGAAATAAAAATCCTTCCGAATAGTGTGGCGCCAACGCTACATGTTAAAGCTGGCAACCAGAGTCTTGAACAGCAGGCCCCAGCCATCTACCAGAACGAACAGCAGCAGCTTGAACGGCAGAGAAATGATAGCAGGCGGCAGCATGATCATACCCATGGACATCAGCGTGCTGGAAACCACCATGTCGATGATCAAAAACGGGATAAAGATCAGAAAACCGATCAGGAAAGCCCGGCGCAGCTCGCTGGTCATAAACGCGGGAATCACCACCGTTAGGGGCGCTTCCTCCGCGGATTTGATTTCCGTTTTGGAAAGGTTCAAAAACAGATTCAAATCATCCTTCTTGGTCTGCTTGAGCATAAATTCCTTCATCGGTACAGCCGCCCTCTGAACAAACTGCTCCTGCGTGATCTGCTCTTCTTTATACGGCTGGTAAGCGTCCTCATTGATCTGCGTGAGCACCGGCGACATGATGAACAGCGACAGGAACAGGGCCATCCCGATCAGCACCTGATTCGGGGGCGTTTGCTGCAAGCCCAGCGCATTGCGCAAAAACGACAGCACAATGATGATCCGCGTAAAACACGTCGTCATGATCAGAATGGACGGTGCGAGAGCCAGAATCAAAAACATCTGGATCATCTCGAGCGTATCTACCCCGTTGCCGTTGATCTGGATTCCGGTGGAGGCGGCGGACGCCTGAACCGGGAGAAAAGCCATCAGCACCAGCGAAAGCAGCGCCGTTACCAGAATTTTTTTACGGCTCTTCGTCTTCACTGTTTTGGCCTCTACCTTTTCTTTTTCCGGCTTCGGCTCCCCTGAACTCATCAAACGATTTCACGCTCCATCCGTTTTTCCTGGCCTGCTGAAACAGATTCACAAAGCTGGCCGCCGGCCTGCTTTCTTCCTCCGGCTTCAGCTCATCGGCCGAAAGCTCCTGCAAAATTTCAATACTCTGGCTGGAAAAGCCGATTAAGTAATACTTACCGCAGATCTGCGCCAGGGCCAGTCCTTTGTCCTGCGACAAAGGAACCTTTTCCAGAATTTTAATATTCTGGGAATTGGAAAATGTATTGATCTTCTTTGCGGCATACTTGCTGAACGCATAGCAGCCAAACAGAATGATCGCTATGCCAAACAGAGAGAACAGCAAAGAGAAAAAGTCGTCACCCATGCGCTCTCCCCCTTTGAATATGCATCAGCCTAAAATGCTGTTAACTGTCTTCATGATACGGTCCGGCTTAAAGGGCTTCACAATGAAATCCTTTGCGCCAAGCTTGAGTGCGTCCACAACCATGGTTTCCTGGCCCATCGCCGAACACATAACCACCCTGGCGCTGCTGTCCATCTCGCGGAGGCGGCGGAGCGCCTCCAGACCGTCCATCACCGGCATGGTGATGTCCATCAGAACCAAATCCGGCTTTTCAGCCGCGTAAGTTGCGAGAGCCTGCTCGCCGTTGCCGGCCTCCACAATTTCGGTGTAGCCGTTCTTCTGCAAGGTGTCTTTAATCATCATCCGCATAAATGCAGCATCATCCACCAGCATAATTTTCTTTCCCATGATCGTTCCTCCTATAAGATGAAATCCTTATTCTTTATTTTAAAGCATTGATAATATCAACATTACTTGATATTTCAGTAATACGGACTCCGTAGTAATCATCCACAACAACAACGTCGCCCTTGGCAATCCGCTGACCATTCACAAAAATATCCACCTGAGAACCGGCCTGTTTGTCCAGCTCCAGGATCGTACCGGCGGTAAAATCGAGGATTTCTTTGATTTTACGCTTGGTACTGCCGATTTCTACCGTTACCTCAAGCGGTACCGACAGAATCATGTTCAGGTTATTGGACTGATCGGTGGTCAATACTGTTTCCTGCTCGTCGAAGTTCTGATATGACGCGCTCTGGATCTCGTATGACGGGCTCTCGGGCTGGCGC
>NZ_CBYL010000030.1 GCF_000577335.1 Faecalispora jeddahensis | reverse complement strand
TAAGCCCGCGCAAGCGAAAATCCCGCGCAGGGCATTCGCTGAAAATCACTCTTCCCTATCAAGATAAAAATAAAAGGCTCGCCCTGGCACTAGGGGCAAAGCTCGCGCAAGCGGAACCCCCACGCGGGGAACACTCGCTAAAAACTTTCTCCTTCATACCAAAAATGAAAAAAGAAAAATTTCATCCCGGCATAAGGGTAATCCCTGTGCCAGCAGAATTTCCATATGAGGCAACTCATACCAAGAGAAAAGAAGAAGCGTTTGCCATGCGGCAGCGCTTCTTCTTTTCTTTATCATCAGCCCCGGGAGTTCTTCACTCCCATCAAGATTATCTATGATTTTCTATCGTCACACCGTCGCGGCCGGTACCGCTTTTCCCTCATTCGCGAGCAGCCCCCGGACGATCTCGTCGGTTTTCATGCCGCGGGAGCCCTTGACAATCACAACATCCCCGGGCTGCAGATACTCCAGCAGCTTTTTCAGAGCCTGCTCATTGGACAGATAAGAGAACACGGGCAGATGACACTCCGCCGAAAGGGCGCCCCAGCGAATCTCCTGCGCCTGCTCGCCGATGACGAACAATGCGTCAATTCCGCGGGACGCAGCGTAAACGCCCGCGTCAAAATGCGCCTGACGGGAATAATCGCCGAGCTCGAGCATATCTGCAAACACGCCGATGGCCCGGCCTGTGCCTTTCAGGTCCATCAGAATATTGACGCTGCTGCGCATGGAATCGGGGCTTGCATTATAGGAATCGTCAATGACCGTAATGCCGCCCACCTGATGAATCTGCTGACGCATAGCCGGAGGCGAATAGGTCTGCAGCCGCTCCGCCGCCTTCTGCGGTGAAACGCCCAAATACTGCGCCACCGCCAGAGAAGCCAGCGCATTGAGCACATTATGTTCCCCCGGAACCGGCAGAGTCACCGAAATGCGGAATTCCTGCGACACAGCGGTAAAGTCTGTTGTGCCGCCGAAAGAAACGATCTTCTCCGCGTGCACATCGCACCACGGCTGCGTGCCGAAAAAGACGATGTGAAAAGGTAATGTCCCCCGCAGCTGCGCGAGCAGCGGGTCGTCCCCGTTGAGGAACAGAACGGAATCCTCCGTAAAGGCATCCGTAATGTGCAGCTTTTCCGCACGGATATTTTCCTGCGTTTTCAGGTTTTCAATATGAGAAATCCCGATATTGGTCATGACGGCGCAGGTCGGCCTTGCCACCTGAGCCAGGCGGGCCATTTCGCCGAACTCGCTCATTCCCATCTCGATCACTGCAGCCTCATGTTCCGGCAGCAGACGGAACACTGTGAGCGGCACGCCGAGCTGGCTGTTGAAATTGCCCTCGGTTTTCATCACGTTGCGCTCCGCCGAAAGCGCCAGCGCAAGCATCTCTTTGGTCGTGGTTTTCCCTACGCTGCCGGTCACGCCGACCACCGGAATTGGAAAGCGGAAACGGTACGCCCCTGCGATCTGCTGCAGTGCCGCTCTGGTATCCTCTACGGCAATCCACGCGCAGGCGCCCTCGGGACGCTGTTCCTCCGGCTGCTGGGTCAGAACTGCCGCAGCACCGGCCTCGGCTGCCCCGGGAAGGAAGCGGTGCGCGTCTACCCGCTCGCCCACAATCGGCACAAACAGCGCGCCCGGCCCCACCTTTCGGCTGTCCGTCGTTACAAAAGTCACTTCCCGCTCCGGGTCTCCTCCGATGATCCTACCGCCGCACGCCTGAGCGATCTCTCTGGCCAGCATTTTCATGATCCCACTCACGCTTTCTCTATTTCTTTCAGCAGCTCCGCCACCACGACCCGTTCATCAAACGGATACTTGACGCCGCGGATTTCCTGATAATCTTCGTGTCCTTTTCCGGCCAGCACGATCACGTCCCCCCGCTGGGCGTTCTGGAGGCAATATCGAATCGCCTCGCGCCGGTCGGGGATCACCACATATTCTCCATCGGTTTTGGCCATACCGATCTTAATATCCGCAATGATGTCCATGACATCCTCAAACCGGGAATTGTCGGCGGTGATGACGGAAAGATCGGCCAGACGACCGCAGACCTCGCCCATCTCGTAGCGCCGGGATTTCGCGCGATTCCCTCCCGCGCCGAACAGGCAAACGAGCCGCTGCGGATGATATTCCCGCAGGGTCTCGAGAATGTTTTCCATGCTGACCGCGTTATGCGCGTAATCGATCAGGAGCGTGTATTCGCCGGGCACCGGCACCGGCTCTACGCGGCCCTTGACCTTAACGGTGCTCAGCCCCTGCTGAATCTGCTCCTGCGTCACGTCAAAGTGGCGGCACACCGCAATGGCGGCCAGAGCGTTGTAGGCGCTGAACTTTCCGGGAATATCCACCGCTACGGGGAAATTCAAAAAGCCGCTCAGATCAAAGCGCGCACCCAAATAGCCGGGACGGGACACAAGGCCCTCGTTTTCCGCCCGGAGCTGCGCCTCGGGAGAAAAGCCGTAGGTTTCCAGCTCGCAGGTGTGATCCTTTACAACGCCCTCCCAGTTTTGATCATCAATATTCACAATTCCCAGCCGGCATTGGCGAAACAGCATGCTCTTGCACGCCAGATATTCCTCTAAAGAGGCATGCTCGTCGCCGCCGATATGATCGGGAGAAAAGTTTGTGAACAGGCCGATGTCAAACATAAAGCCCGCAGTGCGGTACGCCTTCAGGCCGATGGAGGAGGCCTCCATCACGACGCACTGACAGCCTTCATCCGCCATTTGTTTGAGGAAAGACTGAACCTCGTAGGATTCCGGCGTTGTGTTCTCCGTCGGAATCACCCGGTCGCCGACCACCGCACCGATGGTGCCGATCAGCCCGGTTTTGATGCCCGCCTGCTCCAGAATCGCGCGGATCATATAGGTGGTGGTCGTCTTCCCTTTTGTGCCGGTCACGCCGACGGTTTTCATCCGCTTTGCGGGATGCCCGAAGAGTGCCGCAGACATCACTGCCAGCGCCAGGCGAGTATCCGGCACAACGACGACCGGCACCTGTGCCGGAAGCTCCAGCGGGTGATCTGCAATAATTGCGCTTGCGCCGCTTTTTGCGGCCTGCCCCGCATACTGATGGCCGTCCGCATGAGAGCCCCGCAGGCACACAAACGCACAGCCCGCCTTGACTTTTCTGGAATCATAAATCAAATCCTCTACCGGTACCTGAAGGTCACCGACAGCGGAATACTGCATTCCCTGCAGCAAATCGATTAAACGCATGATACAACCCCCTGATTCTGCCATTGAAAAAGCGCCGGTTTTCCCAGGCGCACTTCATCCAAAACAGCGCATTGGCCCTGCTATATTAGTATTGATTCAGTTATATCAATATTACGCAGTCAACCAAATTTTTCACCATATTTTTTATTGTTTTCCAAAATTCGGAACATGTATCCATCATAGGCGATTCTTCTCACGCTGTCAACAAAAAAGCCCGGCGCTTCCCTTAGAAAAATCCCCTGCTTTTTGCAAAAGCGTATAAAAAAAGGCACGGCTGGTTTCAGCCGTACCTAAGCGGTTTGTGTCAGGCCTCCTGAACAATAAACTCCTTCAGGGAATCCAGAATCGCCGCGTTGTCGGAGTGAATCCGAAGCTCTACGGGTTCAGACAGATCGATGCTGAAAATGCCCATGATGGACTTTGCGTCGATAATATAAATCCCCTCTACAATTTCACATTCCACGTTCTGTCTGGAAACGATGGATGAAAATTGCTTTACCTTTTCTACCGTATTAATCAGGATTTTTGTTGTGAGCATACTTGTTCCCCCTGCGTGCTTATTTTTGAAACAAATTTTCGTCATTGACCCGATCGATCACCGACTGCTTGAAATTGATGACCTTGTGCTGATACTCCCGGCTCATATAATCGGAATGAATCAGAAAGTCTGCGGTGGCGCGATTGTTTGCAATCGGAATGTCGTAGACCTGAGCGATTCGCAGCAGGGCCTTTACATCGGGATCATGGGGCTGCGCTTCCAGCGGATCGGAAAAAAAGACAACAAAATCGACGCTGCCTTCTACAATTTTGGCGCCGATCTGCTGATCGCCGCCCAGCGGGCCGCTGTTATACCCTTTTACCGGCAGACCTGTTTTTTCTGCAACCAGCTTTGCTGTGGTTCCGGTTCCGCATAAAAAATGGCCCTTCAGGATTTCCTGATTTTCGGCACACCAGTCGATCATCTCTCGCTTTTTGCCGTCGTGGGCGATCAGCGCGATGGTTTTCTGCTTGCCAATGGTAAAAGTTATAAATTCTTCATTCACACTCTTCACCTGTCTTTCTGTTTCGGTGGATGCTTTTGACCGGACTGTGAAAAGAAAACATATTTTCAGTGTGTGTGTGCCTGTTAAAGCATGGCGAAACTTAAATCTCATTATACCAAAGATTGAGAAAAATTCAAGTTGTCCCACTTTAAAAAAGCGCTCTGTTTCTCCGGTCTGCCGGCCGGGTAAATTTCGCCTGAAAATGGTGCCCAAAGGGAAAAAACATCCGGGCAAACTACGCAACGTTTTTCGTTTTTCAGCGCGATTCCGTTCCGGCTGTGTACCCGGAACAACGTTCTGTGGCAGCCAAGGGGCCGCACAATCACAAATGCCCCATAAAGCAGCAAGCGCACCGGAGCCTAACCCGCCCTGTGCCCCTGCTGAAAAACAGAGTTTTTTACTCTTCCGCCTTTGTCTTGAAGCAGATTTTTTTAACCCTCGTCACATAAACCACAGCCTGATAAATGGTGACGACGATCCATCCGATCCCGGTGGCATAGGCTACCGCCGACAGCCCCGACGTCTGCACGAACATATAAGAAAGGATCACACGGATGGTAATGTGGAGCGTTGTGCCGATTACCGGAACATAAATCATCCCCACGCCGCGGTAATAGCCGACGAACGCACTCCCGATGTAGTTCAGAATATAGAAAATGGAAACGACCTGCATGTACTGCACCGCGTACTCAAACGCCTTGCCCTCCGTGCTGCCGAGCATCCAGAAAACGGTGGTGCCCGCTGTCGCGGCCATCAAAATCGACAGAGCGATGCCGAGCACGGTCATCATCATGAGTGAGGTGCGCAGCCCTTCCTTCACCCTCTTTTCGTTTTCCGCGCCTTTGTTTTGGGCGATCAAGATGGAAGTGGACGCTGCGCCGCTGTCCCCAAAGGAATTGATGAACCCTTCGATTCTGGTGGTCGCCGTATAGGCCGAAATCATGTCGATGCCCATCGAGTTGACCGCGCCCTGCACCAGCAGCTTGCCGATATAAAGGCTGGACTGATGAAATGCAGACGCAGAACCGAAATTGGCCGTCTTTTTCATGAGCGATTGGTCGTACTTCATGTCGGCCCGCCGGAACATCAAATCGGGAATCTGGATGCGGATATACAGGAAACTGAGAAGAACGGAGATCAGCTGGGAAATCACCGTAGCCAGAGCCGCCCCGACCACACCGGTGTGCATACTGCCCACAAACAGCAGCGCCAAAGCCAGATTGATCACAATGGAAACCGCGAGGATGACAAGAGCCGCCCTGGTATTCCCGACCGCCCTCAGAACAGCCGAGCACAGGTTATATAAATAGCTTGCGAACAGGCCCGCAAAAATGACGACCAGATATTGATAGCAGTACTCGGCCACATCGGCAGGGGTCTGGATCAGATGCAGCAGGGGCTTTGCAAACGCGATGCCGCATATGCTGATCAGCGCGGTAAACGCCACGCCAAAAACCGTTGAAAGATAAAATTCGGTGCGAAAGGTTTCCATATCCTCTTTCCCGAACAGCTGACCCAAAACGACCGAAATTCCCGCACAGAAGCCGCTGAGCACAAAGATAAACAGGTTCATCACCGTGCCGGCCACCCCGATCGCGGCAAAGGCGACGTCGCCGACATACCGGCCGATTACAATTGCATCGATGGTGTTGTAAAGCTGCTGCAGTATGTTGCCGATAATCAGCGGGATCGTTATGGCAATCAGCTCTTTTTTCATATCGCCCCTGGTTAAGTCCATACTGTGTGTCATCGTGACTCCTCCATGATCTCAAATCTTTCACAGTAAGGGTATCACAAGAGAATACATTTGAAAAATGCTTATTTTACTGATAAAATATAACGTAACAGTTATATTTTAAGAGCAGGTGATCAGATGACAGAGTTAGAAATGCAGGCTTTTCTGATGGTAGTCAAAACGGGAAGCATTACCGCCGCTTCTCAACAGCTCTACATCACACAGCCGGCACTCAGCAGACGCATTCACGCATTGGAGGCCGAGCTGGGCTACCGTTTGATGGAGCGGAGCAAGGGAATGCGTTCCGTTGAACTGACCCCGCGTGGCAAAGCGTTTGTTTCGGTTGCCGAAAAAATGCTGGCCGTATGGTCTGAGGCCAGAGAGCTGGCGCAGTTCGACAGCAGCAAGGTATTCCATATCTCTTCGGTAGGCAGTGTGTGCGCGTATATCCTGCCCCCTGTTTTTTTGCGCTTTATGAAAAACAACCCCGACTGCCGCCTGGTATTCCATAATCATCACTCCAGAGAAGCCTACGAGTATATAGAAAACCGGCAGACCGATATGGCCTTTATTTCCGACACGCAGTTTTCCAGAACGGTAGAGACCATTCCCGCTTTTCGCGAAAAGATGCTGCTCGTGTCAAACGGAGTGCCCGGGTTGGAAAAGGAAGTTCATCCGTCCGCCCTGAACGCGAGACAGGAAATCCGCCTGCCATGGAACCCGGAGTATGATCTGTGGCATGATTACTGGTTCGGCGCAAACGCGGCTTCCAAAGTCATTCTGGATCAAATGTCTTTGCTGGAGGATTTATTAAACGAGAAAAACACCTGGGCGGTTGTGCCCGCAACGGTAGCCGGCAGGCTGATGCAGAATCAGCAAATCTCCCTGCATCGATTGCTCGACGGTCCGTCGGACCGGATCATCTATTATGTGATCCCGAAAAACCAGAAAAACGAATACGTGCAGAAGCTGCTGAGCGACCTGGATTTCATCCTGCAAAAAAACGACGTTCTTGAATCATTTTTGTAACTGGTTTCATCCTACATAAAAAAGTGAAGCTTTTTGAGAAAGCATTTCCGCAGCACGAGAAAAGGCCCGGAGATCAAATGTATAATTTGATCTCCGGGCCTTTTCTTTGAAGAGCCAGCCGCCTTTCAGGAAGGCGGACGGCTTAATTTGACAGCGTTAAATCAGCATCATGTAAATCGGGATGACGATCATGCTCGCAATGGTGGTAACAACCGTCGCGATTGTGGCGAATTCATAATCCGCGCCATACTGCTTTGCGATTACCCCCGTGCTGGTAACCGCGGGCATCGCGGCCTGAATGACAAACACCTTGGCCATCATGGGCGGAATCGGAATCAACAGCTCCAGCGCGATCACAACGACCGGGCAGAGCAGGAAACGTGCCAGCAGCAGAACCACAAGGTCACGGTCGAACCGCAGCTTTTTCAGCGGCGTGGAGTGAAGCACAATCCCGATGAAGAACATCGCGAGAGGAGTCGTCAGCTCGCCGATATATTTACAGCTGTCCATCACAAACCGCGGCAGCTGAATGTCCAGAAGAATCAGGATCACGGCGACCACAAACCCCGCGAGGGCCGGGTTGAAAATCCGCTTCAGCGTGCTGAAAGAGAATTTTCCCGCTTCTCTTCCCTCATCGCCGTCTTTGCTGATTTCGTAATTGCCCAAAGTCCAGAAAAAGCAGGTGTTTGCAATATAATAAATCAGAACGTACGGGGTGCTTTCCGCGCCAAACAAGGACAGATTGACCGGCAGCCCGATAAAGATCGTGTTCGAGGTGAAGAAAATGCAGCGAAAAACGCCCTTTCGCTTGGGGTCTACCTTGAGCAGATTACTGACGAGAACACTGATAAAATACGACAGCACAATCGATGTGATGGGGATTATCAGCCCGCCCGAAAGCTCCTGCAGCTTCGCCTTATCGAAGTTCGACATCAGATTCCACAGCATGTAGCAGGGGAACGAAACGTTCACGATAATTTTCGAAAAAATAAGACTGGTTTTTTCATCCAACCAACCAACGTGGGTCAGAAGCCAGCCCGTCATGAACATAATGATGATTGTCAGAATGCTTTCGATCGCGTGTAAAAATGTCAGTATCATGTGCACAAACTTCCCGTATTGCAAATTTCAGATGACCGCTCTGCTAAGATCATAGGATGCCAGCATTTTATGGTTACCCGTAACCAAATTATAACACTGTTTTCAATAAGTGCAAGTGCGCACTTACCGCTGAATCCCTCCATCCGCCCATTTTCAGCGCTTTTACGGCCCTTAAAAAAAGGTATTTAACCGTACCGCAAACGCTTTCGGCCGGAAAGAGAAGTCTCGCTGTTTTCCAGTATTTTTGCGGGCCGCTACGGTTTTCGGTTAGAAAAATCGGCATATTTAATGGAAAAATTTTCCTTTAGTAACTATTGTAATTGGATTTCAGCTTTTACAGGACGACATTATTAATAGACAATCCTCTATAGTTTGATTCACTTCAAGATCGTCCAGTCTTTGCGGTCTGTTTTTCGCTGCGCTGCGTTGTCCTCCTCGCCAGGCGCCAGCCTGCCTTCGCTTGCGAAACAAAAACATCCTCGCAAATACAAGTACACCTTTCAAGCGAATCAACTATACCTAAGAAAGAAGGATTCTGAAAAAACTCGGTAAAGGAAGCTCTGGAATGCGAAAATTATCAATTACACGCAAAATCAAATCCCTGAAAACAAAACTGATCTTGAACACAATTCCTGTTGTAGTGCTGACAGCCCTTTTAAGCCTTGGCGTTGGCGTTTATTCCAGCTACCAGGGATTAACCCAAAACGTAAACAGTGATCTGAACTCGATGGGTAAGATATTGACGGAATCCATCACCTATGGTCTGGATAATATGAAGAGTTCTCTCCAATCTGCCGCGTCCTCCAACACCCTTGGGGCCCCGGGGCTGACCGAACCCATCATCGCGAACATATTGGAGCAGCAGATGAGCTCTTACGGCTACCAGTCGCTGAGCCTTGTCGGCCAGGATGGAAAAATTGTGAGCGCAGACCTTGATCTAAACGGCAAAAGCGTTGCGGACCAGGAATATTTCAAGGCGGCTCTGGCCGGAAAAACCTATTTTTCGGAACCAATGAAAGATATCAACGGCAACTTTTGCGTGATCGCCTGTACGCCGATGTCTAACGACAATTTCAAGGGCGTGCTCATGGCGACAATGGACGCCCATGTTTACAGCCCCTTCATTCAGAATGTTGTCGTGGGCAAAACGGGCAGTGCGTTTATCATCAATAAAGACGGCGTTTTGATCGGCAACATTGCACCGGAAAAGGTCGACCAGCGAAAAACCGCTGAAATTTATAAATACGCCGATCTGACGCAGAGCGGCATCACCATTTATTCTTACAGCACAGGGGACCGCATCTGCTACCATGCCCCCCTGCCCGGAACAGACGGCTGGTCCTTCGGCATCGTGGCGCCCATCAAGGAAATGACCTCTTCCATTGAATATACGATCATCGGCCTTTTGATTTCGTCGATTGTCTGCATTCTGCTGGGCGTTTTGTTCACCCGGTCGACGGCGAAATCCATCGCAAACCCGATTACCCTTGTCTGCCGCAGACTGGAACAGTTGGCGGAAGGCGACCTGCACTCAGACACAGTAGAGGTAGATGCACAGGATGAAACCGGTATTCTAGCCGATTCTCTAAAGAAAACAGTTTTGTCTCTGCGCAGTTATATTGCAGAAATCACACACGTTCTGCACGAGGTATCGAACGGTAATCTGCTGGTGAAAACGGAGTTGGAATACAACGGGGATTTTGTGCCGATTCAGGAGTCTCTGGAAAACATCACCCATTCGCTGCACGAGTCGATGAGCTCGATCAATCAGGCCTCAGACCAGATTGCAAGCGGTTCTGAACAGCTTGCAACCGGCGCGCAGTCTTTGGCTATGGGCTCTACGGAGCAGGCCAGCTCTATTGAAGAACTGTCTACTGCCATCTCTGAAATCGCAGAAAACGTAAAAATTAATGCACAGCACGCGGGCGATGCAAGCGAGAGAGTATTGGCGGTATGTTCGAAGATTGAAGTAAGCAACCAGTACATGAAGGACATGGTCGACTCGATGTCCAAAATCAATGATTCTTCCAACGAGATTGAAAAGATCGTGAAAACCATTGAGGACATTTCGTTTCAGACAAACATCCTTGCCCTTAATGCCTCTGTGGAAGCAGCCCGGGCAGGTTCGGCCGGCAAGGGCTTTGCGGTAGTTGCGGACGAGGTGAGAAACCTTGCAACAAAAAGTGCTCAGGCAGTAAAAGACACCGCGCTTTTAATCAATCATTCCAGAGAACAGGTGGAAAAGGGTACCGTAATTGCAGACAGCACCGAACAGGCACTGGCTGAGGTTGTGCAGAGCATTCAGGTGGTTACCGATAATGTGGAACGGATTTCTGAGGCTTCTTCTCATCAGTCGGAACAGATCGATCAGGTCACACAAAACGTAAATCAGATCTCTGGCGTGGTACAGACCAACTCGGCTACCGCGGAAGAGAGCGCGGCGGCCAGCGAGGAGCTTTCCGGGCAGGCTCAGATTCTGAAAGAGCTGGTAGAAAAATTCCAGTTATGATCTCCCACCGCCGCAAGACCTGCCTTTAGAATCATAGAAATAAAAAGTACGCCTTGATCGGGCTTTCTAAGCCGTTTCAAAGCGTACTTTTTTCTTTCTTTAAAGGAAGAGAAATTGCAGGATAAAACGTACCGGAAACGCGGCTATTCGCCGGAAGCATGCATTTCATCCAGCATGCGGAGGATTTCGGCCTCATGATCCAGAAACAGGGTTACCAGAGCGGGCTCAAATTGCCGGCCGGCCCCTCTTTCCAGCTCGCTGCACGCGTAATCGTGCGAGTATGCGGATCGGTAGGCCCGATCGCTTACCATCGCGTCATAGGAATCGCAGATCGCGGTCGCCCGGGCTACCAGGGGAATCGCTTCTCCCCTTAATCCAAAAGGATAGCCCTTTCCGTTCCACCATTCGTGATGATAAACCGCGGCATCACGGAGTAAGGGAATCAGGCCCTCGGGTATCCCGGTGATCTTCCCTCTGCGGGCCAGATCCAGCAGCTCCTGCGCGAATACGGTGTGCTGCTGGACAATGCGGTATTCGTTCGGGGTCAGAATTCCCTGCTTTGTAAGAAGGCTGGGCAGAACACACACTTTGCCGATATCGTGATAATAGGCGGCCAGACTGAAATATGGATACATTTCATCCGCTGCGTATGCGTGCAGCCATTTTGAGAATCCCTCCATCAGCTTGCCCACATTCTCGCTATGCCGGATTTGTTCTTCAGGAAGCATATGCAGAATCTCTTCCGCGCTTAAATTCTCATAGATGATTTTCAACGGTTCCCCCTCCTTAGAAGCTTTTGAGGCACTACACCGTTCCTGTTGATGTGCGCTTATTGACTGGGAAATCGACTGGTTTCGATTCTCATCCCCGAACCGTCTGGGGCTGAACCGACAATTCAGTTTCACCGAGAATTTTCGCTGTGTGAAGCAGCAGGGCGATCCTGTCCTTTTGGGAGCCGCCCGCCAATTGGGCAATCCCGGTGAGATAAGTATCCATTTGTTCCGTATTGACCTTAGGAGGGGGAGCGATTTTATCCGGAGAAATATCGGTCACCTCATCCACCTCGTCCACGATCAATCCAAAATTGCTGTGGCCCACATGAATAATGATAATGCAGGTGCGGTCATTGTACGGTATTTCTGCTTTTCCAAAGCGAAGCCGCACGTCGATCAGCAGAATCATCTGTCCGCGCAGATTGATGATACCCTTGACATAATCGGGGTAATCCGGAAGCTCTGTCATCTCTTGCAGCCCAACGATCTGAACGACGTCTGTAATCGAAACCCCAAAAAGCTGGCCGTCTGTCCAGAAGGTCAAATATCGTCGTTCTGTATCGTCTTCCCGCCTTGTGTCCCATTCGACCGGTTGTCCCATCTGTAAAACCTCCTTTTCTTTGCTATCCTCCGCTACGAGGCAGTGCCATTATTCCCTGCCTCGTCTTAGAAAGAAAACCAGGGCTCCGTTTCAGCCGCTTCAGTCTGTCGGCGCTTTTGCGTATCGAAAGAGGCGTGGCTCTGTGCGCCTGCCAGCTTGAATTTCGATACCTCTTCCTGCAGGGTTTGCGCCTGAGCCGCGAGTTCCTCGCTGGAAGCGGAGCTTTCTTCTGCGGTTGCAGCGTTGTTCTGCACCACGGCAGACACCTGCGACAGCCCCTGATTGATCTGTTCGATCGCCACCGCCTGCGCCGAGGAGGCAGCTTCTATCTCCCGGATGGTCTGATCAACCATCTGCGCTTTTTCGGACACCTCGCCCAAAGCTTTCAAGGTTTCCGCGGCGAGCCGCTCCCCTTCCGACACGGTAGCCACCGACTTTTGAATCAGGTTCGCCGTCTGCTTTGCCGCCTCTGCAGATTTTGCGGCAAGATTGCGCACCTCATCCGCCACTACGGCAAAGCCCTTTCCTGCGCTGCCGGCACGGGCGGCCTCTACGGCGGCATTCAGGGCAAGGATATTTGTCTGGAAAGCGATATCCTCAACCAGCTTTGTGATTTTGGAAATCTGCTGCGAGTCTTCCCCGATTTCGTGCATGGCTCCATCCAGGCGCTGCATGTATTCGTGGCTGTCCGACATGCCTTTGACAGCCTGTTCCACATAATTGGTGGCGTTGCTCACACTGACGGCATTGTGCGAAGCCTGCTGGGCAACGCTCACAATGGAAGCATTGAGCTCTTCCACAGAAGCCGCCTGCTCCGTAGCGCCGGACGACAGAGCCTGCGCCGCGGAGGAAACCTGCTCGGACCCGGTGTTGACCTGGTCTGCCGCCATGCTGATCATCTGCAGCGTATTGCTCAGATCGTTCTTGATCCTTTCCAGCGCCAGCCCCAAAGCATCTTCTTCGGAACGAAGCGGAACCGTCTGCGTGAAGTCGCCTTTGCTGATCACCTCTGCGGCGATCACCTGCTTGCGGATGCCTTCCAGCATTTTTGTAAACGCGGCGGCAAGCTGGCCGGTTTCATCTTTGGAATTCAGATCGCCCAGATCAACATCCACTCTACCCAGCGCGATAGAACCGGCCGCATCCACAATCCGCTCAATGGGTTTCGTAATCATGCGGGAAATCCGCAAGCCGAGAAGTCTTCCCGCGACAGCGCCCAAAACAACAAAAATGGCGAGTACAATCGTCAGCACGATCGCGGACTGGCCGTTTGAGTCGCTGGTACTCTTTGCCGAAGTCATCCGGTTTTCCACAAGCTGTTTCATATTTTGAAATAATGTGGTAGTATCATTCGTTGCCGAATGCAGTGCTGCCGCCGCAGCCTGCTGGTTGCCGGCCTGTGCCAGCTCGAACGCCTTTTCAACCGCCGGGACATACGATTCATTGAAAAGCTTTTCAACCGTATCTACCAAATCAAGGCTTGCCTGAGTAGTGATGGTCGGGCGATAAATCTCCATGTCATCCAGAAATGTCTGCATATTGTTTTTGCAGCTCTTGTTATATTCCTCGACCTTTGACGGATCGTTCGATTCAATGATTGCCTCTCTCACATCGACCCGGCTTTGATAGATCGCCTCATAGGCACGAATCAAATTATCGATCGGCGCAGTCTGTTTTTCATACAGGTAGGTGTCCATGTTGTTGATATGGATCATCCCGAAGGTTCCGATCCCGCCTACGGCAAGTATCAGCAGAATCATGGCGAGAAAGCCGATGGACAATTTGCGGGATATGCTGAAATCCTTGAATTTTTTCACGTATATCGCCTTCCTTTATTTGATTTGAGTGTTTTTTCGAGATCAGCCTTTTGTTTCCTGGATTCCTTTCATCCCTTCCAGAGAAACCTTAGCTTCTCTTTCATTGACCTCTGTTCAAATAAACGCCTTTTCTCAATTCCATTTTTCTTTTCCTTCATTTTGGCACCCCCTCAAAGTATGACTATTTTGAAAAATGTTTTTCATTCTGTTTCTCTGCCGTTATGCTGCTGCCAACCGTGCAGACTTTTCCCCAGAATTCTCCTCTTTGCAGAGGATATAATAAAATTGGCTGACTGTTATGTAGTGTCGCAGTTTATCTAAGACTGTACGCCCCCCAATCAGATTGCGGGTCTACACGGCAGGTATCGCAGCCATGACGGCAGAACTGACGGCGAATGAAGAAGCTCCCATATGTGCAACATGCATTTCGTTGAGTTTCTCAATCGCTTTTTTCTTTTGTTCCATGAGGGAATGCGCATAGACATTCAGCGTAATGCTGACATTGGAATGGCCCAGGATCTCGCTGAGGGTTTTAATGTCTACCCCCAGCTCCAGAGCTCTTGTTGCAAAGGTATGGCGGATCGCGTGAAATTTACGTGTTCGTATCCCCGCTTTTTTCAGCAGCTTTTTGTACAGCCTTTGATATACACGGGGATCAAAGGGCTCGGTGCTTCCTGAAAGCACGTAGCAGTTTTCTATCATCGGGCCAAGGCGGTTTTCCTCCACGAGCTTCAACAGGAATGCCGGAAGAGGGATTTTTCTGCAGGAGGTTCTGCTTTTCGGGGTGCCTACATAGAGCTGCGTTTTATTTCCATCCGGCTCAAAATTCCGGATGCGTGCTACGGACCGGGAAATAGACATGGTACCGGCTTCAAAATCAATATCGCCCCACTGCAAGGCGCATAGCTCACCAAGGCGGATACCGGTGTAAAAGCAAAGAATGATCCCCAGTGCTCTTTGATCGGCTGAGGACTGTACTGCATACTCGATCAGCCGCTGTTCTTTCATGGAGAAAACCGGTATTTCTGTGCAGGGCTTTACCTTGGGAAGTGTGACCGCTTCGATGAAAGGCGCGTATTCCGGCGATTTTTTTGAAATTTCCCGCAGGGCTGTTTTGAAAATGGACAGAATTTTTTTCTGATACGACCCAGAGATAGCCCCATTCCCATGAATCGATCGGACAAACGCGGTGATCGATCTTTCTGACAACTGTGCGTTTTCAGGCAGGCTGAAATGAGGGATTACATATCCCTGCATGCAGTAATAATAGCTTTCATAAGTGGATGGTTTCAAGCGGCTGGCCGTATCGCCCGCCAGCCATTCCTCAAATAAATCTGCGGCGTTCGTTTGGACGCAGACCGGTTTCTGATTAGCAGCTTTGTTCTGCTCCTGAAGGTTCTTCATTTTTGCACGGACATCCCGGTAGGTTTTGGCGTAAAAGTATTGATACTTTCCCTGCGGGTTGATGACTCTCCCTTCCCATCGTCCGTCTTTTCGTTTGTAGATGTTTTCTCCTTTGCGTGCCATTTCCTGATGACTCCTTTCAGATGTGACGCTTGTGCTGACGGCGCATTTTTTCGTACAAACGAAAAAATCTGCGTTTTTCACTAAAATTCATCTGATTATCGTCCGCAATGATTGTTTTTTTAGCGAGATTGACAGGCGAAATCAGATCATATATAATGAAAATTGTCGTAGTGTGTCAAACTGAGGGGTCTCGGTCTTAGATAAACTGCGACTGTTTTTTGTCCATTTGAGCATTTTCAGGGAATCAAAAAGGCTGCTTCGGCAGGCATGATCTGCGGCAGAAAGCACTGTGCGATCGGCCGAAAGCAAGCTAAAAAATGATGGTATTTTCCGTTCTGCACAATAATACAGATCAAGAAATTCCTTCCCCATTTTGCAGATTGGGAAAGAGAATCTCTTGATCTGTACTTTTACCGCCAGAAAGCCCTTCGCCGATGCACTTGAATAGACGGAGCTCTTCTGCCTCTGTCGGTATCACACAGTTTGAAAAATTGCTTTCGCTGCCCGGGCTGACCGTCTCCTTCTGTCCTATACTAGTAATCGATCGCATTGAGGGGATATTCCATGCTTTTTTCTAACTTTTGTTAACTTTTTATTCAAGCTGCCGGATAAAGACTTTCACACAATCGCATGAGAGGCAAAAAAGAAAGCCGTCCCGGTTCCGTGAAGGAATCGGGACGGCTTTCTTTTGATTTTTACAAATTCACCAGGATGTTTTGATCCGCGGATTCATGGATGGCGTCGATAATCCTGGTCAGTTCATAAGTAAAGTCCAGACTGACATCAAATTCGGTTTTTCCGTTCAGAACATCCGCGATATGGTCGTAAATCTCCTCCGGCTTGGAGAGGGTTTCCACCGTGTACTCTGTTGTTTCCACGTTAAATTCGCACCTGTAAGCGTCGGGGTCCTGGTTTTCGGGGTAAGAAATCACATCCACCTGCGCTTTGGTGTCGCGCATGGTGATGGTTCCCTTCTCCCCGCGGATGATCCAGTTGGGTAGAGTATCCGTAGAAATATTATGCTCCACGTTGACCAGTACGCCGCTCTCCGACTTCATCATGGCGAAGAACATATCTTCCATATCGCCCGGGTTGATGATCTGCTTTTTACACGAATACACCTGCCGGATGGGCTCGCCCACCAAGTCCATCACCCCGGCCACCAGATGCGGGCCCCAGTTGTAAAGATATCCGCCGCCGTATTCGCGGTACATCTGCCAGTCGCTGCGTTTGCCGAACGTGTACTGGCTGCGCTGTATCTCGAACACCTTGCCGATGGTACCCTTGTCGATCAGCTCTTTGAGCAGTCTTTGGTCATATGCCCAGTGCAGCTGCATCCAGGGCAGCACCACGCCGTTCTTCTGCCGGATGACCTCCATCAGTTCATCCGCCTCTTTCACATTCATGACCCATGGCTTGGTAATCAGCACGCGTTTGCCGGCGTTGACCAAATCCTTTACGATGTTAAAATGCGTACAGCTGGTGGTGAGAACGATGGCAAAATCATATTCCGCAGACTGTACAAATTCTTCATACGAGCCGAATACCCGGCACCCCTCAAAATTGCCGGCCATCGCCTGTGCGCGCTCGGGAATCAGATCATAGGTGCCCACGATCTGAAATTGCGGATTCTCCAGCAGAATGGGCAGATGCAGCGCATTTGCGGTTCTGCCGCAGCCAATGATTGCGGTTTTGATAGACATGACGATTTCCTCCCTAAAATCAATTTTCTGTTGACAGGCCGATTCAAATTCCCCTGTTTTGAATTCCCCGTTTTTATGAAAGCTGAGCCTTCAAAAGCCGGAGCGCCTTACCCATGCTTTCCGGCCCGACACCGCCTTTTGCTTCGAAGCTGATCGTTTTGTCATATTCCTTTTCCGCCAGAATCTTTAGCACGGCGCTGACCTCTTCGCTGTAGCCGTCCTCCGGCAGGATGCGGTCTTTTTCCGCCACATGAACATGATTGAGACTCGGATAGCACTGGTACAAATACTGCGGATCCTCCGCGTTGTAGGCCATGTGCATGGTATCCGCCAGCATGGCGACGTAGGGGGAATTCACCCTGCGCACAAGCTCCATGGCCTCCGGCAGGGTAATGATGAAATTGCACGGGCCGCTGTAAATGGCCTCCATCACGATCAGGATGTCGTATTTGGCGCACAGCGGAATAACGCATTCCTTCAGAACCGCCGTTAGCTGCTGGTACCCTTCCTCCTCAGAAACGCCTTCCGGCAGATTTCTGGCCGGGCAGCTGCCGAACACGATCTTCTTCGTTCCCAGCCGGTGCGCCCGCCCCATGGCGCGCTCCAGATAATCGCGGATCACTCCGTGATCTGCATCGGGGCCGGTCAGGCGAACTCTCTCCGGGAAAAAGTTGCAGCAAACGTCGTTAGAAAGCCCGATCTCTTTCATCCCGGACACCATTTCTTCAAAGGCTTCTTCCGAAAGGGATTCGATCAGCATCAACGGAAACTCCGCAAAATCGTACCCCGCTTTTTTGATGCGACGCAGCAAATCGTAATCCACCGCCGTTCTTGTCGCCGCCGCAAAATCCGTACAAAATCCAAACCTCATGTCTTGTGCTCCTCCCTGCTTCGTTTTTTCCGATTCTGTTTTGTGCCTTCATTATAAAATCGCCCGGATGGAAACGACAAGGCGAATTTCCCGCCGCAATAGTCACAGAAATTATCATTGACCGTTTTGTTTATCTGGTATATAATAATAAATTATCTAAAAATGGAGGGAATCCGCCTTGGAATCCAACGGTATTTTTGTGCTGGTAGAGCCCGCCTATGTCATGCCCGTATGGTTTGAAAAAGGGATTTTAGGCCTGCAGAAATCCGCCGCCAAAAAGCGCCTGCCGCTCCATTTGATCAGCCCGGAGGAACTTTCTGACTGCCGGGGAAAAACCAAATCCGCCATTGTGGTTTCCTCCCGAAGCGACTGGACGCTCGGCGTGCTTTCCCGGCTGCGGAACTGCGGGATCAAGCCGATCCTGATCGGTACGGTTCCGGAGGAATTCGGCGAAACGATCAGCGCCGTGATTTTTAATCAGAACGCGTTCATGGAAACGATCGTCTGCTACCTGTACCAATGCGGGCGGCGAAAGCCGGCGCTGGTGGGGATCAACAGCAACTCCAGCAACGACAACACCAAATACCACACGTTTCTTTCCGTCACGGAATCCCTGAAAATGGAGGCCGGCAAAGAGGACGTATTTTTGATCGACGACGACATTATCGGCGCCATTGAGCTGTTTTGCGAAAACAGCCAGAAATACGACTGCGCGATCTGCCCGAACGACTACATTGCCGTCTGTCTTTTGGAGGCCGCGCGGCGGCATAAAATCAAGGTGCCGGAATCGCTTTACGTGGTCGGAATGGGAAATATGCTGGTAAGCATGTGTTCCACCCCCGCGCTGACCACGTTTCAGCATAATTATTTTGAAGTCGGCGTGCAGGCGGTAAACCTTTGGGATTTGCTGGAGCACAACCCCAATCTGGACGCGATCAACATTCTTCTGCACGGGGAGCTGGTGTGCCGCGGCAGCACCGCGTACCAGAACCCGCCGCCGTATGAGAGCTTTCACAGCAGCACGGCCCGCGAGCATCCGGAGCTTTCGATCGGCAAGGTGAACCGCACCATCCGCGGGCTGGAAAACTGCCTGCTCCAGTGCGATCAGCTGGATTTTGGGATCATCCGGGAGATCATTCTCGGCAGCAGTCTGGAGGACACGGCGGAAGCCCTCTTTATTTCGCAGGGTACCCTGCGCTACCGCCTGAAAAAGATGTATCAGGCCGCGGGTGTTTCCTCCCGCCAGGAGCTGGAACGAATTCTGAAACGGTACGTCACCAACCATCAGGCGTTTGACGAGCTGCTGAATGCCCCTGCCCCCTGACTGACATCTGTAAAAACATTTCCCCGCAAGTCCGCCGCGGAATCGCCGGGATGCCGCTTATCATCATAACCATTTCATTTTCTAACCAGCCGCAGGATACGTTTTCCGTATCCTGCGGCTTTTTTGACGTTCCGAACTAAAAGCGCATTTTCCTTGCCAGATTTCCCGGAACAAACGGCCCCCGCAACCGATGAGATTTTACAAAACCCTAAAAAACGCAAATATTGAAATTCTTTTCGAAAATTTGGAAAGGGCCGATCCACTATAATCAAATCAACAAACAATCTTTTGTTGATTTGATGGAGGAATGAAATATGAAAGGGTTGGTTACAGACATCCAGCGGTTCAGCCTGAACGACGGGCCGGGCATCCGCACCACCGTTTTTTTGAAGGGCTGCAATATGCGCTGCGCGTGGTGTCATAATCCCGAAACCATCGACAGCAGGCCAGAGCTGCTTTTTTATCCGCAGAACTGCATTCACTGCTATAAATGCGTTTCCGTCTGTCCCTCCAAGGCCCATAAGCTGATCGGCGGGGAGCACCGCCTGTTCCGCGATCTGTGCATCCGGTGCGGCAAGTGCACCGCCGTCTGCTATGCACAGGCGCTGCAGATGTCCGGGAAGCTGATGTCGGTCGAGGAAATCATGCGTGAGGTGCTGCAGGACCGCACCTATTATATCGATTCCATGGGCGGGGTTACCTTTTCCGGCGGAGAAGTGTTCTGTCAGCCGGAGTTCCTGCTCTCCCTGATGGACGCATGCCGGAAGGAAGGAATCCATACCGCGATCGAAACGAATCTGGCTTCCCCTTTCAGCGTGATGGAACCGGTTTTGAAAAAAACGAGCCTTGTGATGTGCGACTTAAAGCTTTGGGACAGCGAGGAGCACAGGCGCTGGACCGGAATTGGAAATGAGCAGGTTCTGAAAAATATCCAACTGCTGGATGAGCTCGGCATCCCCTTCATCGTGCGCACCCCGCTCATCCCCGGCATTACCGACGGCGATGAAAACCTGGAGCAGATCGCGGACTTTTTACAGGGCCTGCACAATCTTCAGTATTATGAGCTGCTCAATTTCAACCCGCTGGGGAACGGAAAATACGACGCTCTCTCAAGGGAAAACCCGTTCGCTAAGCACCGGCCGCTCCCGCAGCAGCAGGTGCAGATTCTGCTGGACGCGCTCGAGCAGAAACACCTTGCGGTCAAATTTGCTTAACATCAAACAGTGGCCCGATGAAAACCCGAAGAAAGGAAGAAGATATGATGTCACAGATTCAGTTCATCAATGAATTTCCCGAAGAAGAAGTGTTCACATATGATAAGCGCATCCGCCTGCTGAAAGAGCGCAAGCTCCGCCAGACGCAGGAGAAAATAGACCGCGAGGGAGGGTTGGACGAGGATGATTACGGGCGCGTGGTTCCCCCGGAGAATGCCCATTTTGATTTCGTACCCACCCATGAAAACGGCTCGTTTTACGGCTACAAGGGCTGGACGCTCAACTATACCCGTATTTTAAACCAGCACCCGCTGTACTGCGACCCGCTGGACGCGTTCGTCGGCAGAGGCTTCTTTTTCATGACCCGCGCCAAGGGCGAGATTTGGAACCCGGATTACCCTTACACGGAGCTGAAAAAAGAATTCAGCAAGTACAACATCGTCTGCGGCATCGGCAGCGACGGGCATTTTACGCCGGATATTCAGATGGGTCTGGAGCTGGGCTGGGGCGGCATTCTGGAAAAGCTCAAAAAATGCCGCATCGAAAACCCCGTGCTGGAATGCCGGGAATTCTACGACAGCGAAGAGCAGATCGTGGAGTGCATCATCGCGTTCCTGAAACGGATGGCAGGCGAGATTCAGGCCTTGTCGGAGCAGGAGCGCAACCCGTACCTCAAAAAGAATTTGCAGGAGATGGCGCAGGTCAACCTGAAAATCAGCGACCAGAGTCCCTCCACGATGCGGGAGGCCATTCAGTGGATGTGCTGGTTCAGCTTTTTCTCCCGCCTTTACAATCGCGGCCCCTCCGGCGGCCAGCTGGATGAGCTGCTGCGCCCATATTTTGAAGCGGATATGGCGGCGGGCCGGATCACCGAGGAAGAAGCCAAGTTCTATATTGCCTGCCTGTTTTTAAACGATACCCGCTATTACCAGCTGGGCGGGCCGGATGAAAGCGGCAAGGACATGACCTCACGCATCAGTTACCTGATTCTGGACGCCGCCGACTGGATCAACATTGCCTGCAACCTGACGGTGCGGGTGCACGACGATTCCGATGAAGAGCTGATTCGCAAGGGCGTGGAATATCTGTTCAAAAACAAAACGGGCTGGCCGCGCTTTTCCGGCGACAACAGCCTGGTGAACGGCTTTGTCAAATGTGGGTACACAAAAGAGCTGGCACGCCGCCGCCTTGCGGGCGGGTGCCACTGGATGAGCATTCCCGGCATGGAGTACACGCTCAACGACCTGGTCAAGGTCAACACTGCCAAGGTGTTCGAGGTGGCCTATTACGATATGATGAAGCACGAGGAGGAGCCCTCGGTCGCCCTGCTGTGGGAGTATTTTGAGCGGCACCTGGGCAAGGCGGTCGCCGTTACCGCGAAGGGTATCCTGTTCCACCTGAAGTATCAGGAGAAAAACGAGCCGGAGCTGATCTGCAACCTGCTCAGCCACGGCCCTGTGGAAGAGGGCCGCGACATCACGAAGAGCGCGCGGTATTTCAACATGTGCATCGACGGTGCGGGGCTTGCCACCGTGGCGGACAGCTTTGCCGCGTGCGAGCAGCGCATCGAGAAAGAAAACAAGATCACCTTTGAGGATTTAACACGCCACATGCAGTTCAACTACTCCGACTTTGACGGGGAATACGTCCGCCAGATGATGCTGCACAGCGAACGCTACTGCGGCGGAGATACGGCGGGCGACGCCTGGGCAAAGCGCATCAGCAAAACATTCTCTGACATGGTGCGGGAGCAGAGCAGGCTCTACCCCGAAATCTGCTTCATCCCCGGCTGGTTCAGCTGGTCGAACACGCTGGAATTCGGCCGCAATATCCGCGCGACCCCGAACGGCAGGCACGACGGCGAGGCGATCAGCCACGGGGCGAACCCGCATTCCGGTTTCCGCAAGGACGGCGCAGTCACGGCGATCGCCAATTCCATCGCGGCCATCCAGCCGGGCTACGGCAACACCGCCCCCTTCCAGCTCGAAGTTGATCCCGGGCTTGCAAACAGCCCGGAGGCCGTGGATAAAATGGTCAGCCTGATCCGCACGCTGCTTGAGCAGGGCAACACTCTGCTGAACATCAACATCATCGATAAGGATCAAATCCTGCAGGCACATCAAAATCCCTCTCTTTACCCCGATCTGGTCGTTCGCGTCACGGGCTTCACCGCTTTCTTCTCCATGCTGTCGCCGGAGTTCCGGCAGCTTGTGGTAGACAGGGTGCTGGCCGTCAACGCGGGATCCGAGGAAGAGCGGCAAGTGATTGAAAAGGAGACGCGAAGGAAATGAAAACATCTGATATTCAGCAGGAGATTTTAGACCTTGGCAAGACGACTCAGGCGGAGCTGACCCTGCTGCCGGAGGAGATTCCGGGGGCACTCCCCTGCCTGCACATCCTGCAGCAGGGAAGCAGCAAAACGCTGGAAGCGACCGGGGATACCCTGCGCGTGCTGTTCCTGATTCAGGGCAAACTGGAGTTTGCGAGCCGCGGGCGGCAGACGGTGTATTCGGAAAAGGCTGTTTACGCAGAGCATCCGCAGAAGGCGGTGACGATCACGGCTCTGGAGGACGCGCATCTGCTGGAAATCCGCTGGAAGCTGACGGAAAAAGAGGTTCAGGAAATGGAAAGCGCCGCCCTCCCGTTTACACAAACCTATGAGCAGGCGCAGAAATACCGCGACCCTTTCAAGAGCGAAAAAACGATCAGCCGCGCGATCGTGCCGCACCGCATTCTACCCCGCTTTGCCATGGGCTCGGTGGAAACGCACGGCACCGACCTGATCGGCCAGCACGCACACCCCCTGCTGGATCAATTCTTCTACAGCTTTTCGGAGAACGACTGCATTTTGCTGATCGACAGCCTGCAGCACCCCATGAAGGGCGACACCATTCTGCATATCCCGCTCGGCAGCAACCACGGGGTCTTTGTGGGAGAAACGCAGTGCGCCCATTACCTGTGGATCGATTTCATCCCGGACGAAAGCGGGCTGACCTATCTGGATGAAGTGCATAAGCCCGTATAAAGCAGGAGGATTGGCATGAAATTATCTGACAGTCTGCCGGCGCTGGCCGGCGCGCCGTTCGCGCTCGATAATCCCCGCGCCTGGCGCACCTATTTGGGCGGAAAGCTGCTGGACGCGCTGCACGGCCGGCCAGAGCAGGAGGATACGCACTTCCCGGAGGAATGGATCGCTTCCACTGTCACCGCGCGCAACGCCGGACGGGAACACATTCTCGACGAAGGGCTCAGCCACCCGGAAGAGGCCCCGCAGGTAAGCCTGCGGGAGCTGATCGAGAGTGATCCGGCGGCGTACCTGGGGGCAAAGTCCGCACAGCGCGGCGGGCAGATGGGTGTGCTCATCAAGCTGATCGATTCCAGCGAGCGGCTTTCCATTCAGGTGCACCCCAGCCGCCAGCAGGCGAAGGCTCTGTTTCAGTCGGAATACGGAAAGACGGAATGCTGGCATATTCTTGGCGGCAGAGAGATTGACGGAGAAAAGCCTGCGATCTATCTGGGCTTTCGCCCCGGAGTCACCCGGGAATACTGGAAAGAGCTGTTCCAGCGGCAGGACATTCCGGGCATGCTCGAATGTATGCACCGTTTTGAGGTCAGCCGCGGAGATACCTTTTTGATCGAGGGCGGCACACCGCACGCCATCGGCGCGGGGTGCTTTCTGGCGGAGATTCAGGAGCCGACCGACTATACCATCCGCGTAGAGCGCAGCACGCCCTCCGGCCTGCTAATCGCGGACTCCATGTGCCATCAGGGCCTCGGCTTTGAAAAAATGTTCGACTGCTTCGACTTCACCGGCTATTCCTATGAGGAGACCCTGAAAAAGTGGAAGATTCCCGGCCGTGCGGAAAAAAACGGCGGCATGCTGCGCACACAGATCATCGGCTATACCAACACGCCCATGTTCCGCATGGATTCCCTTTTGGTTCCGTCGAGCGCGCACATCCGGCAAAGCGGCGAATTTTCCGTTCTGTATGTTTTATCCGGGAGCGGCCGGCTCGTCTGCGGCACGGCGGAAATCCGGCTTTCCCCCGGGCGGCAGGTGTTCTTTGCGGCAGGATCCGGAGACTGCGAAATCCTTTCCGACGGCGGCGAACCGCTGGAAACCCTGCAGTGCTTCGGCCCGCTTTGAACGCTCCGCCAAATCAATGAAAAGGACAGCGATGAACTGCATCATCGCTGTCCTTTTCATTGATTCCTTTTGTAAAGCAAATTATTATTTCGGCAGCACTCTGAGTTTTATTTTTCTAAAAAATGATTTTATTCTATCGCTATTTACGGCGTTTATTTGGTATAATGAAAATGAAATAATCGCAGTCAGGCGGTGAGTTACCATGCGGCGATATGCTCAGTACAAAGAAAATTTCATCCGCGATTTCTCTGTGGAGCACAAGGTCACCACGCAGAGCGAAAAAATCAATTTTCATATTCACGACGTGTTTGAAATCCTCTTAAACCTGTCGGACGACATTCAGTGCATCATACAGGATCAAACCTATATTTTGCGCCCCAACACGCTGCTGCTGTTCAACAACATGGACCTGCACCTTCTGCGCATGCTGCCGCAGGCCAAGCTAAATGACCGTTATGTGCTGTATTTTAAGCCGGAGCTGATTGAGCCTTTTTCCTCCGCGTCCACCAATCTGCTGGAATGCTTTTTCTTTCGCCCGTTTGCGGACGCCAATATTTTGTTCCTGAGCCCGGAAGAAGCGCAGGACATTCAGGTGCTGTTAAGCCAGCTGAATTATCAGCAGAACCATTTTGGGGAGGAGCAGAGCCAGCCGCAGGACCTGTTCGGCCAGGACTTGATGATCAAATTTTTATTTGGCCAGCTCCTGATCAAAATCAACCGCATCTATCGTGAGCAGCATCATTTGTGCAGTGATATGGATACCGGAACCTATGGCCGCATTTACGAAATCATTCAGTATATCCATAAAAATTACATGGAAAAATTGTCTCTGGATTTCCTGGCACAGAAATTTTATATCAATAAATTTTACCTGTGCGAGCTGTTCCGAAAGGTGATGGGCATGACTCCTACCCAGTATCTCATCAGCTGCCGGATTGCAAAATCGAAGGAGCTGCTTTTAAACAAGTATTCGGTGGATGATGTCTGCGCCCTTGTCGGCTACAACAGTCTGGCCCACTTCAGCCATTCCTTTAAACAGCATACGGGAAAAAGCCCAAAGCAGTATCAAACGTCTCATGAAAACAACAGCCTGTTTCCCCCACTGGAATAGTGCGGACGAAACCTGACTACGGCAATTCTATCTTTTAAAGCGATCCCTCCACCAGCTGAGCTGGCGGGGGGATCGCTTTGTCATGGAGCCGGATCGGTTTGCGTCCTTTATTTTCGTCTTTTCCGTCTTTTTAAGAAACAAGGACACCCTGCCTTAATATGATGGTATCAGGCATTAAAATCCTGTATATTCCCGTCAGCTCTATCTGCGGACGGAAGACAACAGAAGACGGAGTTGATTTTATGAACGCAGATCATTTGAATGATTACAGCTATCTGGATCAGATCCGGATGACCGAAGGAACCGAAAAATGCAAGGGCACTTTTCTTGAGATTTTCCGGAAAGACGTCAGGCGTGCGGCCACCATGCTCAACGACGATCGGCTGATGTTCCCCAGCCTGTACATACTGCGCGAACCAATCCTGCAGCAGCGCGCTCAGAGATATTTAAACTCGCGCAATATGACTGCTCTGCAAATCGCAAACCGGGTCAAAGGGCCCAAAACGCCCGGAGCCAATTCTCTGTCGCCCAAGCAGAATTCGGCGTATCCCGTTCTCAAATGGATTTTGGAAACCGGCTCTGCCGAAGAAATCCCTGAGGACGATTATGAAGAGATACTGGATGTGGCAGCATCGGTACTGATCACGGTTCATAAAGATGCCGATATCCTGCCGCTGGTGGTTGATCTGATTTTCAAACGCAACCGGGACGGGCGCTATATCCATGACCTGGTCTGGGCGCTCTTCCGCTTCCAGGACCCGCAGGTATTAAAGCTGGTCGCGCAGCGCCTTGTGTCCTCCGAACCGAAGGACGCCGAGCTGGCCGCCGAGCTTTTAAACATCGATAAAACCGATCTTCAGGCTGTGAGAGGCGACGGCAACGGGCGGCACGAGGGATATCTTCACTGGCTGGAAGAAAATCTGCCCTACCTGTATTTCACGCAGGAAACCTTTCAGTATACAAGCAAGCCGACGTTTTGTGCCGTAGACCTGGAACGGAAATACCTTCAAAAAGGAACCCCCTCCTACAGCAAAGAGCCGATTTCTTCGTTGGACGACGATGAAAATGAATCCATCGCGGCCTTTCAGCGGCTGAGCTTTGAGGAGAAGAAGGCTTTATCCGATTACTCGCAGAAAATCTGCAGCAAAAGCGTGCCGGCCTGGAAAGAATGGCTGCATGCGCCTGTGAAAGAGCAGATCAAGACGGCAAAGACCAGATTGGAGGGAGACGAATGATTACGGTATCCGGCTCCTCTCTTCCTCTTTCTGACATCACCGGGGAGTACCCCGAAAACAGTATCGAAAGGCAGCTTTTGGAGCAGATGTCCAAAAGCACGGAGAACTACCGGTACGACACACTGGATCAGCTCAAATTTGAGCTTTCCATGCGCAGGGAAATCGTGAACGCGGCAAAGCAGCTAAACAGCAGCGGAATGAAATTTGCCGTTTTCCATAAGTCGGAATGCAACCCGGACTATTGGGAAAGAACCAGCAACGGCGGTTTCCTTCTGAAAGACGGAGTAAAGCCCAGCGACGCGATCCGGGATATTTTTAACAACGGACGCAAGTACGGTACGGAATGCGCGACCGCCATGGTAATTGTGTATTACAAGGCTCTGCTGGAGGTTCTTTCAGAAGAGACCTTCAACCGCCTGTTTCCCTCGATCTACCTGATGAACTGGCATAAATTAGATCCCCTGCTCCGGGAAACCGGCGCGCCCAAACCCGTTGCGGATATCCTGCTGGGAGACCGGTGCTACTTCATCAATCCCGAAGTCGACCCGGAAGTCTCGGAACTGCAGGGCGAAAATGTCATCATCCTGCCGGGCGGCCTGTATTATGGGCATGGAATCGGGATCACCACCGCCGACCGGATCATCCGCATTCTGAATGCCAACCGGATAGAAGGCGCAACTCAATCAGCTCATTTCATCGAGAATTCCGCGGCCCGCCCTGACTTTAAAAAGCTGGAAAAGGCATCCCAAAGTTCCTCCTCCACACAACCCTCTGTCCTGAACTGGCGGCCTTTCCCCCAGCCGATTTCAGGCTAGATGATTCAATACGGGGTTCTCGCTATTATAGCAATAAAGAGCGGGGGTACTGACTTTAATAAAGTCAGTACCCCCGCTCCCTTTTTATCGATTCTGTTACATCAGACCCAACAGATTAAAGGAAAGGATCAAACCGGAGAACACGATAGAAACCGTAGAGCACAGCTTGATCAGGATATTCAAAGACGGCCCGGAGGTATCTTTAAAGGGATCACCAACCGTATCGCCTACCACGGCCGCCTTATGGCAGTCGGAACCCTTGCCGCCGTGGTGCCCGGCCTCGATGTATTTTTTGGCGTTATCCCATGCGCCGCCGGCGTTGGACATAAACACGGCCATCGCAAAACCGGTCACGGACACGCCGCCCAGCAGACCGACCACGCCTTCCGCACCCAAAACCAATCCGGTAGCGATCGGGACAATGATGGCGAGAAGCGCGGGAGCGACCATTTCACGCAGAGCGCCTTTGGTGCAAAGGCTGACGCACGCGGCATAATCTGGCTCCGCTTTGCCTTCCATAATCCCGGCGATCTCCTTAAACTGGCGGCGGACCTCCATCACGATGGACTGCGCCGCAACCTGAACCGCACTCATTGTAAAGGCAGAGAATACGAACGCCAGCATGGCGCCGATGAACAGCCCTACAAGAACCGTAGGATTGGTCAGAGACAGATTCATGGTAAAGCCCTTCTCCGTCACAATGTTGACGTAAGACACCAGCAAAGCCAATGCGGTCAGCGAAGCGGAACCGATGGCAAAGCCCTTTCCGGTCGCCGCAGTGGTATTTCCCAGGGAATCCAGCGCATCAGTGCGCTCACGAACCTGCTCGGGCAGACCCGCCATCTCCGCAATGCCGCCCGCGTTATCCGCCACAGGGCCATATGCGTCCGTAGCGAGGGTGATGCCGAGCGTAGAGAGCATTCCAACCGCGGAAATGCCGATTCCATACAGGCCCATGTTATAACTGACCGCTCCGCCGGCAGCAAAGAAGCTGATGATGACGGCGACAACGACAATAATGATAGATGCGGCGGTAGACCGCATTCCCAAGGACAAGCCGCCGATGATCACCGTGGCGGAGCCGGTCTCGGACGAGGCGGCCAGCTCCTGAGTCGGCTTATAGGTATCGGAGGTATAGTATTCCGTAAAATAGCCGATGGCGCAGCCGCCGATCAGGCCGCAGAGAATGGCAACGTAAACGCCCCAATTTCCAACGGTGTAATAAGTCAGAGGAGCCGCGACAATCGCGGACAGACCGGCGGCCAGATAGGTACCGGTACGCAGCGAGGTCAGCAAAGACTTTTGGGTCGCATCTTCCTTTGTTTTGACAAAGAACGAACCGATGATCGAGCATACGATTCCGCACACCGCAAGCAGCATGGGCAGAAGCATCCCCTCAAAGCCGTAGCCGGCAGCGGCGGCCAGCGCGAACGTCGCCAAAATAGAGCCCACATAGGATTCGTACAGATCAGCGCCCATGCCGGCCACGTCGCCGACGTTATCGCCTACATTATCGGCAATTGTAGCGGGGTTGCGTGGGTCATCCTCCGGAATACCGGCCTCAACCTTGCCGACCAGGTCGGCGCCTACGTCGGCTGCCTTGGTATAGATGCCACCGCCCACACGGGCAAACAGCGCCATAAAGGAAGCGCCCATACCATTCATTACCATGATATTGCCCAATTGAGTGGCGTCGGTGATGCCAAAGCCATAGTGCAGCAGATGGAACCAGATGGAAACATCCAGAATCCCCAACCCCACTACGGTAAAGCCCATGACGGAACCGGAGGAAAACGCGACACGCAGGCCCTTGTTCAGGCTTTCAGAGGCGGCCTGCGCGGTACGGGCGTTGGCATTGGTCGCGATTTTCATCCCGATAAAACCTGCCAGCATCGACCAGATACCGCCCGTTAAAAAGGCAAAGGGGGTAAATTTAGAAAGCATTTGCCCGTTGGTGCCAAAGGCCATTGCCAACAGGACAAGGAACACCACGACAAACACCTTTGCAACCGTAGAATACTGGTGCTTTAAGTAGGCGTTCGCACCTTCACGGATCGACGCGGCTATTTTTTGCATTTTCTCGGTTCCCTCAGAATAACTCATCACCCGGTTTCTTTGCAGGTAAGCAAAAAAGACAGCGAGTACAAATCCGACGAAACCAACCCAAAACATATTTTGCATGGGGGTTCACTCCTTTTCATTTTCCTTTCGAACTATGGAGAACAGAAACTCTTTACCCGACAATGAATTCAAAATCAATGAAAGGCAGCAAAATTCCCGCAACAATCTCGAATGCTGCGGAAAGCAAAAACATTGATCTTGGAATCACTGTCACAAGAGTTATGTACACAAATTGTCAGCGCCAGCCAGCAGAAGCCCCCCTTTTCTCGTTGATGCAGACACACTGTTTTCAATACAAAAAAGGGTGGGAGCTTCTTACGAAGCCTCCACCCTAAGCTACAAATCTTGAAAACAGATATCAATACATGATGAACATCTGCCCAACCGGAATTTTTCAATATTTAATTGTGCTAATTTTACAACTTTATCCCAGGCTTGTCAACACTTATGAATAAAAGGAAGGAAATCTATTTCCACTTTTCATCAATTCTTTGTAAGAAATTTCACAAATTGGTCAATCAGGAAAATGCAGATTTCCCACCCGATGAGTGATCGTTCAGAAGATAAAAAAGAACCGTCATGTGACGGTTCTTTTTTATCTGATCAGCGATTCATCATTCACATGGCCTTGCATTCCGCGGCACATTTGCGGCATTCATCGGCGCACTGCTGACAATGCTCGTCCTTAAATTGAGCGCAGCCCGCTGCGCATTCCCCGCAAACCGTGGCGCACAGCTGGCACATCTCTTTTGCATGCTTTGCATTCATGGTCATCAGGCAGGCTGCTTCCTGGCAGAAACCTGCACATTCCAGCATCATGCCGATATGATTCGTTCTTTGTGCCACATCTGGCTCCTGCATGCAAAGGACCGCGCATTCATGGCACGCCTGAAAGCAGCGAAGGCAGGCATCGATACATTTCTGATAATTGTTAAGGGGTTTTCCCACAATACTCATAGACAGACATCTCCTTTTGGAATCATTGATGCTGATAGTGTTCACGTATGACGTTGTATTATGTGTATCAATCGCTTTCTGCAGCAATATGCCCCAGGGGGTTGGGAAGATTCCTTAGAAAACACAGCTTATCCTTCTTCGGCTAAAAAAACAGGCAAGCAGAAGTTAAACCTCTGCCTGCCCGTTTCTGACTCTCAGTCCCAATTCCGTGATCATGTATTGATCTTCTCCGGCCTGCCCCTCTCTGATTTTAGAGATGACATGTTTTTCAAGAAGCTCCTGAATATTCTCTTCACTCACTTTGTGAACAACAGGGCTTTTCTTGGATAAAATAAGATTGTGTCCCGTTGCTTCCCCCACTTCAAACAAATTTAAGAGTCTCCCGATTTCTCTGTTTGTCATAGTATCACATCCTATATTAAAATTTCACCCTATGCATGAACTTCTGATCAGCCATTATTATTGCCTGACGGTTATTGAATATGCAAATTCTGGCTGGCCGAATCATACAGCCGCGTAGAAGAGCGCTGCTGATCCTGTAAAACAACGGACGCTGCCTATCGTCAAAGCCCGATCCACCGAGATATTTATTTTTCAGAATATAGGTACTGGGCATACCGACCATGCATAGTATGATAAAGGAAAAATACACATACTGTTAAGTATTGCGAGGTGCTACTATGGCAGATAATCTGGTTCGTCACATGTTCCCCGGAAACAACAGCAGCCAAGGCTTTTTCTCTTATTTCGCTTATATATTGCCGCCGACAAAGGCCAGGCGCATCTATTGTCTGAAAGGCGGCCCCGGCGTGGGCAAATCTACCTTTTTAAAGCGCATCGGTGAGCGGATGGCGCTGGAAGGATTCCATCTTGAGTACATGCACTGCGCGTCGGACCCGGATTCGCTGGATTGTTTGGTGATTCCGGCGCTGGGCGTAGCGCTCATCGACGGCACGGCCCCACATGTCACTGACCCGGTATACCCCGCCGCTGTAGACGAGATCATCAATTTGGGAGAGTATTGGAACGCGGAGGCTATCCGCCAGAACCACGATGAGATCATTCGTATCAACGCGGATATCAAGCGGCAATACAAGCATGCCTATCAATACCTTGCAGCGGCCAAATGCCTGATGGATGATATTTTGGAAACGCTCGAATCCGCAACAGACAAAGCCGGCCCGCTTCTGCAGGCGCAGCGGATCATCGACAGCGAACTAGAGAAAGTGGCGGTAACCGGCAGGCTGGGCAAAACCCGCCGTCTGTTTGCCAGTGCCATCACTCCATCGGGTGTTGTCAATCATCTGGAATCGCTGGCGAACAGCGCAGACAAGGTGTATTCCATCCGGAGCCTGTGGGGCGTCGGCGTGAACGAAATGCTGAAAAAAGTGACCGACGAGGCGATATTCCGCGGACTGGACGTAGAGCTGTATTACTCCCCGCTTACGCCGGAAACGCGTATCGAGCATGTGCTGATTCCGGAATTGAAGCTGGCGTTTCTCTCTGAGAAAGACGGCTTCGAGCTGAAAGACCGCCGCCAGACGATACTGGATCTGACGCAGTATATCGACCCTGCGCTGACCGAACCGCAGAAGGATGCGACAGAGTTCAACTCCAAAACATTTGATACGCTGTTGGGCGAAGCCTTAAAAGCGCTTGCCCAAACGAAAAAGCTGCATGATGAACTGGAAGGGCACTACATCCCGCATATGGACTTTGAGCGCGTACAGCAAAAGGAAGAAGAAGTCTGCGAACAGATTCTTGCGCTGGCAAAATAGCTGGACTGCTACAACTATATGCTTGTATCCCTATTGAGTATGTGCTGAACCCTGATTCATTCCTCTTTGAATATCCTCCTTTTGATGTTTCCCTGCAGCTGCCGGAAGCATCAAAAGGAGTTTTTTTGCCCTTTTTGCCGCGAAGGCTTTGGGCTCCGCCTTTATCGTCGTCGGCTGTTTTACAAATAGAAATGCCCCTGTCCGTAATGCTTGAATACGGACAGGGGCATTTCATAAAATATTCAGTTGGATGTGCCCTGATGGGACTGCTGGTTTAACTTGCGGGCTTCCTGCTCAGCCTGAGAATTCATGCTGCTCACACTGGGAGTGCTCTGGCTGGACGCATTCTGGTGGGACTGCTGGTTCAGCTGACGAGCTTCCTGCTCAGCCGCAGAATTCATGCTGTTCACGCTGGAAGAGCTCTGGCCGGACGAACTCTGGTGAGACTGCTGGTTCAGCTGACGAGCTTCCTGCTCAGCCTTGGAATTCATGCTGCTCACGCTGGAAGAGCTCTGGCCGGACGAACCCTGATGGGACTGCTGGTTCAGCTGGCGGGCTTCCTGCTCAGCCTTAGAATTCATGCTGCTCACGCTGGAAGAGTTCTGGCCGGACGAACTCTGGCTGGACGCATTCTGGCGGGACTGCTGATTGAGCTTCTTTGTGTTTTCTAAATTGTCATTTGTATTCATCCTAATAATCTCCTTTGAAATCAAAGTACGCTTTTAGTCTTATCCAAAATCCAGAAATTATTTGTTTATTCGCAAATAATTTTTTATTTCATGATAAATTCTTGCCAGCCAATCATTGTATTCTGCCGTGCAGTCCAAACGCAATGGTTGAATCTGTCTTTTGCCTGCGACGAATTGACTGAAACAATAGAGATCTATTCCAAAAGCGCTCACTTTTTATCCTCTGGGGATTCCAAAGCGGAAGATTACTAATATGAAAAAAGCAAAGCATCTGCCCTTTTTTATTTTTTGATTCAAACAGAATGGGTCTGTTCCAGTTGGTTTTGCTTTACGCTTCGATTTCACGAATCAGGTTGACCATTTCAATCGCGCCGACGGCGCAGTCAAAGCCTTTGTTGCCCGCTTTTGTACCTGCCCGTTCTATGGCCTGCTCAATATTTTCCGTGGTCAGCACACCGAACATGACGGGAATGTCGCTGTGCAGGGATACATGGGCGATCCCCTTCGACACCTCGCTGCACACATAGTCGTAGTGGCTTGTGCTGCCGCGGATGACCGCGCCAAGGCAGATGACGGCATCATACTTCGCGCTTTTGGCCATCTTAGAGGCGATCAGCGGAATTTCAAAAGCTCCGGGAACCCAGGCGATGTCAATATTGCCCTCCCCGACCTCATGGCGTTTCAGTCCATCCAGCGCACCGCTCAAGAGCTTGCTTGTGATAAACTCATTGAAACGGGCAGCGACAATGCCGATGCGAATGTTCTTGGATACGAGTTTTCCTTCAAATGTTTTCATACCTGACTCTCCTTTATTTCAATATCAAAAATTCAAAAGATGGCCCATTTTTTCCTGCTTCGTTTTCAGGTAGAACAGATCGTGTGCGGTAGCATCCATCCGGATTGGAACGCGCTGTACGATCTCCATCCCGAAGCCGGAAAGCTGATAGACCTTATCCGGATTATTGGTGAGCAGGCGCAGGGTCTTCGCCCCAAGGTCACGCAGAATCTGCGCGCCGATGAAATACTCCCGCAAATCCCCTGAAAACCCCAGCGCAAGATTCGCCTCCAGCGTATCCATCCCCTGATCCTGGAGCGCATAAGCGCGCAGCTTGTTGATCAGCCCGATCCCGCGGCCCTCCTGACGCATATAGAGCAGAATGCCGCGGCCTTCCTTCTCGATCTGCGCCATGGCCGCCGCGAACTGCTGGCCGCAGTCGCAGCGCTCAGAGCCGAACGCGTCGCCGGTCAGGCACTCGGAATGCACACGGCACAAAAGGTTCCTGCCGTCGCCGATTTCCCCTTTTACCAGCGCCACATGGTGTTCACCATTCAGCTTGTTGATGTATCCGTAAATTCTGAAATCACCGTACTTTGTGGGGAGAGATGCACAGGCAACCTGCTCAACCAGCTTGTCATTTCTTTTGCGGTATTCCTGCAGGGCTTTGATGGTGATCATTTTAAGGCCCCATTTTTCCGCCAGCTCCATCAGCTCCGGCGTACGCATCATGGTTCCGTCTTCCCGCATGATTTCACAGCACAGGCCGCATTCCTTCAAACCGGCCAGCCGCATCAAATCCACCGTGGCTTCGGTGTGCCCATTCCGCTCCAGAACGCCGTTTTTCTTTGCCGTCAGCGGGAACATATGGCCGGGGCGGCGGAAATCCTCCGGCTTTGCATTTTCCTCCACGCATTTCATGGCGGTGATGCTGCGCTCGGCGGCCGAAATCCCGGTGGTGGTGCTCGTGTGGTCGACAGAAACCGTGAACGCCGTTTCATGGTTATCTTTATTGTCGCTGACCATCTGGGGGAACTGCAGCTTTTGGCAAAGCGCTTTGCTCATGGGCATACAAATAAGGCCCTTGCCGTGCACCGCCATAAAGTTCACGTTTTCCGTAGTGGCAAACTCGGCGGCGCAAATAAAATCGCCCTCGTTTTCGCGGTCCTCATCATCGGTAACCAGAATGATTCTGCCCTGCCGAAGCTCTTCCAGAGCCTCTTCAATGGTGCTATACTCCAACATGTTATTTCCTCCTTAAAAGCCGTGTTTTGCAAGAAATTCTGTCGTGATCGCCGTCTTTGGCGACTGGGGACCCAGAAGCCGCTCCACATATTTTGCAATACAGTCGTTTTCCAGGTTGACGATGTCGCCGATGCGTTTTTCAGACAGAATGGTCTGTGCCGCGGTATGCGGTATGATGGATACGCTGAACCCATCGTTATGAACTTTGGCCACCGTCAGGCTGACCCCGTCGAGGGCAACCGAGCCTTTTTCAATGATGTACCTTAGAATAGGGGGGCCCGTTTTCACGGTGTACCAAACGGCGTTATCGTCCTTTGTTATGGCGGAAATCGTTCCGGTGCCGTCGATATGCCCCGAGACAATATGCCCGCCGAACCTGCCGTTTGCGGGCATCGCCCGTTCCAGATTGACGGGACTTCCCGCACGCAGGCTCCCCAGAGAAGAACGGGTCAGGGTTTCGTGCATCACATCGGCGGTAAAGCCGCTTTGAGAAAAAGAGGTGACGGTAAGGCAGACGCCGTTGACCGCGATGCTGTCCCCAAGGCGAATCCCCTCCAGAATCATTCTTGCGCCAATCGAGACGGCGGCGGAATCCCTGCCCTTGCGGATGCTCTGTACTTTGCCGACCTCTTCTATGATTCCTGTGAACATGTAAGCACCTCGCTTTCCCATAAAATATCTTCGCCGATCTGCATGATCGTCGGCTTGCCCAGCCGGAAGGCCTCCTGCGGGGAATCGACCCCGTGGCCCGCCACCGGCGTTTTTGCGCTGCCGCCAAACAGCTTAGGGGCAATGTAAGCCTGAACCCTGTTCACGATCCCGCTTTGCAGCGCAGACCAGTTCAAGGTTCCGCCGCCCTCGAGCAAAATGCTATCGATTTTTCTTTCACCCAGTACCCGCATCAGGCAGTTTAAATCAATGCGGCCATCTTTTTCGGAAATCACCGCAATGTCGCAGCCGGCTTCCAGATAAGGCCGGTGCTTTTCACGGTCGGTTACCGCTGTGGCAAGGAGCGTACCGGCTACCGCTGTCGATGTGATGAGCCTCGCCTGCAGCGGTGTTCGCAGACTGGTATCGCAAATGATCCGCAGGGGATTTCTGCTGTTTTCCATCCGGCAGGTCAGGAGGGGATCATCCGCGAGAACAGTGCCGACACCCACCATGATGGCAGAATACCGGTGCCGGTCTTCATGAACGCGCCGGCGCGCCGCTTCCCCGGTAATCCATTGGGATTTACCCTGATGTGTGGCGATTTTCCCATCCAGCGTCATCGCGTACTTCATTACCACATAAGGCGTCCCTTTTTGAATGTAGTGAAAGAAGCTCTGGTTGAGCGCGTCGCATTCGTCTTTTAATCTGTTTTCCGTCACCTCGATTCCGTGGGAGCGCAGAATCGCAATCCCCTTCCCCGAAACCTGCGGATTGGGGTCGCGGGACCCGATCACCACCCGGCGAATGCCACTTTCCAGAATGGCGTCGGTACAAGGCGGCGTTTTGCCGTAGTGGCAGCACGGCTCAAGGGTCACATAGATCGTGGCGCCGGCCGGAGGGGATTCACAGCTCGCAAGCGCGTTTCGTTCCGCATGGAGCGATCCGTACTTTTCGTGATACCCCTGCCCGATGATCTGACCGTCCCTTACAATCACCGCGCCCACCATCGGATTGGGATTCACCCATCCACAGCCCTTCTTTGCAAGTTCGACGGCCAGGCTCATGTATTCCGTATCCGTCATATCACACCTCCAAAAACAGAAATGCCCTGAACAAAATCGTTCAGGGCATTTCCGCGGCACAGAGAGTAACCGATGATGAAATAAAAAAACTCTGGAATAAAACTATTCCAGAGCAAAATTTCATACACACAGTTATCCTGTATCCATTTATCTTCTTTCATCCAGACTATACTGTCGGCTTCGGAGTTACACCGAATCATGCCTTGCGGCTCGTGGGCTTTACCACCGGTAGGGAATCGCACCCTGCCCTGAAGATTATTATTCAATTACATTTATCATATCACTTGTTTTGTATTTGTCAAGAAAAAAGCGAATCAAAAGGGAACCGTTCTATAGGAACAAGATTCTGTCTTTTGAACGTAAAAACAGAATTCCCTTTTTGTTCTAAGTGAATCTTCCATTGCGCGCACGCATGGATTTCACCCATTTGCCTGATCCAGAAAGCGCCGGAGCTGTTCCTTGGAAACACCGACGTTTTCAACGGAATCTATCTTTCGGCCTTCCATCCGGTAAGCCGGCACGACCCACACACCGGAGCGCTCAAACGCAAGCTGATTCGATTCTGCCAGCGCCTTTTGGTAAGTCCCCTGCTGCAGCGCCAGCCGGAAAGCGTCCGCATCGACGAGATCGCGCACGGAATCAGTGAGCACATCGATGCTCTCAATATCGATACGATCTTTCAAAGCCGCCCGATACATGCGAGCATGGTACGCCAAAACATCGACCCCGTTTTCCCGAGCGAAGAAGTAGCCCTGTATACACAGGTCGCTGTGCAGGCCGTATCGGTCAGGCCTGGGGTGTGCTTCGCAGGGGCGCCAAACGACGCTGACGTCAGGATACTGCGGCATAAGCTCCGTTAAATACTCGTGCGCCCGAAGGCAATAAGGGCAGGCATAGTCAAAGAACACTTCTAATTCCTGTTTCATTTCATTCACCCCATTCACAGAATAAAACGGAGAGCGAAAAATGTCAAATTGTTTTTTGCCAACCTTTTCCTTTCGATCATAATCCCATTACAATCATTGCGTCGCCGTTCGGAAGATGAACCACACCGGCTTCAAATAACCTGGCCATTTCCACAATCATCTGCTCGCGCTGCTCCTGATCCTGAATGTGCAGGCACAGCGGGTCCCCGCCGACAATTTGATCCGGCTGATTTGTAAAGTACACCAGAATCTGCGGGTCGTTTGTCATTTTCCTCATTCCTTTCCTGATCTCTAACGGGACATGATCCTTCGTACCTTGCGGCTGTTTTCCAACACGGGCGTATTTTGGATCGCCGCTATCATCCGCCCGATATCGCGGTCAACCGGCACCAAAGCGATCACCATCTTATCCTGCTCCACGCTGCGCTTGACATACTGATACGTCTTGACACCCAGGGTGCTGGCCGCCTCATACAAAATGGCCTGCCGCTGCCCGGCGTTTTCCAACGTGGCGCGAAACTGCTCTTTTTTGGGGGTAATCACAACGCCCAGTCCCTGTTGGAGAAATAATTCCCGCGCTACAGGCGAGCCTGCCGCACCGGTAACGTAAACATCGTCGACAAATAATTTGGAGCCCTGTATCTGAATCTTCCCCTGCTGAACGACACAGATATCCCCCACCCGTTTTCCGCGCGTAAACCGCTTGAGCAAAAATACCGACAGCATCCCCAGCGCGGCGGCCGTGATCACCGCAAGAGCGCGCGGCAGACTCTCCATCAACAGCACAACAGAGGATGCGATCATGGAGGAAATCATCGAAATGTAGTTTCGCGCCTCATAGGTTTTTGAAATCCCGTCGATATACGCGTCCCCGCGGCGGGCATATCCGGAAAGCTCCAAGTTATCTAAACTCTCCTGCTCCATTTTGCGGATATCCCGAAAATGCTGCACCGCCAATGCCAGAAAAGTAAAGGCCGCGTAATCCTTTTCCAGCAGCGCGGGGATGGCGACGGCCCCCAGCGCAGCGGCAATAAACCCGGCAAACAGATGGATAAACTGGCCGTCAGGGTAAGTTGGCGTCTGACGGTAATCCACCACCAGCGTAATGGCGCGCGCAATCGTGCCCACCACAATTCCCAGCCCGATTGCCCAGGCATACGTGATACTCAGCATCTCCTCATGAATTGGCATACTCAAAGCATCCCCCAAACTTGTATCAGAATCGTGTAGTAACGGAAAATCTCGTCTTATGCCGCTCTTTCCTGTCCCTTGCCGCTATCAAAACAGCTTGCGGGTAGGGAAAGTGGCACGCCTGATTCAAACGTCAGCGGCCTGCAAAGAATCATACATCAAATGAACCGCTTTTCTGATCTCCTGATAACTGGTACAGCGGCACAGGTTGGACTGCAGCCATTCTTCTATGACAATTTCGTCCGGCATGACAGGGTGCTGCGTCATCAACGCATGACACACCATTAAAAACCCGGAGGTGCAGTACCCGCACTGAAATGCGTTTGCCTCCACGAAGGCTTTTTGTACGGCCGCTTTGCCGCCGAGCCCCTCTACTGTGATGATTTTTTTATCCTGAGCCTCCACCGCCAGCATAAGACAGGATTTTGCCGGCCAGCCGTCGACCATCACCGTGCAGGCGCCGCAGTCGCCGTTTTTGCACCCGGCCTTCGCACTGGTCAGCCCGAGCTGTTCCCTTAATACATCCAGCAGGATGTCGGAGGGTCTCACCATTACCTCGTGAGAATCCCCGTTTACATTGAGCGATATGACTGTTTTTCCCTCAAGCTCTATCATTCTGCCATGCCTCCAACAACTCGCACAATGTGTTCCTGAATACAAAGGCCCGGTACTCACTCGAGCCTTCCACGTCATGATAAGGCGGCTCCGGCAATAATTCAGCCGCTTTTTCCGCGCGAATCTCGGGCGAGAGCCCATGATCGTTCAGCACAGCCTCTATCTGACTGCTGCGGAAAGGCCGGGAGCAGATTCCGGAAAACGCCGTACGCAGGACGTCATCCTTCCAGATCGCGGTGACATTGACCAGCGGATAATCGATTTTTTCCTGCGTGGTCTTTTTGATATGGGCATGACGCGCCTGCAGTGCCCACACGGGAATATGCACCTGTACGATCCATTCCCCTTCCTTTAGCCGGACTCTGCCGTCAAAGATGTTCTGAAAAGGAACCCGCCGAATTCCATCCAGCCCGCTGGTGGTCACCTCTGCGTCGGATAACAGCAGCGGCAGGCTCGTCTCACGATAAATAATGGTACCGCACAGATTCCCGCCCAACGTGATTCTGCATTGATTGGTGTGATCCGCGATCCGGCCGCAGGCAAGCCCCAGCAGCGGAAACAGCTTTGATTCCTTGATCTGGTTGAGCGTGCAGGCCGCCCCGATATTCAAAAAGAAATTGTCTTTTTCTAAAACCCTGCATTCGGGAATGTTTTTGATATCGACGACCACGTCGGGATGAATGCTGCTTACCCGGCACATCGTAATGATTTCAGACCCGCCGCCATAGCAAATGGCCTTTTTATTTTCGTTTTGATACCGTTTGAATGTGTCTGTCACTTCGTTCAGCGTATCGGGCCGACAATAAACAAAATCAAATGGAATCATGGTTTCTCCTTCTGTGATGCTTTCCATATATTTTCCGGAGTCAGCGGCAGCGTTACCTCTTCTATCCCGAACGCATTGGACAGAGCGTTCCCAAGCGCGGCCGGAATGGCAATAAGCCCATGTTCGGCATAGCTGCGCATTCCATAGGGGGAATCGTCCTGCGGCGTTTCCACAAAGTCCACCTGATAATCCGGCTCCTGCCCAATATGCATCAGCTTATAGGTGCGCAGAGTCGGTGCCTGCGGTACCCCCTGACTGTCATAAGAAGCGGCTTCCCGGCTTGCCATGCTCATTCCCATTGCCATTCCGCCCGCTACCATGGAGCGCATCGATTCCGGATTGATTACTTTCCCGACATCCATCACAGTTAAAGCGGAGAGGATACGATAGCTGAAGGTCGTGATGTCTGCTTCGACCTCCACCACCTGAGCGCCGAGCGTCCACGCAGGCCCCGTTTTCCCTTTCCCCGTTTGGGGATCGAGCATGCTGAGGCCCTTGAGCATCATTCCGCCCCTCCCCAGCACCGGCTCGCCGATCGACGTTCCGTCAGGCGCCTGATACCCCTGCGCAATATCCTTGAACTCGATGAAGCGCTCCGGATTCCGAATGGAATAAACGCGCCCGTGAGACACCTCGATGTCTGAAATCGGGCAGCCAAAGACCTGTGACCCGTTGCTTCGAAGCTGCTGCAGCAGATCGTCGGCAGCACGCAAAACAGCCTTCCCGGCCATATATTCGGTCAGGCTCGCCACCGTTTTCCAATGCTCCGGAGCTGCACGGGTATCAACGCTCAGCACCACGTGTACCTTTTCGCAGGGGATACCCAATTTTTCCGCGAGGATCTGAGCCAGATGGGTCTGGCCATTGGAACCCATCTCGACAACCCCGGTAACCAGATTGACACTCCCATCTGTGTTAAAGGTGACGGTGGCCCCCGAAATAGCATCGGTAGGGGGATTTTCGGTCTTCCAAAAGCAGGCGATTCCCTTTGCTTTCACCGTATTCTGCTTGATTGCGGTTCTGCTCCCGGCATCCCATAACGAGAGCTGCCTTGCCCTACTGAGGCATTTTCTCAAATCGCCGATCAGGCTTTCGGTATACGGTACCTGCGTGGGGGTGGTGCTGCCTGCGTGAATCGCGTTGCGGTAACGGAACTCCAGGGGGTCCCACCCACAACGCTTTGCCAAAAGATCGATCACCCGCTCCATGCAGAAGGTGTAGGATTCGTGCGCAAAGCTTCGGTAAGCGGTTGCATAAGTATGATTGGTATACACGCACAGGGAATCGCACAACACATGTTCCATATGATAAGGACCGGTGCAGTCTGCCGCAATGGCCTTTGCCATATACGGCGAAATATCGGTATATGCACCGCAGTCCAGGCGGAAGATCATCTGAGCCGCCTGGATCTTCCCATCTTTGTCCGCGCCGATTGTAATATCTGCCTCCAGCCCGATCCGGCTCGGCGGAGCGGCCATATCCTGCTCCCGTGTGATGATCAGGCGAACCGCCTTGCCCCCTACACTTTTGGAAGCCAAAAACGCCAGTATTTCCAACATGACGGCAGATTTTCCCCCAAACCCGCCGCCGATAAAGGGGACTGTCACCTGTATCTGCCCGGCAGGTATCATGAATGCGCCCGATATCTGCTGACGCACCGCATAGGGTGACTGAGAGGACGTCATGATCTGCACCTGGCCGTCTGAACTGATTTCCGCGCGCGCCGTACGCACCTCCATTGCGAGGTGGTCGGAAGGCGGCAAAGAGAATTGCTTTTGGACGATATATTCACATTTTTTCAATGCTTCCGCGGCATTGCCCTTCTGTATATGGTAACGGCTGGCGATATTGGTTCCTTCTTCGGGGTAGATATCCGTCAGCATTCTTTTATATCCGGTTACTTTTTCATGAATCAAAACAGCGCCTTGCGACAAAGACTCGGAAGGCGTTAATAAAACCGGAAGAGGTTCATATTCCACTTCGATCAGCCGAACCGCACGCTCTGCGACGGATTCCTCCTGTGCGACCACAAGGGCGACCGGTTCCCCGGCATATCTCACCACATTCTGCGCCAGGGCGGGACGATCCAAGAGCAAAGGGCCGTGCAATTCCTTAAAATCGTCACCCGTCAGGATCGATTTTACCCCTTTGACCGCCGAAGCCTTGGCCGTATCGATCTTCAGAATACGGGCATGTCCATATGGGCTTGTGAGCAGTCTGGCGCAAAGCACCCCCGTAGTGGGAAAATCATCCGTATATTGGGCGAAACCGGTGACCTTCTCCCACGCATCCTTACGCTGTATGCTTTTTCCGATGGACGTAACCATATCACACCAACTTTGTATCAGTTTGATCTTTCTTAATCGTATATTTCCAAAAATTATAGAAAAAATGTAGGAAAGACAAAAGAAAGAAGGATTGAAACGATGAACCCCTTTCAACAAAAGCCTGGTAATGTTGCAGACGGCATTCTTAACTGGTCCTCTGTGTACCCGACGCCCTATAACAAAATGACAGTCGACCCCTATACGAAGGTTCGCATCATACTGATGAATGGAATTGAAGTAGAAGCCGCATTGTTCAAGCATCAATTCCACCGAAACTGTCCCAATAATGATTTGCGGCGCGAATTGGCTCTGTCCCGCCGTGTGGAGCAGCAGCAGCAAAAACGCATCAACTGGCTCAAGCCGATCGATGAGACACAACTGGAAACGACCATCGGGTATGAGCATGTCGCTGTCGATTTGACTGCATGGCTGGCACAAAATGAGCCGAACAGCTACGTAAAACAAGCCCTGGACTTTGCCCTTTTAGAAGATTTTGACCACTTATACCGCTACTCCAATCTTCTTGATCTGGATTCCCAGATACCCGCCCAGCAGCTGGTGAAAAGTTATGTGGATATCACCCCGGGGCGCCCGACAATCGCTGAACACCGGTTCCCGTATGAATCCGTCAAGCATCCTGTCGACTTTAAAACGGCGGATATCCGCACGATGCTGAACACGCTGATCATTACGGCCGGCGAGCAGCAGACCATGAACTTTTATATGAATGTCGGCAACACCTATTACAATGATTTGGGCCGGCAGCTTTATTTGGAAATTGCAATGATCGAGGAACAGCATGTCAGCCAATATGGCTCGTTGCTCGACCCGAACGCCACTTGGCTTGAAAACCTGCTGCTGCATGAATACACGGAATGTTACCTGTACTATTCTTTCTATCAGGATGAACTGGACCCCAATGTCAAATCGATATGGGAGCTTCATCTGGAGCAGGAAATCTCGCATCTGCACAAGGCGGTGGAGCTGTTAAATCAATATGAAAAGAAAGACTGGCAGCAAGTCATTCCCGGCGGAGAATTCCCGAAGCTCCTACAGTTTCACGATACCAGGGACTATGTCCGGCAGGTGCTGAAGGACCAGATTTGCCTGACCGCAAACAGAGAAAATTTTGTACCTGTTGATCAGCTCCAGCAGAATCACGAGTTTTTCATTTACCAGAATCGCGTAAACAGCGATGTGAATGCGGTAGCAAGCCACAACGTGATTGTACAGCATCAAAACAAATTCAACGTCGATTACCGCGCGGAATCCAAGCCGAACCCTGTTCAAGGGCTGACAGACACTACAAAAGACAATACCGAGATTGCCCGGACTCCTGTCGTATAAAATACGGGATAAAAAAACTCCATCCAATTTGGATGGAGTTTTTTTCAAAGGAATAAATCAAGAGCGATGTTTGCAGCAAGCAATATACAAATGGTACTGCTTCTAATCACGGGCCTTAGACGGAGAGGAATGCGGTTTGAAGAAGAATCTATCTTTTTTTCAATCAGTCGGATGGGTTTGAAAAGGAAACTTCTAAAGTAGTATCCGATTGTAATCAAAATACTTGTCATCAGGTTTTGCACCACAAAGAACGTGATGAATTTCCCTGTATCGGCCACTACTGAAACTTCGCGTATCCAGTCAGGAACGATAAACAGCAAATATACGGTGTACAATAACCGCCAGCCGGTGTTCATGAGAAGAATCATACCCGCGTTTTGAATGATATTGCTCGATTTTCTACTTTTCATTCTCTGGAACACATAAATGATTGCAGCCATTGCCAGAGCTTCAAAAACAATAGAAATAGCCGGATTGATGACTTTATCGATACGCCCCGGCAGCATCAGGTTCAGCAGTTTGATTGACGAGCATAAGATTCCTACCCATATAATCGAGGATATTTTGTTGGTGACGCGGTATACGTTCGCCATAAAAAAGCACGCGACAGGGTACCATACGAGCCAGCTCATACTAAATGATATCAAATGCAGTAAATATCCCACCGTAGCTTCAAATATCCCCCACAAAGCGCCCCATAGGAATATGTAGTACAAATCGTTTTTTCCGTTTTCTTTTCGTTCCAAAATTCTCTCCTCCATATTTTTTTAATAAATATATGAAATTTTATAAAAAAATATTTGAAAAAGAATATTTATTTTTCGGTGAGTCCGATTATGACACCGATACTAATTATTTCAGTCCATTTGAAAAAAATGATATGAACAGGGGCGGGATTGTGTATTCCCAAATGATCGTTCCTATCATAGGTGATGTTTTTTTGCAAAGGCTCCCTTTTTGTATATTTGTTTCAAAGTTTAAAGTAAGAGCGGATTTGTTCGTAATCTGCTCTTGCTTCTACCCGACGACGAAAAACCCGACCTGCGCAACAGTGCAAGCCGGGTTCTTCGCTATAAGTACAATACATTGTCTTACAAATCGATAATTATTTTTTGCTGGACTTTTGATTCAGGCGCTCCACCAGAGCAGCCGTCCGCGTGCGGTAATTATCCAGCTCGGTCACAATCCCCATGAAGGAAGATACCAAATCCAGTGAGGAGCGCAGCGTGCTCTGCTCGCTCTGGTCAATCGCGCGTTTTGTCAGCCGCATGGCCTGCTGCGGCGCATCCATCAGCCTCTGAATATACTGTTCAACATAGTCATCCAGCTGGTCATCGGGCACAACATGTGTAACAAGGCCGATTCTTTCCGCTTCAGCGCCCTTCAGCACCCGTGCCGTCAAAAACAGATCAAGCGCTTTGTCCCGCCCCACTAGGCGCGGCAAAAAGTAGGCGCCGCCGTCGCCAGGCACGATTCCAACGTTGAAATAACTTTCTGAAAACGACGCGCTTTCCGAAGCAATGCGGATGTCGCACATCAGGGCCATATCCAATCCTGCCCCCACAGCAGAACCATGAATCTTCGCGATAACCGGTTTGTCGATTTCCTCCAGAATCAGCGGGATGCGCTGAATCCCCCTCCAAAGAACGTTTTTTCGGGCAAGCGCAGTGGAAGTAATATCGTCATTACTCTCGAAGAAGCCTTCCCCGGCCGCCATGGCCTTTACATCTCCCCCTGCGCAAAACGCCTTGCCGTTTCCCGACAGAAGGACGACGTAAATATCATCCCGATCACGGATATCCTCCAGTGCAGCTGTCCAGAGTTGAATCATCTCCTCACTGAAACAATTGAGATGCTCCGGGCGGTTCATGGTAATGCGTGCCAAATGATCCTTTACCTCATAAATGAAATCCGGCATCTGGTTGTACCTCTCTTCCCATTGGCAGTATTGGCATATGCAGTTAGATAAAGCAAGTGCTCCCTTGTATTTTCGCCTTTCAGAAGAACCCTGTACGCTATTGTCGATTCAAATTGTTCGAGTGACTTCTGCATATCTTTTTTCCAGTTTTCTCGGCCTGCTATTAATTTGTTTTTACAAAATGGAAAGCTTTTTATTGTTCGGCACACTCATGGTTTTCCTTCTACAGAAAGAAAATGTTAGTAAAAATAAGATTACATTTAATTCCAATTTATGTCAATATCGAAAAAGATTTAAAACACAAAAAGATTTTAGGCCCGATCCGCTTTTTAGAAACAATTGGTAAGATACTCTTTCCTATCAATTTCTCGCTCTTTTCTATGAATCGGCAATCGGCACAAAAGGACTTGTCTGTGTAAGAACGCGCCCGGCTATGGCTATATAGTTGAAATGAAAAAGTGAACAGTTCTTTGAGGATATTTAAGTTCCAAACACCAGAAAGGCCCCGG
>NZ_CBYL010000029.1 GCF_000577335.1 Faecalispora jeddahensis | reverse complement strand
TGACTGTGCTGGGGCTTCGTTTTAATGTCATGGCTATTTGCCGGATATTTTTCTTTTCCCGCCACATGAGGGATAGCTTTTTTCGCTCGTTCAGTGTAAGATGGTGGTAGCTCATAAGGGGCGCCGCCTTTCCAGTAGTAGTCTTTTCCATTCCTACTGTATCACAACGGCCTCTCTTATGGGCCCTTTTTACTCTGTTGCACTTCTTATTTTAATCCGCCTCGCAGAGAAAGTAAGTGCCCGCTCCGGCACGAAGGGCAAGCCCTGCGCCAGCAGAATCCACACGGGGAACCCATAAAGACAAAAACAATGATTACAATGGAAAGCCGTCTGCGTATAAAAACAACCAGCGCACGCGCGACAAACGGAGCACGAAGCAGAAGTTCTTCTAAGTACTCCCCCGCAGCCTACGTGCAGGTTTAACCTGCCGCGATATGTATGCGGGGGTCAACCCACCTTACAAAAAAAGCGCCGGATTATTAAAAATCCGGCGCATCCTATTCCAATGTGACAATTTTTCTCATATCTGCATTTTATCTTGCAAAAAATCCCAAATAATGGTAGGATACCCATGTAAGGCATGATTAAAGTGCAAAGCAGGAACGGAGTGCGGGAACACCCCGTCCCCTGCCTACGGAGAGACATCCTCCATAAGCAACGGCAAAGCCGCACTATGCAGACACAGTATAACTCATTTTTCCCCTTTTGTATAGGGGCTGTAGCAAGAATGAGAATCCCACCAACGCGGGAGTTGTGTATTGCACTTGGTGATTTAGGCGCTGTGTTTATGGAAACATCCCTTTTCAGGGATTCCGTAACACGCGCTTTTTTGTTGCCTTACAGGCAAGCCCCGGCACGGGCCGGAGAATTTTTTCATGAACATTCTCCCCCGAATCTCATGCTGAAACGCGATGTTCGCAGTTCATCGCCGAAATTCCGGCCCTGCCGCCCTTGTCTGTAAGAGAATCCTTCCCGCACACATCGCCCATGTGCGGATACCCGGCCATTCAGGCCGAAAGCGCCGTTCCTCAAAAGGAACGGCGCTGTTTTTTGCAGATTGAGCCTGCGCACGTTATCGGCTCAGCTCGTAAAATAGCTCAGGTTGCGGGCGGCTACGCCATGCTGCTTCACCCCGGCCGTTACCAGCACCCGGATGGAGGAATGCGTGCCGCGCACCGAGGAACTCACGGTGGTCGGGTCTGCGCTGGCCCTCAGGGCAGTAATGCGGTAATACACATCCACCAGCCCGTCGCTTCTGGTCACACGGCGCAGTTCCTTCACGGACGCGATATGCGAACGGCTGGAAGCCGTCTGTATCTCGTTGGCGGAAGCGCCGGAAAGCGTCACCTTATAATCATAAATGTTGCCGGGCGCGAACTCATAGCTCACGGTATCGATCATCACCCACCCGCTTTTGTTTGTCGGTGTAGAGCTTGATGTCACCGTCAGCGTATAGCTGGTGGTGGTTCCATTTGAGGATTTCACCGTAAACACAGACGTTCCCGCGGAAAGACCCTGCACCTGGTATTGGATGCCGCCATTTACCGCAGTGCCCGATCCCAGCACCTGCGCGACATTGGGATTGCCGGACGTTACCGTAAACGTGCCGGAGGTAGGCCTCTGAATGAAAATAGAAGCCGTTCCGCCCACCGCTACCGTGCCGGAATAGCTGCTCAGCTGCACGGAATCCGTGGTGCCGGAGCCACTGTTGCTGCCGGAGCCGGAAAGCCCCAGATTGGTGGGGGTCAGTACATAAGAGCCGCCGTTGGAAAAGCCGATCTTAAACTGATCATCGTCATTCAGTTTATACTTTGAGCCCGTCACATAAGAAAGCTTGGAACCGGAGAGCTTATACAGGTAAAAGGAATTCTTCTCCGCGTTCTCCAGATCGTAAAAGACGGGGTATGTGATTTTGGCATCGTCGCCCTTATCCACAGGGAGGATCAGCGACGTGTTTTTCGGCAGGGCCGATGTGTATTTCATCTGCAGCACCGCGCTGTTGATCGTGATGGGGTCTGAAATCGTTACAGTAGAAATGGAAGCCATCTTAAGCGCCAGATTGATGTCCGTAAGGGTGTCCATTTTGCCGCTGGTAAATTCCCAAGCGTATTCCATGTCGCCCTCTTTCGAGTAAATCTCGAATGTGGCCTTTCTGCCGCTTTTCTCAATCGCCTGCAGCGTAGATTTCGGCAGGGTGATCGAGCTCATATCCTGCACAGCCTTCGAGGTAGCGGATTCAAAATTCAGTTGAACCCTTACGTTATCGCGGTCGTTTGTCAGGATATATTCAATCTCCGAAAGCTTCGCGGCATCAAATTTAAAACTGGAAGTGCTCATTATATCAATATCTACGGTCTCCTCGTCTGTCGCGGCCTGGGCTGTCTGAAAAGGCACTGCAGTCCACATCAGCCCCAGCGACAACACTGCCGCGATCCATTTCTTCGACGCTTTTTTCATGGCTTTGCTCCTCCCTGCATTCATGCCCACTCCCCGCAGGCGTTTTTATGTAACCGATCAGATTTTATCACAAATTTCCTGTTTTTCCCTCTCATTATATATAAAATCTAACTCTGCGTCAAGGCAAAGGAGCAGCCCGCGCCGATTCTCGCCTCCCGTGATACACAGGTCAGCGTGTTCGCTTCACACTGATTTCCCGCTTAAAACACAAAAAAGAGTGCAGCAACATCGCACTCTTTTTTTGATTGATTCTCTGCCAGCGGATGCTTCCGTCATCCGGCACTTTCTTTCTGACGTGCTGCCTGTATCAATCTGCAAAGTTGGGCATATCGCCCTCTTCGTGGCCGGCTCCCTCAAAATAAACCTGGTACCACAGCAGGAACACAAACACCGTCCAGATGCGGCGGCTATAATCGCGGCGGCCCTTAAAGTGATCCTCCAGATACCGCAGAAGCTCCTCCGTGTGGAAGAACTGCTTCGCCAGATCGGACGAAAACGCATCCTTCACGATTTTATAGTACCGCTCGTCGCGCAGCCACACACGGGTAGGCACCGGGAAACCCAGCTTCTTCTTCTCAGCGGTGCGCGCGGGCAGATGCCGCAGCGCCGCCTGACGCATGGCGTATTTGGTAGTGTCGTTTTTCAGGCGCAGGCTCTTCGGAATCGCCGACGCCACACGGAACACCTCTTTATCCAGGAACGGCACGCGCAGCTCCAAAGAGTTCGCCATGCTCATACGGTCGGCTTTCAGCAAAATATCGCCCACCATCCACAGGTTGATGTCGAGATACTGCATGCGGGTTACGTCGTCCAAGTCCTTCACGCGGTCGTAATACGGCTTCGTCAGCGTCTGCGGGCGCGTCGCGATGGACGGGTCCTTGAGCAGGCGCAGCTTATCCTCGTAACCGAACATTTTAGCGTTGCCGATAAAGCTCTCGTTTGTGGGGAATTCCCCGCGCGTGATAAAGCCCTGCCCGACAAAGTGCCACGGCACCTTCTGCACCACGCGGCGCAGGAACGTGCGCAGCCACTGGGGCAGCTTATGGTAATTCCGGAATACGTCCGGCTCGTTGTAAACGGTGTAGCCGCCGAATAACTCGTCAGCACCCTCACCGGACAAAACGACCTTGACATACTCGCTCGCAAGCTTCGAAACAAAGAACAGCGCAATACAGGACGGGTCGGCCAGCGGCTGATCCATATGGTACTGCACCTTTTTGATGTTGCCCCAAAATTCCTCCGAGGTGATCAGCTTTTTATGGTGTTCCACACCGATCTCTTTTGAAAGACTTTCAGCCCAGTCGATTTCATTGTATTTTTCGCCGAAATCAAAGCCGACGGTAAAAGTTTTCTGTCCCGGGAAATACGTCGCCACATAGCTCGAATCCACGCCGCTCGACAGGAAGCAGCCCACCTCTACATCGCTGATCTTGTGGCACTCGACCGATTCCTCGAACACTTTTTCAATCCGGTCGATCGCTTCCTCTTCCGAAAGGGACTCGTCCGGGTCAAAGCGAGGCTCCCAGTAACGGGTGGTGGTCACCTTGCCGTCGCGGAACCACAGGTAATGGGCAGGCAGCAGGCAGGAAACGCCCTCAAAGAACGTCTTGGGCGGAACAGCGTACTGAAACGACAGGTAGTTGTTCAGCGTATCGTAATCCAGGCGCTTCTCAAAGCCCGGGAACTCCAGAATGCTTTTGATCTCGGAGCCGTACACAAAGTGGTCGTTGACCATGGTGTAATGCAGCGGCTTAATGCCGAAGAAATCCCGCGCGATAAACAGGGAATTGTCCTGCGTATTCCAGATCGCAAACGTGAACATGCCGCGCAGGCGGTTCAGCAAGTCTTCATGCCATTCCTCGAATCCGTGGATCAGCACCTCCGAATCCGTTTGCGTCGTAAATACATGCCCTTTTTCGATCAGCTCCGAGCGCAGCTTCTGGTAGTTATAAATCTCGCCGTTGAAGGTGAGCACCAGCGTTTTATCCTCGTTGAAAATCGGCTGGTCGCCCGTAGACGACACGTCGATGATGCTCAGGCGGCGGAATCCCATTGAGATGTCGTCCGTCTGAAAGGCGCCGCTGCTGTCCGGCCCACGGTGCGTGATTTTATCGGTCATGCTTTTCAGCACAGCCTCCCTGTCAATGATTTCACCTGTAAATCCGCATATTCCACACATAATCTGATTTGTTCCCCTTCTCCGGTTGAAAGTGTTTCCTCGCGAGGAATACTGATGTGTCTTTTCCACGCCTTCGATGGGGAAAAGACACAGATATCATTCTTTCAGTAACATCCTTCTCCGCCTATTGCTCCAGCAGCGTTCTGGCCAGCGCCAAATCCACCAGCTGAAAACCTGATTCCTGAAAATCCACACGCTCCGCGGCGCGAAGCGATTTTTCATATACCTCCAGCCGCACTCCCTGATACACCGGCTTCTCCTCTCCCCGCAGGAACATGGAAAAGCCCAGATAGTCCAGCTCTTCGCTCTCTGTTAAAAAGAATGCTTTTTCCACTCTGGTTTGCTGCTTGCGCTCGGTCAGCTCCTGCAGCGCCAGCTTGACCATTTCCAGCGCCACGTCATTCAGGCCGCTTTCAAAGATCATCACTTTTTCTTTCAGTTCGGCGGGCGTGAGCACCAGCCGCTTTTTCAGCCCGGCAAGGGCCGGATGCCGCTGCTCCGCCTCAATCACCTGCTGGGTGCGCCCCGCCGGTGAAAGGCAGATCAAAAAACCGCGCTCCTTGTCGTGATAAAGGCAGGGGTACACCATCTGCGCATGGTAATCGCAGTCCGGGCATTCCCAGTAAAACAGGGTCTCGTTTAAAATCTGCTCCCGCTGCTCCGGATCGGCCGACGCGTCGATCTCGACCCACATGCGGCTTTTGTTCACCGCCCCGCAGCCGGGGCAGCTGAGCTCTTTGGTGATGCAGGCTGCCACAATAACACCCCCGTCGCTTCTTATAAAATCGTTCCGCCGCCGATTACCAGATCATCCTGGTAGAACACGACAGCTTGTCCCGGTGTAACGGCGCGCTGCGGCTCATCGAACAGCACGCGCACCTTTCCTTTTTCATCGGGCAGCACCCGCGCGGCCGCAGGCCTTGCCTGGTAGCGAACCTTGGCCTGCACATGCAGCTCGGCCGGCGGCTCGTCAAAGGCGATCCAGTTCAGATCGCCGGCGATCAGCTCCGAAGCGTACTGGCTGCCCTCCGGCCCCAGAACGATCCGGTTGTGCTCAGCGTCGATCGCATTCACATACATCGGCTGCAGAAAACTGATGCCAAGGCCCTTGCGCTGGCCTACGGTATAATGGGTAATCCCCTTGTGGCGGCCGAGCACACGGCCCTCGGCATCCACAAAATCGCCCTCGGGCAGTTCTTTGCCCGTATATCGGTGGATGAAGCCCGCGTAATCCTTATTTTCCACAAAGCAGATTTCCTGACTGTCGGGCTTTTTTGCCACGGGGAGCCCGGCCTCCTGCGCGATGCGGCGCACCTCGGGCTTTTCCATCTCGCCCAGCGGGAACAGCGTATGCGCGAGCTGATGCTGCGTCATAGAATACAGCACGTAACTCTGATCCTTCCCTGCAGGGGAACGGTACAGCAGCCAACGGCCGTTTTGATTCTGCCGCACAATTGCATAATGCCCGGTAGCGACAGCGTCAAAGCCGAGCTGCTGCGCACGGCGCAGCATTTCTTCAAACTTTAAATACCGGTTGCAGTTGATGCAGGGGTTCGGCGTGCGCCCGGCCTGATAGTCTTTGGCAAAGGGTTCGATCACATCGCGCTCGAACTCCTCGGTGAAATTCATCACCAAATGCTCAATCCCCAGCCGATAGCAAACGCGGCGCGCGTCATCTATGTCATCCAAAGAACAGCAGCCACCGCTCTGGCTGCTGCACATGTACTCGTCCGGGCGCAGACGCATCGTCACCCCTGTTACCTCATACCCCTGCCTCTGCAGCAAAAGAGCAGCGACAGAGCTATCCACCCCGCCGCTCATTCCCAGCAGTATTTTTTTGCTCATGCTTTCTTGTCTCCGTCCTGTTCGCGCAGCTCCAGCTTTCCGTCGTCTGTCAGGCGGAACGCTTTTCGCTCCGCCTTAACATCGTAGATCAGCTCCCGCGTTGCCTGCAAGTCCAGTATATGGGGGCAAACCGCTCCGGCCTGCTCCAGCTCCTGGCGCATCAGATTCAAAGCCTCGCCGGCGCCGCCGGCGTGAGTAACGAATCCGTATACCGTCTTTCCTCGCAAATCGTATTCCCGGATAAAATCGTTCATCGCGGGCGTGATGTTGCCGGCCCAGACCGGCGACGCCACGATCAGCGTTTCATATTCGGCAATATCGGAATCCACGGGAAGAATATCGCCGCTTTTACGGCGGATTGCGTCATACACGCCCAGTGTATACGCGCTGACCAGACCCCGGTGGGCAATTTCCCTCAGCTCCACAAAATCGGCGTCCAGCGATTTTGCCATGCAGCCGCACAGCTTTTTTGTTTTCCCTGTCTGGGAAAAGCAGACGATCAATGGTTTCATGCCGGCGCTCCCTTATTCTTCTGTGGGAGGAATCACACTGCCGTCTGTCTCGTCGGCCGCTTCACCGGAGGTTTTTGTTTCGGAAGTGCTGAACTCCTCATCATACTCCGAGGCCCCGTGAGAATGGGTTCCCCCAACTCCGTCAACCCGGCGCAAATCACGCTCATCCTCGTACATATCGTCATCGTAGCTGTCGAACTCTGCGTCGTGTGCCTGGCAGGCATAGCAGTCCTCATAGTCCTCGTACTCGTCGTACTCATCCTCTTCCTCGTCGGTCAGCTCCTCCAGACGGGTCAAAGCACGATCCAGACGGCGGCGGGAATTTTCCAGGGCCAAACAGTGGCGCTCAGTCTCCTCAAGGTTTTTGTCACGCAGATTATTAAAATAGTATTTTCCCAGAGCAATATACGCGCGGTCGATGTTCTTTTCCTCACAACGTACCACAGCTTTGATCCGGTTAATCAGCGCGTTCTTTCGGTTGGCTTCCACTACAAAATCAATCGCTTTTGTCACATTGGATGCGACGGAAGATAAAATTTTCATAGCTTCTCCTTTATCCGCTGCACCGTTCCGTTTGATTTACCGGTGGCCCGGCCAGAACGGCAAATTTTTTCAATTGCTGCCCTTATTATATCGCAAAAGGCCTCGGAATAACAGAAAATTTTTGTGAATTTATTTTTAGAAACCTCTTTTCAGGAAACCAGGGCATGGCCGTCGCCCACGCAAAGGTTTACCACCCGCGCAGGCAGGCCGGAAAGCTGTGCCACACACTCCACGGTCAGCGGGCTGTACCACTCGCGCCAATCCGGCAGCCTGTCCTGCAACAAAAGGCAGGCCGCAAAATAATCCGCCTGATTCTCCAGCCGCGGCATGCACAGGTTTGTCGTTTCCGCGAGCTCAACCGCATTCGTTTTCCCGTGCAGCAGCACGTGCCCCAGCTCATGTGCACACACATACGCGCGCAGCTCCGGCGGAACGCTGAGATTCAGCACAATGGTAAAACGCTGCTGAAAGCAAAGGCAGAAGCCGTTCACCGACAGGGGCAGATCCTGCCACAACACGGGGATGCCCAAATGATCGCACAGCTCAAAAACGTCGCCGCCGCCAAATCGCAGCCTAAGTGAGCGAACCAGCCGGTCAATCCTTTGATTCGTCATTTTCTCCCTCCTCCGGAATGGCGATCGCCGCCGCCACCCGGATTGCATTCACGATTTTTTCACGGTCCGCCTCGGAAAGAGGCGCGCCGTTAAACATCAGCCCCTGCTGATTTTTCAGGATGTTCGTAAAGCGGTCAATGACGGTATTGACCTCCTGCTGGGCCTGTGATTCCTCCCGGATGCCGAGCAGCACATCCGTGCTGACATGGAACATGCGGGCCAAACGGGCCAAAAGCTCACTGTCCGGCTCGCGCCGGCCCTGCTCATACATCCCCACTGCCGAGGCGGAAATACTCAGACGCCTTGCCAGCTCTGCCTGGGTCAGACCGTATTCTGTCCGTAGTTTTTTCAGTTCCACCGAAAACATAACGCTCACCCATCCCCCAATTTCACCCCGTCCCAGCCGGGACGCACCTGCACCAGGCAGGCGGCACGCCGACCGCGCAAACGGCAAAGCCGTTTGCGGCCAGAAGCTTTGATGCGGCCATTCTACCACACACTTCGTGTTTTTTCAAGAGCAAGTTTTCAAATTTTCGCCCTGCCTGCTGTCACTGTCCCATTTATCTCCCTGTGATCATTTTATCGAACATTTGTTTTATATTTCTATTGAAGTTCGGGTATTGCTATGATATGATGAAGCCTGACAAGCTCCGGTAATTCCATTCCACTCTGCCGCGCTTTGTCATTCAAACTACACGATTTGTGTATAAAAAGGAGAAATGACATGGATTATATGAGTTGGGGAGAAGAATACCTGGAGGAGGCGCGAGCGCTCAAAGCCAGAGTCGACTATTTGCGCAAGCAGCTGAAAAACGCTACTCCCAATGAGGCCAAAGAACTGAATGAACGCATCACGCTAATGTATTCGATGTATTTAGACTGCCGCGAAACCGGGCGGCTGCTGAAAAGCTTCGCAAAAGAAAGGGGGGCGCGCCATGAAAAGGAAACGCTTATCTCTTGACCAGTTCACAGAGGGCCTTGCCGGGGTTCAGGAGTACCTTCGCCAGGGGGAATCGACAGATGCGGAATACCGCCGCATGCTGCATACGCTGCGCCGCGCCATGGAGGGCGAGCTCACCGACCGCCAGCGCCAGTGCGTACAGCTCTGTTTCTTTGAAGGCCTTACCGCGCGGCAGGCGGCACAGGAGCTTTGCATTCACGAATCAACTGTCAGCCGGCACCTGAAAAAGGCACGGCAGCGGCTGGGGCGTGTACTCCTCTACTCGTTCGATCGGCTGGAATAATGTTGACAAACGCTCTGTCCTGCTGTAAAATAAAGCAGCTAATTGCCCCGCAGGACAGAGCGGATAATTTCATATTTGTCCCCGTAGCTCAGCTGGATAGAGCGTTCGCCTCCTAAGCGAAAGGCCGTGCGTTCAAATCGCGCCGGGGACGCCAGCAGCATGATGCTGCACCCAAATCGCGCTCCTCACCTTGGTGGGGAGCGTTTTGTTCTATTCACGCGTTATAGCTTGTCCCTTTTTGTTGACACGGACACAAAACGATGTTATTATAATCATGTCCCAGGACACAAAAGGAGTGTGATCGTATGTATATCGATATTACAACAAAAATAACACCCAAAATAATCAAAGATGTGCAGGGGAACGAAACGAAGGCCCTGACCGGTCATCTTGGAACGCATTTTGATGTCATGAATAAAGAATTTCCGCTGGAATACCTGAAGAAAACAGCGGTTATTTTTGATGTAAGAAATGTGAGAGAAAGAGATATCAGCATAAAAGATATCGATCTGGATCAGATTCAAGAGCAGATGTTTGTCATTTTCCATACCGCATTCATAAAAGATGAAGGGTATGGTACAGAAAAATATTTCAAAGAGCATCCACAGCTTTCAGATGAATTAATTGATGTTCTTCTGGAAAAAAAGGTATCTATGATCGGCATTGACTTTGCAGGAGTCCGCAGAGGAAAAGAGCATACGCCCAAGGATCAGTATTGTGCGGACAGAGGAGTTTTTATCATCGAGAACCTGTGCAATCTCGGGGAAGCTTTGCGTAATGAAGCACAGGTTAAAATGACTGCATATACCTTCCCGGTAAATTATGCGGAAATGACAGGCCTTCCATGCAGGGTTGTTTTGGAGGTGTAAATGTTGTCGGAAGGGTATCGTGAATTACTGGATCAGTTTGCCGAATACTTAGAGAAACAGGAAATGCTTTCAAGACTGACTGAGGCGGATTTTCTGCACGGATACAGTTATGCGGAAATCCACTGCATCGGTATGATCGGAGAGATGGAAAATCCAACTGCTTCTAAGATTGCAGAACGGATGAAGATGACCAGAAGCGCAATCAGTAAGATGACGAAAAGGCAGATCAAAGCAAAGCTGGTTGAAAAGTATTCCCTCGATGCGAACAAAAAAGAGGTGTATTTCAGACTAACGGAGGCTGGATGGAAATTATATCAGGAGCATGAAAACAGGCACAGGCTCTGGGAGCAGAGAGATACGGAATTCTTTCAACACCATTCGGCAGAAGAGCTGAACAGAGTACTCCAATTCATGAGGGAATTTAATCAGTACCTGAGAGTGCAGATAGATAAAATAAACAACCGGCAAGTCACCGGTTGAAAATTGCAATCTCCCTTTGACGAAGGCATTCTTCAAAAAATCTTTTTCACTATTGCTCCAAAAGGCCAGCAAAGCACCCTTTGCTTCGCGGACCTTTTTGTTACGGGATATATTCCCCAGCTGCCCCGCTCTCTCAGGAATTCCTGTTACTAAAAATCATAAATTTGCAAATCATTCGAATATTATCGTTATTCCCTTTGCCGTTCATGTAAATCTATCGTTTCCACACAATTGAATCTCGCTATTCCACAAGCTGATTTCATGTTATTCGATTGACAAAATAGATCATCAATTATAAAATAAAGAGTATCATACAGATTATGGATAAGGTGTAAATATATGGAAGAATCTGCCCTTAATCAGATTATTCGAGTAAAAGACCGTCTTTCCAAAAAGCAGCGTGTGCTTTGTGAATATATCGTATTAAACTACAATCAGGTCATTACGATGTCCGTAGCGGAGCTAGCGAAAAATGCAGGTGTAGGAACCACAACGGTTATGCGCCTGATCAAAGAGCTGAATTACGAATCCTATCAGGAATTCAAAAAAGCGCTTGTGGAAGATACCATTATCCGCACCACCGAAATTTATTCCAATATGAAGCAGTCCCTGCTTGCACACCCTAAAAATGAAAAAAACACGCTGACTACCATCATGCAGATGCTCAACCGCATTGCATCCGACTTGATGGGCAGCGTAAACACGCAGCAGTTTGAAAAGTCCGTTCAAATGCTGCTGGACGCAGAGCATATTTTTCTGTTGGGTTTTCGCAGCAGTTATGCGGTCGCCAAATATTTTGAAGACTCCGTGCACATTTTCTCCAGAAAGGTCATGCAGCTTTCTGATACACAGGAATACTTATACGACTATATTTTGCACATGAAGCCGACGGACGTTTTGTTTGTGATCTCGGAATGGCCGTGCACACAAAAAACGGTAGACTTTGCGTATTTATGTCATAAAAACGGGATTCCGATCGTACTGGTTACCAATACGTTGCTTAGCCCCATGGCAAAATACGCCGACGCCACGATTTCAACGAATGTGGTCAGCTCGCGCGCAGGGCGGCTTCCGTCCATGCTGGTAATCGAAGCGTTAGTGCAGGAGCTTGGGCGCAGAACCGCTCCGCAATCGATCGAGATGCTCGATTCTTTGCAGACCGTGCTAACTGAAAACCAGATTGTCCTGTATCATGATAAAGACATCAACAATTGAATTTGGGATTTATCCGAAAGTATTTGTCGGATCCGGGTGCAGAAACACCCGCGGATATTAGATTCGCGCACATCGGTATTGATATCTAAACTTGTAATCCTAACTATAAAAAGCCGGCCCTGAAAGAGGGCCGGCTTTTTTCATGAATCACAGAATCATTCCGTCAGTGTATAAGCGAAAAACAGCCAGCAGCAGACTTGCAACAGACAATCGGGCACAGCGGGTTAAATCGCCAGTCCCTCGGCCCACTCGGCAGCTCTTAAAGAGTTTTCCTCTGGCTTTCTCTTTGGCTCAACAAAATCAATTTCACCGAAGAACTCATTTCCGGGGAGCACTTTCTTCAGCCTGGTAAAGCACTTTTCGGCTCCGCCCCCTCCATGGCTGGCAAACAGAGCGATCCGCTTTCCAGAGATTTTCGATTGGCTGATAAAGCTTTTGATTGGCGGCGCAAACGATCCGGCCCAAACAGGCGTTCCGATGATTATGGTATCATACCGGTTCAAGTCGATGCGTTCGTTTGTCAGCTCCGGCTCCTCACCGAAAATAACGCTCTTCCCTCCCCAAAAATATTTACGGAATCCCTCTGTCGGGTACTCCTTGCTTGTTTTTAGCTCGACGACATCGGCGTTTATTGTCTCAGCAATCTTTTCCGCAATCATTTTTGTGTTGCCGTTAAACGAAAAATATACCACCAGAGTGCTCATAGTCATTCTCCTTTTCCGTATGTTATCTCTGTTTCGGATACATTCCGAAGCGGATGGCTTTTTTAGGACAGCTGTCGACGCATTCAAGGCAGTTGATACATTCGAGGGAATCCATATGGCCGGATTTCACCATCTCAGCCGCATTCAGACCCATCGGACACACGCTGCTGCATTTCCCGCAGGAAACACAAGTGTCGGGAGCAGGCATCAGTCTGAATCTCGGGATGTGGAGAAGGTCCGAAAGCTTCTCGCCCGTTACCATAAACGGGGCCATCCAGCAAAGGCTGTGGCACATGCCGCGCCGGCCGGTTAGGAGTGTGAACAGGTATATGATGGACATGACGATCGCGTATATCATGATATAATGCTTATCGATATCCACAAGATACAGAAAATTCCCCTTGAGCGGGCGATTTTGGAACCAGAGGAACACGATGAATGAAATCCACACCGCCCAGATGATGTATTTGGAGAGGTTCCTCCCTTTGCTGTTCCATTTGCGGTTATTTGCACCAGAAATATAATCCTGCCATGCTCCGCCGGGACAGAGCCAGCCGCAGAAAATACGGCTGCCAAAAATGGAAAACAGCAGGAGCAGTCCGAAAACCATTGCGCTTCCGTTCACTATGCCACTTGCAGCGGACAGAACAATCACAAACGGCGACAAAAAGAAAAAGGTCAGCGGAAACATGAGTGCGGAAAAAGCAAGGATGCCTTTGCGGGCCCTTTGTCTCATGTTAGGAATCAGCTCCCCTCTCAGAAATGATTTCCTTCGCTTCAACTGCCCAGTCCCTCATTGCGGAATAGATATACACGCCGCAGAGTGCGGTCAGCTGACTGTAAAAGCAGTCAACCTCTTTCTCCTTTAACTCCTTGAACAGCTCGATATATCCGTTCATATCCTTGACCAGCTTTTCATTCCGCCCGATGAAACTGTCCAAATGCCCAAGCAGCACCTCTGGCTCCGTGTTTTGCCCAAAGGAAATCTTGAGTAAGATTTCGTACCGCAGCTTCTCGATTTCAGGCTCCTTTTGCAGCCAATCAGAAAGCTCTTTTCTGCCTGCGTCGGTAATGCTGTATACGATCTGCCCGCGTCCGTTTTCGGGCTGTGTACGATCAGAGCTGACGGCAAGCCCCTCTGCAACCAGCTTCTTAAGCGTGGGATAGATCTGACCGAAGCTCTCCTGCCAGAAATGACTGTATTCGTTCTCTATCCATTTTTTAATCGTATAACCAGTCTGCGGCATGCGCGCAAGCATCCCCAGCATGACATATTTCGATATTCCTGTATTCTCTTTCACAATATACACCTGCTTTTCTCAACCTATCCAAATGATATATCATGATGATATGTTTGTCAAGAGAGAAAAATTTAATATTCAAAAACAGAAAGACTGGAAAACCCGAATACAGAAAAGTTTTTTTCACTATTTCTGGTCCTCATAAAATGCAAAGCGATCGATCCCATCTGCGCTGTTATCGATTTACAGTTGAAAAAGGCCTGGGATTATGGTATATTTCATATTGAATTTGCCGCCGGGTAAACGTCTTTCATTCATTCCATTAGGCCATTGAAGGAATGAGTGTCAGGCGTTTTATTTTTTATACCAGAAAGAGGTACCGATATGTTTAGAGAAATGCGTCGTAAAAAACAGGCTTTATCTTTAGAAGAATGCATTCAGGTGTTGAATCGGGGAACGTCAGGTGTGTTAGCGGTATCCGGGGACGATGATTATCCCTACGCTGTTCCGCTCAGTTATGTATATCGCGACAACAAGATTTTCTTTCATTGTGCCAAAGCAGGGCACAAGCTGGATGCGATTGCTAAAAATGCAAAAGTATCGTTTTGCGTGATTGATCAGGATCAGGTGGTACCGGACGAATACACCAGCTATTTTCGAAGCGTTATTGTTTTTGGCAAAGCTCATATCTTAGAAGAGGAAGCAGAAAAAAGAAACGCCATCGATATGCTGGCCGCAAGATATGCTCCCAGTCATGAAGAAAGCCGCCTGCAGGCAATTGAAAAGGAATTTCACATCCTGTGCATGATCGAGCTTACGATTGAGCACATCAGCGGTAAAGAGGCGATCGAGCTGGTCAAAGCCAAGCGTGTTCAAGGCAATTAAAATCATGTGGCTTTCACATTTTCATCAATGGGAATATGCGGAAAAACTTGAAATCAGGGATGATGAGCAGCCTCTGGCCCTCACATCGCATCTACCGTTCCCCCTGCCTTGCCACAAAAAAAGTGCCGGAAAGAGTTTCTTTCCGGCACTTTTTCTGTTGTTGATTTTATGATACAGAAATCTCTGATTGCCGGATTCGACCGAAAGAACAAAAAACGTCTGTCAGTCCTCTTCTTCGTCGTCCTCCGCTTCCTCACAGCCGGGATCGCTCTGAACATTCTTCCTGGCCAGCTCAGCATAATACTGCATGTTCGTCTTTCCCCATTCAAACATCTCATCCACAATCGGAACCAGCGTTCTTCCAAGCTCCGTCAGGTGGTACTCGACTCTGGGGGGAACCTCATCAAATACATTCCGGTAAATAATTCCATCCTGCTCCAGCTCGCGCAGCTGCTTGGTCAGAATCCGGTTGCTGATGTTCTTAAACAGCCGGAACAGCTCGCCGTACCGAAGCGGACCCTCGTGTCCAAGGTGCCATAAAATCACAATTTTCCACTTGCCGCTCATCAGTGAGAGCGTAAGCTCTTTTTCGCAGTTATACTCTCCGTTTAAAAGCCGCTTTTGAAGACTCTGCCTTAGCGTCAGTACCAAAACAATGGCCTCCCTTTTTCTGAAGATCTTTCGTCCTCATCCTTTTTCAAAATCCGTATTACCAGTATAAGGCAATTTTATGAAAAAGTAAATAAAAATAAGGCGGATTCTCCGAATATTTTAAAGCAGGAATGCCAAACAAGACCCATTACTATTTGTAATGAGCCTTATTTGGCATTTGTCCAATCTATGCTATCACTCAGGAGGCTTATGCGCGTAAAATATTTTTCAGGATATAGGATTTTTCCTGTGTCATTTCATCCAGCGTGACGCTGATTCCTTCCCGGCCAATCCCGCTCATTTTCCACCCGCCGAAGGGCTGGTCGGTATGGCGGTAATTGCCCGAACCGTTGATGACCACGCCGCCGCACTCCAGCTGCGATGCAACGCGCATCACCCTCTTCATGTCGCGGCTCATCACACCGGCCTGCAAACCGAAAATGGTATGATTCGCAATCCGGACCGCTTCCTCTTCCGTGTCAAACCCGATGATCGGGAGCACAGGGCCGAAAATTTCCATGTTGCAGGCTACCTCCATCTCGGGTGTCACCTGATCGAGGACGGTCGGCTCAAAGTACGATTCATCATAAAGGTCGCCGCCATACAGAAGCTTTGCTCCCTGCGCCACCGTGAGATCAACCTGCCGTTTTACTTCCCGCGCGGCCTTGGGGCTGATCAGCGAGCCGAGCTCGGTCGCCTCGTCGAGCGGGCTTCCCAGCTTCAGGTTCTCCAGTCTTTGGATCACCCGTTGGATAAACTCCTCCTTAACGGAATTCTGCACCAGAAAGCGCTTCGGCGCGCAGCAGGTCTGGCCCGCATTCTGCACACGTCCCTGCACCGCATCGGCTACAGCCAGCTCCATATCGGCGTCCTCAAACACGATAAAGGGGTCGTTGCCGCCCAGCTCCAGGAAGATGCGCTTGAGGGTTTCCGCTCCGGCTTTGGCGATGCCTTTGCCAACCGCGGTGCTGCCGGTCAGGCTGATCGCGTTGATCCCGTCGCTGTTGACCAGCATATCGCCCACCACGGCGCCGCCGCCTGTGACCAGCTGCAGCACATTGCCGGGAACGCCGCACTCAAGGCAAAGCTCCACAATCTTCATAATCGTCAGGGGATTATCTGTAGCCGGTTTAATAATGACCGCGTTCCCCGCCGCCAGAGCCGCTGCCGCTTTCTGCGAGCAGAGCTCCACCGGGTAATTGAATGGGGAGATACAGGCGACCACGCCGAGCGGCTCCCGCTGGGTAAAAATCATGTCATTTTCCGTACCGATCTGATAATCCGTCATGGTTTTTCCATAGTGGTGGTTTGCGGCCTCCGCAAAACCGCGGAAAATCTGTGCGCAGACGCGGATCTCGCCGCGCGCTTCGCGGATGATTTTGCCCATTTCGGTAGAGAGGCTCACAGCGAGCTCTTCCCTGCGGGCATCGATTGCATCCGCACATTTTGTCAGAATCCTCGAACGCTCGTGAACGGGAGTCGCCGCCCAAACCCGCTTGCCGATCTGCGCCGCGTCGACCGCACGCTGCACATCCTCCGCAGTCGCCACCGGAATCGTATCAAGAAATTCCTGCGTTGCGGAATTCAGAACATCTGCGGTGGCCGCATCCCCTGCGTCGACGCGTTCTCCATTGATAAACATTTTCAATGTAAGACACCTCACCTGTCTGTTGAATTTTGTGCGGGATCAGAAGGAAGCGTTCGGGTCGTAATACTTATCCACGTTCTTCTTGCTGACGCTGACCGGATCCAGATAAATCGTTCTGGAAATGCTCTCGCCGCCGTACCATTTCAGCACGGTTTCCAGAGTCAGCGTTGCGCATTCCTTGGGGTCGTTTCTGCCGGTAGCCAAAATCTGGCCGCCCTCTTTGATCAGGCGGTACATTTCCTTCTGGCCGTCTGCGCCGACGATCACGATGTCGTTTCTCTTTGCCGCCTGAACCGCTTTGAGCGCGCCCAGCGCCATATCGTCGTTTTCGGCGACGATGCAGTTAATGGAAGGGGCTGCCATCAGCATATCTTCTGCTGCAGAAAGGCCGCCCTCCTGGTTCCAGTTGCCCCAGCCCTGTGTCAGAACCTGCACGCTGGTTTTATTGGATTTGCCAAGCTGCGTTTCAAGAATGCCCTTCATTACGCCCATTCTTCTGTCTACCCCCAGCGCGTTGCCCTGGTTCCCGCTGAGCAGGCCGATCTTGATTTCCTTATCGCCGAAGTGCTCGGCCACGTCGATGCCGACCTTGTTACCCAGCTCGTAGTTGTTCGACTGGATCATCGCAATGTAATCCGCCGTGGGGTCAGCCGTGTTATCCATAATAAACACCGCAATTCCGGCCTTGGTCGCTTCCTGTGTTGCGGGAATCACACCCTTGGGGTCTTTGGGGTTAATTACAATCACGTCGCAGCCCTTTGCGATCAGGTCCTCAATGTCGGCCTGCTGCTTCGTCATATCACCGTCGGCGTTCGCCGTAAAGCAGGTGATTCCCTGTTTGGCGCAGGCTTCCTTAAAGGAGCTTTCCTGCGTGGCAAAATACGCGCCGCCCAGCGTTTGCATCGAAAGGCCGATCTTCAGCTCTTTTACGTCCTTTTTCGTTTCCGCCGAAGAGGAAGTACCGCCCGACGGAGTCTCCGCCGGCTTTTCTCCCGTCGAAACTGCGCCCGCGCAGCCGAATAAGGATGTTCCCATCATGCAGGCTGCGAGCAGCACACCCGCCACCTTTTTCCTGTTTTTCATTACTACAATCCTCCCTATCAAATGATTCACACCTGTTTTGTCTGTTGCAGAATCCCCGCTCCGGGAAAAACGCCTTGGTAGTGCGTGGGGCGTTTTTATCCCTTTGCAGGGGAATCCAGGTATTTGAACGGCGGCACTACTCGCCGAACCCCTGCCAATGCCATGCTAATTCTTTTTGCGGCTGCCCTGCAGCAGTACCGCAACAATAATGATGATTCCCTTGATGACCTGCTGCGGGTAACCCGCCACGTTCATCAGGTTCATGATGTTGCCGATCAGCCCGAGGATCAAAACGCCTACCAGCGTATTGATCGCCGTACCGCGCCCGCCGGAAAGGCTTGCGCCGCCGATCACGCAGGCCGCGATCGCGTCCATTTCCATTCCGCTGCCGATCGTGGGCGAGCCCACCCCGGTGCGCCCGTCGCTGATGATGCCGGCAAACGCGCACAGAAAGCCCGAAATGGTATAGACCATCCACTTATAATAGTTCACCCGGATACCGGAGAGGCGCACCGCTGTTTCGTTGCTGCCAATCGCCTGCACAAATCGGCCGAAGCTGGTGTACCGGAGCAAAAACGCGATCACCACAAATACCAGAAGCGCCGTGATCACCGGAAACGGGATGGAGTACAGGGAGCCCTGGCCGAAAATAGAAACCGCCCGGCTCTGAATCGGGATCGGCGTACCCCTCGAAACGATATAGGCGATGCCGCGCGCGGCGGACATCATCGCCAGCGTAACCACAAACGGCGCCATGTTCTGAAACGCCGAAAAATAACCGGATATCATGCCGCACAGCGCCGCGAAAAAGAAGGTCAGCAGCAGCGCGACCGGCAAGCTGGTAAAGGTTGCAAAATAAGCAAACAGAACGCCGCTCAGCGCAACGACCGATCCGACCGAAAGATCGATTCCCCCGGTCAGAATCACCAGCAGCATACCCATGCTGACAATGGTAGTACCCGAAAGCTGCCGCAGCAGGTTCGAAAGGTTTTTCTGTGTAAAAAACGCGTCCGATATCGTACTTGAAATGATGATCAGCAGCAAAAGCACCACAAGAGCTATGTATTTCTTAAAAAGCTCGGAGGCACGTTCCTGCCCCGTGAATTTTCCCCGCAGTCCTCCTTGCAGCTTCAAATCGTCGCCTGCAGAATGGTTCATTTCGCATTCCCTCCAACCGCTAGTTTCATAATGTTCAGCTCAGAAAGCTCTTCCTTTTTCAATTCTCCCTTTTTTTCGCCGTTATCGATCACAATCGTGCGGTCACACATGCCGATGATCTCGTTCAGCTCAGAGGAAATGATGATCACACCTAGATTGCGTTTGGCAAACTCGTTGATCAGATTATAGATTTCGATTTTGGCCCCGACATCCACTCCGCGCGTCGGCTCGTCGAAAATAATCACCTGAGAATCGGTGTTGAACCATTTGGCCAGCACCACCTTCTGCTGGTTGCCGCCGCTGAGCTGATGCACCGCCGCATCGATGCTGTCTGTTTTCACCGTCAGCTTTTCCACAAGCGACTGTGCAAGACGGTTCTCCTGCCCCTGCCGGATGACGCCAAGAAACCCCCGAACGCTGCGGATATTCGGCATGGTGATGTTGTGTTTGATGGCAAAATCCAGCACCAGTCCCTGCTCCTTGCGGTTTTCGGGGATGAGACCGATCCCGAGCCTCACGGCGTCCTTCGGGGAATGGATCGTGACCTCTTGTCCGTTCAAATACACTTTTCCGGATTTTTTCCTGTCCGCGCCGAAAATCGCGCGCACAATCTCGCTTCTGCCGCTGCCTACCAGGCCCGAAATGCCAAGCACCTCGCCCCGGCGCACAGAAAAGCTGATCCGGCGAAAGACCTCGCCCTCCAACTCCTCCACCCGCAGAATTTCTTCGCCCATCTCTACTGCGCGCGGCGGGAACATGGTGGAAAGCTTACGGCCGATCATCAGCTCGATCACCTGGTTCATCTCCATTTGATCGCGCCGGCCCGTGCCGGTCACCTCACCGTCGCGCATGATCGTAATGGAATCGGCGACCTGAAAAATTTCTTCCATCCGGTGAGAAATGTAGATGATGCTGACCCCTTCGCTGCGCAGCTTGTTCAGCGTTTCAAACAGCGCCGCGGTCTCCTTCGGGCTCAGTACGGCGGTCGGCTCATCCAGAATCAGAATTTTTGCGTTCTGCGAAAGCACCTTTGCGATTTCGACCACCTGCTGGTACGCGACGCTCAAATCCTGCACACGGCTTTTCACGTTAATGTCGAAATTCAGACTATGTAAAACAGCTTCAGCCTTTTCGTAAAGGCGTTTCCAGTCGATCAGCTTGCCGCTGCTCAGCCGGTCCAGAAAAATGTTTTCGGCCACCGTCAAATCGCCGGCCAGTTCAAATTCCTGGTAAATGATCCCGACCCCCAGCTCTTTTCCCCGGCGCGGGGAACCGATTTCCACCGGTACGCCGTCAATCTCAATCGTTCCCTCGTCTTTCTGATAAGCGCCGGACAGAATTTTCATCAGCGTAGATTTTCCGGCTCCGTTTTCGCCCACCAGAGCATGAATTTCACCGGGCCTTACCGCAAGGCTTACGCCGCTCAGCGCTTTTACGCCTCCAAAACTTTTTTTGATCCCTTCCATCCGGACACGATACCTGTCCTCCAAGATTCTGCCTCCTTTCCCCCAAAACACAAGCACGCACGCAATTTGTTATATTTACTAAAAAAATTACCGTTTTGTTTTTAATATTATTATAATCCTCTTGAAGCGAATGTAAAGTACGCACATTTTTGTTAGTGTGATAGTTACAAAAATGTGCGTACTTTACAATGTGAAAAAATGAGGTATACTGAAATCAGAAAAATTTACAAAAAATACCATAAATGTAAATATTTTATATTTATCCTGAACAGTAAGGAGGTGATACCCATGTGCTAACTTCTTGTAAACTCAGGGACGCCTAGTTGAATGAAGCTAGAGACAAAAGAAAGGAAGCGTGAAAAATCATGAAATCGTGGCTTAAAAAACTGTCTGTTTTAGCAGTCGCCCTGACGATGGTGTTTTCCACCACAAGTGTGGCTCTCGCTGCTGATGCCAAAGAAAGCTCTTCTCTGACGCTATATGATTCCACCACCACTTTCCGCCATTTTGACTTTACATTGAACGCTGACAACTCCTTTCAGACAGGGAATCCTTCCAGCATTGTCAACCAGGTTTTGAACACCAAAGTCATTGAGAACTCCTATATTAAGGCTACGTTCCTGCCGGATTACGGCGCGAGGCTGATTTCCCTGATTTACAAGCCGACCGGGAAAGAGCTTTTGTACCAGAACCCCGTCGGAACGCCTTATGGGATCAACGAATACAATTTTTACTACAACTGGCTGATGGTTTACGGCGGAATCATGCCGACCTTCTCGGAGCCTGAGCACGGAAAATACTGGCTGACTCCCTGGAGCTACCAGGTCGTCGCACAGGATTCCGAAAAAATTTCGATTCAGATGACAAAAACCGACGATGTTAATTTTGCAGCGACCCCCGGCAAGTTCGATAACGGCGCGACCGGTATCACCTGCAAGGTAACATATACGGTTTACGCGGACAAGCCGACCGTGGAAATGAAGGTCAATCTGAAGAACAACAAGAATCAGGCTGTCAAATATGAATACTGGACCTGCAACACGCTGGCGCCAGGTTCCACCCCCGGCAACACCGTCGGCTCCTCCTCCATGGAGATCGTAGCCCCGATGACCGAGGTAAAGAGCAAAGATGACTGGTGGCCCTGGATGGCTACTGTGGACGATGCGGTAGACGCTTCGAATCACATCTTTAAGTTTGACAACCTCGCGCATTTCTCGAATTGGGACGACATGGGCATTGCCTATGCGAACGATCTTTCCGACAACTGGTGGGGCGTCATCAACCACGATAATGAGCAGGGAATCCTGCGCATCGCCGACAATGCCAACGCCACACCCGGCATGAAACTCTGGACCTGGGGACATGACCAGAGCTACGCCGTTAACCCGGAAACCTCTTATGGCAATTCCGCACGTCCTTATATCGAACTGTGGGGCGGCAACTCCTTTGAGTTCTTTGCCGACGCAACCCTGCAGCCCCTTGAGGAAAAAGAGTGGACAGAATATTATACTCCTACCGTAGGGCTCAGCCAGGTTACCAAGGCGAATCAGAACGCCGCAGCTTACCTGACCAAGAGCACCACGGGCACGCAGGCCACCTTCGACGCAAAGGTCAACACTACCCTGCCGGGGAAAACGATCCGCGCGACAATGAAGCTGATCGGCAGCACCAATTACACTCTTCTGGACACCACCTTTACCGCTCAGGCAAACAATGCACAGACGCTGACCGCAAACGCTGATTTGAACAACATCGCGGCCGGAAGCTACACCTACCAGCTTGAGCTGAAGGATTCCTCCAATCAGGTTCTGCTCGTCGCCTCCATTCCCTTCACCAAATCCGGCGGCGGCACCTCTCCCGATCTGCCCAGCGCGACCTGGTATCTGTACAACCAGAACGTCAGCGGCACTTCGCCCAGCGGCCAGAACCTGCAGACCACCAACAGCGGACTCACCGGCTGGCAGCCGATCCGTGAAATCACCTCTGCTCCCGCTCATTGGTACAGCCCCGAGTTAAACGGCACCTATGCTGCCGGAAACTGGGACTTCACCCTTTGGAGCTCCGCGCCTGCGGGTGCCTCTAATGTAACCGTGGAACTGTATAAGACAGATCTCAACGGCGGGAACGCCACACTGATCGGTTCACAGACCAAAGATGTCTCCCTTACGGGCACCGGAAACCATCCATCTCAATACACCTTCAGCAACGTCGGCAAAACGACATTCTCCGGCCAGCGCCTGATGGTAAAAATCACAAAAGCCTCCGGTGCATCTGTCACGATGGCCTACAATACCAACGACTTCCCAACCCGGCTTGTTACCCCGTAACGCGGGAACAGCGGTGAGGAAAGTTCCATCTTCCGCTGAACCGCCGCACTGAGTTCTTCCTAATGCCGGCCGGTCTCATTCAAAATGGGGCCGGCCGGCATTTTTTGCAAATCGCTGTGCGCCTCCTTTCCCCGATCCCCATTTTCTCACCCCGATTCCTGCCAATATTCTTGAAATACGGGGATCCATTTTCCCGGAAAGGACGCACATATTGCTTTATTTGTAATAAATAGATAAAATTTCGGGGAATGATATCTGCAAAAACAGCTTTTTCCTTAAATTAATCTTGACAAAAATTATCCAGTTTGCTAGAATGCAGACAGAAAGTGGAGGTGGCACCTTGCTCATCACAAAAGAGACCGACTATGCACTGCGAATTCTGCGCGCATTGGCAGGCGGCGATCGTCTGACTGCCTCAGAGCTGGCCGCAAATGAGCAGATCCCCCAACAGTTTGCCTATAAAATATTGAAAAAGCTCCACAAAGCGGGCTTTGTTCAAATCGCGCGCGGGGCCGACGGCGGCTGTACCCTGGACGCCAACCTCAGCAGCGTCACGCTGTTCCAGCTCATCCGTGCAATGGAACGGGACGCCACCGTGAGCGCCTGCACCGCTCCCGGCTACGAGTGCCAGTGGCGGCGCGCGCACGGGGGCGAGATCTGCAAGGCACACATCCATCTTGCGCAGATTCAGCAGGCAATCAACCGCGAGCTGGATTCCCATGCCCTGCAGGATATTTTATTTGGCAGCTGACCCTTCCCTCTCTTACCGTCAGCAAAACTCTAACGATACACAGTCGCAAAAGGAGGAAGCAATATGTTATTCAAGACCACACAGCAGCACGAGGAACTCCGGGCGAAGGTCCGGAACTTTGCAGAGGAAAAAGTCAAACCCCTGACCTTCCTGCTGGACAAGGAAAATGAATTCCCGGCGGAAGCAGTCGCCGAGCTGGGAAAAATGGGACTGCTGGGCATCCCTTACCCCAAGGAATGGGGCGGCCTGGGACTGGATATCATCAGCTATGCCATCGCCGTAGAAGAGCTCTCCCGCATAGACGGCGGAACCGGAGTTATTCTTTCGGCACATACCTCTTTAGGCACATGGCCTATTTTCGCCTTCGGCACCGAAGCCCAGAAGAAAAAGTACTTAATCCCGTTATGTAAGGGCGAAAAGCTCGGCGCCTTCGGACTCACAGAGCCGAACGCGGGCTCGGATGCCGGCGGAACGGAAACCACCGCCGTAGACAAGGGCGATTATTACCTGCTCAACGGCGGCAAGATTTTCATCACGAACGCCCCCAAGGCAGATACTTACGTGGTCTTTGCAGTGACCACCCCCGACATTGGTACACACGGAATTTCGGCCTTCATTGTAGAAAAGGGCTGGAAGGGCTTTGAATTCGGCGATCATTACGACAAGATGGGCATCCGCTCCTCCTCCACCGCTGAGCTGATTTTCAACGACGTAAAGGTTCCCAAAGAGAACCTTCTCGGCAAAGAGGGCGACGGCTTTAAAATCGCGATGGCCACGCTCGACGGCGGCCGTATCGGCATCGCCTCTCAGGCGCTTGGCATCGCGCAGGGCGCGTTCGAGCAGGCGGTGGATTACGCTAAAGAGCGCGTTCAGTTCGGCAAGCCCATCGGCTTCCAGCAGGCCATCTCTTTCAAGCTTTCTGATATGGCAACCAAGCTGCGCTGTGCGCGGCTGCTGATCTACTCCGCCGCAGAAATGAAGGAAAACCACGAGCCTTACGGCATGGAGTCGGCCATGGCCAAGCAATATGCCTCCGACATTGCACTTGAAGTCACAAACGACGCGCTCCAGATTTTCGGCGGCACCGGCTACCTGAAGGGTATGGAAGTGGAGCGGATGTACCGCGACGCCAAGATCACCACTATTTACGAGGGTACCAACGAGATTCAGCGCGTCGTCATCGCGTCCCACATTCTGGGCAAGCCGCCGAAAAAAACCGGCGGGGCCGACCGCCGCATGCAGAAGCCCGCTCCCATCACCGGCGTGCGCAAAAAGGTACTGTTCCGCGAGGGCGACTCCAAAGAGCAGGTACAGGCGTTGGCGGAAGCCCTGAAAAAGGACGGCTTCGACTTTACAGTCGGCATTCCGATGGATACCCCCATTGCCAGAGCGGAGCGCGTTGTTTCCGCCGGCAAGGGCATCGGCGACAAGAAAAACATGAAGCTGATCGAGAACCTGGCCAGGGCCGCGGGAGCCGCCGTCGGTTCTTCCCGCCCGGTTGCGGAAACGCTCAAATATGTTCCGCTCAACCGCTATGTCGGCATGTCCGGCCAGAAGTTCACCGGCAACCTGTACATTGCCTGCGGCATTTCAGGCGCGACTCAGCACCTGAAGGGCATTAAAGACGCCTCGATCATTGTGGCGATCAACAAGAACGCCAACGCTCCCATTTTCAAAAACTGCGACTACGGCATCGTTGGCGATGTCAACGAGATCCTGCCCCTGCTGGCCGAGGCCCTCGGCACCGCTGAAAAGCAGCCGGCCCCGCCCATGGTAAAAATGAAGCGCCCGCAAATGCCAAGACCCGAACCCATCGGCCCCCGCTACGTCTGCAGCGGCTGCGGCTACGAGTATGTGCCGGAGCTGGGCGATGAGGAAAGCGAAATCGCACCCGGCACCCTGTTCCAGAATCTGCCGGAGGATTGGGTCTGCCCCGAGTGCGCCGAGCCGAAGGATCAGTTTATTGAGGCATAATGTCAGAGGGAGGAAAAATTTATGTATTGCGTCAGAAATGTAACCGAAGATTTATACTGGGTCGGGGCCAACGATCACCGGCTCGCCCTGTTTGAAAATGCATATCCCATCCCCAGAGGCGTTACCTACAATTCGTACCTTCTGCTGGATGAAAAAACCGTGATGTTCGATACGGTGGACTGGTCCGCCTGCCGCCAGCTGGTAGAAAATGCGCAGCATGTGCTGAACGGCCGCCCGCTGGATTACCTCGTCATCAACCATCTGGAGCCGGACCACGCCGCTTCCATCGATGAAATCCTGCTCCGCTGGCCGGATGTAACGCTGATCAGCAACGAAAAGGCGTTCATGCTGATGCGTCAGTTCGGGTTCCACGTGGATTCCCACAAGATCATCGAGGTAAACGAAGGCGACACCTTCAGCTTCGGCAAGCACACCGTTACCTTTGTATTCGCGCCTATGGTGCACTGGCCCGAGGTCATGGTCACGTTCGATACCACCAACGGCGTCCTGTTCTCCGCCGATGCGTTCGGCACCTTCGGCACTCTGGACGGAAAGCTCTTCGCGGACGAGGTCAACTTTGACCGCGACTGGCTGGACGACGCCCGCCGCTACCTAACGAACATCGTCGGCAAATACGGCCCGCACATTCAGCTGCTGCTGAAAAAGGCTGGCGGGATTCTCGACCAGATCAAATACATCTGCCCGCTGCACGGCCCCGTGTGGCGCAAGGACTTGATGTACTTTATCCAGAAATACGATATCTGGAGCCGCTATGAGCCGGAGGAGAAAGGCATTCTGGTCGTCTATGCCTCCATGTACGGCAACACCGAATCCGCCGCACAGGCGCTGGCTGCAAGGCTGTGCGACAAGGGCATGACAAACGTCGCGCTGTACGACGTTTCCTCTACCAACGTGTCTCAGCTGATCTCCGAAACCTTTAAATACAGCCATCTGGTGCTGGCCTCCGTCACCTATAACCTGGGCATTTACCCTGCCATGCACAACTACCTGCTGGATATGAAGGCTCTGAACGTGCAGAAGCGCACCGTCGCCATTGTTGAAAACGGCTCCTGGGCCTGCAAGTCCGGCGATCTGATGCAGAAGTTCCTCACGGAAGAGATGAAGGATATGACCGTGCTCAACGAGCGCGTCAGCATGGCGTCTGCCCTTGGCGAGGATAAGGAAGTGGAGCTGGATACTCTGGTGGATGCGATTCTGGATTCCATGAACGAGAAAAAATAACCGATTACCCTGCGGTACGTCAGCTGCCACTCCCCTTGTTTTAACCGCCGCGCGGCTAAACTGGATGCTGACGCGTGCAGACTGATCCCGCAGCCGGATCGCCGGGCCTCTTGCCGGCACCCCTATCTTGGCAAGAGCCCGGCGGTCTTTTTTATATTCACAGCAGAGATCGCACAGCGTGTCACCTTCCAAATTCACTTGTGCGCGCTCTTCCTGACCGCTCATGTGTTACACTCACGACAGGCCGAACCTGCGCGCGCAACGCATATTCCACCAGCGGGGTGTGTCGCATCTTTATCGGTACGTAGAAAACCCTCCCATCGCAGCTTGTGCCCGCGACAGGAGGGTTTCATACAATAGGCCGGGGCTTTTGAGCCCCGGCCTATTGTAACATTCTCTATTATGAGGGAGTGGTCGTCATTTCTTCCTGTTTTTCTTCCGGGACAGCCGGAGCAGCTTCACCAGCCGGCGTAGAATCTGTGCCGAGGAAGTTCGGCAATGTCATACCCGCCTGCTGGAACAGTTCGTTCATCGGTGGAATGGATTTCAGCATACCGGAGAGAAAATTGGCCGTGGTCGGGGAGCCGTTTTCCCCGCCCATGCTGTCCCATACGGTGACCTTGTCGATCTTGATATTCTTGATGGCGTCCACCTGAAGCTGCACCAGCTGCTCCAGCTTGTCGGCGATGATAAACTTGACCGCCGCATCCGGATCACCGCCTGCCGCACTGACAAGCTGCTGCATACCGGCTGCCTGTTTGGTCAGGATTTCCTCAACGCCTCTTGCCTGCGCCTCCATTCTGGCATAGATGGCGTCCGCCTCACCTCTGGCCTTACGGCGGGTTACCTCTGCCTCTGCTTCGGCCGCAATTTCCTTCTGCTGCTTGTCGATTTCGGCCTTTACGACGATATCTGCCTGCTGAGAAGCCCGAACCAGCTCGGCGCGCTGCTGCTCCGCGCGCTGCTGCGCACCGTAAGCCTCCTGCAGCGCCATAGCCGCCTGCACCTTTTCCGCAGCCGTTGCCTGGCGCAGTGCCTCGGCTTCCTTTTCGCGCCGGTTTGCATCCGATTGGGCAACCTCTATTTTTGCGTCGTTTTCACCCTGAATGGCAGTGGCATCCGCCGCAGCCACCTGAATGCGCTGATCCTTGAGGGCGTTTGCATGGCCGATTTCACCGTCGCGATTCTTTTCCGCCACGCTCTTTTTCGCGTCGTTAATGGCTTTGGCCGCCGCTTCCTTGCCCAGCGCATCAATATAGCCGGATTCATCGTTGATATCCGTCACGTTCACGTTGATGAGCCTCAGGCCGATTTTCTTCAGCTCGATCTCTACGTTATTCGACACCGCAAGCAAAAACTTGTCGCGGTCGGTATTGATCTCTTCTATGTCCATTGTCGCGATGATCAGACGCAGCTGACCGAAAATAATATCCTTCGCCAGCTCCTGAATCTCCACCAGCTTCAGTCCCAAAAGCCGCTCCGCCGCGTTTTGCATGATCCCCGGCTCTGTGGAAATGCCGACGGTAAAGCGCGAAGGCACATCCACCCGGATGTTCTGCTTGGACAGAGCGTTCTTCAGGTCAACATTAATGGAGATCGGCGTCAAATCCATATACTGGTACGCCTGAATGATGGGGATGATGAAAGCCGCGCCGCCGTGAATACATTTCGCGGACCGCATCTGCCCCGACGTGTCGTTCCCAACCTTTCCGTAAATGACCAGAACCTTGTCGGACGGGCATTTGCGGTAGCGTGAGAGCACACCGATCAAAGCGGCGAAAAGCACAACCACAATGATCGTAATTGCTACAATAATTTCAATTCCCATAAAAAGACCTCCCGATTTCTATATTTTCATATTGTTCCTGTCATTGCGCAGGATCAGAGGGCTCTTCCTCCTCCTGCTCCACAACAAGAACATTGTCCGCGCGAACATCCACTACCCGCACAAACGCCCCGCTCGGCAAACTGACCGCTCCGTCCGTGATGGCGGAGGCTTCGATAAAACGCTCCTGCACCGTCAGATTTACCTTTCCCTGCCCGGCTCCCCGCGCCGGAATCATCAGATACACCGTCGCCGTCTGCCCCAGGGCGTTGCGCATTTGCAGCGTCCCGTTCGAGGCCAGGCGCGCCGTCAGCTGAATGATCTTTGCCACGCCATACATGGCAAGCGCACCCAAAACAGCACCAATGAACACGGAAAGCGTCCCTGCTACGCCAGACTGATACGCAAGAATTGCCGTCCAGCTGAAAACAGCGAGAAACGCCACGATCCCTTCCAGCGTAAACAGGTGCAGCGCGCCCAAATCGCCGGGACTTCCGCCGTCCCCCGTGCCGGGGTCAGCAGAATCCAGCCCCGCATCCCCGCTGATGTCCAGATCGAAATCGACCGAATCCCCAAGGCTGTCAAGGCCGGAAAGGTCATCCGGATTGATCCCCGGGCCGCTTTGGCCAAAGCCGACAATCGTCATCACGATCTGGATCAATAAAATAACGCTCGACGGCACGGCAATGCAGTATAATACCTGCGAAAGCAAATCCAGAGTTCCCCACCACTCCTGCATATTCCTCACCTCAACGTAAATTTAATTTACTTTTAGTATACCACTCCGGTAAATATGTGTCAATTGATTTTACCGTTATTCACAGCAGACCTTTTCGGATTTTTTGAGATATTCAGTTGAAAAACCGTAAAAAGATTGCTATACTGATGTAAATAAAATTTACGTACGCAGCACAGAGGTGACTGGGATGGATGCACAGAAACTTGGCCGAAAGATACGGGAAGCCCGCCTTGCCAAGCGCTTGACGCAGAGCGAGGTGGTCGGCGACTTTATTACACGCAATATGCTCAGCCAAATCGAAAGCGGCGCGGCGACCCCCTCCATGAAAACACTGGAGTATTTGTCTAAGGTTCTGTCTGTTCCGATGAGCCAGCTCGTTCCGGGGGACGACCCCATTGAAACGCTGACGCAGGCGAAAACTGCCCTGGCGCAGGGGCAGGCGGAACGCGCTCTTTCCCTTGTGGGGGATTTCATTTACGATCTGCACGACGAAAGCGACGCGATTGCAGCCCGGGCCCACCTGATGCTGGCGCGACAGTTTGCGCAGCACCACGAATATGTATCTGCCGCCACGCACGCGCGCCTGGCAGCAGAACGCGCCCAGCGAGGCATTTACGCCTGTGCCGACGTTCGCGTGAGCGCGCTTTCGCTATTGGATGAAATCGAGCAGTCATAAGAGACGCCCCGTGCTGTCATCCGCATACCGCACCTTTTGCATCTGTGGGCACGGTTTATAGCAGCCGCGGCTGCGCCCTCAAATTTCACCGCTGCGGTTCCAATTTGCTTTTTTATATGTTATAATAATTTCACACTGCACGCCGAAGCGGAGCTTCGGTCAGCTGAGAGAACATTGAAACATCCACCTTAGAGGGAATCATATTTTGTCTCACTCTAAGAAAGAAGAAACGGCCATAGGATGTTATAACGACCTCACACCGCAAATCAAGGCAAAGCCTTGGGTGGTTGAGTCGTCTCAGAAATCCGGGTAGAATTTTCATCAATCGGTTTGATTATTGATGATAGCATCATTTTACTGATATCGATCCCGGGTACTGTTTTCACGTCGGGTCAGCTATTCACCCCGCCGCGGGGTGTTTTGCATATTAAAGGAGAGTTAGCATGAATCAACCAGCCACCGGCTTCCCCACCGATTTCAGCCGGTACTCCGCCGGGCAGGAAAAGAAGGCTCTTCGCTGGGAGGCGAACCGCCTTTGCATTGTTTTAATTGCGATTCAGGCACTTGTGGCGGTTTTATCACTGCTGTCACGAATTTATCTGCGCGAGCTGGGCCTCATGGGTTACCCGCTCGATGCGTTTCAGGGAGTTCCTCCCATCCTGTACTTTTTGTCCTATGCGTCTTTGTATCTTGTTGGCCTCACGCTGCCGGTGCTCCTATATTGGGGAATTCGCCGTATTTCACCCGTACAAGCTTTGCCATTTGAGCCGGTTCGGCCCATGGCCGCCTTCTGGATGATTCTGTTCGGCGTAGGGGTCTGCACCACCGCGAATATCCCCTCCAGCATGGTGGTATCCTTCTTCAAGTCCATGGGGTACAGCGGCAACATACCCGATCTTCCCCTGAATGAGGATCCCTTCATTCAGGTACTGTTTTTTCTGACGCTGGCGGTGATTCCTCCCCTTACAGAGGAACTGATCTTCCGCGGCGCAATTTTAAGCGGACTGCGTCAGTTTGGCGATACAGCGGCAATTTTCGGCTCTGCGTTTCTGTTCGCGCTCTACCATGGCAATTTCGCTCAGATGGTGTTTGCGTTCCCGTGCGGCCTGGTGCTGGCATTCGCCGTCGTCAAAACCGGCAACCTGTGGGTGGCGGTTTTGATCCATTTCATCAATAACGGAACCTCGGTTCTGTTCCAGCTTTCTCAGTTTTATACCGATCAGGCGACCGCCTCCACCGCTTACACCATTTACTTTATCGGCTCAGCCTTGGCGGGTGTCGGGGCGCTGATTCTTCTGTCCCGCCGCAACAAAAGCTTGTTCCGGCTGGATAACCACAACTCCGCGCTGTCAACCTCGCAGAAATTTGTCACCACGCTGTGGAACCCGGGCGCCGTCGCCCTGATTCTGCTTTCGCTGGTCAGCGCAGTTTACGTTCTGGAGACCTATTGACATGACAAATCTGGAACGCGATGAAAAAATGATGCGCCGCGCGCTCGAGCTGGCGCGGCAGGCTGCACTGGAGGGCGAAGTCCCCGTCGGCGCCGTTGTTGCGCGGGGGGATGAAATCATTGCGGAGGGCCGGAACCGCCGGGAAACCCGCAAAAACGCCCTTTGCCATGCGGAGATTGAGGCGATTGACGCCGCGTGCCGCGCGCTTCATGGCTGGCGGCTGTGGGAATGCGATCTTTATGTCACCTTAGAGCCATGCCCCATGTGCACGGGCGCGATTCTGAACGCCCGAATTGCCCGGGTGATCTTCGGCGCCAGCGACCCCAAAGCCGGTTCCTGCGGCTCCATTGTCAATCTGTTTGATCTGCCGTACAACCACCATCCCCAGCTGGTATCCGGTGTTCTGCGCGAGGAATGCGGCGAAGTTCTCACAGAATTCTTTCAGCGGCTGCGCGACCAGCGGGCTGTGAAAAAGGCCTCAGAACCGAAATCCCCCGCAAAAGATGGAACAGAATAATCACCGGGATGCCAAAGCCGGCGGATGAGGCTTCACATAAATTCCGCCCGCGGATTATAATAACATCAGGAAACCCATAATCATTGAAAAAACACCAACCAGCAGCCTGCCATTTGCAGGCTGTGATTTTTATCTGATTGACGAGAGGATGGAAAGCCGATATGTGTACATCGATCACACTGCTGAATGCGCAGGGAGAAAACTTTTTTGGACGAACCATGGATTTTTCTTACGATATTGAGCCGGAGCTGTATGTGCTGCCGCGAAATTATGTGTGGAACGGCGCCTGTGGCGGTCAGAGAATGCACAATCTGTATGCCATTATTGGCGTAGGGCAGGAGGATGGCCCCCTGATGGCTTTTTATGACGGCGTGAATGAAAAGGGCTTCGCCGCAGCTTCTTTGTATTTTGCCGGGTACGCGGCATACGAAACAAAACCGATGCCGGGGAAAATGCCCGTAGCCTCGATGGACTTTCTCCATTACATGCTGGCAAACTGCACCTCTGTGGAGGATGTGGAAAAACTGGTTTCACAGGTTTCGATCATCGGCGTGCCGGACCCGGTGACAAATACGGCCGCCCCGCTTCACTGGATCGCCACAGACCGCAGCGGGAAAAGCGTTGTCGTCGAGCGCACAGAGCAGGGCACACGGGTATACCCAAACCCCATCGGCGTGATGGCAAACAGCCCGGAATTCCCGTGGCACATGACGAATTTAAAAACCTACGCGCAGGTATCGCCCCGGCAGGCGACGGAGAGCCAGTGGGGTAACCTCACGTTAAAGCCGTTCGGCCAGGGGGCGGGAACCTCGCTTTTACCCGGCGGATACACCTCCCCGGAGCGCTTTGCGCGCGCGGCCTACCTGAAAACACACCTGCCCGTCCCACAGACCAAGGAAGAAACGGTAATGTCCTGCTTCCATGTGATGGAGAGCGTATCCATCCCGAAGGGCGCGGTGATCAGCAACCGCGAGACATTTGATTACACACGGTACACGGTATTTTTGAACACCAAGACCTGCGAGTATTATTTTAAAACGTATGAGAATTCACAGATTCACATGGCCAGCATGTGGGAGAATTACCGTGACGGAGAATCCCGAATCCGACTGGGACGTTTGAGCCGTCCTGTTCAATTTGGAAAGGTTACTGTCGTTTAAACCGAATGCTCCTGGAGCTCATCCTCTAAATACACAATCGAAATATCTACAATCAGTAAAAAGGGAAGTGTTTTCAACCGCTTGTTAACAAATGGTTGAAAGCACTTCCCTTTTCGCAAAATCCTGCTTCCCTTTTGGCAGAGGGCAGTCTTTTAAAATCACTATCCTTCCCTGGCAAACGCCGTTACCAGCCTTTCGAAAGCCCCCATCGCCCGGTGCAGGCCAATCACTATCAGCAACATCGCAACAACGCCCAGTACACAGAAAAGGGAAATTCCCATTCCGGTGAACGTAAAAAGCGTACTCGACACATACAGCAAATAAACGCAAATCGGGAAAAACGGAATTGATGTCACAATGCCGGGTACATAATGCCGAAAACGCAGGCATAAAACGCCATGCACAAGTAAATGCACAGTAAAGCCGAAAAACAGACCATACCACAGCAGGTACCAATTCATCAGGACAGACAGCAAAGAAATTCCGCAAATCACAATGAACTCGATTGCAACGGCAATTGAAAACGATGCGCTGCTCCTTAAATCCTCAAAGGGCGGCTTTTTCATTTTTGTTGCTATCCGCTGTGCCTGATAGCGATTTTTCCAGGCCTCCACAACAATAATTTCCTCAAAATCGTGCAGCATAAACAGAACCGGAAACAACCAGATGATCGCATTTATGGTAAACAAATTATCGTCTCCTTTCTAAACTGTCACACTTGCGACACTTGTTTGTTTTCAGTATAATAATTTTAAGCACCAACGTCAATCGTTTCGGCACAAGTGCTACATGTTCCAAAAAGTGTGACAAAGAAAGGGGAGGAAGCCATGAATCCACTGAAAAATCCCATTGCCGAGCAATCCCGGCAGTGGCTGATTCAATCTTTATTAGACTTAATGAGCAAAAAGGAATACAGCGAAATCACCGTAACCGAAATCGCCGAACACGCGCAATTATCCAGAAGGACATTTTACCGTATTTTCAATTCAAAAGAAGAATTGCTGGAGCAATACTTTTTGACTATCTCCAACGAATATGTCTCTTGTTTCAACAAGAGCACCTCTTATTCGCTGAAAGAGATCATCGAAATCTTTTTTACTTTCTGCGAGAAGCATATTGATTTTTTAAGGCTGCTGCAAAAAAATCATCTTCTTTATTATCTGCTGGAGCAATTCAACCTGATCCTGCCTGTCATTCACGACATGGTGCGCGGTGATCAGGGCATTTATCAAACTCCGCTGGAAAAGAAAATTGCTCTGCTGGCCAGCGCGGGCGCGCTTTGGAATATCCTGTCTGAATGGCTCCAGATGGAAGAGCGGCCCGCCCCGGAAGAAATATCTGAAATCATCCTTACGGCAATCGAGCGAAACAAAAAAGGTCGTTCTTCGCCGTGAACAAATCACTTTGAATAACAGCCTTTTTGTTATGCACTATAAATCGGCTAACTCAGCTCCTCAACCGCAATTCGCGCCAGGGCCAGGGATTCATTATAAATACAGTCGCCGTCAATCCACCCGCTCTCAAAAAAGCAAAATATCATTTGCTGATCCACAGATACCGCCAGATCGGAATAGCCCGCCTGCTGTTCGATCAGCACGCCGCCAGACCAGGTTACACCGTCGTCCGCGCTGAATCGGAGGATCAGATTCTGTCGGGCGTCGCGGCTCCATTGGATGGTATCCCCGGACTTTTCCAGTTCAACGGCCGGAGCATCCCCATAGGCACAGTTGGAAAACAGCAGTCTGCCATCCTCCAGACGCGCCAGCGCCCCGGCGCAGATCGGGTCGGGAAGGCCGGGGTTCAGCTGCGCTTTTTGCCAGCAGTCTGCTGTACCGCGTACAAACGCGCGCTGCCGCACACCGAGGGTTCCATGGCGCATTGTCGCCAGCAGGGTCCCGTCAGAACATTCTGTCACACTGGCCTCCGTGGGGTCGGTGATCTCCGGTGAGCCGTCTACCATGTCTCCCCTTTGCCAGATAAGACCGTTATTATCGCTGTACAGGCAGGCAAAGCATGCGGGGCGGTGCGCGTTGACCCCCCGGCTCATCCACAGAGGTACCACAAGCTGCCCGTTTTGGGTACAAATTGCATGGCCAGGCGCCACCGCAAATACATTCCACGGGTACTCCGGCTTCCACTGCTCCACCAGACAAGTGAGTTCCCGGCAAGATCCAAAGCTTTTTCCATCATCAAAGCTTTCCTGAACAAAAAGACGCTTATAATCCTCCATCCAGAAGAATAAGATTCTTCCATCCGGAGCGGTCAGCATCAGCGGATTATGTACCATTCGGCTATTCTCGCTGTCCTTTAAAATCTGCTGAGGGGCAAACGTTTTTCCGCCATCCTCACTTCTTCTGCACAACAGGGTTCGCCGCTGCAAATCCTCCTGCCGTCCCTCGTAATAGACAAGCAGCGTGCCTCTTTTCGTCACAATCAGCCCGGGAACCCGATACATTGCGTACCCACCCTCCCCATGCTGAACCATTTTTTGAATCTGCGGCATTTTTCCACCTCTTTCTTGAATCATAAAAAAGGAAGACTGTTTCCTCTGCGCGGGGAAACGATCTTCCTTTTATTTTATCTTTTATTTTTCAAATACCGCGCCGCGTGAACCGGAGGTCACGTGCTGCGCATAGCGCTTAATGTACCCGGAAAGCTCCTTCTCGGGCGCCTTCCACTGCTTGCGGCGTCTTTCCAGCTCCGCAGCATCCACATGCAGGTTCAGCACGCGGTTTGTAATATCCACATCGACGATATCTCCCTCGCGGATCAGCGCGATGGGGCCGCCCACAGCGGCTTCAGGGGAAACATGGCCGACTGCCGCGCCGCGCGTTGCGCCGGAGAAGCGCCCGTCGGTGATGAGCGCCACGCTGGAGCCCAGACCCATCCCCGTCAGGGCAGAGGTGGGAGTCAGCATCTCGCGCATGCCGGGGCCGCCCTTCGGGCCCTCATAACGGATCACGACAACGTCGCCCGCGTTGATCTTGCCGGAGAGGATCGCTTCTGAGGCGTCCTCTTCGCAGTCAAAGCAGCGTGCCGGGCCGGTGTGCTGCATCATTTCGGGAGCAACCGCACCCTGCTTGACCACCGCGCCGTCAGGGGCGATGTTGCCCTGCAGCACGGCGATGCCCCCGTCCTTGCGGAACGGGTCTTCCAGCTTGCGGATGATCTCGCCGTCCGCGTTGGGCGCGGCGCTGATGCGATCCTCTACGGTACCGAGAACGGTCTTGCAGTCGGTGTTGAGCTTGCCGCCGCGCGCCAGCTCCTTCATCACGGCGGGGATGCCGCCTACCTGATTCAGGTCGGTGATAAACACCTGGCTGGCCGGGTTCAGCTTGCACAGCTGCGGGGTGTCGCGGCTGATGCGGTCAATATCGGTAATATCGAGCTTAACGCCGCGCTCATAGGCGATGGCGGTCAGGTGCAGCACCGAGTTGGTGGAGCAGCCGAGCGCCATTTCGGAGCGGAGGGCGTTCTCAAAGGATTTTTCCGTCAGGATGTCGCTCGGGCGCAAGTCTTCATGGTACAGCTCCAGAATGCGCTCACCGGCGGTTTTCGCCAACTGGATGCGGTCGGACATCACGGCCGGGATGCTGCCGTTGCCGGGCAGGGCCAGACCGATCGCCTCGGTAAGACAGTTCATGGAGTTCGCCGTGTACATACCGGAACACGAACCGCAGGTGGGGCACGCGGATTTTTCCAGCGCGGTCAGCTCGGCTTCATCAATCTTGCCGGCGGCAAAGCTGCCCACGGCCTCAAACATTTCAGAAAGGCCGAAGCGGACGCCGTTGTGCAGGCCCGGCAGCATGGGGCCGCCGCTGACAAAGATGCTGGGCAGGTTCAGGCGGCAGGCGGCCAGCAGCATGCCGGGCACCACCTTGTCGCAGTTGGGGATAAACACGACGGCATCCAGCGGATGCGCAGTGAGCATCACTTCAATGGAGTCGGCGATCAGCTCGCGGGAGCACAGGGAATATTTCATGCCCTTGTGGTTCATGGAAAGCCCGTCGCAGACGCCGATGGTATTGAACTCAAACGGAACACCGCCCGCGTTGCGAATTCCGGCCTTGACTGCCTCACTGATGTCCTTTAGATGACGATGGCCCGGGATGTAATCGCTGGCGGAATTGACCACCGCAATAAAGGGGCGTTTCATTTCGTTTTCCGTTAGTCCCAGCGCGTACAGCAAAGAGCGGTGCGGGGCACGTGCGGCGCCTTCTTTCATTAAATCGCTTCTCATTGTGTTTTCCCTCCTAAAAGTGCCTGATTATGAATCTTCCATCCATCAGCAAATGACAGTCGTTCCGTCTCCTCGCCTCCGGCGGAGAAACGAAACGGTTCTTTACTGAAAGAACTCTAAATTTATTTTCCATACACCAGCCGGTCGAACAAAGTACGGCTGGCAGTGTAATAGGATTCCTTCTCCGGATTCTGCTCCAGGGGAGTTCCGCTGAAGACCCGCAGGGAAATGCCCAGCCCGTCGAGCTGCTGCATCACCTTTTGGCGGCTGTCAACGTCCAGCATACTCAAATCCGCTTCGGTGACAAGAGAGGACAGCGGCTTTGCGTCCTTCCAGGGCAGCCGCATGGCGGTTTCGCTTTCTTTTCCGACTTCCGGCACAGTACCGTCCAGATTCGAGAACATCTCCCGGGATTTCTGGTGCCCCTGAAAGCTCGTGTCATCTGTCAGAAAGATCATGCTGTCGCCTGTTTCCAAATCCGACAGAAACTTGGCCACACTCGCCATCTGTAAAGAGGGATCGCTGACTTCCTTCCCTTCTTCCATGACGATGAAATAGGGATTCACGCGCACGATCACGCGGCCATCCCCGTTCAGATCCTCCCCGTACCGGGCAATCTTTTGCTCCAGCACGGCGGCGGCCTCGTCCGAAAACTTGGTTTCCGTCAGAACACCGATCTGGTAATCCGGCTCTTCCTTTGTCGTCAGCTCGTACACAAAGCTATAAATCAGAGCGATGACGATCAGCCCGATCAGCAGGTGAAATTTATGGTAGTACCAAAAATTCTCCCATTTTCCCTTAGGGGTTTGGGGATGTGCCGTCTCACCGTCCTGGTGGATGGTCTCTTCCCCCGCGTTCCACAGATACCGGTCCCTTGCCAAGTGAATCTCACTCCCTGGGTTTCATAGTCGGGAACAAAAGCACGTCGCGGATCGACGCGCTGTCAGTCAAAAGCATCACCAGGCGGTCGATGCCCATGCCCATGCCACCCGTGGGGGGCATACCGTATTCCAGAGCGGTGAGGAAATCCTCATCGATCATATTCGCCTCTTCATCGCCGGCCTCTCTGAGCTGCATCTGGCGCATAAAGCGTTCGCGCTGATCAACCGGGTCGTTCAGCTCGGAATACGCATTTGCGAATTCGCGGCGGGTGGCGAACAGCTCAAAGCGTTCCACCAGCTCCGGCACATCCTTCTTGCGCTTTGTCAGCGGAGAAACCTCTACCGGGTAATCGTAAATGAAGGTCGGTTGTACCAGCTCGCCCTCTACCTTCTCCTCAAAGAACAGATTCATAATATCGCCCCAGGAGTCGGTGGCCTTTGTTTCAAAGTGGAACTTCTTCGCCTCTTCCAGCGCGCGGGCCGTATCGCCCTTGAACGACAGGAAATCCACGCCGGTGTACTGCTTGATCGCGTCGTTCATCGTCATCCGGCAGAACGGCAGCTTCAGGCTGACTTCCTCACCCTGGTAGGTGATCTCCTCCGTGCCGCATACCTCTTTGGCGCAGGCGTTGATGAGGCGCTCGGTCAAATCCATCATGCCGTGGTAATCGGTGTAAGCCTCATACAACTCGATGGTTGTGAACTCGGGGTTGTGCTTTACGTCCATTCCCTCATTTCGGAACAGACGGCCAATCTCGTATACCTTTTCCATGCCGCCGACGATCAGGCGCTTTAAATACAGCTCCGGCGCAATGCGTAGGTACAAATCGAGGTCGAGCGTGTTGTGGTGAGTGATGAACGGGCGGGCCGCCGCGCCGCCAGGGATCAGGTTCAGAATGGGGGTCTCCACCTCCACGTAGCCGCGTTCGTCCAGAATGCGGCGGATAGTCGCGATCACACGGCTGCGCTTTTCAAAGGTGCTCTTCACCTCGGGATTTACGATCAAATCCACATAGCGCTGGCGGTACCGCAGGTCGGTATCTTTCAGGCCATGGAATTTATCCGGCAGCGGCAGCAGGGATTTTCCCAACAGCGTGATACTCTTCGCATGGACGGAAATTTCGCCTCTGCGGGTGCGGAACACAAAGCCGGAAACACTCGCAAGGTCGCCGATGTCCCAGTTCTGCAGGCCATGATAGGCTTCCTCACCAATGTCGTCTATTTTCAGGTAGACCTGGATTCTGCCCGTGCGGTCCTGAATATCCATAAAGCTGGCCTTGCCCATGTCGCGCCAGCTCATAATGCGGCCGGCAATCACAACATCCTGGCCCTCAATCTCTTCGAACCTGTCGCGAATATCCTGCGCGAACGCATTGCGGTCGCAGACCGTAATTTCAAACGGGTCCTTGCCCGCCTGCTGCAGTGCAGTCAGCTTGTCCCGGCGAATCTGAAGCAGCTCGCTGATGTCCTGCTGCTCCTGCTCCACAGGCTCCTTTGTCTTATCGCTCATCACTATTCTACTCTCCCTGTTTTCTGTATTCCTCCGCCGCACGGCGGTCTTCTGATATAAACCCGCATTCCATAAAGCCGCAAACACAACGGTTTTTCACTTTGTGATCGCAGATTCACATTCTTGTGCAAAAACGGGGCAGGGTGAAAATTTTCACTCCCGCCCCGTGCCGTTTCGTTCTTTTCGGAATCTGTTATTTCGAAATCGCAAGAATCTCGTAATGGATGATTCCGGCCGGAACCTCCACCTCAACCTTGTCGCCCACGCCGTGGCCCAGTAGGGCCTTGCCGACCGCGGATTCATCCGAAATTTTTCCCTGCAAGGGATTCGCTTCGTTGGAACCGACAATTTTATATTCCTTGATCGATGAGTCTCTTCCCTCAGGAGTGACACGAACCTCCACCTTGGAGCCAATGTGGATATTTTCGTTGCCCAGCTCATCTTCATCGATCACGACCACGTTTTTGAGCATCACCTCAATGTCGGCAATGCGCGCTTCCATGATCGCCTGATCGTTTTTCGCTTCATCATATTCGCTGTTTTCGGACAAATCTCCGAAAGACAAAGCTACCTTGATTTTTTCGGCAACTTCTTTTCGTTTTACCGATTTTAAATATTCCAACTCCTGCTCGAGGGCTTCAAGTCCCTCCTGGGTTAAAATGACCTGCTTTGCCATCAGCTGTTTACCACCTTTTTCAGAGTGAATCTATAGCCATACAACATAAAAAGGGCTCGATTCTTCCCCCGCGAGGGAAGAATCGTCATGCTTTGTCTGACTATACTTCGCAATACATCTATTATAGTGAACAAGTATGCGTCTGTCAACGCCTATTTGGAGGCCGCCGCGGAAGACGAAGCCACACCGGACGCTGCGCTGGAAGCACCTTCTTCCAGGTTGCCGCTGTCGGTGCCCGGAATCTGCTGCACGTCTGCGCCCTGCGTCACCAAAGCGGTAACAGCCGCCTGAATCTGCGGGTCCTCCAGCGTGGTGAGCGAGCGGCGCAGCAGCAGATCCTTCTGCTCCTGGGTCATCTCAATCGCCATGTCGACATCCACGCCGACACCGTTGAAGGTCTTTCCGTCAATGCGGGTATAATTGCCAACGGAAAGCTGAATTGCCGAACCATCCGACAAGGGGATCATGTCCTCCTTGGTGCCGTGGCCCGCGGTTTTTTCACCAATCAGTTTTCCCTTTTTATAGTCCTTGATATCCGCAGCAAAAATTTCCGCCGCACCATACGTGCTGGAGCCTACCACCACACTGATCGGCAGGTTGATCTCACCGGATTTCGAGCTGTACTCCACCGTGATCTTGCCGTTTCTGTCCGCATAGCTCACCAGGCTCACTGCCGGCAGGAACTCGTCGAGCACGGAGGCCATCACCTCTTCGCTGCCTCCGGAATTGTTGCGCAGGTCGATCACAAGGCCCGCCACCTTTTTCTCGGTGAGGGTATTGATCGCCGAAACAAACTGATCCTTTGTGGAGCTCTGGAATTCTGAGATCGCGATGTAGCCGACGTTGCCGTTGATGACGGATGAAGAGACCGTTACGCGCTGGTATTCAGCGCGGGTGACGGTCACATCCATCTTGTTGGTCGTGGTTTTGCCGTCTGCCGTCGTCTTGCGCAGCAGGCCGAGTTTTACCGTAGTGCCCACGGTGCCGTCGAGCTTGTTTACGGCCTCGCCGTAGCTCAGGCGGATCACCTCTTTGCCGTCGAGCGAAAGAATCACGTCGCCCTTTTGCAGGCCGGCCTTGCTGGCTGGCGAGTTGGGCAGCACTTCAATGACTTCCATGTTTCCGTCGGCGTCCTGAATGGTGCGGATGCCGACGCCCACCGCCTTTTTAGAGGTGGAGCTGAGATAGTTCTTATATTTTTCCGCGGAAAGATATTTCGCACCGGAATCGCCCAGCCCGGCCATATAACCGGCTGCGATACCGTCGTTCAGCTCAGTTTCCCCAATTTTCCCGATATAATCCTGCCGTACCTTCTGGTCGATTTCACTCAGCTTTGTATACATGGCCTGGCGTTCGTTCACATCGGCCACTTTTTCATTAAAGCGCCCCATCGCAAAGGTATACGTCAGAGAAACCGTAATGGCGGCTGCCACCAAAGACATCGCTGCTGCCGCGCCGAGCGACACTTTTTTGCTCATATGCTTCCCTCTATCTTTTTGTTATCGTCCAATCGCTTTCAACGTGATCTTCCCTAAAAACGGCGATTCCGTCCCCCGCCTTGGGCGGAGAAACAGCGATTTCTTCCCCGACCGAAGGCCGGGGAAGAAATCAACCGCCTGTTTTCGTTTAGCTGAACCATTTCATCGGGTTCTGCGCAACACCGTTCACGCGGATCTCAAAATGCAGATGCGGCCCGGTGGAATCGCCGGTGCTTCCCACATAACCGATGGTCTGTCCCTTTTTGACCACGTCGCCGGTCTTTACAATGATTTTGCTCATATGTCCGTAGCGGGTGGAATATCCGCCGCCGTGGTCGATGTACGCGCAAAGGCCGTAGCCGCCGCCCCAGCCGCTTTGAACCGCAAGAATGACCTTGCCGTTATCCGCCGCGACGATCGGCTTGCCGTAAACGCCGGAGCCGGCGATGTCGATGCCTTTGTGCCCGCGGTTATCGCCCCAGTAGGCAGTGATCTTAGTATAACCTGGAAGCGGCCAGGCAAACTGCCCCTTGCTGACGTAGCCGCCGCTGGCCTGATTGTCCTTATTATTGTCCTTGATGCTGGCGTAATACTCTTTATACCACTGGTCGACCTCGGCATCCACCTTTTTGCGTTCGGCAGCCAGGCGGTTATTTTCCGAATTGGTGCTGACCACATTGGCCGAAATCTCTGTCAAAACACGCGAGCTTTCCGCCAGCAGGCCCGAGAGCTCCGAGTTTTTGGTATCCAGTTCCTTTTTGGCCTGCGCCACGCTCTGCCGGTTCTGCTCGATCTGCTCTTTCTGCGTTTTGATCGAGGCCATATCGGTTTTCAGCGTCTGAATCACCTGCTGGTCATGCTGCGAAATGGAGCGCACCAGCTCGGTTTTATCGAGAAAATCCATCACATCCTGCGCACCGAGGATCATTTCAAGCTGAGAGGATTCCCCCAGCAGATAAATGGCGCGCACGCGCTGCTTGAGCTGCTCAATGTTGGCGTCGATGCTCTTCTGCTTTTCCGCAATCTGCGATTCTTTCTCTTTGATGTCCGCATCCAGCGCGGCCACCTGATCGTTCAGCGTGTCGATCTGGCTCTGCACGGTCTGCACCTGAGTATCCAGCGTGCTCTTATACTCCTGCTGCTTGGCCTTGTCTGCCTTCAGCTGTTTGAGCTTGGCCGCAGTAGCCTCCTGCTGCTTTTTCAGCTGGCTCTGCTTTTGCTGCAGCTGATTGATCGTGGAGCTGGCCTGCACCCCCGGCGGAACACATGAAAAAACGACAATCACCGCCAGCGCAAGTGCCAGAATCGAACGCCTGCCTTTACCAGCCAATGGAATTTCCTCCCTTCAGATATTTACCGATGGAAATACCGCCGCCCAACGCGCCGAACAGGGCGCCCGCGGCAATAAACAACAATACGATCTGTCCCATCACATTCCCAAGCGGCAGCGGCTGGAAAAAGGGGACAATGCCCGTAATGGTTTTCAGGGTTTTATCATAGATCAGCGCCAGCAGGCCGCTGGCCAAAAGGCCCGAAAACAGACCAATCAGAATTCCCTCCACAACGAACGGCACTCGAACGAAGCTGTTTGTCGCACCCACGGATTTCATCACACTGATCTCCAGTCGGCGCGAGAACATCGTAATCCGAATGGTGTTGGAAAGAATGAATACCGAAACCAAGCTCAGAATCAGCACGATCCAAAAGCCGGCCGTTGTCACAAGGCGGTCAAGGCTTGTCAGCTTTGCAGCCACATCGGAATAATCGCGGACCTTATAGACCCCCTCCAGCGAGCTGATCTTCTTTGCGGTTTCCTGATACTGAGAAAGGTCTTTCATCTTCACCTTGAACACATCGTTCAGGGGATTGTCATCGCCTAAAAGGCTGCTGAACACGCTGCCATCGTCGCCCATGGACTTCATCAGCGCCTCCAGCGCCTCGCCCTTTGGAACAAACTCGCAGTCTTCCACATTGTCGAGCTTTTTGATCTCCTCGCCCACCTGCACCGATTTGAGTGTGGGCAGATCGTTTGCCATGTACACGGTAACGGAGTTATCGTTTTGCAGCGTCTGCATGGCCATGTTCAGGTTCATCGAAAACAGCGTGGCCGCTCCCGTCATCAGCAGGCATGCCACCAGAACGCCAATGGAGGCAAAGGCCATCATGCGGTTGACCCAGACGTTCTTGACGCCCTCCTTCAGTAAATACTTGACACTGCTAATTCTCATCGGGTACCTCCAAAGCAAGATTGCAGCTGTCGGCCACAACCAGCCCGTCGTGAATTTCCACCACGCGGCGGCGGAAATGCTTCACGAGCCGGTGTTCGTGCGTGACCATCAGCACGGTGGTGCCCCTGCGGTTGATTTCACTTAAAAGGCCCACGATTTCAAACGAAAGGGCCGGGTCAATGTTGCCGGTAGGCTCGTCCGCAATAATCATGCTGGGGTTGTTCACCAGCGCGCGCGCAAGCCCCACCCTCTGCTGCTCTCCACCGGAGAGCTCTTTCGGGCGGCAATTGATTTTTTCCTTTAGCCCAACAAGATTCAATATGTACGGCACACGCTTTTTGATCTCTCTTTGAGAAGCTCCCACCACGTGCATGGCAAACGCCACGTTGTCAAACACCGTCATTTTGTCGATCAGGCGAAAATCCTGGAACACCATTCCCATCGTGCGGCGCACATAGGGGATGTCCCTTCTCTTCACGGTAGAAAGCTTCCGGCCGTTGACGATGATCTCGCCGCTGTTCGGAGCTTCCTCACAGGTAATCAGCTTTAAAAAGGTGCTTTTGCCCGCCCCGGAAGAACCCACAATAAAAACGAATTCGCCTTTTTCCACTTTCAGATTCACGCCCCGGAGCGCTTCTGTACCATTCCCATATGTTTTAAAAACATCTACAAATTCTATCAATGTCATCGCTCCAAAAAATAAATTTCCCCGTGCGAAATGCCGCCGGGCGCACCAAAACGCCTCCAGAAAACGGCACGATTTCTCCCTAAAAATCAACACCCATTGGTATGTTTACATAATACCAATGGGCGAAAGATTTATTGTTCTCGAAAAGAATAAATTTGTAATTTTTCTGTAATATTTTTATTCTTTTCCGTCAAAATTTTACCGGATTCGAGGAAAGATATTTCTTGACCATCAGAGCTACCTTAAACACAATCGCGTCCTCGAACTCGCGCAGATCCAGCCCGGTTATTTTTTTGATTTTTTCCAAGCGATAAACGAGCGTGTTGCGGTGAACGAACAGCTTGCGCGACGTTTCGGAAACGTTCAGATTGTTTTCGAAGAAGCGCTGAATCGTGAACAGTGTCTCATGGTCAAGCGATTCGATCGAGCCGCGCTTGAATACCTCCTTGAGGAACATTTCACATAAGGTGGTGGGCAGCTGATAGATCAAACGGGCAATGCCCAGATTGTCGTAGCTGACGATGGATTTTTCGGTATCGAACACCTTGCCGACCTCAAGCGCGACCTGCGCTTCCTTGAAGGAGCGCGCCAGATCTTTAATGCCGACAACAATGGTGCCGATACCCACAACGCAGTGGGTGTAGAATTCGCTCGAAAGCGTGTCTACAATCGAGCTGGCCAGCTTATCCAGATCCTTCGGCTCAATGCCGGTGCGGATCTCTTTGATCAGCGCGATATCCGTTTCGTTGATGTTGATAATGAAATCCTTGTTCTTGTCGGGGAACAGGTTCTGAATCACATCGTAGGCCGAAATATCGGATTTGTTCGAAATCTTAATCAGCATACACACGCGGCTTACATCCGAATTGAAGTGCAGCTCGCGGGCCTTGAGGTAAATATCCCCGGGCAGTATGTTGTCGAGAATCACGTTCTTGATGAAATTGCTGCGGTCGTATTTCTCGTCGTAATACTGTTTGATGCTGCTCAGCGAAATCGAGAGCAGGTTTACATACTTCATCGCTTCGCTGTCGCTGCCCGAAACGAATACAGCGTATTCCGGGCGGGGGCGGCTGCCAAAAGACTTGTAGGTATATCCTCCTACCACAAAGGGATTGGGCGAAGCAATGGTGTCCGGAGTAATGCTTTCGTTCACTTCACCGATACGACCCAGCTCGCTGCAGGCAATAATAACCGAGGTCTCGTCAATGACGCCGATCGTTCTGTCAATCGCGTCGCGCATTTGGTGAATAACTCCCTGAAACAGTCTATTTGACATGATGCTCCCTCACTTTATCAGTTTTCCAGATGACTCTGGATCAATCAAGCATATCGAATTGATATTGTCCAATATATTTTACACAAATTTTGATGAAATTTCAAGCTTGGAGCAGATTATTTGTTAAAAAACTTTCTGAAATCGACAGAGTAACGTTCTAAATCAGAAAATGGCGCGGCCGCAAAAGGCCGCGCCAAAGAATGATTCTTATTTACTGCCCGCTGCTTCCACAATTCTGCGGTAAGCCTCGGGGTCTGTGTTGCCCTCGGTACTGAACAGCAAAACGGTCGCATTTTCATCCAGACCCATGCGCTGCCGTTCGGCGTGCATTTCCGGTGCAAGGCACAAATGCACGAGCAAACCGAGCCCCACGGCGCCCGATTCCCCGGAAATCACTTTCCCGTCCCCGTTGTGCGGATACGCCAGCGTGCGCATGCCAAGCTCGGTCACCCAGTCGGGACAGGCGGCATAGCACGACGCAAAATCGCGCAGCACCGGCCAGGTGAGCGGATTCGGCTCGCCGCAGTTCAGGCCCGCCATGATCGTTTCCGGGTTCCCGCCGATCGCGACGGGATTACCGCCGCCGGTTTTCACCGATTCAAAAATGCAGGCCACCGTATCCGGCTCCACAATGACAGTGTACGGAGGATTTGCGGTCAGTTTTTGCTCCAGATACGCCAGAACG
>NZ_CBYL010000028.1 GCF_000577335.1 Faecalispora jeddahensis | reverse complement strand
TTTGCCATTGCTGGTAGCTCTTGAATTATATAAAGAAAAAATAATTAGTAAAATAGTATCATAAAGAAACAGCACCACCCATATGAGCGATGCTGTTTCTTTACTGATATTCTTGATCTAACAGTTAACTTTAAGTTTTTAGATGCTTCTTTTGCCCAGAATTTCTTTTGCCCTTTTATTATCCGGTTCTAGGCAAATGATCCTTTTAGCAAATTCAATTAATTCATCTTCCAGAAATGGGGAATCAGGATGCTCATAAAAGATATTAATTATCCATGTTAAAATATTATAATTCATAGAATCTAATTTTAATCCGAGATCTAAATGCCAACGAATTACTGGATATATATCATAAAAGAAGGTTCCCTGAAACATTAAAAAATTGCATATTAAGAGATGATTTTTACATGTTTCTTGCCTGGATATCATATACAGCAAATAGCAATATAAATTCATATCATCTGTCTCAGAAAAATCTTTTACAAGTGCTTCAGATGAATATACATAATTTTCACTTGCTAAAACATCATAAACATTTTTGTACGAATGATTATCCAAAAGTTTAATTATATTTTTCATTTTTTCACCCATGCATCTCCAATCTTAAAAATACCATCAACTATCATACCTCTGACAATAATTGTTTCTCCTGCGTATTTATATGTGATTTGTTGAACTCCCCCTGTTAATGTTTCCCATGAGCCTTTTCTTATTGCCTGTTGTATTAGATTTTCAATACCCTTTGTTGTCACTTTTTTTAATACTTGCCCCCATAGGTGCTTTGAAACATTTATATGCGACATTTTTTGAGTAGTTATCTTACCTATGGATTTAAATGCTACTTTTGCCGATTGTATTCCTAACTTTGCACTTATTTGGCCTCCAAGCTTCGCAACATATGGCCCTAAGATCGCTCCTAACGCAGCGCCACCAACGGTAGCCGCTGAAATTAACGCCCATTTTTTCCAGCCAGTTAAGCCAAATTGTTTTGCAAGAAAATAGCCTAAAGTTGCGCCTGCAACTCCCCCAACAATACCTCCAATGATATTTGCAGCAATATGACCGTCGTCATCTGCCATATTGGCCGGATTATTCAGGCAGTAGGCAAAAAGATTATGCTCCGTCAGGTTTTCCTGATCTTCCAGAAGAATATCCGTATCATCCGCATTCAAAAACCTGCCGGTCTGCGCATCATAGTACCTGCTGTTCAGGTGGTAAAGTTCCGTCTCCGCATCAAAGTAATACCCGCGATACAGGAAGGGATTCAGCTTGCCGATAGTATCTGCCATGCTGCCAGTCGTAGTAAGAAGCTTGCCCCATGCGTCATAGCTGTATTCTACAACGGTGTTGGCGCTGCTGTCAACGATTCCGGTCACGTCATCCTGAGCGTTCTTTATGCGATAATGGACGATATCGTTATAGGTCCCCCTCACTTTTATCATAACGTGTTTGCCGGCAACCCGTTCACCGGTGAGGACTATATGAAAATACGGAAATTTCGAATGAGCCTTACTCCGGATTTTGAGAGTTACTATCTGGTATTCAATCTTTTAGATAAGCCTGAGGAATCTAGATAGATACCTCAGGCTTATTACGTATTAGGTATAATTGTTATGCTCTATCAATAGAGCGAATTGGGATTGGGTAAGCATAAATAATCAACGAACAAAACCAGCAGGAAGTCCGTATCGTCAGGTGATTCGCGGGAGAATATATTGGTTGTACCGAACATAGAAATTCAAATTGATACGTAGACCTCTTTTGAACCGATATATTCTTCCGCTGCTCTCCACCGAAATTTTGACGCACATATCGTAGTCCCTGTATAACTTTCCATATCGGCTTCTGATAAACCGCCGCAATCACACCAATAAATGCAATCTTCTTTCAAAATCATAGTTGCGTCAATAATTTCACAGGTATAATTTTCGTCATTAGGCGACATTTTTAAATATTTTAAACCTACAAATTCGAGTTCAATTGCCGACGGATTCTTAAATTGTCTTTGGATTATAATTTTCAAAACCCGCTGATCATTTATAGGATGCATCGATAAATTTTCATGTACATATGCACCGCTAATATATTTTAATTCTTTGATACAACTATCATGAAAAGCATACTGCATTTCCATAAAATGGTTTAAATCTTCGTCATTATTAATTTCGTTCCACATTTCTACTTTCCCCCTTTATCATCCAAAAATCATGATGAGTCCCTTCCCGACACCAGCGCCAAGCGGTTCAAAAAGAAAGTCATCTGCAACGCCTATTCCTGTTGCATCGTCAGCGGCTACAAATGCTATACTTACAGCGCAAACTACAACTAGCCCTACTCCCAGCACAGGCTCCCAACTAAAATCATAAAACGGGTCTGGTGGAAGATGTCCTGGTTGCCGCACACCATCCTTCCATACATGATCATGTGGAAAGGGCATATCGCCAGAATGATTATAGTCCCTATCCCTCACAGCGTTACCATCCGGACCATACCAACGTTTTTGTTTTGGTGTTCCATCAGGATTAGGTAAGGTTTTACTTGAATCAGGACTTCCTTTCTTTGGTAAACTATTTGAGTTTGAATTTATCTTTACTACTTTTGAAGTCGCATTCGTAATTGATGATACAACAGATTTAGCAGCATTCGCAACAACAGTGATAACTTTTTTTACGGTACTTACAATCACACTTGTAGCACTGTTAATCCATTTAGGCCAATGTCCAGATGGGTCGCTCATGTTGACGGGATCGTTCATGCAATAAGAGTACAGGTTATAACCGTGAATGTCACCACCAACACTAGCAATAAAACTATCAGCATTGATCCACCTACCTATCACTGGATCATAGCACCTGCTGTTCAGGTAGTACAACCCCGTCTCTGCATCGAAATAATACCCACGATACAGGAATGGATTCAGTTTGCCGATGGTATCTGCCATGCCGCCGGTTGTACTAAGCAGCTTGCCCCAAGCATCATAGCTGTATTCTACAACGGTGTTGGCGCTGCTGTCAACGATACCAGTCACATCGCCCTGGGCGTTTTTGGTGTAATAATAGGCGGTATCGTTGTAGGTAAAGCCCACTCTTGTTCCGTCGCTGTCGTAGAGGAACCACAGAATATCATTTCCGGTTTTCTGTGCCAGAACACTGCTGCCGTCCACAAGATATTCCGTCGTGACCCCATCTACCGTTTTGCCGGTACGAATGCCGTCGCTGTTGTAGGTGTAGCTGATCCCCTTACCATTGACAGCGGCGGTTCTCAGCTGGCGGCCTTCCCAGGTAAAGCTCATGCCGTCGCGGTAAGTCAGGGGATTGCCTATCTGGTCATAGGTGATGCTCTGGCCGTTGTAGCTGGTCAGCAGATCCTTCCAGTTGGCGCTGCCGTAGGAATAGGAGACTATGTCAATGATTTTGCTCCCTGCAATGCAAGTTGATCCGGCGTATTCAATCGAACATTTTCCCGGGTACCAACATAATTTACCAACCCCATTGCGGCGTCTTTTGTCATAACGTGCTTTCCATCGGCCTGCTCACCAGCGCGGGCGATATGAAAGTATCGGGTATTTAAAATAAGCCTTGCTCCTGCCATTGGCATCATCTCCTATAATTATTCTTAATAGTTACAAAAAAACAGCGCTATCAAAGACAGCGCTGTTTTCCACAGAAAGAAGACTTTACTCAAGTCCCTCATAAACGGTTATACACAGGGTATCATATTCTTCAAATACACTTACAATAATGTTTTTATCTGGATGATTATGCTGTAAGGTTAATGACCAATAAAACTGAATTGATTTTGCAAGGGCTTTAATTTGTTCATTATAAAATGGATCATTCGTATCAGAATTTATATGAAAAAAATCTTGTATTTCGTAAAGATTCATGATTTTTTCAATTTGAGTCTTATCTCCATTTAGCCTTTCTTTCCAATCATCATAATTCTTTTGATCAAAGTGATCTTTCAATAGAATGCAATTATCCTTTGTTATAATTTCTGGGCAGAAGAAATTGGCGAAAGCTAATGCCCCTTGGATATCCGATTTGATATTCACATAACTCCACCATGTAAAATTATCTTTATTTGCATCCTTCCACTCCACAAAATTTGAAACAATATTTGGATCAACTAAATTCATCCCATCTAAATCCTTTCGGCAGCTCCCATTGTTCAGGTCTTCTTACGTTATAACCATTTTTGAATTTTTCACCTGTAACGGGATTGGTGTTAATATTCGGTTCTTTGACATTGGGCCTCGGTATATCGCCATGAGGTTTTCCTTTTAATCTTACTTGCTTTTTCATTTCGCCATCTGCAGGGTATTAAAATGAGCCCTGTTTCAAGCATGTGCGATCAACTTTTTTATATTTGATTTTGTAATAGACAAGCCTCCCGCTATTCATTTTGACGCGGAAGGCTTGTCTATTGAAAGTTTCAAGTTTGGAAAGACACTGTCTGTTATTATCCAAACTTTTAAAAAATAAAGCCAAGTTACAATTAGCACAATTCTTTGTACTGATTATTTTTTTGATGAATAGATAGAATATTGTCTTAAATTGTAACCACAATATCGATCAATTAGTTTTTCTTCAAAATTCTTCCAAGAGACTGAAGGAATACTAAATTTACTATGTGTGATAAATTCATTTGTGGGCGGTAAAATAGGAAAGTTTTTAATAAAGATAAGTTTTGAAGGAATAACTTTTTTTGCTGTATTCAATAATCCAATTCTGAATTGGGGCAAGAAACCAAAATCATCAACTTTATATTTCATCTTGGACTTCTCAGCAATGTCCTCATCAGGTTGCTTTCCGTCAATAGGCAAAAAGCGATCCTCATACTTGGTAAAAAATATTTGCACATATTCCAAATTTTCAAAATCTTCTGCACAAGTGGGAAGTTGATCATCTTTTGTGATTTTCACATACACAATCGGAATAATATGCCCTGGATGCCATGTGTTTTCATCCACTTTTTGAACTAGTAAGTGGCAACCTAAAAGCCCTCTTTCTTTTGCTAAATCACTTTCAAGCTTATATGCAAATACATCACCGATTTTCCACTCACACTTGTAAAGACGGTATTGCGAAATCTTCTTTTCCGGTGGTTGTTGGGAATTTAGCTTTTGCCGCAATTCTTCTAACTCTTTTTTCCTGATAGGAGCTTGTTCTGGATTTTCCGTTTCCCATCTTTTCAAATCGCTGCCTTTGTCGAGCCACGTGATAGCTTGTTTTTTCACCTCCGGCAATAGTCTTCCCACATTCCATTGAGTGTCCGCCAGGGCAAGCCAAAAAATAGGGCTGTCATCCGGGTCATCGATTGCATCAGTATACTCGTCAATCAACTGTCTGGTGATTTCTTCAGCGCTCTTCCCTCTGTGAAGTAAGTCCTTAAATTGATCACGAACATCTTGTGCAACATCATCTTGATATAATTTTGCTCCCCATGCACCCATAACTATACCTCCTTAATTTCCTGTCCAGTAGAGAACTTCATTTGATATTTGATTATCTAAGTAGGCTAAAGCTCCTCTTCCGGCTTCCATATACATTCCCAGCTTAGGATTAAAAGGACTTATCCCATTTATTTGGTTATTCATACTATTACGCGTATTAATGGTATGGTGTGCCAACATTAGGATTTGTTCAACTCCACGAGCTTCAACTGCATTAAGTCCTGTAGCTAAAGTAACCATTTCCAAATTAGCTCTTGCTGGATTCATTTCATGTGCTTTTGCACGTTTCGCAGGGTTTGTTGTTCGTCCAACATATTCTATTCGCCCAGTGTTTGTGTTTTGAAGCCCATAAACTGTATGATTTTTAGACAAATTTTTATACGTTTTTTCAGCGGCCTTTGAGACCGCCGCAGCCCCTGTAGCGGCCAGAGCTACCTTTCCCGCCGAAGCAGCAACCCCTAAAGCTGCTGTTGTAGTTGCAGTAGCCACTAGCATTGTTCCTCCACCTGCTACTGCAACGGAGGCAAGTCCGGCTGTTGCTACACAAACTGCAACCACTGCTACCACTGCCGCAGCTACCGCTACCACAGTAAATATCGTGCTGAGCTTAGGCCAATTACCGCTGGGATCGTCATACATAACTGGATTGTTGAATGCATAGGCGAACATGTTATGTCCTTGTACATTCCCGGTTTGGCCAATGGCTGCATCCGCATTCAAAAATCTGCCAGTCTGCGCATCATAATATCTGCTATTCAGGTAGTACAGCTCAGTTTCCGCATCATAATAATATCCTCGGTACAGAAAGGGATTCAGCTTACCGATAGTATCTGCTTTGCTGCCGGTGGTAGTAAGCAGTTTACCCCAAGCATCATAGCTGTATTCTACAACGGTGTTGGCGCTGCTGTCAACGATACCAGTCACATCGCCCTGGGCGTTCTTTGTATAATAATAAGCGGTGTCGTTATAGGTAAAGCCCACTCTGGTTCCGTCGCTGTCGTAGAGGAACCACAGAACATCATTCCCGGTTTTCTGTGCCAGAACATTGCTGCCGTCCACAAGATATTCCGTCGTGACCCCATCTACCGTTTTGCCGGTACGAATGCCGTCGTTGTTGTAGGTGTAGCTGATCCCCTTACCATTGACAGCGGCGGTTCTCAGCTGGCGGCCTTCCCAGGTAAAGCTCATGCCGTCGCGGTAGATGAGAGGATTGCCAATCTGGTCATACGTAATGCTCTGGCCGTTGTAGCTGGTCAGCAGATCCTTCCAATTGGCATTGTCGTAGGCATAAGAAATGGTGTTTGTAGGGCTGCCCAGCTCACCGGTGGTGTAGGCATAGGTGCTAACAGCGGTAATATTTCCGCCCACGTCATACGAGTAGGCGATGCTCGTACCCGCTTTCTGGTCATCCGTGCGGACAAGCTGGTTCAGCTGATCGTAGGTATAGGTTGTGACATTGTTCTGCGCATCCGTAACCGTGCTGATGTTTCCGTTATCGTCATAGGTGTACTGAAACTGGGAAAGTACGCTGCTGTCTGTATCGCTTACCCAGCGGTTGTTGATGAACTTTTTGGTAAGAGTGGTCGTTCGGTAGTCGGACACAGGCACAAATTCTGTTTGTGTGCGAAGAGCAGGATTTCCTTGGCTGTGGACTAGCTTTGTCATGCTAATCCGGTTCAGGGTGTCATAAACAAAGTCCATTTTTCCGCCGGAGAGCAAGGTCGTCGTGTTGTTCCGACTGTCTACACTGTAAGTAAAGGAAGCGGTTTTGCTTTACCCGCCAAACACATAGTTGATTCCTTTGGAGCGATCCATGTTATGATCTCTTCTCAGCATTTCTTTGATTTTTTCTAGCAAACGCTGCCGTACGGATCTTTCCTATCCATATGCCCCCCTAATGTTGATTGGTTACATGAGGGGGGATTTGTCACTGTCCGTTTTTACAAAATTTATTCAAAGTAGTATGGCGGATGATACTGAGATTAACATTAGTTGCCTAAACGATTTTTACATTCAAGGTAATCTAACCTTTTTATAGTGCAATTTTGAAAATTCAAAATAAAGATCACTTTCACTAAATAACATTACTTCAAATGATAATCGTTTTGAATCAATAGGGAGGATTTCACTGTAGAGCCAATCGCAATTGCCTGAAAATTCACCGAATGATAAATCTGATCTCAAGTTTTTTATATCAGTAAAAACCAATATATGTTCAATATTATTATTTTGATAATCTATTAAACATAAAGTTAATTTATACTGACATCGTGATTTTAAACTCTCCTTACTAATATTAATGCTCTTTAAAATCGAGTCGTGCATATGATGCATTACAAACTCTTTCCAAAAAGACTTAGGCAATCGACCAGAAATTTTTTCCAGCTCATAAAAATATTTCTGGTATTGTTCGTTCCATTCGGCTTCGTAAGCTTCTCCATCAAGTGAACATACTTTGCCATATAGATTTCGGTTCAAAAATTTCATACAATATCCTTCCTACCAAGCGGGGGCAAATGGCATATAAGGAGATGGTACAGGTGCAGGAATATTTGGTGCATAAGGTGAAAAACCAAAATAATTAAAATACGATCCACTATTATATAGATGGCAGACACATTCACCTTCATCAGCTCCACATGGATAAACATGTAATAAGGATGCTTGTTGCTGATTATCCCAACTTTTAGCTTTTTTATCCCAATCCCAGTTTGCTTTCTCCTTTAGTTCTTTTCTCACTGATTTAGGAGGACTTCCGGAACTGCCATCATGTGGAGATCCATCTTTATTTTGAGCAAATTTCTCCTTTCTTCTTTCAACATGTATGTGTCTTTTTGTACCTGACTGAGCATTCTCTGGATCAATACGGGCCGTCCATCCTTGGGATAGCTCGATTTTTATACCTGCTGCAGCACCAGCGGTTGCTCCATATGACAGGCTTTTGTCATCATTATAATTAGTAAATATACCCTTAATCCATTTTTTTATAGTATCAAACCATCCATAACCTGAAGTATCAACCCTAATAACAGGATTATTGCCACAATATGCAAACATATTGTTTCCTAATATTCCCTGACCTGTACTAATAAAACCATCCGCATTGATAAATCTACCTGTTTGGGTATCATAGTATCTGCTGTTCAGGTGGTATAGCCCCGTCTCGGCATCATAGTAATACCCACGGTACAGGAAAGGATTAAGCTTGCCGATGGTATCAGCCATATTGCCTGTTGTAGTCAGCAGCTTGCCCCAAGCGTCATAGCTGTATTCTACAACGGTGTTGGCGCTGGTGTCAACGATACCAGTCACATCGCCCTGGGCGTTCTTTGTATAATAATAAGCGGTGTCGTTGTAGGTAAAGCCCACTCTGGTTCCGTCGCTGTCGTAGAGGAACCACAGAACATCATTCCTGGTTTTCTGTGCCAGAACATTGCTGCCGTCCACAAGATATTCCGTCGTGACCCCATCTACCGTTTTGCCGGTACGAATGCCGTCGTTGTTGTAGGTGTAGCTGATCCCCTTACCATTGACAGCGGCGGTTCTCAGCTGGCGGCCTTCCCAGGTAAAGCTCATGCCGTCGCGGTAGGCGAGGGGATTGCCGATCTGGTCATAGGTGATGCTCTGGCCGTTGTAGCTGGTCAGCAGATCCTTCCAATTGGCATTGTCGTAGGCATAAGAAATGGTGTTTGTAGGACTGCCCAGCTCGCCAGTGGTGTAGGCATAGGTGCTAACAGTTGTAATATTGCCGCCCGCATCGTAAGAGTAGGTAGTGCTTGTCCCTGCCTTCTGGTCATCCGCTCGGACAAGCTGATTCAGCCCATCGTAGGCGTAGGTAGTGACATTGTTTTGAGCATCCGCAACCGTGCTGATATTCCCATTATCGTCATAGGTGTACTGATATTGAGATAAAACGGTATTTGTGCTTCCCACCCGGCGGAAGTTACTGTAAGTACCGGTTAAGGTTGTCGTGCGGTTGCCAGATACATTCAGGAATTCTGCCTTTGTCCGCAACGTGGGATCACCGGGATTTGGATTCAGATCGGTTACCGTGTTACGGTTAAGCGTATCATAGCTGAAGGTCATCTTTCCACCGGAAAGCAAGGTGGTCAGGCTTTTTCGGCTGTCTGCGCCATAGGAAAAGGCAGTGGTCTTACTTTGCCCGCCAAATACATAGTTGATTCCTTTGGAGCGATCCATATTGTCGTAGCTATATTTGATTTCAGCATCGTTTCCGAAGGCTTTTCTCGTCAACCGGTCACCGATGTCGTAGAACAATTCGGTAGTATTAGTGGCTCCGCCGATAGCCTTGGTACTCCAGCGTGTTTTTGGCTTCCGGTATCTCGCAAAGTAGATCGGTAATGGTGTCTATCTGTTTTTTCGTGGCTGGTTTTTCTGCAACTCCTGGCTTTAAATGAAGCGGATCAAGATTCAGTGGTGGTGGATCTGCTCCGGGTAAGGCAAGTTGATTCGGTATATTTAACTGAACACTTTCCCGGGTGCCAACATAATTCACTAGACCCATTGCCGCATCTTTTGTCATAACATGTTTTCCGTCGGCCTGCTCACCTGCGTGGGCTATGTGAAAATAGCGTGAGTTTAAAATGAGCCTTGCTCCAGGCATTGGGGATACCTCCTATAATTATTTTTGATTTCAAATAAAACATCAGCTTTTTATTGTGATTTTATTGAATATCGATTTTATAATTATTTATAAAATACAAATCCGGGGTATCTACACACCCCGGATTTGTATTTAATATTCAAGTACTATCGACTATTTGTGGCAATCTACTCTGGACAGGAACTTATTTATAAAATCATCATCGTAACCGTGATCGGATAAGAGATCTTTTACACTAGAATAAGGTTTATAGTCGATTTCTTTTCTTGCACTAATACATTCATTTAGTCTATCATTTAAAGCTATATAACATTTACTCCCACTACCATAAATGTTTTTTTCAATCTCTTTGGTTAAATAGTACTCAAGCCTATCTATCATAATCACTAGGTGCTCTCTTGTAGACATAATATCGTCTCCTGTAATTAAATTAGTTGATACAAATAAACCCGTATATTATATAACTCCATAAATTTAGTTCATTGCTTATCCTCCACTTCATATAAATTATGGCACAGGTATCAAATTTCTTGCAGGGATTACCCGTGAGCCTTCAGAAATGACAATATAAATTATTAACGCAGTTCCTGTAAGCCCTGTTGCTGCAGCTATTTGTTCTGTAAAAGATGGTTCTTGTATAACTGGCTCTGATAAAGTTGGATCCCATGTGAACGTGTGTGTTCTAACTTTACCCCCTGGATATACATGATCATGACTGCCATCTCGATAATGCCTTCTCCAACCTTCGCCGCCATCCATGTCAACATCAGGGACCCAAACATTTCCCGATTTATCAAGCCATCCTGTTTCTCCTCTTCCACCGGGAGCAGGTACTCTTTTTTTACCTTTATCAGGATTTTTAGGCGGTTTATATCCTGTATTTGGTGGAGGTGGTGATTTAGTGTCAATACTTCCAGAAAGCGATTTCCCTTTTGCTCCTGCTCTTACTGCAGCTTCATATGCGAGGGGAGAAAGCCCTTGTTCTAAACGGTGAAAATCTGCTACTGTTCCACTGTAATTATATGCCACACCGTTATATATCCATGTTGTTCCGAGAGGGTCACATCTATTAATGGGGTCATTTCCACAGTAAGCAAATAGATTATATGACAGTAAGTCTTGATCTGCACCCGCTACACCATCAGCATTTAAGAATCTACTTGTGCTAGAATCATAATATCGATTATTTAAATAGAATAATTCTGTCTCCGCATCGAAGTAATACCCACGATACAGGAAAGGATTCAGCTTGCCGATGGTATCCGCTTTGCTGCCGGTTGTACTAAGCAGCTTGCCCCAAGCGTCATAGCTGTATTCTACAACGGTGTTGGCACTGCTGTCAACGATACCAGTCACATCGCCTTGGGCGTTTTTGGTGTAATAATAGGCGGTATCGTTGTAGGTAAGGCCCACTCTTGTTCCGTCGCTGTCGTAGAGGAACCATAGAATATCATTTCCGGTTTTCTGTGCCAGAACACTGCTGCCGTCCACAAAATATTCCGTCGTGACCCCATCTACCGTTTTGCCGGTACGAATGCCGTCGTTGTTGTAGGTGTAGCTGACCCCCTTACCATTGATAGCGGCGGTTCTCAGCTGGCGGCCTTCCCAGGTAAAGCTCATGCCGTCGCGGTAGGTGAGAGGATTGCCAATCTGGTCATACGTAATGCTCTGGCCGTTGTAGCTGGTCAGCAGATCCTTCCAATTGGCATTGTCGTAGGCATAAGAAATGGTGTTTGTAGGGCTGCCCAGCTCGCCAGTGGTGTAGGTATAGGTGCTAACAGTTGTAATATTGCCGCCCGCATCGTAAGAGTAGGTAGTGCTTGTCCCTGCCTTCTGGTCATCCGCTCGGACAAGCTGATTCAGCCCATCGTAGGCGTAGGTAGTGACATTGTTTTGAGCATCCGCAACCGTGCTGATATTCCCATTATCGTCATAGGTGTACTGATATTGAGATAAAACGGTATTTGTGCTTCCCACTCTGCGGAAGTTACTGTAAGTACCGGTTAAGGTTGTGGTGCGGTTGCCAGATACATTCAGGAATTCTGCCTTTGTCCGCAACGTGGGATCACCGGGATTTGGATTAAGATCGGTTACCGTGTTACGGTTAAGCGTATCATAGCTGAAGGTCATCTTTCCACCGGTAAGCAAGGTAGTCAGGCTTTTTCGGCTGTCTGCGCCATAGGAAAATGAAGTGGTTTTACTTTGCCCGCCAAATACATAGTCGATTCCTTTGGAGCGATCCATATTGTCGTAGCTATATTTGATTTCAGCATCGTTTCCGAAGGTTTTTCTCGTCAACCGGTCACCGATGTCGTAGAACAGCTCGGTAATACTGGCGGCTCCACCGGTAACGTCGGTGATTCTGGCCAAATTTCCACGCGCGTCGTAATCGTACTGATAGGCGGCCGTGCCGTTTTTCTGTACGGAGGTAACGCGGTCATAGCTATCGTATCCATAGCCAAGCTGGAAGCCGTTGCCGTAAGTGGAATTCGACAGGTTCCCGTTATTCCCCGCGTAGGTGTTAGTAATCAGGCTCTGCGAACCAACTTTGATATTCGTTGTGTTTCCAAAGCCGTCATAAGAAAACCCATAGTCGAAACCATTGTGGGTGATGCGGTTCAGGCGGTCAGAAGAATCATACCCATAAGTATTCTGCACCGTTCCGGCGCTGATTTGCGCGCTGACGCCCGTCAGAGAATAGTTACCTGCATCATAGGTATAGTTGGTTGCATTCCCTTTCGGATCGGTGACGGAATTGGTCAGGCCGGTTGTTCCATCAATGTCATAGGTGGTGGTTTTACCGCGCTGGTCGGAGGTGGAGGTCACATAGTTCCCGTTCGCACTGTAACCCTGAGTGGTTTGCAGGTAGGGGTTTTCTGGAACAGTGGTATCAATTGCTCCAGATCCACTAATGGTTCCCATTTTGGAATCAACTACATTGCCCTTGCCGTCGTAGGTATAATACATCCCGATTTTTGTCTGGGCAGAACGCGCGGACTTTAACTGATGCGCGGCGATTCCAGAGGTACCCACATAGTAATATTCATATGCTTCGTTATTGCGACTTTTCGCGCTTTCCAGCTCCTTAGAGCTGCTGTTGTAGTTATACGTTTCGTTGTTTTGAGCGTTCTGTTTCGAGGTAATCAGTTTACCAGAGGAATTGTAGGTATAGGCAGACCCGGTTTCATCCATATTGAGCTGAATATCTTTAAAAGACACGTCGTTCGCATTTTTATAATAGATAATATGGAATGCAACGCGAGCAATCGTCTTGCCCTGATTGCCTTCGGAAGCTGCAACCGCGTTGCTGGTGTATTGCTCCCCGGTGGAATCAGGGTTAAAAGAAACGATATTCCACTGTGTCGTTCCATCGGTGAAATATAGGCCAAGGTCAAGCGCGAAGTGCCGGTCCAAAGCGGCATTCAGCGGTATCGAATTTCCCTTTGCTTTTCCGGACAGTATAAATGCGATACTGCCGGCGGATTTGTTAATTGGGACATTCTGATAAAGACTTTTGTTTTTGGACGGATTTCCCTTCATTTTCAGCCAGGTGGCAGACATTCCATCATTCGGCTCAAAATTTACAGAAGTCCATGCATCCGGCTGAGAATTTGTTGCATAAGAGAAATCGGGGTTTTCCAGCAGGTTATAGGAATTTACCACATTTCCGCGTTCCAGCTGGAGGCCGTCAAACCACGCGGTGCCATTGGAATAACAAAGACCCGCATAAACGACCAGCTTATTTGTACCTTGTGGAAGGGTAAAGGTGCAGGAAATTCTCTGCCAGTCGTTGGTTCCGCTGATTCCTTTTCCGGTGAAAGTACCCAGCTCTGTGCCGCCGTTGTAAGCGACTGCGTAAACGGCCGCACCTCTGCCGCCGGTGGCCTGATTCGTTTTCGCGTAAGCGGAAAGGGTATAAGTACCGGAGGAAACGCTCGTCAGGGTCTGCATGGCACCGGCACGGGTGGGGCTTGCCTGATTCTGCGTGACTTTGAGAGAATTTGTTCCAAGATAGGCTGTAGTGCTGTCCACGGTCAGCTGCCCACCGGGAGAAGACCAGTTAGATTGGGCCCATGTCCCGTTTTTCAGCTCCGCGCTGTGGTCGCGCAGCAGGTTTGTAACCGGAGCGCTGGTCATGGCCTGTTGCGTGATTTTATTTGCGGTGCCGTCTTTTGCGTCCTTGCTTGTAATCGTATAAGCGGCCGCGGATTTGTCGGAATTCAGAATGCTGAAGGTTCTGCCATAGCTGTCAAAGCTGTAGGTTTCCGCTGCAGAAGAACCGGACTGCTTGGTATAGGTAAAGGTGCTGGTATTGTCGGGATTATATGAGATACCGATAGAATTTCCGGCAGCCCCGTCAGAGGATTTTTCCTGCACCAGTGTGACACGATTCTTTACCATTGGGCTGCTGCCTGTACTCTGGTAGCTATACAGGATTTTACTTCCATCCAGATCGATGGCTTCCTGCAGGCGGTTGTCCGAATCGTAAGTGTACCGCGTAATTTTGCCATCGTAGTGGGTGATGGATGTCAAAAGAGTCTCTGAGGTTTCGGTAGTTTTATAATAGAACTTTGTCTGCTTGCCGTCTGGTGTGGTGATGGAATTAAGGTTTGCAAAGCGGGTATAGTCCAGTGTAGTAACCCGGCCCGCACCGTCGGTAATGGAAGCAATTTTCCCTCCGTTATATGTCAGATTCAAAAAGTTTCCGTTTTTGTCATAGATCTTTTTCAGGTATCCCGACAGTGAGAAAGTCTTTTTGGAACCATCTGGATAAGAGAGGGTATAATACTCATCGGTAGGCCCACTGGTAGACAGGGATAAGTCAAATCCGTCCTCATCCTTGTACTTGGACGAATTGGATGGATCAGTCACAAAATAATGCTCGGTTCCATCTTCATCCAAATATAGAAATTTGTAGCCTGCCAGCGCAAGCTGTGCAAATTTTTTCTTCTCCGCCTCATTTGTTCCATTGGATTCCACGATCCCGTCAATCCGCTGGCTCAAACTGCTTTGGATTCCCCAGCCATAGATACCACCGCGCTGACCATCTTTAAACGGTGTGCCGGAGTGGTCACCACTGTAAACGAGGGAAAAGTCCAAAGGAGTCAGTTCACCTGTCGTTCCCGCAACGGGAATCTGAAACACCAGGTTGCCTGTATAGTCGTTGACGGAACCTGTCCCGGCTCGACCCGCCGACTGGCTGTGGTAGCTCCAGTAATCCTCCAGACCGGTGTTATTCACGAAACGGATGAACAGTTCAGGATTTACTCCCTCTGCATCCGGATATTCCGAAGTAGCGTATTGATTCCTGATGACAGCAGCTTCATCACTGGCTGTCAAGAGGATTCCGTATTTGGTTTTCGTGCCGTCATACCAGCTTTTGGCCAGCTTGGTAATGTCCCAGGTGTTGCTATTTCCTCCCATGCTTTGAGAAGTATTGAAATAATCAAGAATAGGGCCGTTCTTCGAGGTGTTTACAGCGGAGTTGATGCTGTTCCAGGTAACCGCCTTTTCGTCCCAGGAGGAAGTCATTTCATACGCGTTGATCTGCATGGTGCCTGTGGAAGGATTCAGTCCGGAAGGAAACTGTACCATGTTCAGTTCGGTGCGTACCACCATATCGCCCTTGGAAAGCTGCGGCAGGTCAAAGTCCACCAGAACCCGGCTTGTTTTATAAGTCGATGTTTCGTTGCCGATATATACACTGCCCATAGAGCCAAAATTGTTATTTGGTGCGCCGGAGCTGATGAAAGTATCACGCGTTTTCCCCTTGACTGTTCCGACGTACGGATCAATCGTAACGGGATAAACTCTGGCTTCATCATTCAGCCAGGTTTCATCGGTATGGATTGCGATCTGAAGTGTGGCCGATTCCTGCTTCAGGATTTCCAAGGTGATCGCATCGCTGATCTGGCCCTTAGCATCCGACATGACCGGAGCTTTGATCGTGAAAACCGGATTCTTCTGTTCGGTATCCGCTTTTTCATACAGCTCGATGGTCTGCCTGTCCGTTTGTTTCGGAACCAGTGCACCGATCTGATAAGTAGAGGTAAACTGCTTCTGTGCCTCTTTTGATTTCAGGATGATATTTTCCTTGACCTTGGAAGAAGAGAGCAGATACTGAACATCTACATTCGGGTATGCATCTGAATAAAGAAGTTCGTTATTCAGCTTTTTCAGCGTCAGAAACTGATCATTTTTACTCTCAGCTGCCAATGTCGTCTTTTGCGGTACGATCTTTGATTTGGCCGCCGCGGCTCCATCTAGTCCCCAGCTGATGGTGTTGGCCCCAGCTTTTACAAACACCGCTTTTTTCGCAGACATGATTTTTGATAGGCTGACCTTCATGCTGCCTGCTTTTGTTTCCAGCTGCTGTGCACTTTCCGCAACCTTGGAATTGACAACCTGTAAAGTGTTGTCGATGTCTTGCCAGCTGCCGGAAGCATCCTGATAATGGATCGGTTCTCTATATGAAGCGGTTAGAAAGGTACCGTCGCTCATGAAAAATGTTTTAGAAGTTTCTGTTCGTTTTTTCGGGTATTCTGTAATGATCTGTGCATTTTCAAAGGTGGTATCCGAATTTTCCGGAATGCCCGCCTCCTGCGCCTGATCACTGATGGAAATTGCGCCGTTCTGCTCCGGAGGTGCTTCTGCCGCAAGCGCCACAGAGGTGAAAGATTGCATCAAAATTACTGCGGATAAAAATGCCGCAGTGTGCTTTAATAACCTATTCATGTTCTACTCCCTTATGCTTGTTCGGCGCCGTCAAGTTTAAAGCATAAGGGAAAGATAGAACGCCGTCAATATAAATAACCTATCTTTAAATATGGTAATGTATGACATGTAAATAACCGGAAAATGAAATAGCGATGACTTCCATTATTTTAAAAATTCTCAACTCTTTTACGAGAAAGAATCTTTATTTGATTTGATGATATTTTAACTTTTATATACTTTACATCCACCCAATAACATCCAATAAAAACGTTAAATATCGACTACCATATAATTGATAATCGGTTTTGAGAAAGGATAGCCCGCATCAAAGCAAGTGTTCTGATAGCATCTGGAAGATGCTATCAGAACACTTGCTTTTTCCAGTAGAAAATAGCTCCCCGGTCCGATTTTGCTGGCGAGAAAAAAACGTACCGCACCATCAACCCTTGGTTGGACCCCTTCACATGCTTGTATTTTCCAACATAGTATATTTCAAATATCAACACCTGTGAAAAGGGGGCCATCCGTTGGTAACTTTAAGCTATCTCCACATCTTATATATCACGCTGATCTTTGTCATGCTCGGCCTGATGGTCTTTCGCAAAAGCATCGTGCTGCCTTGTGTGGCAGGCATCCTCATCATCGGCTGGGTGACTACCCAAAGCGCGATCGGCGGCATACAGGCGCTTTTCAACGCACTGGTCTGGTCTGGGGGAGAATTCTGGAGCGTTATCGCCGTGATATCACTCGTCGTGGCGATGTCCAAGGCACTCTCTGCCCTAGGCGCGGACGCACTGATGATCCGCCCGTTTAGCCGCTACATGAAAAATAGAAGCGCCACCTTCCTTCTGCTCGGTTTCGTCATGTTTGCCGTTTCCATGTGCATATGGCCTTCCCCGGCAGTCGCTCTCGTAGGCGCCGTTATCCTGCCCCTTGCGCTTGAGACGGGCATACCCGTTGTGTGGGCTGCCGTAGCAATGAACCTGTTCGGTCACGGCATGGCGCTCTCGGGGGACTTCTTCATACAGGGCGCGCCCACCATCACCGCAAAAGCCGCAGATACAACGGTTGGCGCGCTGATGCGCGAGGGCTTTGTGCTCTGGGCCGTGATGGCCGTTGTTACCGCAACGGTGGCGTTCATCATGTTCCGGCGCGACGTGAGAAATCTGCCGCCGATCAAGATTGAACGGCCTGCAATTTCCACGGAAAAGGCTAAGCCCGCCGCGGTGGCAATCGCGATTGCCACGCCCGTCGCATTCGCACTGGACATCGTGTTCATGCTGCTCTTCAAATTGCAGGGCGGAGATGCCACGGCGCTTGTGGGCGGCACGGCACTGATGATCCTCGTCGCCGCGACCTGTGTCAACGGCGGCATCATGAAGGCATTTGATAAAGTCATCGAGCATCTAAAGGCGGGCTTCGGCTTCGGCATCGATATCTTCACGCCGGTCATCTTCATCGCGGGCTTCTTCTTCCTCGGCGGCGCGGACGGTGCGAAGGCCGTTCTTGGCAGCGATACGGGCATTATGAACGATATCGGCCTCTACCTCGCGCAGAACGTGCCTATTTCGCGCGTACCCGTGGTGATCGCGGAGGCGCTCGCTGGCTTTGTCACCGGGCTTGACGGTTCCGGATTCTCCGGGCTGCCCATCGTTGGCGCGACAGCAGCCACCTTTGCGCAGGCGCTGCCCATCAACAAGGAAATGCTCGCCTCCCTCGGCCAGATCGTTACCATCTGGGTAGACGGCGGTACGCTCATTCCATGGGCGGTCATCCCTGTCGCTGCGATCTGCGGTGTGAAACCGGAGGAACTGGTGCGCAAAAACGTCATACCCGTGTTCTCCGGCCTCGCTGCGACCATCATCGTCGCATGCTTTCTTGTGTAAACGAAGTAGAATTGTCAATGGAATATTTTTAGAGTAATGAAGAATTTGTATGAGTTTTCATGCAGTTTCGATTAGAATGAATAGGTAGGTTCCCATCATTTTATATAGCAGAAAGATCCGACGCCGTATATCAAAACCGCGTCGGATCTTTCTGCTGTTAAATCAGCTTCTAATCATATTGCGCCCAAACAAAAGATTCAGCAGCCATTTTGTATCCATTCTATAAAAGCGAAAAAGAAGCCTGAAGACATCTGTCTTCAGGTTTCTTCCCCTGGTGGAGATAAGCGGGATCAAACCGCTGACTTCTTGAATGCACCCCGAAGGTGTACTTTCATAGGCAGGGAGAAGCTTCCGCTTTAGGCATCCCCATCGATGATTGTGATTTTGCAAAATCTTTTCCAGATGAGCCTGAAGGCTGCGTTTCTTCCTAAATCACATACCGACTGTGATCCCATGCCCAGTTGAAGAAGACAAGATTTTCTATCTGAAAATGACTGAATTGCTACTACCTGAAAATTGAACTAGGGATAATTACTGAACCGAGGGCAATCGTACGAAAAGGCAATCAGCAACCTTGCTTTCAAGGCAAGCATACGCATCGATTTTACCGCAATGAAAGAATATCCGTATCAGAAAGCCGGTGTTTTTCTGAAAATGAAAGATAGAGAAGCCTGCCGCTTTCGATCAAAGACGGCAAGCTTCTCCATATAGATTATAAGCGGTCAAAACGTTTCTTCCATGATGGCATTCACCCACAGATTGGCCAGATGCACGGCGCCGTGAAAGCCCACAAAAGGAGGCTCATAGGGATTCAGGCGCCACTTCACGTCCGGATTGGCGATTTGCAGCTCTGTGCTGCGCCCGGCCCATTCCAGCGCCTCTCCGCTGGCCATAAGCAGTGATTTTCCTTCCTTTTGTACTGTCTCAGTCCACTGTTCCTCCGCATAGTAAGGAAGATCCCCGTCCGCCATGTCGGGGCTGTCGCACCAGCACGCGCCTTTGGAAAGGGACAGCTCGCTGCCGGCAAAGGAAACAATCCCTTGAACGACGTCGGCATGTCCGCCTGCGGCTACGCGCACGTTCTCCGGATGCTCCCACGCCGCGTGCCGGAACATCGGCAGCGCGGGAGAGATCAGGCGCAGGGCTTCCTCCCGCTCGCCCTCGACGAAGCTGCGGTCAGGGGAGATTCCCATGATCCGCGATACCCGTCCGATCCATTCGCAGGTGCCCTGTATGCCGTAGGGCCGCGCGAGCAGGTACGGCGTACCGAATCGCTTTTGCAGGTGCTCAGCAGCCGGCAGGCCTTCGCGCCGGATCACCAGATTGACATTTGCCCCGCCCATCCGCTCGATTTGCGCCACAGACGTATCCGAGGTCATAACGCACAGCGGCTTCATCCCGAAGGCGCCTTCCATGATGCGGACGATCTCGGCCGCATCCGCCTGAAAACGGAACAGATCCGCGCACGAGCCTATAATATTAAAGCTCGGCTGCGCCGTTCTCTCCACGTCCACCGGCAGCGTTCTGGAAAGCAGAGTAAGCGCCTCCCGTATTCCCTGATGCTGGTTCACGTCAAAGCCGCCGCAGCCGAAAGGCAGCAGACGCATGTCCGGAAAATCCGGCTGCAGCTCCCGGCAAAGGGCGGGAAGATCTGTCCCGATGATCTCCGGCACGGCTGAGGGCAGCAGGAAAAGGATCCCGGGTTTGTCCCGCTGCGCGATATCCGCTACCGCACGGCTGAAACGACGCGTGCCGCCAAGGGCAATATCGGTCTCGTCGATGTGGGCGGAATAGAGCTTACAGGCATTTGAAACCCCCACCCGTTCCAGGAATACACGGCTGTAATTCATATGGCCCATACAGCCGAACTCCAGCAAAGCGGAGTCCCGGATGGAGGCAAGCGTCCACAGTGTTCCCATGCGGCCGGAGGGAATCGGTTTAAATTGATACAGTCCCATTGTCATTCCTCTCTCCCGATTCCTCCAGGGCGTGCAGAAGCTTCTTCAAAAGGCCGGCCGTCCTCTCATGCCCGCATAGGCCGTACAGGTCGGACAGATGCGGCACGCAGGGAAACCCGAGCCTTGCGCCGGACAGCTCCCCCAGGCATAAATCGGGAGCAAGGCTTTCCAAAAGCGGAGCGTCCGAATCCCTGTTGACCATATGGCAGACATACGGGTCATATCCGTACGCATGCAAGGCCTTCGCACACTCTTTATCGTCCGGCCAGAATTCTTCCAGATGCAGCATCAGCGGCTCCATACCCAGGGATGCCAGATAGGCTGCAAGAGGCAGCGCACTGAGCGGGCCAATATGCGCGCCGACATAACGAAGGCCGTGCAGGCGGTCGCCAGCCTGCTCCTGAAGAGACAGCGCCTCGCTCCGTTCACGGTCGAATTCATTTTCCCATTGAATCCCCAGCTTTTCAGCAAGAGCGGCATAGAGCGAATCGATCTGTGCCGGGGCATAGGCGCTGTGCAGGCGGAACGCGGGCGTGCCGAAGGCCTGCTCCATGTCCGCTGCCAGGGGATCGATAAACGGCGAAAGCACCAGATTCGCCGCTGCGTCGGGCGCCTCCAGAAAATCTTCCAGTGCAGCCCCCGGTGCGAGACAGCGCAGGGTAAAGCCCCGTTTCTCCAGCGCGCTCAGCAAGGGCGGCATGGGGATATGTTCTTCGTCCGGGCTGCGCCCCATCACATTGACCACCTGGGGACAGATCGTTCTCGGTTCCATCAGCGAACCGATCGCCTTTAACATGTTCCAGGAGCCGGAGGGAAAACTGTTGCACTTGAAATGCCCGAGTGTAATAAACACAAAGCGCGCGGACAGCTCCTGCTGCGCCTCCCGGACGATCCCCTCGATATCCTCGCCGATTAGATCCGGCACGCAGGTACCGATCAGCAGGATGGCTTTTGCGCCCGCCCGGTCCATCTCCCGGATCGCATCCAGCAGACCTTTGCGGCAGCCGAACACCACTTCATGAGCGTCCAGCACATACATCCAGTGCAGCTCCCCGTGTCTGCGCCCCGGCTTTTGCAAAACGACCCGGCTGTAGGTAACGCATTCCGGCGTACCGATCACCAGTGAGGATACGCCCCGGATATTTCCCGCGAGGGCCAGCGCCGAATGCAGGGGACAGTGGCTGCCCGGAAAGGCGCAGGGCGTTAGGAATTTTACGCCCGCGTTGGATCGAACGGCGGATAAGCGCTTCAAATGACTTACATTGGACATGAACATCCACCTCCGGCTGTCTCCTGAATCAAAAGCTGCGCCAGTTCACGGTAATGGGCGGCCATATCAGAATCGGGGAATGCCTCCACTACGGTTTTTCCCTGTGCCTCGGCCTGCTGTACCAGAGGGTGACGGGGCAGGCGGTACAGAACCGGCGCTTCGATCTCCTCTGCCGCCTTGTCCACCAGCTCGTTTTCCCCCTCGACGTTCTTGGCGTTGAGGATCAGCCCCCGCAGCGTCGCGTACCCGCGCTTTCCGAAGCTCTTGACCGCATGGGCAATGTTGGAGGCCGCGTAAAGCGACATCATTTCGCCGGAGGTTACAATGCACACCTCGTCGGCGTAGCCGCCCCGGATGGGCATGGAAAAGCCGCCGCACACCACATCTCCCAGTACGTCGTAAAGCACGACGTCCGGCCTGTAGATTTCATAGGCATCCAGTTCCTCCAGCTTTTCAAAAGCGGTGATGATGCCCCGCCCGGCGCAGCCTACGCCGGGAACCGGGCCGCCGGATTCCACGCACAGCACGCCGGAGGGACTTTTGACCACAATATCCTCCAGAACCGCGTCGCCCTTTTCCCGCAGGGTATTCAGCACTGTGGGGATATTTTTTCCGCCTGTCAGATTACAGGTGGAATCGGCCTTGGGGTCGCAGCCGATCTGCATGACGGTAAGCCCCATGGCCGCGATCGCTGCCGATACGTTGGATACGGTGGTGGACTTGCCGATGCCGCCTTTCCCGTAAATCGCTATTTTTTTCATTGATTCACCTTCTTATATATGCCGGTAGTATCCTGAGCCTGACGGATCAGATCATAGGAAATGCAGGTGGGACGGCCGGTGCGGGGTTCTTTGACGATTTCCGCGTCAATATGAAAGGTTTCTTTGAGCACCTCAGCGGTCATCACTTCCTCCGGCGTACCGTGCTGAATGATGTCCCCTCCGCGGATGGCGATCATATAATCGGCAAAGCGGGCGGCAAGATTCAGGTCATGGAGCACCATCACAATGGTACAGCCCTGCTCCCGGTTCAGGCGGTAAAGCAGCTCGAGCACCTCAAGCTGATAGGCAAGGTCAAGATACGTCGTCGGTTCGTCCAGCAGAATCAGGTCGGTCTGCTGGGCAAGCGCCATCGCGATCCACACCCGCTGCCGCTGCCCGCCGGAAAGGTTATCCACCGCCGTGGTTTCAAACTCCGTCAGGCGCGTCACCTCCAGCGCCCACTGAATGATCTTTTTGTCCTCAGGTATTAATTTGCCAAAGCCTCTTTGGTGGGGAAAGCGCCCGTAGGCCACAAGCTCCCCCACCGTCAGCCCAGCCGGAGCCTGGGGGGATTGGGGCAGGATCGCCATCTTCTGCGCCACTTCCTTCGTGGTCAGGCGGCGGATATCGTCCCCGTTCAGGTACACCACGCCGCCCTTTGGTTTCAGAATACGGCCCACGGCCTTAAGCACCGTGGACTTTCCGCAGCCGTTCGGCCCGATGATCGTGGTGATCCTGCCCTGCGGGATCTGCATATCCAGATCGTCCACCACAAGGTTATCCTCATAGGCGACGGCCAGATTCTGTGTTGTAATGCTGTTCATAATCTCATCCTTTGCTCACTGCTTGTTTTTTACGAGCAGGTATAAAAAGTACGGTGCGCCGATAATGGCAACCATAATGCCGGTAGGGATTTCGAAGGGCTGGGCGATCACACGCGCAACGGTATCCGAAACGGATACCAGTACCGCCCCCGCCAAAGCGCAGACGGGAAGCAAAATCCGGTGGCGCGGCCCCACCAGCCGCCGGGCAAGATGCGGCGCGATCAGCCCCACGAAGCTGATGCTTCCGCTGACTGCCACACAGGATGCCGCCAGCGCCACCGCGGAAACAAGCAGACGGCGGCGCTCTTTTTCCACAGAAGCGCCCAGGCCATAGGCAATATCGTCGCCCAGGCTCAGCACGTCCAGCGCGCGGGATTTGGACAGCACATAGGGAATCAGCAGCAGCAGCCAGGGCAGCAGGGCCAGCACGAACTTCCAGTTGGAGCCCCAAATGCTTCCTGCCTGCCATGTCGCCACAAAGTCAAACTGAGTTTCGTCCAGCTTGACCACCAGCACGGTAGTCAGCGCAGAAAGGCCTGCCTGCATCGCCACACCGGTCAAGATCAGCCGGATCGGAGCAAGGCCGCCCTCGCGCTTGTAAGCCAGGGCATAGATCAAAATTGCTGCAAGCCCGCCGCCAAGGAGCGCCAGAAACGGCAGGGTGAAAACCGACAGGTAGGACTGCGAACCAAAAAACAGCACGAATAAAATAACGGTCAGCCCTGCCCCGGCGTTGATGCCCAGAAGCCCCGGGTCCGCCAGGGCATTGCGGGACACCCCCTGAATGATGCAGCCGGAAAGCGCCAACCCCGCGCCCACCAGCATGGAAATCACGATACGGGGCAGCCGGAAGCCGAACAGAATCAGATTTTCCTTGTTGCTGCCGCCGCCGAACAGCGTGCGCAGCGTATCCAGCGGCGAGAGCTTTGAATAGCCGGTATTCATGCTGACGACGAATGACAAGATCAAAAGAACCGAAAAAATGAGCACGACAGCGACATTCCGGAGCGCCGTTTTTCGTTTATATTCTTCGTTCTTACTCTGCTGTGCGTTCATTACAATGCCCTCCTTTCCCTTCGGGCCAGATACAGGAAGAAGGGCACGCCGACCAGCGCGACGACCGCGCCGATAGGCGTTTCAAAGGGCGGGTTGAGCATTCTTGCGCCCAAATCCGCCAATACCACCAAAAGACTTCCCAGCACCGCGGAGGCAGGAATAATCCACCGGTAATCCCTGCCTACGAGAAACCGCGCGACATGCGGCACAACTAAGCCCACGAAACCTACCGAACCGACCACCGCCACGGAAGCGCCGGCCAGCATCAGAACAACGGCTGTGCAAAGAGCCCTGACAAGCAAAGTGTTTAGCCCCAAGCCCCTTGCAACATCCTCGCCCAGGCTCATGATGGAAATGGAACGCGAAAGAACGATTGCGCCCAGGAGCGCGCCCGCGATCCACGGGGCCATAATCCGGATCTGCGGCCAGGTGGAACCGGCAACGCCGCCTGCCGTCCAGAACATGATGTTCTGCGCCACGTTAAAATACAGGGCAATGCCCTGACTGAGCGCGGACAACAGCGCGCTCACCGCGGCTCCCGCCAGCACCAGGCGCATCGGAGATGCTCCGCCGCGCCGCAAAGACGCGATGCCGCTGACCAAACCTGCGCCCAATGCCGCACCCGCAAAGGAAAACAGAACGAGCTGCAGGTAGGAAAGCCCGGGAAAAAAAGCAAAGCAGAGAGAAAGGACAAAGCCCGCGCCGGCGTTTAAGCCCATCAGTCCGGAATCCGCCATGGGGTTGCGGGTCACGCCCTGCATGACCGCCCCCGCCACGGCAAAAGCAGCGCCGACCAGGGCGCTGGCCAGTACGCGGGGCAGGCGCAGATCGACAACGATCAGGTGATGGGTATCCTGCCGGTTGAAGTGCAGCAAGGCGTCCCACACCGTTGACAGCGGAATCTCCGCCGCCCCTTTTGTAATCGAAAACGCCATCAGCAGGATCAGCGCGCCGCTGCCGAATAAGATAATCAGCCATGCCGCCCACGCACGGCCTTTCATTTTGATCGTTTGTATGTCCTGAACCGGTTGTGCCGGTTCGTTTGTTTGTCTTATCAATGACTGCCTCCTCGACACCGTGCGGATGCTTGTTGAAAAGAAAAACCGGGCGCAGGCTATCAGAGAAAGCTGCGCCCGGTTTTCATACATGCTCGCTCACGTTTGCCCGGAATAAATCTCTGCCAGTTTTTCGGCGGTAAGGCGCAGGGCGAGCGGCCCGAAGGTGTTCATATTCTCATCAAAATAGTAGATGCGCCCGTTCTTCACCGCATCGATAGACTGCCAGACCGAGGAAGCTCCCATGCTCTTCACAAAGGCCGCGGCGGCCTCGTGGTTATGCTGGAACACGATGTAATACGGATTCATCTCGGCCACGGCTTCCAGAGATACGGTCTCATAAATATCCGGGTAGCCTTTGGGTTTTGTAATGCCGAAGGTTTCGTAGTACGCTGCGTTGCCGCGGGTAATAAAATTCTTTCCGTCCGTGCGGAAAAGGGCGAACGTCCTGTCGGCGTACGGAGACATCGCTTCTTTTGTGTCGGCGATGGTTTTTTCTATCTCCGTAATCATACTCTGCGCCTCGTCCTCTTTGCCTACGATCTCGGCGCAATCGCGAAGCTGATCCTGCCACGACGAGGTATAATCCAGCAGCACCACCGGCGCGATCTGCACGAGCTGGTCGTATGTCTTATCGAGCCCCCCCCTGCGTGGAGAAGGTCACGATGACGTCGGGGTCGGATTCCAGAATCGTCTCAAGATTGATCTCACTGGCGCTGCCCAGATTCATGATTTCCACGTCTTTGAGAAAAGGCCCGAACATTTCGGATTGCTGGAGCGCTTCCGTCTGCCCCAGGGCATTGCCGATCGAGGACGCCGTGGGCGGTGTGCCGAGCAGAAGGAAGTGTTCCATATAGAAGGTATGGAGAAGGGTAATTCGCTCCGGCTGCTTTTCCAGAACGACCTCATGCCCGGCCGCGTCCGTGATCGTTCTCGGCCATCCGGCCTCTTCCGGCGCGGAGGACGTGCTTTCCGGCGTGCTTATATTTTCCGGCGGCGTTTGGGCGCAGCCCGCCGCGATGCCTGTCAAAAGCGCAAGTAAGACGATCAGTCCCATCAGTCGTTTCATCGGTGATTCCTCCAATTAAAATAGTTTGTCTTGTCTAACTGACATACATCAGTATAACAAAACATTCATTCTATTGGAATGGAGGCATCCTGAAATCCACATGGATTATTCCTGAATTTTTCCCGCAGTGTGCTGGGCGGAACGCCGAACCGATCCCTGAACATCCGGCTGAAATACAGCGCGTCCGAGTACCCCACGGACTTGGCCACCTCGCCGACCGGCCCGTCGCCGGTAATCAGCAGCTCTTTGGCACGATTGAGGCGACAAGCAATCAGGTAATCGCCGGGACCCATACCCGCGAACTTACTGAATACATAGAACAGCCGGTTTTCATTGACACCGCTTTGCGCTGCCAGTCCGCGCACAGTCAGCGCGTCCATATAGTGCTCATGGATATAGGAGGATACCTGCTCAAACAGCGCCTGCGCACTGCCACTTATTTGGCTGCGGGCACGGACGAAAACCTCCTCCAGGGCACGGTGAAACAGCGTCTGCGTCCGGAACGCAGGAAGCGCCCCCGGTTGATTGAATGCCTCCCACAAACGCCACAGGATTTCTGTCAGATGCGGGCTGTGCCCGACGGCCAACGCAAAATGCGCCTCCGGCAGACAAATACCCTCCGGCTCAGTACCGACTATGTCATACAGCAGGGAGATATATTCCCATTTCGTATTGCCCACTACGCGCTTGTCCAGGCTCATATCCGCGCCGCCGTGGATCACGTTCCCGGCGCTCGCCAGATACGGCGTGCCATTAAACTGGAGCTCCGCCTGCCCGGAGAGCGGAAAGATAAAGCCGGGAAACGGCGCCGTTTGCTGCCATCCGGCCGTGCCCGGCTCGATCGTATAGTGGTAAACGCCCTGTACCCGGAAGGAGGCGCGGGCAAAATGCGCCACCAGCGTATTGAGCTCGATTTTCACTTTACGCGCCCCCTTTCCCGTTTGATTCTTTACTCAGTCATGCTTTCCACAATGGATTCCACCCCAAGCTTGATGCTCAGGGGGCCGGCTGCCCGCACAGCCGCGTCCAGGTAGTAGACGTGCCCGTCTTTTACGGCGTTCAGCGACTGCCATACGGAGGAAGCCTTCGTTTCTTCGGACAGGTAGATTTGCTTGTAGCCGTTCGCTTCCGTTCCCAGCGACCCCAACAGGAAAATGTAATCCGGATTGAGCGCCGATATGCCCTCCAGGGAGATCATCTCCTGCCCGGTCTTGATGTAGCCATCCGGAGTCGTTAATCCAAGGCCGTTCTCTTTATCAAACCATACAGGATAGTCATCAGAGGCGAGAACAAGGAAATTACCTACGTCGCTGCTGCGCTCAAACAGTATCGCCACCGTTTTGTCGCTGTATCCGGCCAGCTTTTTCCTGGATTCGGCAATCAGCGCTTCCGTTTCGGAAATATAGGCTTCCGCCTTTTCCTCTTCGCCAAGGCATTCGGCAAACGCCCTCAGCTGTTCCTTCCAATCGGGAATGTTGAATGTTACCACGGGAGCAATTCGGGAAGCCGCCTCGTAAAGCGTCATATCCAGATTTCTCTCCTCAGCAGTATAGAGGATCAGGTCGGGCTCCAGCTCCACAAGCTTTTCAAGATTCGGCGCCTTGTTTTCCCCCAATTCCTCAATCTGCGCCTTCGCGGCATAAGGCTGCAGCGTACCGAAGCCGTTGATCGACCGCTCGGCAAGGGTAGACGCGATGGGCGTGATATCCAATGCAAACAGGGTTTCAATATAACCAAAATCCAGGAGTGCGACCCGTTCGGGCTTTTTCTCCAGGGTGATCTGTTTTCCTAAGGCGTCCGTGATTGTTCTCGGCCAAGCTTCTTCAGCATCCGATGTTCCCGTCTGCGAGGCCGCAGAAGAGTCATCCGAAGGTGTGCCGCTGCCCCCGGCTGTTGTATTGGCGCATCCGGCCAATATGCCCGTCAGCAGGGCAAGAGAGAGCATAAGACCTATTAATCTTTTCATTTGTCCTTTCCTCCATTATGTTTGATGCAACTAACTCGATATTGAAATCGGGTTTCAATGCTAAAGAGTAGTATACCAAAGCACAACGCGTATTGGAATGGACATAGTTACAATCCGCATGGACTTTTGCCGAAACGCCTTTCGGGCGAAAGGCAAAGCCTGCTTGTTGTCCGGCCGGCTCACCGGCTTTTTCTGTATTAATGCTGCTGCCGGATTCAAATGTTCCAGGATTCTTCGTGAATCCCTTTACGGAACTCTGTGGGAGACAAACCGGTTTGCCGTTTAAAAAGCCTGCTGAAATAGAAGGTGTCCGTGTACCCCACGCACTCGGCCACCTGCGATATGGGGCACCCGCAAGTTTGGAGCAGCTCTTTCGACCGGCGTATGCGGCACTCGGTCAGATAGCTGATGGGACTTAATCCAGTGTGCCGTTCAAACAAATAGGCGAATCGTCGCCTTTCCAGCCCAAACTGTGCAGATATTTTTGCTACGGAAATCGGATCGGCATAATTCCGATGGATATATTCCACAGCCTGTGTCATCAGGTCGGCATTATCATCGCGGATCTGTCTTTTGGCGGAAACGATCATTTCTTCCACCACGTTCATGAACAAAACTTTTGACTTCAACGCCGCCATCGCGTCCAGTGCGGCATAGCTTTGGCGAAGCTGGCCGATCAAATCCGTGAGCCTGGGATTGTCCCCTGTTTTTATCAGAAAATGCTCGTTGAAAAGCGGAAACCTCGGCACCTCTTCTTTTGGTATCTGATAATGGACAAGGGCATACTGCCAATAAACATCCCCGATCACCTCCTTGGATACCGGCGTATCCGGTCCCGCGTGAAGAACGACACCCGGCTCCAGGACATAGGGTGTGCCGTTTAGGGTATATCGGGAGCTGCCGGCCAAAGGAAACACAAAGCCCGCGCCATTCCGATTGGTTTTCCAGTTGATCTGCCTGCCTCCCGGCGGGACGGCCGGAGCGAAAATATCAAAAAACGCTACGGATGCCTGTGCAAAATAATCCGCGAGCTGATGAATATTAATTTCCAATGTGACACCCCTTACATTTGTTTGCTTCCGTGTTTTCCGGTTTTGCAGCTGTTACAGCAGCCAAAAAACTGCACCCGTGATCCGCCACTGTAAAACCGTACTTTTCCTCGATCTGCCGCTCCATTTCATCCAGCATATCCTCCCGCACATCCTGCACAGAACCGCACTCAGAGCAGATGAGATGATGCTGCGTATGAACACTGTTTTGGCTGTGGATCTCGTACCAAAACAGGCCGTCGCCCACTTCCAAACGTTGGGCAAAGCCCAATTCCATCAGAAGATGGTACATCCGGTATATCGTCGCCTTGCCAATGCCCGGCTGGGATTTCTGTAAAAGCGCGTAGGCTCCATTGATTGTGATGCGCTTGTCTCTGTGCTGCCAGAGAAAGTTCGCCACCTTCTGACGCCGCTTTGTATACCGATCCCCATGCTCATGGAATATCTTCTTTCAATCCTTTATTCCTAACGTGATTTCCATTCCGATTCTTCCATTTTGCACAGGACTATCTGTTTTTGAAAGAACTGATTGAAATACAATTTCAGTATAACCGCGCTTGTCGTTTTTTGCAATGCGCTCTTACAACAGCACGATCTGACTTGCGCAAAAATCCATATAAATTGTAAATGTATTCATTCCATAATGCCGCGTGATTTGCTATAGTAAACAGGCGAGGAAATGCTTGTTGAATTTCAACTGAAGCACAGGATATATCAAAAAAGAAGGAGGCTTCTGTTTGAGTATTTCAATCCAAAGAAACCGATATGAAGGCAGAGACTATTATGTCTGTCTCCCCACATCTTACGCGCAGGGGGATACACGTTACCCTGTCGTATATGTGCAGGACGGCGACCGGCTTCTCCCTGTCCTGGAAAATTTGCTTGGCGACGGGCATGGCAATGATTCCGGAAGACTTTATGAACATATCATTGTGGGCGTGATCCCCCAAAACCGCCACGATGAATATACACCGTGGCCCGCGCAGGCAGTCATGAATGGCGCGCCGGCGTTTGGCGGGGTCGGGGATCAATACCTTCAGTTTCTGGCAACGGGCCTGAAGCCTCATATCGATGCCAATTACCGCACGCTGCCCGGATCTGCGGACACCTCGATCATCGGCGTATCTCTCGGGGGGCTGATCTCGCTGTATGCGATATACAAGCAGGATTGTTTCGGGTGCGCGGCCAGCATATCCGGGTCTTTCTGGTACCCGGGTTTTGTTTCTTTCATGCAGGCCCATACTCCGCTCAGTTCCACTGTCCGTGTACTGCTGCTCTCAGGACGCATGGAAGGCGTCGGCGATCCTCCGCCTTTGCGCTGTTCGGTGAACTGCCTGAATCGGGCGCACCTCATATTAAAAAAACAGTTACCACATCAGGACATACCGCTGATCTGGGATGACGGCGGTCATATAGACAACCTCGATTTAAGGTTTGAAAGGGCACTGCAATTGGTATTGCGCAGATAGAATAGGATATCAGAAAAAGCAATTCCCTTACTTGACCACTTTTGTGTATGTAAGAATAACCGCAAGGCTGTGTATGTAAGAATAACCGCAAGGCTTTCAGCCTTGCGGTTATTCTGTTTCTTGGTAGAAATAAGCGGTCTCCCAGCTGAGCTGCCTCCATTCTATCGGCCCGCATACGTCAGTGCCGAACAAATCGTATTTAGCACGAACAGAGACGATTGCTAACAAAAATTCACAGAGGTTTTTTCAGGAAGAAGGTAAAGGACCCGGCTGCTACCTCCCGCCCGTTGTCGTCGGTCAGAGAAACCTCGTACAGGCAGAGGGTACGTCCTATTTTCTGAGGAATGGCCCGACAATAAATCTTGTGTCCATCCCCCGAGGCGGGGTTTAAAAAGTGGAAGGAATAATTCACGGTGATGCACATGTGCCCGGTGGCGCAGGCAACGCCGTTACCGGCTACCGTGTCGGCCAACGTGGCAAGGCAGCCGCCATGAACAATCCCCGCAGAGTTCAGAGATTGGGGTGTAATGACCAGCTCTCCCTCAGCCACATCCTTTTCCAGCTTTGTAACGGTGATCCCATTGTAGGAGGAGAAACTCTGCACGGAATTTTCTCTCTCCCGCCATGCGTTCCGTGTGTTCATCTTGCTGTCAATTGGATTCATCTAAACTCTCTCTCATTTCTCTCAACACGGTGATATAAAAGAGATCGTTGAAATCTTCCGGATTTCAACGATCTCTTTCACGATATGGTGGAGATAAGCGGGATCGAACCGCTGACCTCTTGAATGCCATTCAAGCGCTCTCCCAGCTGAGCTATACCCCCATAGGGCAATTCTGCGGAAAATTCGTCGTTTTTCGCTGAACTGCCTGACTATAATATCATGATACATCCAAAAAAGCAAGACTTTTTTCAAAAAAAATAGCCTTTTATGGATTTGCGTAACTTTACCGTTTTATCCTATAAAACGATTATAAAAACAATTCGGGCTCGGCACGGCGGGTCAAGCCTTCTTCCAACTCGTGCTGATGATACAGATACCCTTCATCCGTATAATACTTGGCGCCCTGCGGACACTTTTTGATACAGGCCCCACACTTTATACAGATGCCAATATATTCGCTCACATCCTCATAAGAAATGGAACCCATGGGACAGATTTCGGCACACAGCTTGCAGTTGTTGCACGCCGAACTGGTCTGCGGCTTTACCTTTCGGATGTCTACCGGGTTCCCTTTCCTGTCGCGCGGCTGATAATACCCGCGGTACGGATGCGGGACACCTTCCACCTCGATCAGCGAAAGCTCCTGCCCAGAGAGGAGCTTCTCTGCAACCTGCTGCCCAAAGTGCCCGGCCTTCGAAAAGTCCTCCGCATCCGGTCTTCCTGCGGCCAGAACCCGGGAAAACGAGTGCTCACCGACAAAAGCCGCCGCGGCCATCGGGCGAAATCCCGTTTTATGTAACAGATCGCGAAGCTCGATCAGAGCGTCATCGTAATTGCGGTTGCCAAAGAGCACTACCGGCACGGCCAGCGCATGATTGCCCTGTAAGGTGTCCAAAAATTTCAGCAGCACATTCGGCACCCGGCCCGCATATACCGGAGTTCCGAAAATCACCAGATCATCCTCTTCGAACACCAGCGGACACTCCCGGCCTTTGGGCAGGGTAAAATCCACAATACTGACGGGCAGCCCCAGCTTCTCCGCTGCAGCCCCGGCAATTTTCATCACTGTTTTTTCAGTCGTTCTTGTAGCGCTGAAAAAAACAGCCTTTACCTGATTGATTCCAGACATTTCACCGCTCCTTTTTCATATTGTTCTTTATGATATCATCCGTTTTCTCACTTTGACGCAAATAACAGTGCGGCGTGAGGTTTTGCAAGGTCATTATATCATGAGCTTTTCCATTATAAGTTCTTATATCGACTTACGAGAAACAGCCGGGATACCAGTATGATGAAAAGAAAGCTTTCCCCTACCTTACACGTGAGGTCATTCTATCATAAGTTTGAGACTGTCTCTCAAAAGGGATCCTAAGTATCATAGACCACCAAACGGATGATTCTATGCTCTCTCCGCCCCAAAAGCTCCGCTTTTGCTCGCGGCGTGAGGTCATTATAACATAACACATCGAGAAGTCAACAAGATCAAAACCAGCGTTTTTCAAGCGTTATGGAAAGACCAGGAGCCGCCCTCAGTGTATTTTAATGAATAAACGACTGATTTTTTGGGCAAAACTTCATATTAAATAAGTGGAAAGAGAAGGAGGTTTATCCATGGGTATACTCGCTTGGGTCATTATTGGCGCATTGGCTGGATGGATTGCAAGTAAATTTATGAATACTGACGCCTCTATGGGCGCGTTTGCAAACATCGTAGTTGGTATTGTCGGCGCATTGATCGGCGGTTTTCTGATGAACATGCTCGGTGGTGTGGGAATCACCGGATTTAACCTGTGGAGTCTGTTAGTTGCTGTGATTGGCTCTGTCATTCTCCTGTGGATCTTAAGGCTGTTTAAAAATCATTGAGAAAAGCGGAGCTTTCCCCTCTTTTCTGCAAACAGGAGCGTCGGGCCAATGGCCCGACGCTCCTGTTTGTTATGCAAAACTGTATGGCGTATAAGCTTGGAAAATGGTTTTTGCAGCGGGCATCATCACCGCTCCGCGCGGCGGTCAGCCCTTTACCGCACCGCTGGTCATGCCGGAAATGATCTGCTTCTGGAAGAGCGCATACCCCAGAACACTGGGAACAATTGCAATAATAATCGCCGCGTACATCGATACATAATCCGTTGTAAACTGGTTGGTAAAATAACGGATCCCGATCTGGATCGTTTTATTCTGCGGGGATGAGGTCAGCAGATTGGCGTAAACGAATTCATTCCAGCAAGTGATGAACTGAAACGTGGCCGCTGTAATCAGCCCCGTCTTGGAAAGCGGCAGGATGATCTGAAAAAAGCGCCCGAAAAATCCGCAGCCGTCGATATACGCCGCCTCTTCGATTTCGCGCGGCAGTGAATCCATAAATCCGCGGATGATGATGACTGCAATCGGCAGGCCGATCGCCGTGTACAGAATCCGCAGCGCGTTCATGGAATCGAGCAGGCCGATTCTGCTGAAAATCGTGAAATACGGAACCATCAGGGCGTTGAGCGGAACCATCACGCCGGCGGAAAAAATGGTGAAGAAGATTTCTTTTCCTTTAAAGTCAAAGCGGGAGATCGCATATGAGGCCATAGCGGCCACAAATACGGTCGCCGCGGTGGCGGTCACCGCAACCGTCACGGAATTCCAGATCATCTGCCCCAGATTGGCCTGAGAAAACGCGTTGATGTAATTCTGAAACTGCGGAACGGCCGGAAAAGAAAACGGATCATTGAAATACTCGGCGTTGGTTTTTAACGATGTAATCAACAGCCACAGCAGCGGGAACAGCGTGTACACCGCAAACAGAAGGATGATAACCCATTTGAGAATCAGACACAAAACTCCCTTGGTGCTGTAACTGGCTTTTCCTTTTACAATCCCTTCCATGACGCTCCCCCTATCTTTTCTTTTCCGCAAACAACCTGCGCACCACAATGATCACCAGCGTGCCGGTCAGAATCAGCATCATGCTCGAAGCATTGGCGCCGCCGTAATTGTTATTGCGCATCTGATTGTACAGGTACAGCACCAAGACCGAGGTACGGTTGGCCGGGCCGCCGTTTGTGAGCAGATACAACTGCTCGAAGGTACGCAGCGCGTACACGGCCGCCAGCGTTACGCAGGTCATGATGGAGTATCGGATGAGGGGAATCGTTATATGCCATTCCATCTGCAGGCGGCTCGCGCCGTCGATGGTGGCTGCTTCGTAATAGCTTTCGTCAATATCGCTGATCCCGGCCATCAGGATGACCATAAAGTACCCGATGTAAAATAAGCCGTACACCAGCACACAGGTAAATGCCGTTTTGGGGTCCCCCAGCCAATTGCGGGTCGAATCCCCCTGACCCACCAGCTTAAGCAGGCCGTTCAAAAGACCGAATTCACTGTTGTATACCGCCGACCACAGCATGGCAATGGCGATGCCGGAGATCACCTGCGGCAAAAAATAAACGGTCCGAAAGATTTTCCATCCGCGTGGCTTTGTGGAAAGCACCATCGCCATGATCAGCGCCAGGGGAACCTGCACCAGACAGGCTCCGGCTACCCAGATCAGATTATTCCTGGCACTGCGCCAAAATACCTTATCCGAAAAAATTTTGGCATAGTTTTGCCACCCGCTGAATTCCGGCGCAGTGATCCCATTCCATTTAAAAAAGCTGGTAACGCCAACGGAAAGGATCGGGACGATAAAAAACACCAGAATCAACAAAAGCGCCGGTGCAAGGAAAAGAACGATGCCGATCCTGTCCTGCTTTGTGATCTTCATAGTAAACTCCCCTGTTTCCTTTTCAAAGAAAGGCCGCGGGCGGCCCAAGGAACACGATCCCACCCGCGGCATAACCGATGTTGCTCGAAAACCAAATTTGTCAGCTGTTGCTGTCCTTTACTTCCTTCAGGTGCTGCACAAATTCAGCAGGGGTAATGTCGCCGATCACAAGGGATTCCAGTGCCGCGGGGAACTCATTTGCCACGGCCGTGGGAACGGAGCCCTGGAAATGACCGATCATGAAAGACGCCGCGGCGCTCTGCTTTACGATCTCGGCTTGCAGCGGGTCTGTGATTTTAGAGGCATCCATTTTAATGGCGAACAGAGCACCGGAGGAGTTTGCAAGTTCTACCACGCGTTCGGGATCGCTGACATAGCGCAGGAACGCTTTGGCCGCCTCGGCCTTCTGAGGATCATCCTGCTTGCCTGCCACCAGATACGCCTGAATGGTGCTGATATACGCGCCGCCGTTTTTGCCGTCGTAGCTCAGGCCGGGTGCAAGCACCAGATTGTCGTACAGGCCCTGCACGCCCTCTTTCTTGATGCGGCCCAAAATCCAGGAGCCGTTGGTGTAAATGGCAGCGCGTTCATTGAAGAAGTGGCCGTTTACCACAGTGGCGTCCGCACCGACTGCGTCGGACGAGGTGTTCTGGAACATTTTCACCATGATCTCCGCCGCTTTTTCAAACGCGGGGTCATCAAAGCCGTTCTTATAGACATCTGCACCGCCGCAGGCCGCCAGAGCATAGGAGTACCAGAGCATGGAGGTCCACGCGTTGGCGCTTGTCATCTGCGTTGCCGGGAAAATGTTCTTCGCCTTGAGCTTGGCGCAGGCATCCCAGAATTCATCATATGTAGTGGGAATGGACGTTACGCCGGCTTCTTCCAGCAGCTTTTGATTGTACATGATCGGAACAACCGCGCTCTCATAAGGCATCGCGTAGTTGGCGCTGTCGATCTGCGCTCTCTCGATGATCCCGTCCTCAAAACGGGAGGCCATGTCGGATTCCGCCAGAAAATCGGTCAGGTTCATCAGCTTGCCGGACGATGCATACAGCTCCAGATCCGGGAAATCCTGCACGGTAAACAGATCTGGCGCGGCTCCGGTGGAAATCAGAGTACGGATCTTATCGCGGTAGGCGTCGTAATCCGTCTGCTCCTCCAGTTTAATCTGATACTTCCCGGCATATTCGGTGTTAAAGCCCGCGACCATTTCGCCGAACACCTTTGCCTTGCTGTCGGAGCCGACCCAAATACAGGGGAACGTCAGAGTGACCTCCTGCCCTGCCTGGCTGCTGCCAGCGCCGGACGCCGTTCCCGTCTGGCCGCTGCAGCCCGTAAAGGAAAGCACTCCAATCGCTGCCGCCAAACTGAAAGCGATCAACTTTTTCATTACACAACCTCCTAATACATTAAAATACTCTCAGATTCCTCGACTGAAACAAATCTGGCCCCCGTTGTGGCAGCAAGTTATTTAAGTGCCTAAACTTAATCCTGTTTTTCCTATTCTATTCTGCTTTCACGGGTGCCTCCCCGATTCAAATTATATCTTAGGATTTGTGTAATGTAAACAATTTTTATTGAAATGCTCTAAATTTGTTTACTCTACTATTTTTAAATATCACAATTTGTGCTATATTATTAAATCTTTTAATTAATTTAAATTCGGATTGCTTTTTGCTTTAAAATTATGCTAAGATCAAACCAAAAGAATGATCTGCCCTGTTCCAAATCACGCATCCATATTTTCGGCGGACATTTTCGCAATTCATTTAACGGTTTCAATATTTAAAATGCAATTTGGGAGGTTGGAACGTGTATACTGATTTGGTAAAGAAAAATCCGGCGCTGTCTCTGCTCCCCGTCACCGACGAATCCTTCCGGCAATATGGCCGGATCGTAGAGGAATACGATTTTACCCCGTGGCTCAAAACAATGGAGCAAATCGCGGTTCCCGAATCGGGGAACGTTTATGTAGCCGACGATCCCAGACTCTGCGCCACAGAGCTGGCCGCCGCCGTAAAAGAGAAACTGAACGGCTCCATGCCGATCGAGGTCGGCTACTGCATCGGCAACGGCAGCCACCTGAACGCGCTGGAATACCACAAGATGCCGGAGCTGGACCTGGCCGTGACCGATCTGGTGCTCTTGCTTGCCGACGCCCGCGATATCCGCGGCAACACGCTCGATACCTCTTTGGTAAAGGGCTATTATGTTCCCGCCGGAACCGCGTGCGAGCTTTACGGAACCACACTTCATTTTGCCCCCTGCAGGGTAAGCGATGAAGGCTTCAAATGCGTTGTCGTTCTGCCGCAGAGCACAAATCTGCCTTTAGAGCGCCTGCCTGAAAACGCCCGCGGGGAGGAACGCCTGCTCTGGATGCAGGGAAAATGGCTGATTGCACACCCGGAAAGCGCTCCCGCCAAAAACGGCGCTTATGCCGGACTGACAGGAAAGAATATTCAGGTTTTCTATTAATTTAAAACACAGGAAGGAGGGCGTACCGATGCCCAATGTGCGCGAAAACGGAGTCAATATGCTGGCCGTGAAAAAACAGAACCGCAGCTCCATTCTACAGCTGATCCACCTGAGCGGCAGTATCTCCAGAAAAGAAATCGCCTTGCGGCTTGGCCTGACGCCCGCCGCCATCACGATGATCACCGGCGAGATGCTCGACGAGGGCCTGCTCTGCCAGGTGGAAGCAGAACGGGAAAAAAGCACCAACCGAAAAGGGCGGCGCGAGGTGCTACTCCAGATCAACGGCGCCCATTACGCCGCGCTGGGGGTATATATTACCCGGCACAAATTCCGGGTACTGTGCACCGACCTGAACAACACCATCCTGTTTGAGGATTTGATCTACACCGGCGACTGCCGCCGCAAGGCCCCAGCCATTCTGGAAAAGCTGACACACACGATTCAGGCAAAGCTTGCGGAATACAATGTGCTTTCCACCAGAACGATGGTGGGGCTCGGCGTGAGTATCAACGGCATTGTAGACAGCATCAACGGGATCAGCGTCAATCCGTTTCAGGTATGGGAGGAACGCAACATTCCTGTCGCTTCCATTTTATCGGAAAAGCTCCGAATGCCGGTGCTGCTGACCAATAACATCTGCGCACTGGCGCACGGGGAAAGCGTGCTTTCGAGCCACCGCCAGATTCACCCGATGCTGTTCATCAAATACGGCCCGGGTCTCGGCGCGGCCTACACGCTGGGGGACGGACAATCCAGCGTATTCAACTACCGGGCGATTCAGCTCGGCCACATGATCGCTGACCCGAACGGCGCGCCCTGCGTGTGCGGCAATCAGGGCTGCCTTGAGACAATCATCCATTACGATTCCATCGAAAACACGATGAAAAGCATGCTCGGTGAGCAGCGCACGCCGGTGCTGTGGGATCTGACCGGTGGCGACGCTTCGAAAGTGACGATTCAGGAGGTCATCCGCGCCTACAATGCCGAGGATCACGTTGTGGAGCAAACGCTCGACCGTGTGATTTTCTATCTTTGCCTTGTGATCAAAAACATGCTTACGCTGTTCGACCCCGAAAGCGTAGTGCTGTACGGGGAGCTGTTTGAAAATGAGCGCTTCCGGCAGTCTTTGCAGCAGCAATTGACCCGCTATGCCAATACCGAACGGGTCAGCTTTAGCCATTACAACATGGGGCTGGAAACACTCGGCCCCGCCGCAACAGTGGAAAGCCTGTTTTTTGAAAACGGCGGCCTGCTGAACAGTGAAGAAAAAGAGCTCTGATTCTGTTTCACCGTCAAAAATCCCGCGAACCGAACTTCGGCTCGCGGGATTTTTGAATTGGGAAATAAGTAGAACGCATGATAACGGGCATTGCCAAAAGTGATCCTGCTTTCATGGAATATTACCCCTTGCGGTAAATGGATTCTTCGATTGCGCCGACCTTTTGTTTTGCGCCTTTCAAAAACTCCTGCCGCCATTCCTCCAGATTCTCGGTAAACCCGGTGGTGAGGAAGGTTTCGGCCATTTCACAGCCCAGAATACCGGCGATGATCCAGCCACCCATGGTGAGAATATTCGCGTCGTTGATGGCGCGGCATTTTTCGGCCGCATAGGTGCTTTCGCAGCAAGCCGCATAAATGCCCTCGAACTTATTGGCGACGATCGCCATACCCATGCCGGTGCCGCAGATCAAAATGGCGCGCTCGAACTCGCCGCTCTGAATTTTCTGCGCTGCGATCGGCGCCACCTCGAAAAAGGGCTTCGGCTGCTCCGGATCAAGCGTGCTGCAGTCGGTCATTTCGTAGCCTTTGCCGGCAAGATATGCTTTGACCTCTTCCTTGAGGCCAAACCCAGATTTATCCGATCCAATCAATACCTTCATCTGAAATTCTTCCTTTCTGTCACTTCATGCGCTGCACGGACGATCTCCTTTGCCGTGAGGCCGAATTTTTCTTTCAGGTAGTCGGTCAAGCCCACCTCGCCAAAGCAGTCGCGCACCCCGACCCGTCGCAGGGGCACCGGGCAGTTCTCCCCAAGGCATTCCGCGGCGGCGCTGCCGAGCCCACCGATGACGGAGGCGTTTTCCGCCGTAACCACCGCTCCTGTTTTCATTGCGCTGCGAAGAACTGCTTCTTCGTCAAACGGTTTGACGGTATGTACATTCAGCACCTCGGCGCTGATCCCCTGCCCGGCCAGCTCTTCAGCCGCCAGAAGCGCCTCAGCCACCATGATTCCGGTCGCAAGGATCGTGACATCCCCACCCTCGCGCAGAAGGGACGCCTTGCCGAGCGTGAACTCGTCGTTCTCTGAATCAATCCGCACCGCGGGCCGGCGCAGCAGGCGAATATAAACGGGGCCGTCGTGCGCCAGAATCTGCGGGAACGCCGCGCGCAGCTGGGCACTGTCCACCGGCTCGTAAACCGTCATTCCGGGGATGTTCCGCATGATCGACACATCCTCCATGCTCATGTGGGTGCCGCCGTTCAGCTCCGCTGTGATTCCCGGGTCGCTACCAACCATCTTGACGTTCAGGCCCGCGTAGGCGACCGAAAGCGTCACCTGGTCGCACACGCGGCGGCTTGCGAAGGCGGTAAAGGAATGCGTGAACGGTATTTTCCTCATGGCGGCGAGTCCCGCCGCAACGCCGATCATATTCGCCTCGGCTACGCCAACATCGATGGCCCGGCCCGGCATCTGCTGAGAGAAGCGTTTGACACTCGATGCCGCCATCAAATCCGCGTCCAGCGCGACGATCCTGTCATCCTTTTGGGCGTATTCCAGCAGCAGGTCTACGTAGGTATCCCGCAGCCAATGCTCCTCCAACTTCACCTCAAACGGCTGATTCATTTACGCTCCCTCCTTTTCCAGCTCGGCGACCGCTGCTTTCCACATTTCTTCGGTCAGCTTCATGTTGTGGGAGGCGAGTTTTCCCTCTGAAAAAGAAGCCCCCTTGCCCTTGATCGTGTTCAGCAGGATCATGGAGGGCTTCCCCTGCGCGCGCTTGGCCTGCTCCACCGCGCTCACAATCTCATCGGTGTTGTGGCCGTCGATCGACTGCACATGCCAGCCGAAGGCACGCCATTTGTCCTCCAGCGGCTCGAGCGGATTGATCTCTTGCGTATAGCCGTCGATCTGCATTTTGTTGTAATCGGTAAAGGCGATGAGATGATCCAGCCGCCTGCCACCCGCAAACATGGCGGCCTCCCAAATCTGGCCCTCGTCGCTTTCGCCGTCGCCGATAATAGTATAAATCGTGTTCGGCAGATGGTCCATCTGAACCGCGAGCGCCATTCCGACCGCGGCGGAAAAGCCCTGCCCCAGAGAGCCGGTGGTCATATCGATGCCGACGGTGCGCCGCATATCGCAGTGGCTGGGGAGCATGGTGCCGGGACGGTTCAGGGTATCGAGCAGCTCTATCGGGAAATAGCCTTTCAGTGCCAGCGCGGCATACAAGGCCGGGCCGCCGTGCCCTTTCGAGAGCACCAGCCGGTCGCGCTCCGGCCACCCGGGATTTTGGGGATCGATCTTCATCAGCCGAAAATACAGCGCCGAGAGAACCTCGCAAATAGAAAGGCTGCCGCCGACATGCCCGACGCCGAGCTTCCCGATTTCCTCCAGCGTCAGCTTGCGGATGACATTGGCCTGATGCTGCAAATCGATTTGTTGTTCGCTCATCTTTGTCCTCCTGTCTGAATTACAGTATGGAACGAAGCAGGGCCGTCACCGTCTGCCTGTTCATCTCCGCCGGGGTCAGCTGGATGATCGCCGCCTCCAGCCCAACCTGCGCGATCTGTTCAATATCTTCCTCCCGCACCCCGGCTTCGTGCAGCCGTGTGCGCATGTTCATGCTGCGCATCAGATCCTCGACCGCCTGCGCCAGCGCCGGAACATCAGCAAACCCGAGCCAGCCGCACAGCTCACGCATTTTCTTCTGCTTCTTTTCTTCGCTGATGCGGATAAAAGCAGGCAGCGTAATGGAGCAGGCTTCGCCGTGGCTCAGCCCGAATTCCACCGTCAGCGGGAAGCTGACCGCGTGAATCCCGGTGGTGCGGGTCTGGCTGAACGCGACACCCGCGAGCGTACTGGCCAAGCTCATGTTTCGCCGCGCCTGTGCGTCCTGCGGGGAATCGTACGCCGTTTTGATATTTTCCAGAATCAGCTTCATTGCGCGCATGGCAAGCATGTCACACATCGGCTGCGATTCCCGGTTCCAATATGCTTCGATCGCGTGGCAGAACGCGTCCATCCCAGTGGAGGCCGTGACCGCCGCGGGCAGCGTGTGGGTCAGGGTGCTGTCGACCAGGGCGATGTCCGGCCAGAAAAGCGGGCTGAGCATGGGAACCTTCTTCCCGGTTTTACGATTCGTGAACACACCGACATTCGTTACCTCGCTGCCGGTGCCCGCCGTGGTGGGAATGCAGATGAGCTGCGCCTCGCGGCGTTCCAGCTGTTTGGTTCCGCCGCCGTAATAGTCGTAGATGCTGCCCGGATTGCTCACAAGACAGGCAACCACCTTTGCTACATCCAGCGAGCTGCCGCCGCCGAGACCGATCACGCACCGAGCGCCCGCGTCGCGCGCAGCCTGCGCCGCCGTGTCCACACTCTCGCAGGAAGGGTTCGGCTCAATTTCACTAAAATAGGCCACTCGCCTGCCGCCAAGACCTTCGCCGATTTTTCGGGCGACTCCGCTCTGATATAAAAATGGGTCTGAAATCACCAGTACGCTTTCCCCCTTAACCTGATCCCCCGCATGAAAAGCTGCGCCGTCCTCAAAAACGATTTTGGTCGGCATCGTAAACTGAAAAACCGTATCCATGCTTTCTCCCCTCACATTCAGATAAACCTTTTAACTGAATCGCGCATTTTGCTGCAATCCGGTCGTTCTACTTTTGATTTTAGGTGCCGCCAAAAGAAAAGTCAATTATTTTTTAAATGTTTTAATTAAATAATTCCGACTGCTTTTTGTGCTTTTTGACCGCTTTCTTTTTTCTCACGGCGGTTTTACTTAGCCCTGATGCAGCTTATTGATTGAAACAGTTCATGAGTACTTCCCTCTTCTGATTTTCCGAATCTATGTCTGATCATCACTAAAAATCGGCGGAACAGCTGCGTTTTCCCTGGAGATATGCGCTTTTCTGCTCACCTGCATTTAACACTGTTCCTACAGGGTTGCCAGAAGAAACTTCGTGCTGTTTGAAAAGAGACTTCTACCCCTCCAAAAATGTTAGCTTTGATTTAGTCGTTTTATTGATTGACATTGATTCTCACCTATATTACTATTTAATTAAACCTGTTAAAAATAATTTCAATCAGCCCGATTGGGTAAAGCGCCCCGCGTTTTGCAGTTCGGCGATTCAGGATTGGGGAGGCCGTTTATGAGCATGGAAGAGCTGCTGTTCGGGCTGCTTTCTTTTGTCACGCATGTCATCGAATCGATTACGGGTTTTGGCTCCACCGTACTGGCCCTCCCGTTTGGAATCGCCATTGCAGGTGTGTCGGTCGCAGTGCCGGTGCTCTGCCTGCACGCATGGCTGCTTTCCGCCTATGTCATCGCGACGGATTTTCGAAAAATCCAGTGGAAGCAGTACGGCATTGTGATGCTGTTTGTGCTCCTCGGCCTGCCGATCGGCATGTGGGCGTTTTCCGCGCTGCCCGAAATGGTGCTGAAATTCTTGCTGGCAGTTTTCATGATCCTCGTCGCCGCAAACGGAATCCGTCAGGGGCTGAGCAGAATAAAATCCACCGACACCATGCCGCAGGGCTTTCGCAAATACATACTCTACTTTCTGCTGTTCCTTGGGGGCATCGTTCATGGTGCTTTCAGCTCGGGCGGCCCGCTGCTGATCATCTATATCACGCGTACCATTCGTGAAAAAAGCCAGTTCCGCGCTACCATGTGCTCGTTTTGGTTCAGTCTGAATTTGATTTTACTGATCCGCTACATTGCAACCGGTGTTTTTACCGGCACAGTGTTACGCATGAGCCTGATCACTCTGCCGTTTTTGGCGGCCGGTATTCTGCTCGGCACCTGGATTCATCAAAAAATTCCGAACCGGCACTTTCTGTTTATGGTATATATCATACTGTTTTTGTCGGGCTGCTTTATGGCCTACTCCTCCCTGCCGGCACTGATGGCCGGGTAAACAAAGAAAGCGAGGTGCGAATCATGCAAGCCTGTTGGAATCATACCGCCTGGATTCTGCGTCATAACGATACCATTCTGCTCGAGGCCTCGCCGCAGCGGCCGATGATCTATGTGGGAGTCGGACAGGAAAGCGTCGAGATGTACCGCGGCAATTTCAAAATAGAGGATTATCTGTCGGAACGCGTGCCGCTTCGCGTCACCGGGGCCGAAGAAACGGATTCCGGATGGACGCTGGATTTGGAAGAGCGGCTTCGCATACAGGTGATGCTTCAGGGCGAGCTCGCGGAGCTGTCTTTTGAACAGCTCGATCCGTCCATCAACCGTTTTTGGCTGCGCGTGTGCGCCGACGCAGACGAATCCTGCTACGGCTGCGGCGAGCAGATGTCTTATCTGAACCTGCGCGGCCGGCATTTCCCCCTGTGGACATCTGAGCCCGGTGTGGGACGCGACAAAACGACCTATATCACCTGGCGCTCCGATGTGGAGAACAAGGCCGGAGGCGACTATTACAATACCAACTACCCGCAGCCTACCTACGTTTCGTCCCGAAAATACTATCTGCATGCGGACTGCACCGCCTACGCGGATTTCGACTTTCGAAATGAAGCATTCCACGAGCTGCAGTTTTGGGCGGTGCCGAACCGCATTCGCATCGAAGCCGCCGACAACTGGGAGAACCTGCTGTACCGGCTCAGCGAATTCCTTGGCCGCCAGCCGCTGCTGCCGGACTGGATTTACAACGGCGTGATCCTCGGCGTGCAGGGCGGCGCCGAGCGTGCCTTTTCCCTTGCGGAGCGCACTTTGCAAAGCGGCGTTCCCCTGGCCGGAATCTGGTGCCAGGACTGGGCTGGGAAGCGCGAAACCTCATTTGGCAGACGGCTGCAGTGGGATTGGAAGCTCAATGAGAAGATGTACCCCGGCCTGCCGGAAAAAATCCGCGAATACAAGGAGCACGGCATCCGCTTTTTGGCGTACAACAACGGATATCTGGTGAACGACGGCGAATTGTATCGAGAAGCAAAAGAAAAAGGCTATTTCGCTCTTGCCGCGGACGGCGGCGACTATCTGGTGGATTTTGGCGAGTTTTACTGCGGCGTAGTCGACCTGACAAATCCCGAAGCCTTTGAGTGGTACAAAGACTGCATTAAAAAACAGATTCTGGCTCTGGGAATTGACGGCTGGATGGCCGATTTCGGTGAATATCTACCCACCGACGTCAAACTGTTCAACGGCGTTTCCCCCATGCTGGAGCATAATCACTGGCCCGCTCTTTGGGCGCGCTGCAATTATGAGGCGGTCGCGGAAAGCGGAAAACTTGGCGAAGCCGTATTCTTTATGCGTGCCGGGGCCACGGGCTCGCAAAAATACTGCCCTCTGCTCTGGGCCGGGGATCAATCCGTGGATTTCAGCAGACACGACGGCCTTGGAACCACGATCACGGCTGCCCTCAGCGCCGGAATGTGCGGCTGCGGGCTCAGCCACAGCGACATCGGCGGATACACGTCGCTGTTCGGCAATCGGCGCACCAAAGAGCTGTTCCTTCGCTGGGCGGAGATGGCGGTGTTCACCCCTGTGATGCGAACGCACGAGGGCAACCGCCCCGATGAAAATTTTCAGGTATATGACGACGAGGACGCGCTGAAACAGTTCGCCCGGCTTGCCAAAATCCATGTGGCGCTGAAGCCTTACCTCAAACAGCTTGTGGAGGAAAACGCGACGCGCGGCCTGCCCGTGCAGCGCCCGCTGTTCGTGCATTATCCAGAAGATCGCGCGGCCTATCACATCCAGACGGAGTATCTGTTCGGCCGCGAGCTTCTCGTTGCCCCGGTTCTGGAAAAAGAGGTCTGCAAATGGCGGGTATACCTGCCGCAGGACAGCTGGGTGCATCTGTGGAGCGGTGCGGAATTCGATGGCGGAGAGCATCTTGTTGATGCACCGATAGGCTACCCGCCCGTGTTTTACCGAAAAGAAAGTGAGTACAAGCGCTTGTTCCGCGGGCTTGCGGAGCTGTAACGCAGTATTATAAGCCGGTACGAAGTATTTTTTCCTGGAAAAGAGTCTGCGGGTGAACAGTACCAATCCGCGGGCACGAAGCATATGTCGCGCTCAATCGCAAGGACTAACGAAAGGCGGAATTGTTATGGCGGAATATCAGGTGGCCTATTTGCCCATTGGGGTGCCCACGTTTCATCTGGAAAGTGCGCAGGCGGAATTTGAAAAATCAGTCGGATTGCTCACCTCTTTATCGACTCAGGTGGTGTGTCCGCAGAACATGCTGCTGACGATCGAGGAGCTGAATGCGTTTTTGGATACGATTTCCCCTCAACTTTTGATCATCCAGAATATCACCTTTGCCAACGCGGCCTACGTAAGCCAGATTCGCCACCGCTTCTCTGGCCCCACCCTGTTGTGGACACTGCGGGAACCGGTGATCGACGGCGGGCGGCTGCGTCTGAATTCTTTGACGGGGGCTTATTCCGCCGCCAACGCTATGCACGCGCTGGGCGACAACCGGTTTGCGTATGTATTCGGCGCGCCCGAGGAGGAAGCGGTGATTCACAAAATCCACGCGTTCCTGCGCGCCGGTGAGGTCTATCACAAGCTCCACTCGCTGAAAATGGCGGCGGTGGGCCATACGCCTCAGGGCTTTGGCTTTGGCCGTGCGCTCGATTCGGAGCTGCTGCACACCTTTGGCGTTACGCTCGAATCCATTGAAACGCGTGAGCTGATGGAAAAAGCCGTGAGCTACACGGAGGAAGAATGTGCTGACTGCCGCAAAGCCGCCGAGCAGGCCATGACGGGGCTGGAAAACACGCCCGCCAAAAACCGTGACGCGTTTGTGCGGCTGTACAAAGCCTATGACGACTATGTAAAAGCAAACGGGATCGGTGCGCTTTCTTCGCGCTGCTGGCCGGATTTCTTTACCGCCTACGGCACGCCGGTATGCTCCGTTCTGGCGATGCTAAATGACAATCTGGTTGCCTCCGCCTGTGAATCGGATGTTTACGGCGCGCTGTCGATGTACATCGGCACCCAGCTGACCAGTCTGCCGACCTTTTTCGGCGACCCCGTTTCTCTGGATGAAGTGGAAAACACCATTACATACTGGCACTGCGGTACTGCCGCCTGCTCTTTGGCCCGCGTGGACACCGGCGCGCAGGTGGGGGTTCACCCGAACCGGAAGATCGGCCCCACGATGGAATTCGGGTGCAAACCGGCAGAGCAGGCAACGGTTTTTCGCATGGGCCGAAAGGTGGATGGAACCTTCCGGCTGTTTATTCTGCCGGGCCGCGCGCTTGATAAGCCAAAGCAATTCTGCGGAACCTCTGTGGTGGTACAGCCGAAGGCCGACGCTCTGCGTGTGGTGGAAAGCAGTGTAAAAGCCGGTTGGGAGCCGCACTTTACCGTGATTTACGGAGATGTAAAAGACGAGCTGCTGGCTCTGGCCGATATGCTCCGGCTTGAAGCAGAAGTGTACGAATAAAGCGTCTTTCGGTTTAAAAAAGAGCAGCAGAAAGCGGTCAGGGCGAATGCCTTGACCGCTTTCTGCTGTGATAGAGTCTGAATTCAACAGAGTACTTCTGGACTATGTTGCGGAGAGCGTTTTGAAGTATCAGCGATTTCTCCCATGCTGAAACAAATCGTCCATTCCGACAAAGACCTCCGCCGTCATCGTAACCCCCAGCTTATAGCCGTAAATCAGGTTTCCGACCGCAGTGAGCCTGTTCAGCTCGTCCTGTGCATCGATGTACTTTTCAAACAGTATTTTTTCTTCCTCATTCAGTCTTTCCAGAAGATATTCCTCATTCCGGGTCAACATTCGCATGGCCTCACCATATTCGGAATTTCGATGAAAAGGCTGCGCCTCCGGCGATAGATTGCCATAAGCAAATTCTTCGAGAATGCTCGTCATAAAAAATCATCCTTTCCTTGTTTCCCCAACAACGGCTTGAAAGGAATGGCCGCGCATGCTATAATATTTACGCAGCATTTGCTTTCGGGCATTTGTTGGTTGGGGGAAGTGGCGCCTTGCTTTGTGGGTTGGACGCCGCTTCCTTTTATTTTTCTTTGAAGTTACACAAGTTGGAATAGATCAGCTCAATACCAGCCCGTATCACCTCTGACCTCGACATCTTTGTCATTTTACAGCAGTAGTCAAGTGTTTCCAGTTCTTTGTTCGTCATCCTCGTTTCCACTTTTTGCTGCCGCGCGTTACCAGATGGGGGCCGACCTGTGCGTGGACTCAAATCATCACCTCGCTTATCGTCCTGACAACAATATAATATTATTGCCAGGACGATAAGTCAATCTAATTTTATAAAACTGTCTGCTGACACAAAGCCCCCTGCATTCTTACAAAAAGAATGCAGGGGGCTTGACATTCGTAAAAACAAAGCGCCGCCCCGGCGCAAATGGCGCGGGGGCGGCAAAAATGAGTGAGAAATACGGATTAGAACAAGCCGGAAATGCGGCCGTTTTCATCCACATCGATGTTCTCGGACGAGGGCTTCTTCGGCAGGCCGGGCATCGTCATCACGTCGCCGGTGAGAGCAACGATGAATCCGGCACCCGCGGATACCTTCAGGTTTTTGACCGCGATCTCGAAGCCTTCGGGAGCGCCCAGGGACTTCGCGTCATCGGTAAAGCTGTACTGTGTTTTCGCCATGCAGATCGGCAGGTTGCCAAAGCCAAGCTGCTCGAGCTGCTGCGCCTGCTTCACGGCCGGGCCGGTCAGAACAGCGCGGCTGCCGTGGTACACTCTCTGTACGATCGCGTTGAGCTTCTCTTTGATCGACAGCTCGGCATCGTACACATAGCTGAAGTTATTCGGGGCCTCGCACAGACGAACGACCTCTTCCGCCAGCTCTACTGCGCCGGCGCCGCCCTTTGCCCATACCTCGCTGAGAGCAACCTCAACGCCCAGCTCTTTGCACTTGCTGCGGATCAGAGTCAGCTCGGCTTCGGTATCGGTGGGGAAACGGTTGATGGCGACTACGCAGGGCAGG